>NZ_JBWKUF010000002.1:0-879660 GCF_059420685.1 Sphingomonas sp. GW821-FHT03E12
CCCCCACCCGGCCACCCATAGAATATACTGGCGTTGGGTGGCCGGGTGGGGGAGCGGGCTGGCACCGCAACCAAATAAAACGCCCCCGCACCGGGGTGCGAGGGCGCTCTAGAATAACCCGAAAGGGCGGGAAAGGCTTACTCGCCTTCCTTCGCCTCGGTCTCGCCCTCGGCGGCAGCCTCTTCGGCCGGCGCTTCGGCTTCGGCTTCAGCCGGAGCTTCCGCCTCGGCAGCCGCTTCGGCTTCCTCGGACTTCAGCGCCGACGGAGCGACGATGGTGGCGATGGTGAAGTCGCGGTCTTCGATCGCGCTCTCGACGCCCTTGGGCAGGGTGATGTTCGAGATGTGGATCGAGGCGCCGACGTCGAGACCGTCGAGCGAGATGGTGATCTCGCTGGGGATCTCGGCCGCGTCGCAGACCAGTTCGAGCTCGTGACGGACGATGTTGAGCACGCCGCCCTTCTTGAGGCCGGGCGAAGCGTCTTCGCCGGAGAACGCGACGGGCACGTTCACGTGGACCTTGGCGTGCTCGGAGATGCGCAGGAAGTCGACATGGACCGGGCGGTCGGTCACGACGTCAAGTGCGGCATCCTTGGCGAGGGTGCGGACCGGCTTGCCGTCAGCGCCCTCGATCATGATGACCGAGTTGAAGAAGTGGCCGGTGTTCAGCGCCTTGGTGAGCGCGCGCTCTTCAAGGTGGATGCTCAGCGGTTCCTGATTGTTGCCGTAGATAACGGCGGGTACGCGGCCTTCACGACGAAGCGCACGGGAGGCTCCCTTGCCAACCCGGTCGCGCGTCTCGGCCGACAGCGTAAGCGTATCGCTCATGTGTCGAATTCCTGTGCGCTAATTGGTTCATCTTCGACCAGGCCTCCAGGGATGACCCTGATCGAAGCGCGCGCCTATAGGGGAGGGGGAGGGGAAAGGCAACCCAATCCTCCCCGGCACGGGGAGGTGGCATCGCGCAGCGATGACGGAGGGGCCGCCCCGCAGAGGGCGGTGAACCTGGCCGCACGCACCGCCGTCTGCGCGGCGGCCCCTCCACCACCGCTTCGCGGCGGTCCCCCTCCCCGTACCGGGGAGGAGTTTTGGGGAACCTAGTACGCCACTCGCTCGACCGTCAGGCCCTTCTCGCCGAGCAGCGTCTGGACGCTGCCCTTGCCCGCCAGATGCCCGGCGCCGACCGCGACGAAGACGGTGCCGGGCTGCGCCATCCGCGCCGCGACCCAGTCCGCCCAATGGGCGTTGCGGCGCGCGACCAGCGTTTCGGCCAGCTCGGGCGAGGCCTGCGCCACGCGGTTCATCTCGGCGCCCACGCTCTCGGCATCGCCCGCGCCCCACGCCTTGACGAAGCGCCCGAGCCGCTCGCCCGCGCTTGGCAGTTCCTTGACCGTCGCGCCGAGCATTGCGCTCTGCGCCGCGCCGGAGAGGTTGTCGAACAGCATCAGCTGGCCGCGCGCGCTCTCCAGCGCCTTGACCGGCTTGCCTGCGCTTTCCGCTGCGCTCGACAGCGCGGCCTCGACGCCGTCGTCGGAGGAATAGCCCGCCTTCACCACCGCGCGCTGGCTCAGGGTGAGCGCCGCCAGCCAAGGCTCCATCCTGTCGATCTCGCCCTTGGCCATGCCGAGCTTCTGCGCGGCTTCGTCGACCTCCGGCGCGAAGGGCGGGCCGCCGCGCGTGCCGAGCTGGGCGGTGAGCGCGGCGATCGCGGCCGGATCGGGCCTGGCGATTTCCAGCACCAGCTCGTCGCTGGCGTCGAACGCCTCGCGCACGCCGTCGTCGAACCAGCGCGTGCCCGGCTCGAGCACATGGACCGTGCCGAACAGATAGATCGTCGTGTCGTCATCCTTCACCACCCACAAGGCCGGATCGGCATTGGTGCCGAACAGCGAGCAGCTGGAGAGGAGGAAGGCGGAGAGGATGGGAAATGTGCGTCGGAGCATCTGGGTCCTACCAAGCCCATATGTCACCGGGCCGTCAACTGTCGCGCCGTTAACCAGTGGAGGCCGGTCCTGTTCCCGATGCCACAGGTTTCCGGCGGGACAGGTGCGAGCAGTTGACCGTGCATGGCCCCTGCGCCAAAGCGCGAACCCTATGACCCAGCCGCTCAGCTTCCAGGGCATGATCCTCAAGCTCCACGATTACTGGAGCCAGCGGGGATGCCTGATCCTTCAGCCCTATGACATGCGCATGGGCGCGGGCACCTTCCATACCGCGACGACGCTGCGCGCGCTCGGCCCCGATCCGTGGAACGCGGCGTTCGTCCAGCCGTGCCGTCGCCCGACCGACGGCCGCTATGGCGAGAACCCCAACCGGCTGCAGCATTATTACCAGTATCAGGTGATCCTGAAGCCGAGCCCGCCCGATTTGCAGGAACTGTACCTGGGTAGCCTTGCCGCGATCGGGATCGATTTCACCAGGCACGACATCCGCTTCGTCGAGGACGATTGGGAATCGCCGACGCTCGGCGCCTGGGGCCTGGGCTGGGAAGTGTGGTGCGACGGGATGGAGGTGACCCAGTTCACCTATTTCCAGCAGATGGGCGGCTTCGACTGCAAGCCGGTCGCGGGCGAGCTGACCTACGGGCTCGAGCGGCTCGCCATGTACATCCAGAACAAGGACAGCGTGTACGACCTGGCGTTCAATGACGCCGGTGAGGGGCAGGCGCAGTTCACCTATGGCGACGTCTTCCTCGAGAACGAAAAGCAGATGTCGAAGTACAACTTCGAGGTCGCCGATACCGAGACGCTGTTCGATTCGTTCCGCAAGGCGGTCGCCGAGTGCGAGAACTGCCTGACCAACAATGTGCCGATCGCGGCCTATGAGCAGGCGATCGAGGCGAGCCACATCTTCAACCTGCTGCAAGCGCGCGGCGTCATCTCGGTCGCCGAGCGCCAGGCCTATATCGGCCGCGTCCGCGACCTGGCCAAGGGCAGCTGCGAGGCGTGGATCGCGCACATGACCCCCGATTGGACCGCCAAATATCCGGAGTGGTCGCTGTGAGTGATTTCCTGCTCGAACTCCGCTCGGAGGAAATCCCCGCCCGCATGCAGGACAAGGCGCGAGAGGACCTTGCGCGTCTGTTCACGGCCGAGCTGGACAAGGCCGGTCTCAAGGCCGGCGAGATCGTTACCTATGCCACCCCGCGGCGGCTGACGCTGATCGCGCGCGACCTGCCCGCGCAGACGCAGGCGGTGAGCGAGGAACTGAAGGGGCCGCCCGCCGACGCGCCCGATGCGGCGATCGACGGCTTCCTGCGCAAGGCCGGGCTGACCCGCGACGCGCTGGAGACGCGCGACGTCAAGGGCCGCGCGACTTTGTTCGCGG
This sequence comes from Sphingomonas sp. GW821-FHT03E12, assembly GCF_059420685.1. NCBI lineage: Bacteria > Pseudomonadati > Pseudomonadota > Alphaproteobacteria > Sphingomonadales > Sphingomonadaceae > Sphingomonas > Sphingomonas sp. GW821-FHT03E12. The sequence goes on from NZ_JBWKUF010000002.1 coordinate 3,327, forward strand.
TGATCGACAAGCCGGGTCAGGCGACTGCGGAAGTGCTGGCGACGGCGGTTCCGGCGATCGTCCGCGCCTTCCCCTGGCCCAAGTCGATGCGCTGGGGCGAGGCGTCGCTGTCGACCGAAAGCCTGCGCTGGGTGCGTCCGCTGCAGGGCATCGTCGCGCTGTTCGGCGACGACGTGGTAGAGTTCGAGGTCGCGGGCGTCCGTTCGGGCGCGGCGACGGTGGGTCATCGCTTCCACCATCCGGGTGCGATCACCATCGGGTCGGCTTCGGATTATGTCGAGAAGCTGCGTGCCTGCCATGTCGTGGTCGACCAGGCCGAACGCCGCGTCACCATCGCGCTCGGCGCCAAGATGGTGGCGAACAAGGCCGGCCTCACGCTGATCGAGGACGAGGGGCTGCTGATCGAGAATGCCGGCCTGACCGAATGGCCGGTGCCTTTGCTCGGCCGCTTCGACGAAGCGTTTCTCGATGTGCCGCCCGAGGTGATCCAGCTGACGGCGCGCGTGAACCAGAAATATTTCGTGTGTCAGGACACCGCCGGGAAGCTGGCGAACGCGTTCGTGTGCACCGCGAATATCGACGCGGCCGATGGCGGCGCCAAGATCGTCGAGGGCAACCAGAAGGTACTCGCGGCCCGGCTGAGCGATGCGCGCTTCTTCTACGAGACGGATTTGAAGGTGCCGCTGGAGGAGCAGGCGAGGAAGCTCGAGAAGATCGTGTTCCACGAGAAGCTGGGCACGGTCGCCGACAAGGTCGAGCGGGTGGCGAAGCTGGCGCGCTGGCTGGTAGAAGAGGGGATTGTCGGTTCCTCTCCCTCTCCCCATCGGGGAGAGGGCCGGGGTGAGGGGGCCGGTGTCTCACCGAGCGCATCGCCCGCGGACAGGCCCCTCTCCCAACCCTCTCCCCAGGGGGGAGAGGGCTATTCGCTCGCCGATAAGGCCGAGCGCGCCGCGAGGCTGGCCAAGGCCGATCTCGTCACCGGCATGGTCGGCGAATTCCCCGAGCTTCAGGGCCTGATGGGCGGCTATTACGCCGCAGCGCAAGGTGAGGATTCGGCGGTCGCGGAGGCGGTGCGTGACCACTACAAGCCGGTTGGGCAAGGCGATGACGTGCCGACTGCGCCGGTCACGGTGGCGGTATCGCTGGCGGACAAGCTGGATACCTTGTCGGCTTTCTTCGGCGTGAACCTGCTGCCGACTGGGTCGAAGGACCCGTTTGCGCTTCGTCGAGCAGCTATCGGTGTGCTCGCGCTCATCATGGGTAATCAGCTTCGAATGAAGCTCGTCGAAACACTGCGCTTCTCCAGCATGTGGCTGCGATACGCTGGCCATGATCTCGAAGGGTTTGATACCAGGGTCGGCGAATTCATCGCCGACCGCCTCAAGGTCCAGCAGCGCGAAGCCGGTGTCCGTCACGACCTGATCGATGCGGTGTTCGCGCTCGGCGGCGAAGACGATCTCGTCCGGCTGCTCGCGCGGGTGCATGCGTTGCAGGCGTTCATGGCCACCGACGACGGTGCCAACCTGCTCGCCGGGTACAAGCGCGCGGCGAACATTCTCAAGAAGGAGGGCGTCACCGACTCCGACTGGTCCGCGCCGACCTATGCGACCGAACCCGCCGAGGCGGCGCTGATCGAAGCGCTCGATGCGGCGGAGCCCAAGGCTGCCGCGGCGGTCGAGGGCGAGCGGTTCGAGGAGGCGATGGCCGCGCTCGCGACGCTGCGCGCGCCGATCGACGCCTTCTTCACCGATGTGACCGTCAACGATGCCGATCCGGCCAAGCGCGAGTCGCGGCTCGCGCTGCTGGCGCGGATGCGCGATGCGGTGCATCGAGTGGCCGATTTCGGGAAGATCGAGGGGTAGACGGTAGGATTCGAAATCCTCCCCGTACCGGGGAGGATTTGGCCCCCAACCGCACGCGATTTTCCGCAACACAAGCAAATCTGTTCGGTGACAGCGCTGGACAGGGTCTTCCCCCTTCTTCGCACCTGCGGTAGGCGCGCCCAACGCGCCGGGGAGGGCGCCACGGAAGGGGTTTGAATGACTCGTTATGTGTATCGCTTCGGCGGCGATGTTTCGGACGGCGGCGCCGGCGACAAGAATCTGCTCGGCGGCAAGGGTGCCAATCTCGACGGCATGGCCTCGATCGGCCTGCCCGTGCCCCCCGGCTTCACGATTTCGACCCCCGTGTGTGCGCTCTATTACGAGAATGGCGGGACCTTCCCCGACAGCCTGAAGGCTGAGGTCGCCAATGGCGTCGCGCATATCGAAGGGATCACCGGCAAGAAGTTCGGCGTTGCCGCCGATCCGCTGCTGGTCTCGGTCCGTTCGGGCGCGCGCGCGTCGATGCCGGGCATGATGGACACCGTCCTCAACCTCGGCCTCAACGATGCGACCGTCGAAGGGCTGGCCGCAATCAGCGGCGACGCGCGCTTCGCCTGGGACAGCTATCGCCGCTTCATCCAGATGTATTCGGACGTGGTGCTCGAGCTCGACCATGGCCGGTTCGAGGAAGCGCTGGAGATCGCCAAGGAGGATCGCGGCTATCATCTCGACACCGAGATGACCGCGAGCGACTGGCAGGCGCTGGTCGCCGAGTATAAGGCGCTGGTGGTCGAATTGTGGGACGGCAAGGCCTTCCCGCAGGATGTGCACGACCAGCTATGGGGCGCGATCGGCGCGGTGTTCGGTTCGTGGCAGTCGGAGCGCGCCAAGGTCTATCGCCGTCTCAACGACATTCCGGGCGATTGGGGCACCGCGGTCAACGTCCAGGCGATGGTGTTCGGCAATATGGGCGACACCTCGGCGACGGGCGTGGCGTTCACCCGCGACCCGGCGACGGGCGAGAACGCCTATTATGGCGAGTTCCTGATCAACGCGCAGGGCGAGGACGTGGTCGCGGGCATCCGCACGCCGCAGTATCTGACCCAGGCGGCGCGCGAGAAGGCGGGGGCCAAGCCCGCGTCGATGGAAGAGGCGATGCCGGAGGCCTATGGCGAGCTGGCGCGCGTATTCGACCAGCTCGAGCGCCACTATCGCGACATGCAGGACATCGAGTTCACCGTCGAGCGCGGCAAGCTGTGGATGCTGCAGACCCGCAGCGGCAAGCGCACCGCGAAGGCGGCGCTCAAGATCGCGGTCGACATGGCGAGCGAAGGCCTGATCACGCAGGAAGAAGCGATCGCCCGCGTCGACCCGGCGGCGCTCGACCAGCTGCTCCACCCGACGCTCGATCCCGCAGCAGCACGCGATGTGCTGACCAAGGGCCTGCCCGCCAGCCCGGGCGCGGCATCGGGCTTCGCGGTGTTCGACAGCGATACCGCCGAGAAGCGCGCTGCTGCCGGTGACGCCGTGATCCTCGTCCGTGTTGAGACGTCGCCTGAAGACATTCACGGCATGCATGCCGCCAAGGGCATTCTGACGGCGCGGGGTGGCATGACCAGCCACGCCGCGGTCGTCGCTCGCGGCATGGGGCGCCCCTGCGTCTCGGGCGCGGGCACGCTGTCGATCAACGCGAAAGAGGGCCTGATGCGGGTCGGCACGCGGGAAATCCGCGAGGGCGAGGTGATCACCATCGACGGGTCGACCGGCGAGGTGATGCTGGGCGAAGTCCCGACGATCCAGCCCGAGCTGGCGGGCGACTTCGGCACGCTGATGGAATGGGCCGACAAGGTCCGCCGCCTCAAGGTGCGCACCAACGCCGAGACTCCGCTCGACTGCCGCACCGCGCGCGAGTTCGGCGCGGAGGGCATCGGCCTGTGCCGCACCGAGCATATGTTCTTCGACGCGGCGCGGATCACCGCGGTGCGCCAGATGATCCTGGCGGCGGACGAGAAGGGCCGCCGCGCCGCGCTCGACAAGCTGCTGCCCGAGCAGCGCAAGGACTTCACCGAGATCTTCGAGGTGATGGCGGGGTTGCCCTGCACGATCCGCCTGCTCGATCCGCCGCTGCACGAGTTCCTGCCGCATGAGGAGGCCGAGTTCGCCGAGGTCGCGGCCGCTGCGGGCCTCGACGTCGAGACGCTGCGCCGCCGTGCCGCCGAGCTGCACGAGTTCAACCCGATGCTCGGCCATCGCGGCTGCCGCCTTGGGGTCACCTATCCCGAAATCTACGAGATGCAGGCGCGCGCGATCTTCGAGGCGGCGTGCGAGGTGGCGGAGAAATCCGGTGCCGCGCCGGTGCCCGAGGTGATGATCCCGCTGGTCGCGACCCGGCGCGAGCTCGAGCTGATGAAGGCGGTGGTCGACAAGGCCGCGCAGGCGGTGTTCGCCGAAAAGGGCCGCACGATCGAGTATCTGGTCGGCACGATGATCGAGCTGCCGCGCGCCGCGCTGCGCGCGGGCGAGATCGCCGAGGTCGGCGAGTTCTTCAGCTTCGGCACCAACGACCTGACCCAGACGACGCTGGGTGTCAGCCGCGACGATGCCGGCCGGTTCCTGACGACGTACGTGGAGAAGGGCATCTATGCCCGCGACCCGTTCGTCTCGATCGATGTCGAGGGCGTCGGCGAGCTGATCGAGATCGCGGCCGAGCGCGGGCGCAAGGCGCGGCCGGGGATCAAGCTCGGCATCTGTGGCGAGCATGGCGGCGATCCGGCATCGATCGCCTTCTGTGAGCAGACAGGTCTCGACTATGTCTCCGCCTCGCCCTATCGCGTGCCCATCGCGCGGCTCGCCGCTGCGCAGGCGGCGCTGGCCCGAACGAACGGGGGGAGCTGACGCGGGTGGCGGCGATGGGTGGCGCGGCAAGTCTGAAACCGCGCCTTGAAATGAATCCCGTCGATCGCCTCAACGCTGAACTCCTGAATGGCCGTACCGCCACCGAAGTGCTCGAGGAGCGCTGCGCGGCGCTGGGGCTTGCAGGAGCGCCGCGCGTGCATGCGCAGGTGCGGCGCGACCGGCTGGTCGCGGGCGAGGCCGCTGCGCGCCGGCGTCTGAATGCGGAGGGGGAGCGGCTCGCCTATCGCCGCGTCCACCTGATGTGTGGTGAGCATGTGCTGTCGGAGGCGGTCAACTGGTATGTCGCCAGCCGCCTGACCGCCGAGATGAACGCGGCGCTGGAGACCAGCGATGTGCCGTTCGGCCGCGTGATCCTGCCGCTGTCGCCCAGCCGCCGCACGGTTTCGACACGTATCCTGTGGGACGGGGAAGGCGCGGCGCCCACGACGATCCTGCGGCATCGCGCGCTGGTGGTCGATGCGCAAGGCCAGCCGCTGGCCGAGGTGATCGAGAACTACCGCGCCGTGCTGGTGACCGGAGCCCAGGCCGCAGACTCATAAAAGCGGACTGTCCCGAAGCGACCCCATTGCGGACATTCGCATCACGTCAGGAAGATGCTAGCCCCGTCCCATGAACAAGCTCCTATTCGAAGTCTGGCGCGATGAGGGAGCAGAGTCTCAGCAGGCTGGCGTCGTGCATCAGCAGAATGACAAAGTGCGTGTTTCGACGATGCCGCGAGCGGTTCTTGTGCACACATTGACCGCGTATTCGGACCGAGACTTCTGGCGCCAGTTTTATGCTTGGGAAGGCAAGGCGGAATGGGAGCCGGACGAAACGCTTCCAGAGCACTTCTTCACCGAGCAAGAGCTCGAGGAACAGCAGGATTATCTGAAGCGCCGGAGCGGCAGCTAACCACCCATTTCCGGACGTTTAGCCCCTTGCCGAAAACAGTCGTTTATGGGTTCACGGCCTAATCCTCAGGCGGGCCGCCGCCGGCGTCGCGCTCGAGCTTGCGGACGCGTTCGCGCGCCTTGACCAGCGCCTTCTCCATCTCGCGCCGGTATTTGGCGATGATCACCTCACGCTCGCGAAAGCGCTTGCGCCATCTGCGCCCTTCGGGGCTGGTCATGGCGCCAAGCAGCCATCCGGCCGCCAGCGCCGCGGCGAGCAGGACCCATCCGAAGGGAGAGGTGAACGGCATCGGGACTTCCTAGCTGCAACGCGGGCGGCGTGACCAGCGGCTTGTGCGCACCGGCCGCGCCCTAGCCACTCATCAGCGCATCGTTGATCGAACAGGCCGCCGGACCGAGGATCACGACGAACAGCACGGGCAGGATGAACAGGATCAGCGGCACGGTCATGATCGCGGGCAGGCGCGCGGCCTTTTCCTCGGCGCGCATCATGCGTTCGTTGCGGAACTCGTTCGACAGCACGCGCAGCGCCGAGGCGAGCGGGGTGCCGTATTTCTCGGTCTGGATCATCGTGGTGACCACGCCGCGCACCGAATCGAGGTCGATGCGGTGCGCCATATTCTCGAACGCCTGACGGCGATCGGTGAGGAAGCCCAGCTCGATCGCGGTGAGCGAGAATTCCTCGCCCAGCTCGGGATAGGCCTTGCCCAGTTCCTTGGAGACGCGGCCGAACGCGGCATCGACGGTCAGACCCGCCTCGGCGCAGATCACCAGCAGGTCGAGTGCGTCGGGAATGCCCTTCCGGATCGCGTCGCTGCGCTTCTGGATCTTGTTCTTGAGGTAGATATCCGGGCCCTTATAGGCGAGGATGAGGCTGCCCGCGACGAGGCCATAGGCCTTGAGCGGCGACCAGTCGGCGAACATGCTGGTGCCGTAGACGAGGAAGATCATGAGCCCGCCGATCACGATCGGCAGGACCATCCGCCCGAAGATCACCGCATAGGCATAGTCCTTGGACCGGATGCCGGCCTGGAGCAGCTTGGTCTGCGCGACCTTGACCTGCTCGTCCTGAAGCACCTTGAGCGAGGACAGGAACGAGCGGATGCGGTCGGTCGTGTCGTTCTGGCGGACCAGCTTGGCGCGGCGCTTGCTGGTCGATGCGCTGATACCGGCCTTGAGCTGTTCGCGGCGTTCGTTGAGCGCCTTGACACGCTTCGCCATCGGATCGCGCACCGTGGTCGCCGCATAGATGGCGAGGAGCACGCAGAACGCCGCAACGCCCGCGAGCAAGGTCGCGACGTAGATGACATCGACGCCAAGAAGGGTGGGGCCGTCAGGGGAGCTGATCATCGCATCAAATCTCGAAACTGATCATCTTGGCCATGATGAGCGCGCCGATGCCCATCCAGACGATGCCGCCGCCGCCGGCGATCATCAACCGCTCGTCGACGAAGAACTTCTGCATATATTCGCCGCTGATGAACCAGATCAGCGCGAACACGATGAAGGGCAGCGATCCGATGATATAGGCCGAGGCCTTCGATTCCGAGGACATGGCGCGGATCTTGAGCTTCATCTGCGCACGCTTGCGCAGCACATCGGCAAGGTTGGCGAGGGTTTCGGCGAGGTTGCCGCCGGTCTCACGCTGGATCGCGATGGTGATGCAGAAGAACTGGAATTCGGGGGTGCCGAGCCGGTCCGCGGTTTCCTGCAGCGCCTGGTCGAGCGTGCGGCCGATCTTCATCTTGTCGGAGATCGAGCGGAACTCCTCACCCACCGGCCCCTCGACCTCGGCGCCGACCACGCCGATCGTCTCGGTGATCGGAAGGCCGGAGCGCAGGCCGCGCACAAGCAGCTCGATCGCGTCCGGGAACTTGGCGGTGAACTTGTCGATACGCCTGTTGATGAAGAAGCCGACCATGAAGTGCGGCAGGCCGACCCCGATGACCAGACCGACCAGCAGCGCGAGCAGGAGCGGCAGCCCCTGGACCACCACGCCGGCGGTGACGACCAGCGTCAGGCAGAGCGTGACGAGCCCGTACTGGCCGACCGACCACCCCTTGCCGGTCATGTCCAGCCGTTTGCCGAGCAGCGCCGGATTGGGCAGGAGGCGCGCCGCCGCCTTGTCCATGTTACTCGCACGGGCGGTCGAGATCCTGCGCATCTGCGCCTCGACCGCACCGGTGCCGACGACCCCGGCATGGCGGTCGCGGACCGAGGTCAGGCGGCGCGAGCTGGCCTTCTGAACCGACGGCCCCGAAAATGCGAGGACGAGCAGCAGCAGCACCGTGAAGGCGCCTCCTGCGAGCAGCATGATCGGCAGCATATCCATGCCTTGCTACGACTCCGAACCCTGGACGTGCCGGCGTGGGCCGGCGCGTCTTACTTCTTCTTGCTGGGCAGCTTGATCGACAGGCTCGAAAGCTTGCCGAGCAGCGAGCCGCCCTTGCCTGCGTCACCCTTGCCCTTGCCGTCCCTCGTCGCGCTCTCGCCGGCATCGGTATAGGCGACGACGCGCTCGGCGATCTCGGCGAGCGAACTCAGGCCCTTAACGCCCTTGCCGGCTTCGGCCAGCGGCTTGCCCAGCTTGGCGGCCTGCACTGCGGTCTTTGGGTCGTACGGGATGAGATAGTCGATCTTGCGCTCGATCGAGCCTTCGAAGTCCTTGCGGCTGATCTCGAGCTGCCCCGGGGGAACGCGGTTGGCGACGACAATCACCTGGGTATGGGGTGCGTTGGACTTGAACCACGAGATGATGCGGATTGCATCGCGCGCCGCCGCCAGCGTCAGCTCGGTGACCAGCACCGCAACCTGCACATCGGTGATCAGATGCGGATAGTTGACCAGCATCGTCCGCGGCAGATCGACCACGGTGCATTCGAAGGCGCTGCGGATTTCCTCCTGCAGCTGGAAGAAGGCTGCGCCGTCGGTCATCACCGGCGAGTTGATCGGCGCTTCGGCCGACAGCACCGCCAGCTTGTCCGATGCCTTCACCATCGCGCGTTCAATGAACAGCCCGTCGATGCGGCTCGGATTCTCGATCGCGTCGGTGAGGCCGCGGCCCGGCTCGAGATCGAGCGCGAGCGCGCCGGTCCCGAAATGCACGTCGAGATCGAGCAGCGCCGTCGTGCGGCCGCTCTTCTCGCTCAGCAGCCACGCGATCGAGGTCGCGAGCGTCGATGCGCCGACCCCGCCGCGCGTGCCGATCACGGCAACCGCGCAATGCGGCCGGTCCGAGCTGGCATCGGCCTGCTTGGGCGCGCTCAGCGCCGCCTGCGCCTGGACGAAGGTCTCACGCAGCACATCGGGGTTGAGCGGCTTGAGCAGATAGTCCTGGATACCCGAGGCGACGAGGTCGCGGTACAGGCGGACGTCGTTGACCTGGCCCGATGCGATCACGACGGTCCCCGGCTCGCAGACTTCGGCAAGCGCGTTGATGTCGTTCAGCGGATCGCCGCTTTCGGAGAGGTCGACGAACAGCACATTGGGGCTGGCCGAGACCGAGAGCGTCTGCACCGCGTTGCGCAGCCCGCCCTTGTTGACCCGTTCGGGGTTCCAGCCCTGTTCGATCGCGATCGGGCGAAGCGCTTCCGCCGTCGACTCGTCGCAGACAAAGGCGACGAATGGCTCGCGATGCGCGGTGCGTGCGCCACTAAAGGGTGCGTTCACTTCTTGCCTCCCGCGCTCTCGGCCTTCACCGCGGTGCCGCCGCCGCCCGTCGGAGGGGCCTCGCGATACGCCTTGATCGCCTTGGTGATCTGGCCCGGATCGGAGGTTCCCGATCCCGGCTCGCCACGCACCAGATCGGCCGGATTGGCGATCATGGCAGCGAGATTCCTGTTCGTCGCGCAGCCAAAGTTCGAGGTGGTGCTCGCCTGATAGTCGGGCTCGTAGACCCGCGAGAAATCGGGGCAGCTCGGTACGCTTGCGCTCATCCGCGTCACCACGACGCGAACCGTGCCCGGCGCGATCGCGCCCGTGGTGACCGGCGCGCTGTCGCTGAGCATCAGGCCGTAGCGGCCGGCTTCTGCCGCAACCTGCTCGCGGCCCGTGGTTCCACCCGCGCCGTCGTCGAGTGCGATGCGGTCGCCATAGCCCGGGCGCATCGCGCGCAGCCAGCCGGCAAGGCGTTCGCTCTCACCGGGCGCAAGCGAGGTGTCGGTGGCGGTCAGGTCGAGCGCATAGTCGGTGCGCTGAACGACCGGCTGGTGGAGCGATTCCATCCCGCCATTGTAGGTGCCACAGCCGCTCAGCAGGGCCGCCGGCACCAGGAGCAGGGGAAGGGCGATATGCTTGAACATCTCTGTCTCCTCAACCGCGCGTCAGAAGCCGAAGCCCGGAGCCGCGCCGTCGTCCTTCTTCTTCTTCGAGTCGCGCGCGTTCGGCACCGCCTTGGGCTGCTGGTCCTGGGGCTGCGGGGCGGCCGGTACCGCCGGCGTCATGGCGCCGAGCGAGGGTACGGCGCCTGCCGGTGCGGCCATGGTCGGCTTGGGCCGGTCCTTGGTCTTGTCGCTGCCGCTCAGCTGGCCGAACAGGACGCGCTCGATGTCGCCGGGCGACTTGTAGCCGTCGGTGGGCAGCGCGATCTCGTTCGCGTTGACCGGCTTCACCAGATAGGGGGTGATGACGATCATCAGCTCGGTCTCGTTGCGCTGGAAGCCGTTCGAGCGGAACAGCGTTCCGAGGATCGGCATGTCGCCGAGGCCCGGCGTCTTCGAGATGCTGTTGTTGTGCGCGTTCTGCAGCAGGCCGCCGATCACCATGCTCTGGCCGGAACCGAGCTCGACCGTGGTCTCGCTGCGGCGCGTGGTCAGCGCGGGAATGGTGACGCCGTTGAGCTGAACCGCACCCGATGACGAAAGCTGTGAAACCTCCGGCCGGACGCGCAGCGAGATGCGGCCATCCGCCAGCACCGTCGGGGTGAAGGCAAGGCTGACGCCATATTGCTTGAATTCGACCGTGGTGGTGCCGAGACCCTGGGCCACCGGGATCGGGATTTCACCGCCCGCCAGGAAGCTGGCGGTCTCGCCCGAAAGCGCGGTGAGGTTCGGGGTGGCGAGCGTCGTCACCTGGCCGATCGTCTCGCCCAGATCGATCGCGGCGAGCACATCGAGACCGAGCAGTCGTCCGGCCAGGCCCATGGTCGCATGGTCCGATCCGCGGGTGATGTCGGTGATGCCGGTGGCACGGGGGTTCAGGAACTTCCCGGTCGACGGATCATAAGGCCCCGTAACCGAGCCGCCGCCCGGCACCGGGAGTGTCGCGACCGGGAATTTGCTGAGGTCCGCGGCGGTGAAGGCTCCCGGAGCGCGGCCCTGGCCGAGACCGAAGAGGAAGCCGCCGGTCGAATCCTTGGTGGCAAAGTTGACGCCGATATTCTTGACGAAGCTGCGGCTGACCTCGGCGAAGCGGACCTGAAGGTTGACCTGAAGCGGGGTCGCAGTCCGCAGGCGCGAGATGATCTTGGTCTCTTCGCCGACAAAGGCCTGCGCCAGCCGCTCGGCTTCGGCGACGTCGCCGGGCGTCGCGACCGTACCGGTGAGCAGCACGAAGCCGTTCATCGGCGTCGCGACGATATCGGCTTCGGGCATCGCCATCGCCAGCATCGAATCGACGGTGTCGAAATTGTTGCCGATGCGGACCGTCGCCGAATAGACCACCTTGCCCGACTTGGTCGTGGCATAGAGCGTCGTCTCGCCGGCCTTCTTGCCGAACACCCAGAGTTGGGTGGGCGAGCGGACCTGGACGTCGGCAATTTCCGAATTGGCGACGAAGATGTCCGACATCGGCGTGTTGAGCGTGACCATCCGTCCCCGGCCGGTCGCGATCTGGACCATTTCGCGCGGTGCGGCGTGAACGGTCTGGCCGATGGCCGGCATCGGCACGGCGGCGGTCATTCCCGCCACGGCGGCCAGCGCGAGCGGCGCTCCAAGCTTCCCCCTCAAACGCATCTCAGTTCTTCCCCCCAACCGGGACAATGGTAACGTTATTGCCCCGAGCAATTTTGACGACCGGCCCTTCGCCCTTCGGCGCGGCGCCGGGATAGGCCCCTCCGGATGCGGCCACGCCGCGCTCCACCGGGCGTCCGGGCACGGAGCTGCGCTGGAAGCGCGACACGTCGGCACCGGTCGAGAAGGTCGAACGGCCTTCCACGGGGCGTGCGGCCACGCGGGCGAGCATCGCCTTCTCCGCCTTCGGGTCATTGCCCTCGGGCACCGAAACGTCACCGGCCGCGATCGCTTCCTCGAGTTCGCCGTTATTGTCGGCGATCGAGCGCAGCGACAGCGACAGCGAGCCCAGGGTCTGCGCGACCGCGATCTTCTCGGCGATGCGCGGCGTCGCTTCGACCGTGACGGTCGAATAGGTGGTGACGACGGTGTTGCCGCTCTCGTCGGTCTGCTTGTCGGTCTTCTGGTCGGTGGCGAGCACGCGCAGGTTGCGCAGCACCGTCTCCGATGCCTTGAGCGGCGGGCCGTCGCCGCCGCCGGGCACGGTCTGGGTCAGCAGCAGATCGACCCGGTCGCCCGGGAAGACGAAGCCGGCGACCGCGCTCTGGGCCGAAACCGGCACCGTCACGGCGCGCATGCCCGGGCCGAGCGCCGCGGCGAGGAAGCCGCGGTCGCCGGGCTTGACCAGGCCGCCTTGCGTGATCGGCTGGCCGGCCGGGACCGCGAAGCGGACCACGGTGCCCTGCAGCGCTTTGAGATCGGTATCCGCCTTGCGGTAATAGGCACCCTCGACCAGCTCTTCGGGCCAGGGAACGAACTTGATCGATTCCGGCCCCAGGATCGTGCCGACCGGCAGCGCCTTGGTCGCGACCAGCACCTCGACCCCCTGGATCGGGGGCGGGCCGCCGGCATTGGGCGCCGCATCGGCAACGGGGGCAGGGGTCCCGACCATCAGGGTCCGGGCCATGAATGCGGTGACGGCGGCGATGATCAGCGCGCCCACCAGCAAAATGATCTTCCGTCCATCCATGACGTATCAGGCCTTTCAGTCTTCAGGACCGGGTTTCACCGGCGTTAATCATTCACGAGAACTGGTTAAGAATCGGTTCGCGAATTGTGAGCAGTGCTGCGATGGCGATCGCGATGCCGTACGGCACCTCCGGCTGGGCGGTCTGGCGCCGCAGCCATTTGTCGATCAGCATCAGCAAGGTGATGGCGCCGCCCGCGAGCGACATGATGATCAGCATCGTCACCAGCGGCTGGAACGGGAACCAAAGAGCGAGCGCGCCGATCATCTTGACGTCGCCCCCGCCCATCATCCCGAAGTGAAAGGCCGCTGCGAACAGCGCGAAGACCGCCAGCGCGATGCCGATCTGGATGACGATGTCCGGCCAGAAGGACAGGCCGTTCGCGATCCACCACGGCACTGCAAGCAGGGCGATGGCGCCATTCTTCCAGTTGGCGATCTCACGCTTGCGCGCGTCCTCGATCCCGGCGGAGACGAGAAGCAGGCCCAGCACGGCCAGCAGAATCAAAGATGCAACCGCCCCCATTTCCACTAATGCCTAGACGAGCGGGCTTTCCAAAACGTAACCAGCCCAAATGGCGTCTTCACCATTCGATCGCCGGGCGATTCCGGCTGGGGCTGCAATCGGGGTCTGGCATGCCGAGGACGGCTGGCCGCTGCGCCGGTTCGACTGGCCGGCAGAGGGCACCCCGCGAGGGTCGATCCTGTTCCAGGGCGGGCGCGGGGATGTCGTCGAGAAGTATCTCGAGACGCTGGCGCACTGGCACGCCCAGGGCTGGAACATCAGCTGGTTCGACTGGCGCGGGCAGAGCGGATCGGGCCGGATCGACGGCGCGACCAGCGGCCATATCCGGGACTTCGCCGACTATATCGCCGATTACCGCAGCTTTGCCCGCGAGTGGCAGGCATCGACCCCCGGGCCGCATGTCGTGATGGGGCATTCGATGGGCGGGCATCTGGTGCTGCGCGCGCTGGCCGAGCGGGCGATCAAGCCCGATGCGGCGGTGCTGGTCGCGCCGATGCTGGGTCTCAAATCGCCGCTCGGCCTCGCCTCGGTCGGCGAGCGGTTCGCGCGCTTCATGGGCGGCCTCGGCAACCCGGCACGTGCCGCGTGGAAGGACAATGAGCGGCCCTATACGATCGAGTCGCGCCAGTCGCTGCTGACCCATGACCGCGACCGCTATCAGGACGAATTGTGGTGGCAGAAGGCCAATCCGGCCAATGTCACCGGCCCGCCCAGCTGGAAATGGCTGATCGAGGGGTTCCGATCGACCCGTGAACTGCGCGACAGCCCGGCGCTGGCTGCGATGGACGTGCCGCTGCTCGCGCTGGTCGCAGAGGCGGACGGGCTGGTCGATGCGAAAGCGGGGCTTGCCACGCTCGCCAAACTCCCCGATGCGCGCGTCGTGCGCTTCGGCAAGGAAAGCGCGCACGAGATTTTGCGGGAGGTCGATTCCGTGCGCAACCGCGCCATCAGCGAGATCGACGGCTTTCTGGAGGCGAGGGTCCAAGCCCGGCCATGACGTGGAGCATGATGGCGATCTGCAAGTTCGTGGCTAGGAGCAGGGACGAAGGCGGGCCGGTTGGCCCGACGAGGCGCTGCGACGCAGCCACGGGCCTGCAGATCGCCACCCCGCAGGGGCAGGGCAAAGGAGCGCCCCGGACTTCGTTGGCCGCTCGTCAGGTAGCCCCGCTACCTGTCTTCGCGACCGCCTCGCCGGAGCGCTCCTTTGCCTCTGTCATGCCCACGTCATGGCCGGGTTTGGACCCTAGAGCGCCGAAGAAATGAGCCGGTATGACGTCGTGATCATCGGCGCAGGGATTGCCGGCGCCAGCCTTGCCGCGCGGGTTGCTCCCCATGCGCGCGTGCTGATGATCGAGGCGGAGACGCAGCCGGGCTATCACGCGACCGGCCGTTCGGCCGCCTTCTGGTCCGAAACCTATGGCGGGCCGGATATCCAGCCGCTGTCGATTGCATCGCACCCGTTCCTGCTTGATCCGCCTGCTGAGATGGGCGGTGAGAGCTTCCTGACACCACGCGGGCAGCTGTTCATCGCGACGCGCGCCGACCGGCATGTGCTGGACGGGTTTGCAGAGGCGTTCGCGGCGGCAGGGGTGACGCTCACCGAAACGGACCCGGCGACGCGCTGTCCCGGCCTGCGCCCCGAATGGACCGAGGGACTGTGGGACCCGACTTGTTCCGATATCGACGTCGCGCGGTTGCACGCGGCCTGGCTTGCCTTGGCGCGGCGCGGCGGAGCGGAGCTGGTGTGTTCCGCCAATGTGACCGGCGCGAAGCGCGACCAGCATTGGCGAGTCGAGACCCGTGCCGGCGTGTTCGAGGGCGATGTTCTGGTCAACGCGGCAGGCGCCTGGGCCGATCCGGTGGCGCAGCTGGCGGGTGCCTCGGCGATCGGGATCACGCCGCTGCTCCGCACGATGGTGCAGCTGCGCGTCGATCCGCCGGCGACGGCGGCGCTGCCGTTGGTGACCGACGCGCGCGACCGCTTCTACTTCAAGCCCGAGGCGGGGCGGCTCTGGCTCTCTCCGCATGACGAGATTCCGAGCGCGCCGTGCGATGCGGCACCCGATGAACTCGACGTCGCGATCGCGATCGACAAGCTGCAGAGCGCGGTCGACTGGCGGATCGAGGCGGTCGAGCGGAAATGGGCGGGGCTGCGCAGCTTCGCGCCGGACCGCAAGCCGGTCTATGGTTTCGATCCGGAAGTGCCCGGTTTCTTCTGGTGCGCGGGGCAGGGCGGATTCGGTATCCAGACCTCCCCCGCAGCGTCGGCACTGGCAGCATCGATGCTGCTCGGCACCGCGCCCGATCCGGCGATCGCGCATATCGACCCAGCCACCTATTCGATCCGGCGATTCCGCGGCTAGACGTACCGCGCGGAATGACTATCGTTCGGATGCCGCAACGATGGAGGCCCGTATGGCGCACAAGTTCGTGATCGAGCAGAACAAGGCTGGCGAGTATGTCGCCAAGTTCAAATACAACAGCGAAATCATCTTCTGGACCGAAGGCTATACCAGCAAGGCTTCGGCGAAGAACGCGATCGAGTCGATCCTGAAGAACGGCCCGGGTGCGCCGGTCGAGGAAGGCTGACCGGGTTTTCGCTCGATTGACTTCTCAGTCAGTGGAATGACCGCTCCGGAAGCTATGCCTTCCGGAGCGGTTCTTCTATGCAGCTTGCCTCAGTCGCGCTGTGAATCGAGCAGTTCATGCTCGGTCGCGACCTGCTGCGCCTTGGCGTAGCTTTCGATCAGCAGCTGATAGGGCGGGAAGATCTTCGTATAGACTTGCGCCCAGTCGGCGGCATCGTCGCGATGCCAGCTCTTCTGGATTTCCGATGCAACGGCGGCGGTATCCATCGGAACGACACCGGTCTGGACGATCCGCGCCAGCGTGATCTCCTGCGCCATCTTCGAATAGGTGCCTGAGGCATCGACCACCGCGAACACCCGGTAGCCGTCCTGCACCGCGCTGATCGAGGGAAAGGCCATGCAGACGCTGGTGATCGTGCCGGCGATGATCAGGGTCTTGCGACCGGTCTCGCGCACCGCGGCGACGAAGTCGGGATTGTCCCACGCGTTGATCTCACCCTTGCGCGCGACATAGGTGGCGTGCGGGGCGTTCTCGTGGATCTCGGGGATGAGCGGGCCGTTCGGCCCCTGCGGCACCGATGCGGTGGTGATGACCGGGATGCCGGCGAGCGTCGCCATCCGGGCGAGTGCGGCGGCATGGTTGCGCAGCACGGGCATCGGCATGTCGGCGACGGTCTGGAACAGACCGCTCTGATGATCGATCAGCAGCATGACGGCGTCATCGGGGTCGATCACGGGACGGGCGCCATCGAAGTTTGCGGGGGCGGACATGGGGTAATTTCCTTGAGCTTGGGGTTGCCCGCCGGGGCGATGGTCGCGCGCCGGCGGGCGAGGCAGGTCAATCGGCCTTGTCGTACGAGAACTGGATTCCGGCAGTGCCGCCCGTCTCGATGAACAGGTTCATGAAGGCAGGGACGGTCTCGCTGCGCTTCCAGTCGCGCTGGAGTTCGCAGAAGAGCTGGGGCACCGAGATCATCTTGCCGCCCGCCTGTTCGATGCGGCGCAGCGCCGCATCATGCGCGGCGAGCGAGGTGCCGCCGACGGCATCGACCGGGACATAGACCTCATAGCCTGCCGCCAGCGCGTCGAGCGCGGGGAAGGTGAGGCACGCCTCGGTCCACAGCGCGGTCATGATCAGCTTCTTGCGGCCGGTGGCCTCGACCGCCTTGCGGAATTCGACGTCTTCCCAGCTGTTGATCGTGGTGCGGTCATAGGTGGGATAATCGGCCAGCACCTTGCGGACCTGCGGGATCGGCGGGTGATTGAGGCCGGTTTCGACGTTCACGGTCGAGTGGACGATCGGCAGGCCGTAGGCGACCGCCGCCTTGGCGGTGCCGACGATGTTGTTGACCAGCAGCTGGCGGTCCATCGAGGCGATCGAGTTCACCTGAACCGGTTGATAGTCGATGATGACGAACGCCGAATTCTGCGGTGTCAACAGATGATCCGTCAGCGGATCGCGGATAGCCTCGCTGGCCATGACTGTTCCTTTCATGTTGCGTCCTGTGGAGGGGGCTGCGACGGCCGGACGCCAAGCCGTCCAGGGAAAGGGGGACCCGGCTCCCTGAGGGGGAAAGAGGGGAGCCGGGTCCGCGTCAGGCCGCGGCGAACCTGCCGCTGTTGAAGTCGTCGATCGCCTGACGGATCTCCGCTTCGGTGTTCATCACGAACGGGCCGTAGCCCGCGATCGGCTCGTCGATCGGCTCGCCGGTGAGGACGAGGATCATTGCATCGCCGTCCGCATGGATCGCGACGCCGTCGCCCTCGCGGCTGAGCAGCAGCATCTCCGCCTCGCGCACGCCCTCGCTGCCGTTGACGGTGACATGGCCGCCGAGCACCACGAGCATCGCGGTGTGCCCCTCGGGCAGGTCGAGCGTCAGGTCGGCGTCGCGGTTGAGGCGCACGTCCCAGACGTTGATCGGGGTGAAGGTCCGTGCAGGTCCCTTCGCGCCGAGCAGTTCGCCTGCGATCACCCGGGCAAGGCCAGTGCCGCCGGGCAACTCGACGGTCGGGATGTCCGCCGCGGTGATGCCCTGATATCCGCCCGGTGCCATCTTGTCCTTCGCAGGCAGGTTGACCCAGAGCTGGACCATGCGGAACGGGCCGCCGGTCTTGCCGAACGCCGGGGAGTGATACTCCTCGTGCAGGATCCCGCCTGCGGCGGTCATCCACTGGACGTCGCCGGGGCCGATGATGCCGCCGTTGCCGGCCGAATCCTTGTGCTCGACCTCACCGTCATAGACGATCGTGACCGTCTCGAACCCGCGATGCGGATGCTGGCCGACGCCGCGCCGGTCGGTGGTCGGCGCGAAATTATACGGGCCCGCATAGTCGAGCAGCAGGAAGGGGCTCACCTGGCCGCCGAGGCTGTTGTACGAGAAGAGCGAGCGGACCGGAAAGCCATCGCCGACCCAATGCTGGTTCGGGTTGCTGTAGGTGCCGAGGATCGTCTTCATGGTGTCTCTCCTGCGCCCTCCGAGGGGAGTGCGCCTGTTGGAGAACACAATAATCATGAGACAATCAGCGCAGAAGATTGTGAAAACGGACTCAGCGTCCTAGAAATAGGACGATGCAGGATCTCAACGACCTCTATCTCTTCGTCCAGGCGGTCGATCATGGCGGTTTCGCCGCGGCGGCGCGGGCGCTGGGGATGCAGAAGTCGAAGCTCAGCCGGCGCATCGGACTGCTCGAGGAGCGGCTGGGCGTCAGGCTGATCCAGCGATCGACCCGCCGCTTCTCCGTCACCGAGATCGGCCGCGAATATTACCGCCACTGCGTCGCCATGCTGGTCGAGGCCGAGGCCGCGCAGATGGCGATCGATCAGTCCCGCGCGACGCCCCGCGGCGTCATCCGGCTGAGTTGTCCCACCGGCCTGATCGCGTTCCAGTTCGGGGAGCTGTTCGGGCGCTTCATGGCGCTTCACCCCGAAGTCGAGCTGCATGTCGAAAGCACCAACCGCCGCGTCGACGTGATCGGCGAAGGATTCGATCTTGCAATCCGCGTCCGCCCGCCGCCGCTCACCGAGAGCGAGCTGGTGATGCGCCGCTTCGACGAGCGCACGATCCGGATCGTCGCGGCGCCCGAGCTATTGCGGACCCGCAGCATCGCGCTGCCCGCCGATCTTGCCGGCTTGCCCAGCCTGGATTTCGGTCCGGCTGGAGGCGAGCATCGCTGGCGCTTGATCCATACCGATGGCAGCGTGGCCGAGGTGCGTCACCAGCCGCGGCTGGTGACCGACGACATGGCGGCATTGCGCGCCGCCGCGATCGCGGGTGCCGGTGCGGTCCGGCTTCCGACTCTGGTCGTGTGGGACGATCTTCAGAGCGGGCGGCTGGCTACGGTGTTACCGGACTGGCGGCCGGCGAACGAGATCGTCCATGCCGTCTTCCCGTCGCGGCGCGGGCTGCTTCCCTCGGTGCGGGCGTTGCTCGACTTTCTGGCGGACGAGTGCGGAGCGCAGCGCAGGCGGATTCCGGAATCGGGTGCCGGCGGAGCGGACCTCTAGGCCCGCAGTGCGGCATCACTCGCCAGCGTATCGGCGCGTTCGTTGTCGGGGTGGCCGGCATGGCCCTTGACCCAGACCCATTCGATCCGGTGCGGCTTGGCCGCGTCGAGCAGCTGCTGCCACAGATCGGCGTTCTTGACGGGCTTCTTGTCGGCGGTCTTCCAGCCGTTGCGCTGCCAGCCTTTGATCCATTTGGTCAGGCCGTCCATGACGTAGCGGCTGTCGGTCGACAGCTTGACCCGGCACGGCTTCTTGAGCGCGTTGAGGCCCTGGATCGCCGCCATCAGCTCCATGCGGTTGTTGGTCGTGTGCGCTTCGCTGCCCGACAGTTCCTTCTCTGTGCTACCCATGCGCAGTAGCACGCCCCAGCCGCCGCGGCCGGGATTGCCCTTGCACGCGCCATCGGTGGCGATTTCGACCAGCGGCATTTCTTCGGTCATGCGACGTGCTTCACCAGTGCCGGATCATAGTGCTTGAGCCTGCGGACATAGGCGAGCGGGTCCTTGCGCATTACCAGCGCGTCGGCCGGGGTGTTGAGCCAGTCCCATGCGCGGGAGAGCGCGAAGCGGATGCAGGCGCCGCTGGCGAGCATAGTGAACTTGCCGCGCTCGAAATCGGTGAGCGGGAAGCGGCTTTCATAGCCGCGGATCAGGGCGTCGCCGATCGCGGCATCGTAGTTGCGGCCATGCGCGTCGAAGCTCCATGCGCTGTGCATGACGGCCAGATCGTAGACCCGGATGTCGGTGCAGGCGAAATAGAAGTCGATCAGACCCGTCACCTGATCGCCGCGCATCAGGACATTGTCGGGGAAGAGGTCGGCATGGATCGCGCATTGATCGAACGGCTCGGTCCACCAGTCGCTGGTCACGTCCTCGATCGCAAAGCCGAGAGCGTCGTACAGACCGGGCGCGATCTCATCCAAGCTGCGGCCGCATTTGTCGAAGAGCGGTTCCCAGCTGGCAAAGCCCATCGAGTTGGGCCGGTCGAGTTCGAAATCGGCGACCGCGGCGTGCATCTCCGCCATCGCGCGCGCCGCTGCCTCGGCCTGGGCCGGGGTGGGGTGCGAGAGCGAGACGCCCGACAGGAACTTGATCAGGCATGCCGGGCGGCCGTTCAGCTCCTGAATCTCGACGCCGTTCCGATCCTTGATCGCGGGCGGCACCGGCAGGCCCTTGGCGGCGAGGTGATCGAGCAGGCCCATGAAATAGGGCAGGTCGGCGGCTTCGACGCGCTTCTCGTAGAGCGTCAGGATGAAACGATCGCGCGTCGTCTCGACGAGGTAGTTGGAGTTCTCCACCCCCTCGGCGATGCCCTTGGCCGAGACCAGCTCGCCAACGTCATAGCGTGCGAGAAAACCGGCGAGCGCTTCCGCCGAGACCTGCGTGTAGACTGCCATCGGTCAGGCCGCTTCGAGGTCGCGGGGCAGTTTGAAGATGATGGTTTCCTGCGCCGTCTCGACCTGACGCTCGTTGACCTCGAAGCGGGTGGCGAGCTTGTCGACCACCTCACGCACCAGCAGCTCCGGGGCGGAGGCGCCCGCCGTGATGCCGAGCGTGCCGACGCCGCGCAGCCAGTCGAAATCGAGCTCGTCGGCACGCTGGATCAGCCGGGCGTCGGTGCCCTCGCGCTCTGCCACCTCGACCAGCCGGACCGAGTTGGACGAGTTGGGCGCGCCGATCACCAGCACCAGATCGCACGACTGGGCGATCGCGCGCACCGCGGCCTGGCGGTTGGAGGTCGCGTAGCAGATATCGTCGGCCTTCGGCGCGACGATACCGGGGAAGCGGCGCTGGAGGATCGACAGGATCGCGGCGGTATCGTCCACCGATAGCGTGGTTTGCGTCAGGAAGGCGAGGTTGTCGGGATCGGCAACCGTGACCGCTTCGGCATCCGCCTCGGTCTCGATCAGCGTCATGCTGCCCTCGGGCACCTGACCGAAGGTGCCGATCACCTCAGGGTGCCGGGCATGGCCGATGAAGAGGATGTGGCGGTCGGCGGCGACCAGCCGTTCGGCCTGGCGATGGACCTTGGACACCAAAGGGCAGGTGGCATCGAGATAGGCGAGGCCGCGGTCCTCCGCCTCGGCCGGAACCGATTTGGGCACGCCATGCGCGGAGAAGACTACCGGGACGCCGTCGGGCACCTGATCCAGCTCGTCGACGAAGATCGCGCCCTTGGCCTTGAGCGAATCCACGACGAACCGGTTGTGGACGATCTCATGCCGGACATAGACCGGGGCGCCGTGCTTTTCGATCGCGCGCTCGACGATCTGGATCGCGCGATCGACGCCCGCGCAGAAACCGCGCGGCGCGGCGATCAGGAGCTCGAGGACGGGTTTTTCGGCAATGCTCATGTCGAGGCGGCTCTACGCGATTGCTTGCGCGGGCGAAAGGCGGTTCCTATGACGGGCCGCGCCGGTTTCTTAAGCGAAGCGCGGCCGTATCAAGGTTTCAGGAAAGGTGTCCCCCCTTGCGTATCCGCAATCTGGCTCTCGCCGCGACGACGATGTTGGCACTCGCGGGCTGCGCGAAAACGGGTGACATCGCCGAAGGCGGCATCACTCAGGTCCGTTCGGCCTGCCCGCGCGTGGGCGTGGCGGCGCATACCGGGGACGTCACCCTGTTCAATTCGCCGACCAGCCGCGACGCCAATGCGATCGATGTGACGGCGGTGCTGACCAACGTCACCTCGGTCTGTGACGACGCCGCCGAGAACATCCAGACGACGATCAATTTCGAGGTGCTGGGCAGCCGCCGTTTCGGCAGCGAAGCGCGTCAGGTGACGCTGCCTTATTATGTCGCGGTGGTGCAGGGCGGCAGCTCGGTCGTGTCGAAGCGGCTGGGGCAGGTGACGCTGAACTTCGCCGAGGGCCAGAGCCGCGCGTCGGCGACGGGCACCGGCTATGCGATCGTATCGCGTTCGGCCGCGACGCTTCCGGACGATATCCGCAAACAGATCCTCGCCAAGCGCAAGGCGGGCGACGAGACCGCGGCGGTCGATCCGCTCGCCCGGCCGGAAGTGCGCCAGGCGGTGCTGCGCGCGACGTTCGAGGCGCTGGTCGGCTTCCAGCTGACCGACGAGCAGCTCAAGTACAACGCGACGCGCTGAGTTTTCAGGCGCCGCTCGCGCGGCGCGCGGTTCCAGCCAGTGTTCGGGTGAACAGCGCCCCGCGCTGTTCAGGCCATGCCGGGGGCATGGCCGACCCAACACTCCCCCACCCGGCCACCCACTTCAGGGTATCTTTGATGGGTGGCCGGGTGGGGGAGCGGGCTGGAACCGCAAACACGTGGACAAACCAACATCGCGATTGACTCGCTTGGTCCGCCGCAGCAGATGGGACGGGTCAGCAGCGGGCAACCGTTGAAGGCACGCGCGGGAGAGTTGGGGTGGGCGCACCCAAATCGTAGCTGGCTTGCCAGCGGTCCGATTTGGGCAACAAACACCCCCGCCGAAGGAGCAACCGCCCCGGAATCTCTCAGGCACCCAGGACCGCGCGGGGCCACGACACTCTGGAAAGCGCGCGGGCGAATGTCCGGGCCACCGAAGGGGTAACCCCGGACCTGATCCGGGGGAAAGCTCTCAGGTTCCGTGACAGAGGGGGCGACGGTAAGATGCCGCATCCTGCGGCGATTCCGTCGATTCCTTTGGAGACCGGACCATGAGCGACGCCGCAGAAGCCCCCGAAGCCGAAATCACCGAGGAACTGGCGCTGCTGCCTCTGGACGCATGGCACCGCGCCAAGGGCGGACGGATGGTGCCGTTCGCGGGCTATGAGATGCCGGTCCAGTATGAAGGCATCATGGCCGAACATCTGTGGGTCCGCGAGAGTGCGGGCCTGTTCGATGTCTCGCACATGGGCCAGCTGTTCCTGTCGGGCGAAGGGCTTGACGCGGCGCTCGAGGCGCTGATCCCCGCCGATGTCACCGGCGTGAAGGTCAACGGGCAGAAATATTCGCTGCTGCTCGCCGAGAATGGCGGAATCCTGGACGACCTGATGTTCACCCGCTGGGAAGACGGTCTGTACATGGTCGTCAACGGCGCGTGCAAATGGGACGATATCGCCCATCTGCGCGAGCATCTGGCCGACGAGATCGAGATCAACCACATGGACGAGCATGCGCTGCTCGCGCTGCAGGGGCCGAAGGCGATCGATGCGCTGAGCCGCGTTGTGCCGGGCGTCGACGCGCTGATCTTCATGCGCGGCGGGCGGTTCGACTGGAACGGCACCAGCCTGTGGATCAGCCGGTCGGGCTATACCGGTGAGGACGGGTTCGAGATTTCGGTCGAGGCGGACAAGGCCGCGGCGCTGGCCGATGCGCTGACCGCGCAGCCCGAAGTGAAGCCGATCGGTCTGGGCGCGCGCGATTCGCTGCGGCTCGAGGCGGATCTGCCGCTGTACGGTCATGACCTCGACACCGACACGACGCCGATCATGGCGGCGCTGAACTTCGCGGTCGCGAGCAAGCGCCGGCGCGAGGAAGCCAATTTCCCGGGCGCCGAGCGCATCCTGCTTGAGCGCGAGCAGGGCGCGATCCAGCGCCGCGTCGGCCTGATCGTCGAAGGACGCCAGCCGGTGCGCGAAGGCGCGCTGGTGCTCGATGATGAGGGCAACGAGGTCGGCCGCGTCACCAGCGGCGGCTTTGCCCCGACCGTGCAGAAGCCGATCGCGATGGCCTATGTGCCGGTCGCGATGGCTGAGGTCGGTACCCGCGTGACGCTGAGCCAGCGCGGCAAGATTCATCATGGCGAAGTGGTCCCCATGCCCTTCGTCGCTCACCGTTACGTCCGTGAGGGAGGACCCAAATGAGCCGTTATTTCACCGAAGATCATGAGTGGATCGAACTCGACGGCGAGATCGCGACCGTCGGCATCACCGACTATGCGCAGAGCCAGCTCGGCGACATCGTGTTCGTCGAGGTGCCCGATGAGGGCAAGCAGGTGAGCAAGGGCGACGACGCCGCAGTGGTCGAGAGCGTCAAGGCCGCGAGCGATGTCTATGCCCCCGTTTCGGGCACGATCGTCGAGGGTAACCCGGCGCTGGCCGACGAGCCCGCGCTGGTGAACGAGGACCCCGAGGGCGAGGGCTGGTTCTTCAAGATGACCCTGTCCGACACCGGCGAGCTCGACGGCCTGATGGACGAGGGCAAGTATCAGGACTTCGTCTCGAAGCTTTGATTTTCGCCGTCATGCCGGCCCTGTGCCGGCATCCACGGTGCCGCGGGCGATGGGCAAGAAGCTCAAGGGCGTTCCGCGCGGCACGGTGGACCCCGGCACGAGGCCGGGGTGACGGTTTTGGTTAGTGGCCAGCGGCCGGAGAACTCAATTGCGCTATCTTCCCCTGACTCCCAACGACCGGCAGGCGATGCTCGCCGCGGTCGGCGCGGCGGCGATCGACGATCTGTTCGTCGATGTGCCCGAAAGCGCCCGTTTGAGCGGCCCGATCGCGGGGCTGCCGCCGCACGCCAGCGAACTGGCGGTCGAGCGGCACATGACCGCACTGGCCCGCAAGAATCTGTCGGCGGGGGAAGCGCCCTTCTTCCTCGGTTGCGGCGCGTATCGCCATCATGTGCCGGCGAGCGTCGACCACATCATCCAGCGCGGCGAGTTCCTGACCGCCTACACGCCGTACCAGCCCGAGATCGCGCAGGGCACGCTGCAGGTGATGTTCGAGTTCCAGACGCAGGTCGCGCGCCTGCTGGGCACCGATGTCGCCAACGCGTCGATGTATGACGGATCGACCGCGTGCTGGGAGGCGATCGGCATGGCGCGGCGCATCACCAAGCGCGCCAAGGCGATCCTGTCGGGCGGGCTGCACCCGCATTATGTCTCGGTCGCCAACACGATGGCGAAATATACCGGCGACCAGCTGGTGACGGCGCTGCCCGAGCTGACCGCCGAGCCGGATACGGACAAGCTCATCGGCATGATCGACGACGAGACCTCGTGTGTCGTCGTCCAGTATCCCGACATCCTCGGCCGCATTTCGGACCTGTCCGACCTTGCCGCCGCCTGCCAGGCCAAGAAGGCGCTGCTGGTTGCCGTCGTCACCGAGCCGGTGGCGCTGGGCGCGATCAAGTCGCCGGGCGAGATGGGCGCGGACATCGTCGTCGGCGAAGGCCAGTCGATCGGCGTCGGCCTGCAGTTCGGTGGCCCTTATGTGGGCCTGTTCGGCTGCAAGGAAAAATACGTTCGCCAGATGCCGGGCCGCCTCACCGGCGAGACGGTCGATGCCGAGGGCAAGCGCGGCTTCGTGCTGACGCTGTCGACCCGCGAGCAGCATATCCGCCGCGAAAAGGCGACGTCGAACATCTGCACCAGCTCGGTGCTGTGCGCACTCGCCTGGTCGATCCACATGACCCTGCTGGGCGAGAAGGGGCTGCGGCAGCTTGCCGCGCTCAACCATGCGGGCGCGAGCGCGGCGGCGGATCGTCTGGCCAAGGTGCCAGGGGTCGAGCTGGTGACGCCGGCCTTCTTCAACGAGTTCACGCTGAAGCTGTCGAAGGAAGCGCGCCCGATCGTGCGCGAGCTGGCCGACAGGGGCATCCTTGCGGGCGTGTCGCTGGGCCGCCTCTATCCGGGTGCGGACGCACTGGCCAATGGCCTGGTCGTCGCGGTCACCGAAACCACCACCGCGGAGGACGTCGAGACGCTTGCCGCCGCGCTTCAGGAGGTGCTGGCATGAGCATCAACCAGTCCGGATGGCGCCCCGAGATGAATGCCGGCGAGCGCAGCGACAGCGCGACCTTTACAGGCAACCGCGCGCTGATGCTCGACGAGGCGCTGATCTTCGAGATCGGCTCGCTCGACACCACGGGCGTCGATTTCGCCGAGGCGCCCAAGGCGGCGTCGCGGATCGGCGGCCTTGCACGTAACAAGGATATCGGCCTGCCCGGCCTGTCCGAGCCGGAAGCGGTGCGCCATTACACGCGCCTGTCCCGCCAGAATTATGCGATCGACCTGGGCCTGTTCCCGCTCGGCAGCTGCACGATGAAGCACAATCCGCGCCTCAACGAGCGGATGGCCCGGCTTCCCGGCTTCGCCGACGTCCACCCGCTGCAGCCGGTCGACACGGTGCAGGGCGCGTTCGAGGTGATCCACCAGCTCGCCCACTGGCTGACGACGCTGACCGGCATGCATTCGGTCGCGATGTCGCCCAAGGCGGGCGCGCATGGCGAGCTGTGCGGCGTGCTGGCGATCCGTGCGGCGCTCGACGCCAAGGGCGAGCAGGCGCGCAAGGTGCTGCTGGTGCCCGAGAGCGCGCACGGCACCAACCCGGCGACCGCGGCGTTCGCGGGCTTCACCGTCGAGGATATTCCGGCGACCGAGGCCGGGCGCGTCGATCTGGAAGCGCTCAAGGCGCGGCTGGGGCCGGACGTGGCGGGGGTGATGATCACCAACCCGAACACCTGCGGGCTGTTCGAGCCGGACATGAAGGCGATCAGCGATGCGGTCCACGCGGCGGGCGGATACGTCTATTGCGACGGCGCCAACTTCAACGCGATCGTCGGCCGGGTCCGCCCCGGCGACCTGGGCATCGACGCGATGCACATCAACCTGCACAAGACCTTCTCGACCCCGCATGGCGGCGGCGGGCCGGGTTCGGGGCCGGTGGTGCTGTCGGCGGCGCTGGCGCCCTATGCGCCGCTGCCGTTCGTCGAGAAGCAGGGCGACCGCTTCGAGCTGATCGAGGAAGAGACTGCGGGTGAGCATCATGCCGACAGCTTCGGCCGGATGGTGTCGTTCCATGGCCAGATGGGCATGTTCACGCGCGCGCTGACGTACATCCTCAGCCACGGCGCGGATGGCCTGAAGCAGGTCGCCGAGGATTCGGTGCTCAACGCCAATTACGTGCTGCGCGCGCTGGAAGACGTGCTCGACGCGCCCTTCGCCAAGAGCGGGCCGTGCATGCATGAGGCGATCTTCAGCGACAAGGGACTGCCCGAGGGCTTCTCGACGCTCGACGTCGCCAAGGGGCTGATCGACGAGGGCTTCCACCCGATGACGGTCTATTTCCCGCTGGTGGTGCACGGCGCGATGCTGGTCGAGCCGACCGAGACCGAGAGCAAGGCCGCGCTGGACCAGTTCATCGGCGCGTTCCGTTCGGTCGCCGAGCGGGCCAAGGCGGGCGACGCTGCGCTCAAGTCAGCGCCGCACTTCGCGCCGCGCCGCCGCCTCGACGAGACCCAGGCCGCGCGCAAGCCGGTGCTGGTGTGGAAGGAACCGGCGCAGGCCGAAGCGGCGGAATAGCCGCGAGATGACAAGCCCCCTGTTTTGCCTAGTCTGGGGCGAAACAGGGGGACGTCGCATGATTCGCCGGGTTCTGATCTTCGCCGCGCTGCTGTTCGCGGCGCCATCCTACGCACAGCCCGCCGGCGACGCGGCCAAGCTCGCCGAGTTCAAGGCGTTCGCGACCGAGTTCCGCAAGGAGCGCGCGGTGCTCAGCCTGTCCTACGCCATCGTCAAGGACGGCAAGATCGTTGCGGCCGAGGGGATCGGCTGGCAGGATCATGATGCCGAGGAGCGGACGACCGGGGATACGAGCTATCTCGTCGCGTCGATCACCAAGACCTTCACCGGCGCGACCTTGCTGCAGATGGACGCGGACAAGATCATCCGCCTCGACGACGATTTCACGACGCTGTCCGACTGGAAGGCGCGGTGCGACCGGCTGACCAAGAGCGGCAACATGTTCGGCGGCGGGGTGAAGCTGGAGGACGGCTATGTCCCGCCCAAGCTCGACTGCGCGGCGAAGATCAGCGTGCGGCAGGTGCTGCAGATGCGCGTGCTGGGCACGCCGGGCAGCAACTTCATGTATAATCCGGTGGTGTTCGGGCGGTTGGCCAACTGGGTGGAAGAAAAGACCGGCAAGCCGCTGGAGCATTGGGTGCGGCTCTATGTGCTCGACAAGGCGGGGTTGAAGGACATCGCCGCGGGCTGGCGCGACCCCAAGGGCGGTGCGGCCTTGCTCAACCTCGCCCCGCCCTTCACCAGCGGCAAGAACGGGTGGGACAGCCTGGCGCCGACGCCGCTGCCCAATCCCGAGATGAACGCGTCGAGCGGGATCATCGCCAGCGCGCGGAGCCTGGCGGAATATTCGCTGGCGCTCGATCAGGGGCGGATCCTGTCACCCGCGCTGCGCAAGACCATGTGGACGCCGCCGACCGATCCCGATAGCAAACCCGCCGGCTATGCCTATGGCTGGTGGACGCAGAGCTGGCGCGGGCAGCAAGTGGTTTGGCATGGCGGCTGGTGGCCCGACGCCTATGCCGGTCTGTTGCTCAAGGTGCCGGGCAAGGGGCTGACTTTGGTCGTGCTGGGCAATACCGACGGCGTGCACTGGGGTAATCGTCCGCAGGTGGCGGAGGTCGAGAAGAGCCCGTTGGCGCTCAAGTTCCTCGAGCTGTTCGCAGCGAACTGACGATGGCCGACCCGACGCCCTGGATCGCCGCCGAGGATAGAGGCGCGGCGCGCAAGCATGCCCCCGCGACCTTGCGCAACCGCGAGGCGATCGCGGTGGTGCTGGCGCAGGTGCTGCCGGAAACGGGACTGGTGCTGGAGGTGGCGAGCGGGAGCGGGGAGCATTGCGCCTTTTTCGCGGAACGGTTTCCTGATCTCCGCTGGCAGCCGAGCGATCCCGAGCCGTCGGCGCTGACCTCGATCGCGTCGTGGTGCGCGGGGCTGGGCAATGTCGCCGCGCCGGTGGCGATCGATGCGGCCGCGGCGGGCTGGCCGGTCGAGCGCGCCGATGCGCTGCTGTGCATCAACATGGTGCATATCAGCCCGTGGGAAGCGACTTTGGGGTTGCTCGACGGCGCGGCGAGGATGTTGCCGGAGGGTGCGCCGCTGATCCTCTACGGGCCGTATCGCCGTGCGGAGGTGGAGACGGCGCCGTCCAATGAAGCGTTCGATGCGTCGCTCAAGGCGCGCGATCCGCGATGGGGGTTGCGTGACGTGGCCGATGTCACCGCAGCTGCAGGCGCGCGCAGCGTGTCGTTCGAGCGGCTGGTCGAGATGCCTGCCAACAATATCGTGCTGGTCTATCGCCGCTAGGTCGCGGGCTCGTCCGCCGTAGTCACCGGCGTGGCGCGGACGAGGCCGCGCCGCCGCTCGCGCCAGACAATGTAGAGCCCGCTTGCGATGATGATCGGCGCGCCCACCCAGGTCCATGGGCCGGGCAGCGCGCCGAACAGCAGATAGCCGTAGAGCGTCGCCCAGATCAGGCTGGAATAGTCCATCGGCACCACGGTCGAGACCGGAGCGAAGCGCAGCGCGGCGGTCAGCGCGAGCTGCGCGGCGCCGCCGACGATGCCGATCAGGATCAGCAGCGCGAAGGTCTGCCAGTCGTGCGGCGCGGCGACGAAGGCATAGCCGATCAGGAGCGGCGGCACCGACAGGGTCGAGAACCAGAAGACGGTGGTGGCCGGGCTTTCGGTGCGGCCCATCTGCCGCAGCTGGATCGCGACGATCGCGACGAACAGCGCAGCGGTAAGCCCGACCAGCGCGCCGCCGAGCGGAATGTGGCTGCTGCCCGGCTGAGTGACGATCAGCACGCCGATGAACCCCGCAAGGACGGCGCCCCAGCGGTGCCAGCCGGTCGGTTCCTTGAGCACCAGCGCACCGAGGATCGTGGCAAAGATCGGCACGGTGAAGCCGAACGTCGTCGCTTCGGCGAGCGGGAGCAGCAGCACCGCGCCGAAGTTGAACACCATGCCGGTGAGGCCCACCGCCGAGCGGCTGACATGCAGTCCGAAATGCCGGGTTTTCAGCGAGGCGAGGCCCGGCCCCATCATCACCCAGGCAAGGACGAAGGGGATGGCGAAGAACTGGCGGAACAACATGATCTCGACCAGATGCGCGCCGTGCGTCTCGACCAGCTTGATCAGCGCGCCCATCGTCGAGAGCATCAGGATCGCAACCAGACGCAGGCCGAGCCCGAGCATGATGCGATCCGATGACATGCACTCCCGCCTAGGAGCGCATGCCGCGGGGGGCAAGCCGCGAAGCGGGGTGACGCGCGGTTCGCGACGCGCTATCCGCCGCGCCATGATCAAGCACGCACTCAACCTCACCCGCGAAGCGGATTTCGCCGCCTGGTACCAGGCCGTCATCTCGGAAGCCGATATGGCCGAGGAATCGGGGGTGCGCGGCTGCATGGTCATGCGGCCATGGGGCTACGGCATCTGGGAGCGCATCCAGCGCCTGCTCGACGACCGGATCAAGGCCGCGGGCTATGACAATGCGTACTTCCCGCTGTTCATCCCGCTGTCCTATTTCGAGAAGGAAGCGGAGCATGTCGAAGGCTTCGCCAAGGAAATGGCGGTGGTCACGCACCACCGGCTGATCGGCGACGGCGAGGGCGGGCTGGTGCCCGATCCCGAGGCGAAGCTGGAAGAGCCGCTGGTCGTGCGGCCGACGTCGGAGACGGTGATCGGCACCGCTTTCTCGCGCTGGATCCAGTCGTGGCGCGACCTGCCCGTGCAGGTCAACCAATGGGCAAACGTCGTACGCTGGGAGATGCGCACGCGCATGTTCCTGCGCACCACCGAATTCCTGTGGCAGGAAGGCCATGCCGCCTATGCGACGCCCGAACAGGCACTGGAAGAGACGCTCAAGGCGCTGGAGATGTATCGCAGCTTTTCCGAGGACGTCGCGGCGATCCCGGTGATCGCGGGCGAGAAGCCCGAGAATGAGCGCTTCCCCGGCGCGGTCGCGACCTATTCGATCGAAGCGATGATGCAGGACGGCAAGGCGCTGCAGGCCGGCACCAGCCACTTCCTCGGCACCAATTTCGCGCACGCCCAGAACATCCGATTCCAGAATGCTTCGGGTGAGTTCGAGCATGCCAACACGATCAGCTGGGGCATGTCGACGCGCATGATCGGCGGGCTGATCATGACGCATGGCGACGATGACGGCCTGCGCGTGCCGCCGCAGCTGGCGCCGTGGCAGGTGGTGATCGTGCCGATGCTGCGCGACAGCGACGAGGACGCGGCGCTGCTGGAGTATTGCAAGGAGCTGCAGGCGCAGCTGGCCGCGCAGTCGGCGTTCGGCGAGCGGGTGCGCGTGCTGCTCGACAGCCGCGCGTCAAAGGCGGCGACCAAGCGCTGGGGCTGGGTCAAGAAGGGCGCACCGGTGGTGATCGAGGTCGGCGGCCGCGACATGGCGGGCGGCAACGTCTCGGTGATCCGCCGCGACCGGCTGTACCGCGAGGACGGCAAGCTCGACAGCGCGATCCTGGCCAAGGGCGATTTTGTCGGGCAGGCGGCAGGGCTGCTGGAAGAGATCCAGGGCGTGTTGCACGCGGAGGCGCGCGCCAAGCTGGAAGCCAACATCGTGCGCGGGGTCGACAGTTTCGACGCGCTCAAGGCCCATT
Organism: Sphingomonas sp. GW821-FHT03E12; assembly: GCF_059420685.1. Classification (NCBI taxonomy): domain Bacteria; kingdom Pseudomonadati; phylum Pseudomonadota; class Alphaproteobacteria; order Sphingomonadales; family Sphingomonadaceae; genus Sphingomonas; species Sphingomonas sp. GW821-FHT03E12. The sequence goes on from NZ_JBWKUF010000002.1 coordinate 34,923, forward strand.
TCGAGAGCCCCAACAAATATCCGGGCTGGGTCGAGGTGCAGTGGGCCAAGCCGACCGGCGAAGAGCTGGACAAGGCGGTCGAGCGGATCAAGGCGCTCAAGCTCACCTTCCGCAACGTGCCGCTCGACGCGGCACCGGCGGACGGGACCTGCATCTTCACCGGCCGCCCTGCGGTCGAGCGGATCCTGGTGGCGCGGGCTTATTGATCGAACCCGCGCGGGTGATTTGAACCGCGCGGGCGTTCGTGTGTATCTTCCCGCATCCACACCGGGAGATGAACCATGCGTACGCTCACGCTGTTCGCTGCTGCGGCCGCCGCCATCGCGCTGCCGGCCGCCGCGCATCATGGCTGGTCATCCTATGACGAGACCAAGCCGATCACGCTCGACGGGACTTTCACCCAGCTCAGCTGGGGCAATCCGCACGGCACCGCGAAGATGCGGTGGAAGGGCAAGGTCTGGGATATCGTCCTGGCGCCGACCGGGCGGATGGAGGCGCGCGGGCTGACCCAGGCCGAGGTGGCGCCGGGCAAGAAGATCGGCCTTACCGGCTATGCGCGCCGCGACGGCACCGCGGAGATGCGGATCGAGCGGGTCACCGTGAACGGCAAGACCGTCGAGCTGCGCTGAGGCGCGGGCTTGGAGGGGGTGCTTCTCGCGGCGGCCGGATGGCTCGATGCAGCCGGCATCGGCCCATGGGCGCGTGGCTCCGGACTCGTCTATCCGGTTGCGAACAGCGTCCATCTGCTCGGGCTGGTGATGCTGGTCGGCGGGATCGGCGTCGTCGATTTGCGCATTGCCGGGCTGTGGCGCAGCCTGCCCCTCGAACCGCTGTCGCGCGCGCTCACGCCGGTGGCGATCACCGGATTGCTGATCATGGTGCCGAGCGGGACTTTGTTGTTCGCGGCGGATGGGCGCTCGCTGGCGGGATCGGGCATCTTCCACGCCAAATTGGTGCTGATCGCGGTGGCGCTGATCAATGCAATGCTGTTCCGGTTGTGCTGGGGACGGCATATCGCCGGGTGGCGCGACCGGCCGCCGGGTGGCGCGCGGGCGGTCGCGCTGGCGTCGATCGCGCTGTGGCTGGCGGCGGGAACGCTGGGCCGTTGGATCGCCTATGGCTGAGCGGGGTACCGGCGGCTCGACCCGCCGGTACCCCGCCCGGACGCATCAGTTGCTCTTCACGCCGTCGAAATGGACGTCGCTCTTCAGCGTCGTGCCGGTGATGTCGTATTCGGCGTACAGGTTAGACGTGGAATCATATTCGAAGAAGGGCGATCCCGTGCGGTCGCTGCCCGCCTCGATCCAGATATAGAGCTGCATCGTGCTGCCGTCGGGGACGCCATGATCGGCCGGTGAGAACATCACCCCCTGGCCCAGCGCGATATGCCCGCCATTGCTGGATGTGTTGAAATTGCCGTTCTCGTCGATGTAGTTCGCTGCGGGCGCGCACACGAACCCGCCATTGTTCCGCAAGTAGAAGGCGCCGATCTTCTGCATGTTCTGCTTCCTTTCCCTCTGTTGCCTGCCGGGAAGGGCGCAGACGGCCTTGGGCCGGTTTCCTGCGTGCCTGTAAGCCCCCACCGGCGGCGGCGATGCTCGGCCCGGCGTCCGCTGCGCGCAACGTGAACAGGCTCCGAAACGGGGGTTTCGCGGGCGCCGCGAATGCAGGTCAGGGCAGCGGGCGGTCGCGTGTGACTGGCCGCGCCGTAACGTGCAGCGTGGGGGCGAGCTTCGCCATGGCGTGCTCGGCGAGCGCGCGCGCAGTGGTGATCTTGCCACCGAACACCGACAGGACCGGCGCGCCGCTTGTATCGGCCTCCAGCACATAGTCGCGCGTGACCTTGCGCGCCTCGCCCGCACCGTCGTCGTAGAGCGCCCGGACGCCAGACCAGGTGGCGGTGATGTCGTCAGCGGTGATCCGGTGCTTGAAATAGCGGTTCGCGGCGGCGCAGAGATAGTCGATCTCTTCCGGGGTGATCCCTGCATCGCCCGGGTGCGTCACCGGCACGTCGGTGGTGCCGATCATCGTGCCGCCGCGCCAGGGCGTCGCGAACACGATCCGGCGGTCGGGCTGTTGCAGGATATAGGCCTGGTCGCCTTCCCACAGCGGCGGCACGACGATGTGGCTGCCCTTGATGAGCTGAAGCCCGCTGTCGCTTTGGATCCGGATCCTGCTCAGAAAGTCCTTCACCCATGGCCCGGTGGCGTTGACGATGGCGCGTGCTTCGACGCTACGCCCATCGCTGAGGGAGACGGTCCAGCTCGCCCCGCCACGCTCCGCACCGGTGACGCCGATGCCGGTCTCGATCTGCGCGCCATTGGCGATGGCGTCGGCGGCGTTGGCGCGGACCAGAGCGGCGTCGTCGACCTGTGCGTCCCAATAGAGGAAGCCGCCGACGTTATGCGCGATCGGGGCAAGGCGGGGATCGTCGCGGCGCAGCGCCCGCGAGCGGGGCAGCGACGAGCCGAGGCCGAGCAGATCGTAGAGGTAAAGCCCGGCACGGACCATCCACCAGGGACGGACGCTGTGCGCATGCGGCAGCACGAACGCCATCGGGTGAATGAGGTGCGGCGCGGTGGCGAGCATCCGTTCGCGCTCGCGCAGCGCCTCATGCACCAGGCGGAACTCATAGGTTTCGAGGTAGCGCAGCCCGCCATGGATCAGCTTGCTGGAGGCCGAGGAGGTGTGGGCGGCAAGGGCGTCCTTCTCGACCAGCAGCACAGACAGGCCGAGCAGCGAAGCCTCGCGCGCGATCGCGCAGCCGTTGATGCCGCCGCCGGCGATGAGAAGGTCGTAGGTCACGCCCCAGCCTATTCGGTTGGGAATCGGGCGGACAGCCCCTATATTCAGGGCCAATGGCAAAACAGAACAAAGCAAAGAAGCCCGCGCCCGGCATGCCGACGCGGCAACAGATTCTCGATTTCATCACCTCTTCCGACCAGCCCGCAGGCAAGCGCGAGATTGCGCGCGCCTTTGGCCTGGCGGGGCAAGAGAAGATCACGCTCAAGGCGCTGCTGCGCGACATGGCCGACGAAGGGCTGATCGACAGTGCGCCCGGCCGCGCCTTCCACAAGATGGGCGGCGTACCCAAGGTGACGGTGCTGCGGATCACCGACGCCGATGGCGATACCGTCTGGGCGGTGCCCGAGCGCTGGGAAGCCGAAGGCGTGCCCGTGCCGCGACTGCGTGTGCGCGAGCGGAGCAAGCATAGTGCGCTGGCCGTGGGCGACCGCATCCTGGCGCGCACCGAAGAGGCCGGGAACGGCCTGATCGCGCATCCGATGAAGAAGCTCGCCCGAGGCGAGGAAGCCGTGCTGGGCGTGGTCAAGGAGGAGGGCGGACGGCTCTACCTCCACGGCCTGGAGAAGAAGGAGCGCAACAGCTTCGTCATCTCCGAGCGCAACGGCGCCGAGCCGGGCGATCTGGTGATGGCGGAGAAGAGCGGGCGTGGCCCGCGCATCTTCGCCAAGGTGACCGAGGTGCTGGGCGATCCCTTCGCGCCGCGCAGCTTCAGCCTGATCGCGATCCACAAGCACAGCATCCCGAACGTGTTTTCGGAGGAATTGCTGGCCGAGGCCGAGCGGGTCGCGAAGCAGGACCTCGGGAAGGGCAGGGAAGACCTGCGCCACATCCCGATCGTGGCGATCGACCCGTCCGATGCGCGTGACCATGACGATGCGGTCTGGGCGGCACCCGACGACGATCCCAAGAACGAGGGTGGTTGGAAGGCGATCGTCGCGATTGCCGATGTCAGCTTCTACGTCCGGCCTGGATCGCTGCTCGACCGCGAGGCACGGAAGCGGGGCAATTCGGTGTACTTCCCGGATCGCGTCGTGCCGATGCTGCCCGAAGTGCTGTCGGCGGACGTGTGCTCGCTGAAGCAGGACGTCGATCGCGCGGCCATGGCGTGCCACCTGCAGGTTTCGGCCAGGGGTGAGATCAAGGGCTGGCGCTTCACCCGCGCCGTGGTGCGGCTGGCGGCGAACATCGCCTATGAAGACGCGCAGGCCGCGATCGACGCGGCCGGGGAGAAGGTCGATGTCGCCTCCTCGCCCTGCGCGATGCCGGCGGAGGAGCTGGCCGGTGTCGACCCCAAGCTGGTCGACAGCACGCTGCGCCCGCTCTGGGCGTGCTGGCGCGCGCTCAACAAGGCGCGCGAGAAGCGCGAGCCGCTCGACCTTGATCTTCCCGAGCGGCGGATCATGCTCGACGAGAAGGGGCGAATCCTGTCGGTCGCGCCGCGCGAGCGGTTGGATGCGCACAAGCTGATCGAGGATTACATGATCGCGGCGAACGTCGCGGCGGCCAAGGCGCTGGAAGCGCGCAAGGCGCCGGTGATGTACCGCGTCCATGAGCCGCCGAGCCGCGAGAAGCTGGCCGCGCTCAAGGAGTATTTGAAGACGCTGGAGGTCGAGTTCACGCTGGGGCAGGTGATCAAGCCCGGCACCTTCAACCATGTCATCGCGCGCGTGGCCGATGCCGAGTTCCGCGAAGAGGTGATGATCCAGGTGCTGCGCACCCAGACCCAGGCCTATTACGGCCCGCAAAATGCGGGGCATTTCGGCCTTGCGCTGGGCAGCTATGCGCACTTCACCTCGCCGATCCGGCGGTATGCCGATCTGGTGGTGCACCGCGCGCTGGTCGAATCGAACAAGCTCGGGCCGGGCGGGGAACTGCCGACCGATGCCGAGATGGCGAAGACCGGCGAAGTCATCAGCCAGCTCGAGCGGCGGGCGATGGAGGCCGAGCGCGAGACGGTCGACCGCTATGTCGCCGCCTATCTCTCCGCCCATGTCGGCGAGGTGATGGAAGCGCGGATCACCGGGGTGCAGAGCTTCGGCTTCTTCGCGACGGTCGACGGCGTCGGCGGCGACGGGCTGGTGCCGGCACGCGACCTGGGCCGCGAATATTTCCGCTATGACGAGGCGGCGCAGAAGCTGGTCGGCGAGGAGACCGGCGAGGAATTCTCGCTGGGCCAGCGGCTGCCGCTGCGGCTGGTGGAGGCGAACCCGGTGTCGGGCGCCCTGCGCTTCGAACTGCCCGACGGCAAGGGCAGCGGATCGGGGCCGGAGCGGCGGCGCGGCGGGCCGCCCAAGCGGGTGATCAAGCATCGCGGGCGCCCGGCGAACATCAAGCATCAGGGCAAGAAGCGCTAGACGGGGGCGGGGTATGGCGGTTGAGTCGGTCGCGATCACGGCGGCAGGGCGGGCGCGGCGCAAGCTGGTCGATCATTTCTGCGCCCAGCATGCCATCACGCCGTACGATACGATCCTCTATACCCCGCCAGCCGAGCTCAAGCCCGCGTTCGACCGGCTGCTCACCGAGCGGCTGATCCGCAAGGAGGGGCATGCCTATTACTGGCTCGACCTGCGCGCCTATGAGGCGGCAGTCGAGCAGCGGCGGCGCAAGCTGGTGCCGGTGGCGATCGCCGTGTCGGTGCTGCTCGCAGCGGTCGCGATGCTGTTCTACGCCGATTAGGCGACGCTGAAGGTCAACCCGGCATTGGCCTCGAGCCGGGCCTTGAGCGGCTCGGCCATCAGCGCGCCCGGAGTCCAGACGCCGCCCCCGCCATCGACATCGCGCAGCAGGCAAAGTGCCGCCTCAGCGATCATCTTGCTGGTCGAGCCATAGCCGGGGTCGCGGTCGCCGGTGACGGTGGCCGTCAGGCGCTGGCCGTCGGGCATTTCGGCGATGAAGTCGATCTCGTAGAAACCGGCCTCGCGCTCCGCCTTCGACGGGCCTTCGCCCGGCGCAGGGCCCTTGTCCGAGTTCATCGGATTCATCTTCGCGATCGCCTCGGCTGCGGCCTTGCCGAGATCGCCGAGCCCGGGGGCGACCATCATCTCGTCATAGCGGAAGTCGCGGCCATAGGGGTGGTGGGCGAGGAAATTGGTGCGGTGGATGTTCTTGGTGTTGATCACCGCCATCATGAACGGCGCAACCCAGCCGCCGACCGCTTCGTCATATTCGGGCATGATGCCCTTGGGCTGATCAGGGCCGGTGAAGCCGGGGGTGAGCGCGAAGGGATCGAGCAGCACCTTGAACACCGCAGGGTTCTTCGCTGCGGCGGCTGCGGTCGCCTTGCCGCTGGCGAAGGTGCCGCCCGAGAAGGTGCCCTGCATCTTGCGCACGCGGCCCTTCACGCGCGGCGCAGGCTGGCCGAACTTCGCCCTTGCCGCCTGCTGCACGGTCCAGACGCCAAGGTCGAAGGGGATCGAATCGAAGCCGCACGACAGGACGATGCGCGCGCCGCTCGCCTTCGCTGCGGCATCGTGCCGCGCGATGATGTCATGCATCCAGTTGGGCTCGCCGCACAGATCGACATAGCCGGTGCCGGTCTCGACACAGGCGGCGACCAGATCGTTGCCGTAGAGCTGATAGGGGCCGACCGTTGAGATCACGACCTTGGCCCGCCCGGTCATTGCGCGAAGCGCCGACGGATCGTCGGCATTGGCGGCGATGAGCGGGGTCGAGGCCGGCGCGCCGATCTCGTCGCGCACCTGCTCGAGCTTGGTGAGCGATCTGCCCGCCATCGCCCAGCTGACGCTGCCGTCACCGTAGCGCTGTGCCAGATATTCGGCGACGAGGCGGCCGGTGAAGCCCGTGGCGCCATAGACGATCAGATCGAATTCGCGTGCCATTACCCTCTCCTCTGGGGCGTACCTTTGTTCCCAAAGTTTATGGCACGGCTAGGTTGGTCCATCCATACCCGATATCGCAAATAGGAAGGATCAGCGCTTGCGGCGGCGGGTGATCGCGTGGGATTCCGCCTTGGAGAGAAGCACATCGAGATCCGCGCGGCTGATGTCGAAACTGTCCGGCAATTCGGCGAGCGCCTTGTCGATATCGTCGAGGTGCAGACCCTGTGCGCTGGCGTCGACCGGAACGGGGACGTGCGGATAGCTGTGCCCCGACACGCGGTGGAAGAGCATGGCCAGCGCGACGAGGGCGATCGAGTTGATCGCGACCGGCGCGAAGGCAAAGGCATAGCCCGCGGCATGGATGCCCTGGCTGCCGATCACCGCCGTGAGCGCGGCGGCGCCGCCCGGCGGGTGGAGGCATCGGCAGGCCGACATGGCGAGGATCGCGAGCCCGACCGAAAGACCCGCGGCGAGCATCGGATCGGGAATGTGCTGAAACACCGCGACGCCGACGAGCGCGGAGATGGTGTTGCCGCCGACCACCGGCCAGGGCTGGGCGAGCGGGCTGGCGGGCACGGCAAAGATCAGGACCGCCGACGCGCCCATCGGCGCGACGATCAGCGGCAGATCCGCCGCCGCGAGCGGAAGCTGCGCACAGATGAACACCGTGAGCGCAAGGCAGATTGCCGCGCCGACACAGGCGACGATGCGGTCGACCGGGCGTGCGCCGGCAAGGATCGGGCGGAAGAAGCGAAAGGGCATCGCGGACAGCCTTTAGCCGCATTGCGCCGCCAGGCGAGAGCAGCAGATTCTTTCGCCTGCTCAAGCTGGGACCGGCCCGATGCTTCATCGCTCTTGAAACCGCCCGGCGGGTTCCCGACTATCGGCGGCGTGAAAGCGAAGGAAGCGTAGGGATGCCGCTTGGCGGTTCGTCAGATCTGGGGCAGTTTCGGGTCCAGCGGCATTTCGCCGATCATCGTGCGTTCGCGCCCGGCGATGCGATCGAATATGCGCCGTCGGGCCCGGTGGAGCGCAAGGCGTTCGATCAGCTGCGTGCGACGGGCGTGATCCGCGAGGCGCAGCCGGCCTATTACTGGTTCGATCTCGACCGCATGGGGCATGGCCGCAAGCGCAAGCGGAACCCGAAACAGGTGATCGCGATCGTGCTGGGGACCCTCCTCGCCATTCTCGCGATCCTGCTGGCGCGGGGTTAGGGGCGTACCACTTCCCCGTCTTCCTTGGTGAAGACGCCGGGCTTGCGATCCAGAAGGCCGAGCACGGTTTCGGACGGGCGGCACAGCTTCGTGCCCCGCGGCGTCTCCACGATCGGCCGGTTGACCAGAATCGGATGCGCGATCATCGCTTCGAGGATCGTTTCGTCCGGCACCGAGCCGCCGAGCAGGTCAAGCTCCGCCGCGGGCGTCCCCTTTTCGCGCAGGATATCGCGTGGGGTCACACCCATCGCCGCGAGCAGCGCGTCAAGCTGCGGCCGCGTCCAGCCGGCGGTGCGGTACTCGATGACGCGTGGCGTGTACCCGGCCGCCTGAATCATCGCGAGCGTGTTGCGCGAGGTGCCGCAATCGGGGTTGTGATAGATGGTAATGGGGAAGGCGCCGGTCATGGCTCAGGCTTTCAACACAGTATCGGACCGGGTGACGGCCGTGCCGCGTTCGTACCAACCCTTGGAGCGGTTCACGATCGCGACGACGGACAGCATGACGGGAACTTCGATCAGTACGCCCACCACGGTGGCGAGCGCGGCGCCGGATTTGAGGCCGAACAGCCCGATTGCAGCGGCGACGGCGAGTTCGAAGAAATTGCTCGCGCCGATCAGCGCGGAAGGGCCGGCAACGCAATGCGCTTCGCCCGTCATGCGGTTCAGCACATAGGCAAGGCCGGCATTCAGATAGACCTGAATCAGGATCGGAACCGCGAGCAATAGGATGACCAGCGGTTGTCCGACGATCGCTTCTCCCTGAAATCCGAAGAGCAGCACCAGCGTTGCGAGCAACGCGGCCAGCGACAGGGGGCCAAGCCGCGCGAGCAGCAGGTCGAGCGCGGGCTGGCCACCGCTCGCAAGCACGGTGCGGCGCAGAAGCTGGGCGATCAACACCGGAGCAAGGATGTAGAGCGCGACCGACAGCAACAGGGTCGCCCAGGGCACGGTAACGGATGCGATGCCGAGCAGCAGTCCGACGATCGGCGCGAACAGGACGACCATCAGCAGGTCGTTCAGGGCAACCTGGCTCAGCGTATAGGCGGGATCGCCGCCGCAGAGGTTCGACCACACAAAGACCATCGCGGTGCAGGGTGCGGCGGCAAGCAGGATCAGTCCGGCGATATAGGATGGGATTTCGCCGGCGGGCAGCAGCGGTGCGAACAGCCATCCGATGAACAGGGTCGCGAGGAGTGCCATCGAGAACGGTTTGATCGCCCAGTTCACGAACAGGGTGACGCCGACCCCGCGCCATTGGCGCCGCACCTGTGTGAGGGCGCCGAAGTCGATCTTCAGCAGCATGGGGACGATCATCAGCCAGACCAGAACGGCGACCGGAAGATTGACGCTTGCTACTTCTGCCGCGCCGATCGCTGCGAAGATCGGGGCAGCGAAGTGCCCCAGCGCGATACCGGCGACGATGCAGAGCGCCACCCACAGGGTCAGATAGCGCTCGAATGTCCCGATGCCTGGCTTGGCCTCGTTGCTCATGCCTGCGGCTCCGGTTCGCAGCAGACCGACAGCGACAGATCGCCGCAGATCTCCGGGCGCCCGCCGCAGCAATCGGCGACGAGGAAGCCGAGCAGATCGCGCATTCCGTCATAGTCGGCCGAATAGATGACCGACCGGCCCTCTCGGCGCGATCGGACGAGTCCGGCGTTGCCGAGGATCGTCAGATGCGTGGAGAGGGTGTTGGGCAACAGGCCGATCTCGCGCGCGACCTCCCCCGCGGGAAGACCTTCAGCACCGGCGCGGACGAGCAGGCGGAATACGGCGAGGCGGCTGGCATGAGCGAGCGCGGACAGCGCATCGACGGCGGTTGGCAGCTGCATCAGCAGCAGGCCGGCTTGGAGGCGGCCCTGGGCGCGCAACAGGCGCCGGAGGCATCCGGGATCACCTCATCTTCGCCATAGGCGGTGGCGTCGCCATGGGTGAAGAAGGTTTCCCATCGGACACCTGCAGTGTCCGTCACCCAGGACTTGTCCGAATTGGCGTAGCAGCAGGTGGTCGCTTCCTGATCGAAGGTCTGCGCACCCGCAGCCTTCAGCCGCGCGGCGAGTTCGCCGAGTTCGGCGGCGCTGTCGGTCTGGACCCCGACATGATCGATGCCGGTGGCGCGGGCGCGCGAGGAAATGGCGAGATTGACGCGCGGATCCTCGAGCATCCACTTGGCATAATCGTCCTTCACCACTGAGGGCGGGGCGTCGAACAACGTGCTGTAGAAGGCGATCGCGGGCTCGATCTCCGGGACGCTGACGTGCAGGTGAAGGCGCTTCATGGCTGGTCTCCGGTGTTTCTATAATTCGATTATTCTCGAAATATAGAAACGTCAAGCCGAAGCGTTCAGCCTTTCGGTGTCGCGCGCAGCAGGCGGCCGGGGCGGCCCACGCGCTGGCCATTCTCGAACGCGGCCTGGCCATTGACCATCACCAGATCGAAGCCGTGCGCGCGGGCGAAGGGATCGAGATAGGTCGAGCGGGCATGGACCTTGGCAGGATCGAACAGGATCAGATCGGCCTTTGTACCGGGGCGGATCGTGCCACGATCGGGCAGGCGCAGGATGCGGGCGGGGAAGCTGGTGGCCTTGCGCACCGCTTCCTCGATCGGGAGCCGGCGGGTCTTCACGACATAGTCCTCGATCAGCTTCGCATAGGTGCCGGTCGAGCGCGGGTGCCGCTGGGCCGGGCCGCCATCGGTCGAAATCGCCACCATCGGATCGAGCAGCAGCACGTCCTGCAGCGCCTGATCCATCGTGAAATGCGCGCCCGATCCGCCGCGGGGGCCGAGCTGGATCAGGAAGTCGGGAAAGGCGAGGCCCGCTTCCTGCGATGCCTGCGCCACCGTCTTGCCGGCATGCTTGCCGGTGCCGAGCAGCAGCTTCTCCGGCCCGCCGCGGCGGATCATCCGCTTTTCGAGATAGTCGCGCAGCTCCTGCCGGCGGGTGGCGAGGATGGCGCCGTAATCGGTCGGCGGCAGCGCCCATTCGGGGAAGAGGATCGCGATGCCGGTAAAGCCGGCACTATAGGGATAGGCGTCGGCGGTGAGATCGATTCCGGCACGGCGCTTGGCGGCGAGGAAGTCGAGCAGGGCGCGGGCACGGGCCTCGCCTTTGCCGAACACCACCTTGAGATGGGAGATATGCGGGCGCGCGGGGCCTGCCGAGGCGATCAGCTCGTCGATCGATGTCTCGATCTCTTCGTCATTCTCGGAGCGCATATGGCTCATCACCACGCCGCCATGACGCGCGACGACGCGGCCAAGTGCTGCGAGTTCGGCGGTCTCCGAATAGATGCCGGGGACATATTCGAGGCCATAGGTGAGGCCGAAGGCGCCTGCGCGGAGCTCGGCGTCGAGCTGGGCTTCGAGGCGGACGAGGGCGGCGGCATCGGGGCGGCGCACCGAGTCCGGGATGTCGGCGGCGCGGCGCAGCGTGCCGTGGCTGGCGAGGGTGACGACGTTGAGGTCGAGCTGGGCGCGGTCGGCGGCGCGCATCCAGCCACGCAGGTCCGGATCGTCCTTGATCCGCGGGCCGCCGCCATCGACGCCGAGCGTGATCGTGGTGACGCCCATGGCGAGAAAGCCGTCATAGGAGTCGGTCAGCGGATCGCCATGCGTGTGGGTGTCGATGAAGCCCGGGGCGAGGATGCGGCCCTCGCCCGCGACGACGCGCGCGCCGATGACGGGGGTTGGCGAAGGCGGGGTGATACCGGCGATGCGGTCTCCGCTGACGAGGACGTCGGCAAGGCGCGGCGGGGCGCCGGTGCCGTCGACCAGCATGACTTCGCGGAACAGGGTGGCGGGCCTCGCGGCGGAGGCCGTCCGGACGGCGAGGCCGCTTGCGAGTGCGCCGCCGATGAGCTGCCGGCGCGACAGATTCTGGTTCATGGATACCCCCGCCAAACCCTGCCGGGACTATGCAGGGCGGGGGGCAGGGCAGCAACGCGCGAGAGGTTCTGGGCCCATAGCCTGAGGTTCTGGGCTTGCTCGCGGCGGGGCTAAGCGCGGCTCGCGGAGCAGAGGGTCAGCGTACCGACCACGAAGATCAGGTCCGTATCGATGAGTTTGGCTTCATCGGGCAGGTCGGGCTTGCCTTCCTTGTCGGGTCGGATCGCCGCGCGCGTCGCAGGCGCGTCACCCACCGCAAAATTAAGGGTCGTCATCCCCTTTTCATTACCGATATTGGTCAGGGGGCCGATGATCTCTTCATTCTGGCCGACGATGCGGTTGATGTCGTCCAGCGTCGCCGACGCGGCGACCTTGGCGACGATCTCGACTGCATTCTCCACGGACATGGGATGCTCCTGTCAGAACAGCGGGTTGAGGTCTGTCTCGAGCTTTGCGATGGCTGCGACCTGATCGGCTTCGACGGGCGTGTTCACGCGCGTGACGATGGCGAGGACGATATTTCCGATCTTGGTCGCTGGCGTATCGGCAGCGTTGGGCGTCAGGCCAAGCTTGCTTGCCAGTATATCCAGCTTCGGCTTGTCGGCATCCGTCTTGAGCGCGCGTACCTTTCTGGTCAGCGCCGCGGCCCGGGTCGTCACATCGTCCTTGAGCACCACTGCGGTGAATTCCTGCGCCGCGGCGAGCTCGGTTCCGGCGGCTTGAGCCGCAGCGGCTGCGGCCTTGTTGAGTTCGTTGAGCCCCGCGTTCAGCGTGCCGGCGTCTTCGTAGCGATCAAGGTCGATGACGGCACGGGAGAGAGAATAGGAAATGCCCGCGCGGTCCGCCTTTTGCGCGGCGACGATCTGGCTGAGGATTGTCGATCGCTTGGCATCGATCGCGGTCAGCAGTGCCGGCAGAGTGGCGCTGTAGAACACGTCCTTGTTCACTGCGGCACCGATCCCGAGCGCCACCGCGGCGCCGGTGCCCAACCGCTTTGCCGTCTTGGGTGCGGCGATACCCGACAAGGTCGTCAGCGTGGCCGATGCGATGTTGACGGCCAGGTTGGTCGACACCGATTCCTGGGACAGCGCTGAGGTGAACGCGCTGTAGCGTTTGTTATAGGCGCTGATGCACATCGCGATGACATAGTCGCGATAGGCTGCCCGTGCCTCGCCCGGGTCCATTGCGTTGAAGCTGGTGATCTGTGCGTCCGATGGACACACCCTGCCCGTCGCGTCCGCGGTCGTGATCGCCTCAGGACGTCCCTTGATCGAGGCGCAGGCGGACAGAGCGGTAAGCAGAAGCAACAGGCCGGCGCATCGGCCGAGACGCCGATGGCCTATGCGGCCGCGATATTGTTCCGGAAACGAATCGGTCATGCGTCATCCCCCAAGAACGCAGGTACCGAAGGGAAAGAATGAACATCGTGAACGGGTTGTCAATGATGCCGGCGCATCGACGCCTCCATTGTCGACCCATATCTGACGCGCACGCGTCGCGTGCCGCGCCTCAGGCCGTTTCGCTGAACTGCAGACTTGCCAGCCGCGCGTAGAGACCGCCCTGCGCTACCAGTTCCGCATGCGTCCCGGTTTCGACAATGCGCCCCTCGTCCATCACGATGATGCGTTTCGCCGCGCGGACAGTGGCGAGCCGGTGGGCGATGACGAGGGTGGTTCGGCCCTGCATGAGATGCTCGAGCGCATTCTGGACCAGGCGTTCGCTTTCGGCATCGAGCGCGCTGGTCGCCTCGTCGAGCAGCAGGATCGGCGCGTCGCGCAGCAGTGCCCGCGCGATGGCGAGGCGCTGGCGCTGGCCGCCCGACAGGCGTGCGCCGTCTTCGCCGAGGAAGGTGTCGAGGCCGTCGGGCAGCTCGCGCAGGAATTCGGCGGCGTTGGCGGCCTCGGCGGCCTGCCAGATCTGCTCTTCCGTAGCGTCCCAGCGGCCGTAGCGGAGATTATCGCGCGCGGTGGCGGCGAAGATCACCGTCTCCTGCGGGACCATCGCCATGCGTGCGCGCACTTCGCCAGGATCGGCGGAGCGGACCGGGACCCCGTCGACGCGGACTTCGCCACCCTCGGGATCGTAGAAGCGCTGGACGAGCTGGAAGAGCGTCGACTTGCCGGCGCCCGAAGGGCCGACGACTGCGACGGTTTCACCCGGCGCCACCGACAAGGTGAATTGGTGGAGTGCCGAGACTTCGGGACGGGTGGGGTAGCGGAAGGTGACGTTCTCGAAATCGAGTCCGCCCAGCGGCGGGACGGGCAGCGGGACCGGATTGGCGGGGGCGGCGATGTCGGGTTCCTGCGCGAGCAGTTCGGCGAGGCGGCTGGCGGCGCCTGAGGCGCGGAGCAGGTCGCCATAGACTTCGGTCAGCGCGCCGAATGCGCCGGTGACGAGGCCTGCGGTGATGACGAAGGCGGTGATCGAGCCGCCCGAGATGCGGCCCTCGGCCACGCCATAGACCGCGTCCCACATGATGAGGGTGATCGCGGTGAACAGCGCGAAAATGACGAGCGCGGTCATCAACGCACGGGTGGCGAAGCGCTTGCGTGCGGTCGCGAAGCCGGCATCGACGGCGGTCTGGAAGCGCTCGCCCTCGCGTCTTTCCTGCCCGAAGGCCTGGACGATGCGCATCGCGCCAAGGGTTTCGGAGGCGATGGCACCGATATCGGCGACGCGATCCTGGCTGGTGCGTGAGAAGCGGCGCACGCGGCCGCCGAGCCACATGATCGGCAGCACGATCACCGGGATGCCGATGATCAGATAGGCGGCGATCTTGGGCGCGAGGACGAAGAGATAGATGGTGCCGCCGATCGCGATCAGCAGGTTGCGCAACGCCACCGAGACGGTGGTGCCGACGATCTGTTCGACTACCGCGGTGTCGGCGGTGAGCCGGCTGGCGATCTCGGACGGGCGGTTCTCCTCGAACCATTTGGGCGGAAGGCGCAGCAGGTTGCGATGGACGGCGGCGCGCAGGTCGGCGACGGTGCGCTCGCCCAGCCAGGAGACGAAGTAGAAGCGCATCGCGGTCGCGAAGGCGAGCACCACGACGACCAGCAGCAGCCCCTGGAAATAGGCGCCGATCTGGCTGGGGTCGGCGTTGGCGCCGAAGCCCTTGTCGACCACCTCCTTGAAGGTGCGCGGGATCCACAAGGTCGCGCCCGCTGCCAGGATCAGCGCGACAATCGCGAATCCGAGCTGGAGCGGGTAGCGGGTGGTATGCTGCCACACGATGCGCAGGCTCGACAGCTTGCGCGGGGTGGAGGGAGTCGCGGGCTTCGGGGCAGGCTCGGCCATGCGCGGCGCGTAGCGGGAACTGGACGACAAGGGAACATCCTTCCCACCTCGAACATTGGGTATGGATGGACATTGCACCGCAGCACCCGGCCGCTATAACCCGCTGCCACCGTTGTCAGACGGTAGGGACCGGGCGGGGACAGTAACGACCGATGTTGTATGATGCTTATGAGATGCAGCGTTCGATGCTGGCCGGCGCCAGCGCGCTGGCCAATTTCAGTGCCGGGCTGCTGAATAATCCCGCCAATCCCTTTGCTTATTTCGGCGGCGGACCGATCGTCGCTTCAGCGCTGGAGGTGTTCGCCCACGCCGCCGCGCCGCGCGGCAAGCCGCATTTCGGGCTCGATTTCACGACGATCGACGGCCAGCGAATCGCTGTTCGCGAGGAGATCGTGCTGCGCAAGCCGTTCGGCCAGCTCAAGCGATTCGTCCGGGATGGCGTCGAAGGCGGTCCCAAGCTGCTGATCGTCGCACCGATGAGCGGCCACTTCGCGACGCTGCTGCGCGGTACGGTCGAGCGGATGCTCCCGACCGCCGACGTCTACATCACCGACTGGCGCGACGCGCGGCAGGTGCCGCTCAGCGACGGACGCTTCGACCTCGACGACTATGTCGATTATGTGATCGAGTTCATGGAAGCGATCGGGGCAGAGGGTGATGCGCGCCCGCACGTCCTGGCCGTGTGCCAGCCCTCAGTCCCGGTCTACGCCGCAGTCGCGCTGATGAACGCGGACAAGCATCCCAACCGTCCGCGCACGCTGACGATGATGGGCGGGCCGATCGACACGCGCGAGGCGCCGACCGCGGTCAACACGCTGGCGACCGAGCGTCCGCACGCCTGGTTCGCGCAGAACGTCATCGCGACCGTGCCGGCGACCTATCCGGGCGCGGGACGGCGGGTCTATCCGGGCTTCCTGCAACTCGCCGGGTTCATGACGATGAATCTGGGCAGCCACATGATTTCGCACTGGGAGATGTTCAAGCATCTGGTGAAGGGCGACGGCGAGAGCGCGGATTCGACGATGCGCTTCTATGACGAATATCGCGCCGTTTGCGACATGACCGCCGAATTCTACCTCCAGACGATCGATGTCGTGTTCCAGGCGCATTCGCTGCCCAAGGGCGAGATGATGCATCGCGGCCGCCGGGTCGATCCGGGTGCGATCACCGACACCGCACTGCTGGCGGTCGAGGGCGAGCGCGACGATATCTCGGGCCTCGGCCAGACCAAGGCGGCGCTGACCATTGCCACCGGCCTGCCCGCGAAGATGAAGAAATATCATATGGCGCCCGCGGTGGGCCATTACGGCATCTTCAACGGCAGCAAGTGGCGCACCAAGATCGCACCGGTGCTGGAAGAATGGATCGCCAAGCACGGCGAATGAGGGAGCGGGATGAGCGAGATCGCGCATCCCGGTTCCTGCCATTGCGGAGCGGTTCGCTTCACCCTGCTGAGCGATCCGGTCGAGCTGACCACCTGCGACTGCTCGCTGTGCGTCAAGCGTAACGCGCTGATGACCAAAATACCCGAGGCCGATTTGCGGATCGACGCCGGGGAAGAACATCTGACGCTCTATGAGTGGAACACCCGCCGGGCGAAGCATTATTTCTGCGGCCGCTGTGGCATCTATGTCTTTCACCGCAAGCGCGCGGCCCCCGACCATTTCGGCGTCAACATCTTCTGCCTCGACGGCTTCGACCCGGGGCGGCTGCCGGTCCGCGCGACCGAGGGCGAGAGCATGACGCTGGAATGCGCCGATCCGCGCCCCGAATGGCCGGGGCCGCGGATTCAGTCGTAGCTCAGCATCACGAATTCATAGGCGATGAGAGCGCTCAGGACCCAGATGGCGAGGACGATGGCGATGCCCCATCTGCTCACCGGGCGTGACGCTGCGGCTTCGGCGGTTGCGCGATGTTCCGCCATCAGTTGCGGCGGGACGAGGCGGGCGAACAGCCACACGCCAGCCGGGATCAGCACCGCATCGTCAAGCAGGCCGAGCACCGGGATGAAGTCCGGGATCAGGTCGATCGGCGAGAGCGCATAGGCGGCGACCAGCAGTCCGACGAGCTTGGCGAAGAGCGGCGTGCGGGGATCGCGCGCGGCCAGCCAGACGGTGTGCGATTCGATGCGGATGCGCTGCGCGAGTGATTGCCCCATGGGCCTGGAATCGTCCGGCGCGGCGCCGGGGTCAAGCATCGCGGCGGGGTGGGCACTGTGATATGCGGGTGGCGGTCAATCGGGAGGATGCGATGCGAACGGCATTTCTGATCGGGCTGATGGCGACGACCGGCACTGCGGGGCTGGCAATGACCCAGGATACGGTACGGGCGGACAAGGACGAAGGCTGCATGCTCGCCAAGGCAACGCCGACGCCGAGCCCCACGCCGACGCCGAGCGGATCGGGCAAGCATATACCGAAGGCCACGCTCACCGTGCGCAAGTCCGGTGGAGAGCAGCATGACGCTGTCCCCGCGCCGAAGGGCAACACCAAATGGGGCAACATCGTCCTCAAGCGTGGCGCCGATGCGACGGGGTGCCCGGCGGCACAATAGGGTGATGCCCCGGCGCTAGACCGGGGCGTGGCATACAAATTCGACCAGCCGGTCGTCGGGATCGCGCAGATAACCGGCATAATAGTCGGGGTGGATATGCGGGGCGAGCGCGGGTGCGCGGTCGAGCACGAAGCCGGCATCGCGTCCGATGGCATAGATCGCATCGACTGCGGGCCGGTCGGGCGCGGTGAAGGCGAAATGGACATTTTCCGAGGCGTCGCCTTCCACGAGGAAGAAGTCGAGCGACTTGCCATCGCCAAAGCCCTTTGCTGCGCCATCCACCGTCAGCCGGTAGCCGAGGGGGGCGAGCAGCGTGGCATAGAAGTGCAGCGTACGCGCGAGGTCGGGGGTCTTGATCTCAAGATGGTCGAGCAATGCTTGTCTCCTTGCGTTGAGACATGCAGATAATGGCCCATGATCGCGTGGGATGAGCGATCAGTGGCAAAGTTTGATCGATTGAGATCAGAATCTGCCGAATATTGATTGGAACCGATCATGGCCATCGATCTCGACCTCGCCGACCGCAAGTTGCTGGCGCTGCTTCAGGCGGACAGCGGCATCGCGATCAACACGCTGGCGGATGAGACGGGCCTTTCGCCGGCGTCGGTGCAGCGGCGGTTGCGGCGGTTGCGCGAGAATGGGGTGATCGCGCGTGAGGTGGCCGTGATCGACCCGTTGGCGGTCGGGCTGGGCATGAGTTTCGTCATCATGGTCGAGCTCGAGCGTGAGCGGATCGACCAGCTGGACGCGTTCCGCCGCAAGGCGCTGCGCGAGCCGCATGTCCAGCAATGCTATTATGTGACGGGGGAGGCGGATTTCGTGCTGGTCTGCGTTACTCGCGATATGGCCGAGTTCGAGGAGCTGACACGGCGGCTGTTCTTCGGCGACGAGAATGTGCGGCGGTTCCGCACCTCGGTGGTGATGGGACGGACCAAGGTCGGGCTGACGCTGCCGATCGAATAATCGCGTACGAAGGTTGAGCGATCCATTGATTTGAGTGATGATACAATATATCATCGAGTCGAGTCACTTAGGAGAGAGCATATGAAGGCGTTTGTAGCAACCCTGTTGCTGACCGGTACGGCCATGGCGGCGCCGGCTTCGGCGCAGACCGCTTCGCCGCTACTGGGCAGCTGGTCCGTCGATCTCACGCGCCTGCCGATGCCTCCCGAAGCGCGGCCCAAGAGCGTCACCATCACCTATAGCGATGCCGGCGGCGGCAAATGGCGCGCCGATGTGGTCGTGCTGCGCCCGGATGGAACGAAGGATCATGCCGAGAGCGTCTATCCGCTCGACGGTACCCCGGTGCCGGTGGCGGGCAATTTCGAGGCGGACACGACTGCCGCACGCCTGCCCGAGGCGAACGTGATGATCATGGCGCTGGCCAAGGGCGGCATCCCGGCATCGACCCGTATCTATGCGGTCGCGCCCGACGGCAAGACGATGACCGAGGTCGCGGTCTATTTCCGCGACGGCCAGCCGGTGATGCGGACCAACCATTTCACGCGGGTTCGCTAGGCGGGAGGCGATGCGCAATTTGATAAGGATTGCGAGGTAGAGCGCGGCATGGCCCTTCGCATGCCGGTCTTCGTTGGATGGGAGCTGTTCAAGGCCCGCCGGCGCGGCGAGCGCTGGCCACCGCCCGTTTCGCCCGACGCGGTCCTTTGCATATGCGCCGAGCCTGGGCGCATCCTGATCGATATCATCGACCGCGACCGGCGCGGCCACGATGATCGCGGTGCGGTGGCGCAGACGCTTACGCGCTTGTTCGCGATCTCGAACGGGGAGCGTCACCGCGTCATCGGGCGCATCCCGATGATCGGCAAGCCGGTCGGCAACTTCCGCTACGTGGTGCGCTACCCCTTGCCGTTCGAGATGCGCCGTGAGGACCAGCGCTTCCGCCACGGCTTCGACGCGCTGGTCGCCGACCTCGGCGCCGCGCCGCGAAGCATGAGTCCGCTCGAGTTCGGCCAGGCCGCGACTCGCGCGGTCGAAGCCAATCTCGAAGCGGACGGCATGTCTTCGCTCGACTATTTCAAAGGCTATCTCAAATAGGCGGGCTCAAAGGACTTCGAACAGTCCCGCCGCGCCCATGCCGCCGCCGACGCACATCGTCACGACGACGTATTTGGCGCCGCGGCGCTTGCCCTCGATCAGCGCGTGGCCGGTGCAGCGCGCGCCGGTCATGCCATAGGGGTGGCCGATCGAGATCGAGCCGCCATTGACGTTGAGCAGGTCGTTGGGGATGCCGAGCTTGTCGCGGCAGTAGAGGACCTGGACCGCGAATGCCTCATTGAGTTCCCACAGGCCGATATCGTCCATCTTGAGGTTGAAGCGCTCGAGCAAGGCGGGGATCGCGAAGACCGGGCCGATGCCCATCTCGTCGGGCTTGGTGCCCGCGACCGCCATGCCGACATAGCGGCCGAGCGGGGTGAGGCCGCGCTTCTCGGCGACCTTCTCTTCCATCAGCACCGACGACGACGAACCGTCGGAGAGCTGGCTGGCATTGCCCGCGGTGATCACGCCGTTCGGGATGACCGGCTGGAGCGCTTGGAGCCCTTCGAGCGTGGTGTCGGCGCGGTTGCCCTCGTCCTTGGTGAGGGTCACTTCCTTCTGGGTGACTTCCTTGGTCTCCTTGTTGACGATGTTCATCGTCGCGGTGACCGGAATGATCTCGTCATCGAACTTGCCTGCGGCCTGCGCGGCGGCGGTGCGCTGCTGCGACTGGAGGCCGTATTCGTCCTGAACCTCGCGGCTGATGTTGTAGCGCGCGGCGACCACTTCGGCGGTCTGGAGCATCGGCATATAGATGTCGTTGTGCATCGCCAGCAGCTCGGGATCGGCAGCGATACGCATCTGCGGGGTCTGGACCAGGCTGACGCTCTCGACGCCGCCGCCGACGGTGATGTCCATATTGTCGACGATGATCTGCTTGGCGGCGGTGGCGATCGCCATCAGGCCGCTGGCGCACTGGCGGTCGACCGACATGCCCGACACGCTGACGGGCAGGCCCGCGCGCAGCGCCGCCTGGCGGGCGATGTTGCCGGCCTGGTGCCCCTGCTGGAGCGCGGCGCCGAAGACGACGTCCTGCACTTCGCCGCCGTCGATCCCGGCGCGCTGGACGGCGGCCTCGATCGAGCGGGCAGCGAGCGTCTGGGCCGGCAGCGCGTTGAACGCGCCGCGATAGGCGCGGCCGATCGGGGTGCGGGCGGTGGAGACGATGACGGCGGAACGCATGGGGTGGCTATCCTTTTGTTATGATCGTTTAGACGAAGATCTGGCTGATCCATTCGGCGATCATCGCGGGCTTGCTCTCGCCCTCGATCTCGACGGTGAACTCGACGGTCTGCTGCCACTGGCCGAGGCGCTTCTCGGCCAGCTCCAGCGTCTTGAAGCGGCCGCGCACGCGCTTGCCCGAGCGGACAGGGGTCAGGAAGCGGACTTTGTTGCCGCCATAGTTGACGCCCATCTTCACCCCCTCGATCCGCGGCTGCGGGGTGAGCGAGTTGAGCAAAGGCATCAGCGACAGCGTCAGGAAGCCATGCGCGATGGTGCCGCCGAACGGCGTCATCGCGGCCTTGGCAGGATCGACATGGATGAACTGGTGATCGCCGGTCGCTTCGGCGAATTTGTCGATCATCGCCTGGGTCACCTCGACCCAATCGGACACGCGCTCCTCACCCGTGCGGGCGGCGAGCTGCTGGATCGTCACGGTTTCCGCGTCGGCCATGAAGGCTCCTGTTGGCATCCTCGCGGCGCATGTAGGCGCAACGCGGCGCCTTCCGCAAGGGGAAGCCTACTGGAAACGCGAAAATGATGCGTGACGTAACGTAACGGCGGTAAATATCGGCAAACCCGATGTTCTAAAAGTGTGAACTAGTCCGGGATCAGGCCGGTTTCCGCCCTGCCGCTGCCGTCGGTCGCCATCGGTATGCTGGTGTGGATATGGACGATCTTCCACGCGCCGGCGATGCGGCGAACGGCGAGGGTGCAGCGGAACCAGAGATCGACCTCGCCTTCGTCCTTGCGGATGCCCTTCATGTTCTGGAGCGTGAAGAGCACGCCGAGATCGCCATCGACCAGCACGGTGGAAGGCAGGGACGTCATCCGGATCGGGCCGTCCCAGGTCGCGAACCATTGCCGCAGTCCCTCGTGATCGGTCACGCGCGCGCCATGGATCTCGAGCGGCGGCGCGAGATCATAGGCGACGGGGTCCTCGGCATAGTCGGCGAAGACCGCATCGGCATCGCGGGCGAGAACGGCGTGCTCGAAGCGGGTGATGATCGCGGCGATATCGTCCTGGTCACGCATCGGCTTTCTCCGACGGTTCCGGGGGGTAGGGATAGATGAGCTTGCCGTCGGGGCCGGCGGTGAGCGCGGTCTGGGTGGGGTAGGGGATAGAAATCCCTTCCGCCGCGAATTTGCGCAGGATGCCGATCACCACCCGGTCGCGTGCCGCGTGCGCCTTGTCCCAGTCCTGCCCGGGCACGTCGAAGTCGAGCACGAGGTCGACCGAGCTGGCGCCGAACGCGTTGTAGCTCGCCCGGGCGACCTTTGCGCCCGCGGCCTCGACGATCGAGCGCAGCATCGCGGGGATGCGTTCGAGCGTTTCGGGCGGGGTTTCATAGGCGACGCCGACGGGCAGGCTGATGCGGATATGGTCGCGCCCGCTGTTGTTCTGGATCTCCTTGTCGAGCAGGCGGCGGTTGGCGATGATCCGCTCTTCGCCGGTGAAGGCACGGATGCGGGTCGACTTCAGGCCGATTTCGGCGATCGTGCCCTTGGTCTGATCATAGGCGATGCTGTCGCCGCGGCGGAACGGGCGGTCGAAGATGATCGCGAGCGCCGCGAACAGATCGGCGAAGATACCCTGCGCCGCGAGACCGATCGCGATGCCGCCGACGCCAAGGCCTGCGACCAGGCCGGTGACGTTCACCCCCAGATTGTCGAGCACCACCACCAAGGCGATCGCGAACAGCGCGAAGGTGACGAGCAGGCGGATCAGACCGAGCGCGGAGAGCAGGGCCTCGCCATGATAATTCTCGCTCTCGGTCCGTTTCTCGATCGCGCCCAGGATCACCTCGCGCGCCCAGATCGCGGCCTGGAACACGGCGGCGAGGGTGAAGAGGAAGTTGATCGTCTTCCAGATCATCTCGGGCGGGTTGGCGTAGCCGCTGACCAGCTTGGCTGCGACCATGATGATGAAGAAATGGCCGGTCTTGGCGACGGTGCGGCCGAGGATCGTGCCCCAGCCAGCCGGACCGTCAGACTTCTCGCACAGCTTCATCCCCCAGCGGCGCAGCAGATGCAGCGCGCCGACGATCAGCGCGGCGATGCCGGCGGCGATCAGGATCTGGAGCCAGTGGCTTTGCAGCCAGGCGATGCCATCGGCGAAGAACGCGCTGGTCTGCGCCTGGATGGCGTCGGCGTCGATTCCGGCGGCCTTGTCAGCGGCGGCGGTGCTATTGTTGGTCATTCGGGTCCTTCAGGCGGCGTTCCGGGCGCGTGGCGCAGCCATAGCATTGCTCTCGAGAAAGGCGATCAGTCCGCGTTCGCCGCGGGTGAGGTGGCGGGTGGCGCGCGGCAGGGCGAGCGTGTCGCGGAACGCCTGCTGCGCGTCGCGATCCTTGGCGAGATCGATCAGGCCGGGGTGGACATAGGATTTGCGGGCGATGGCGGGGGTGTTGCCGAGTGCTTCCGTCACGGGCTCGAGCATCGTGTTGAGGCCGATCGGGGATTCGGCAGCCACCAGCGCCTCGAACGCGATCACGCTCGCGCCCCAGGTGCGGAAATGCTTGGCGGTGAAATCGTCGCCCATCGCGTCGCGGATATAGGCGTTGACGTCAGTGGAGGTCACCGGATGTGCCTCGCCCGCGTCGTCGAGCCAGCCGAACAGATGTTGGCCGGGCAGGTCCTGGCATCGCTTGACGAAGTTGCGCAGGCTGGCGTCGGTGAGCGTGAGGGTGCGCAGCTTGCCCGACTTGGCGCGATACTGGAGCCGGAGCGTGCCGGGAGTGAGTTTCGCATGCCGCTTGCGCAGCGTGGTCGCGCCGAAGCTCTTGTTGGCTTTGGTGTAGCCCTCATTCCCGACGCGGACATGGCCATGGTCGAGCAGCCGGACCACCGCGGCGACGGCGCGTTCCTTCGCCAGCGAGCGTTTGCGCAGATCCGTTTCGATCCGGGCGCGGAGCCTGGGAAGCAGATGGCCAAAGGCAGCGCAGCGGTCGTACTTCGCAGCCTCCTGCCCGGCGCGGAATTCGGGGTGATAGCGATATTGCTTGCGCCCGCGATCGTCGATGCCGGTAGCCTGGAGATGGCCGTTGGGATGGGGGCAATACCAGGCGTCGGTATAGGCTGGGGGCAGGCCGACGGCGTTTAGCCGGTCGATCTCCTCGCGGTCGGAAATGCGGTTGCCGCCAGCATCCCAATAGCTCCAGCCGTGCCGCAGCTTGCGCCGCGTGATGCCCGGCCGGCTGTCGTCGCAATATCGCAGGCCGCGCTTCATGTGCTTGAGAATGCGTGTCTTCGCGCATCGTTCCGAAGCGGGACAGGGGCCGTGCCCGCAAGGTGGCGCGCCGCGGCGCCGGTTGAGGCATAGTCGCGCCAAACCATCGGAGTCTCTCCATGCGCCTCGTCCTTGCCGTTGCCGCTTTGCTCGCCACCTCCGCGTCTGCGTTGCCCCAGGCGCGCAGCGGACCGTTCACCGTGCAGGAAAGCGGCCGTTCCTATGGTTCGCTGCAGGAAGCCGTGTCGGCGATCGGTGACGGGCGCGGGACGATCCGTATTGCGCCGGGCCGCTATGGCGATTGCGCGGTGCAGGATTCGGGCGAGATCAGCTTCGTCTCCGAAGTGCCGGGCAAGGCGATCTTCGACCGCGCGATCTGCGAGGGCAAGGCGACTTTGGTGCTGCGCGGACGCGGGGCGAAGGTCGACGGCATCGTGTTCATGCGCACGCTGGTCGAGGACGGCAATGGCGCGGGCATCCGGCTGGAGACCGGCGACCTCCACGTCACCAACGCGATGTTCATCGACGGCCAGTGCGGCATCCTGACCGCGAGCTTCCCGCAAGGGAAGATCACGATCGAACGCTCGACCTTTGCGGGGCTGGGCAAGGACCCGACCGGCAATGGCGCGCATGCGCTGTATATCGGCGACTATGGCAGCCTGCGCATCGTCCAGTCGCGCTTCGAGCGCGGGACGGGCGGGCATTATGTGAAGGTGCGTGCGCCGCGGATCGAGATCCTCGATTCGAGCTTCGACGACAGCCAGGGCCGCAACACCAATTACTCGATCGACATCTCCAACGGCGCGACCGGACGGATCGCGGGCAATTCGTTCGAGCAGGGGCCGAACAAGGACAATTACTCGACGATGATCGCAGTGGCGCCGGAAGGGGCCAAGCAGAGCTCGGGCGGCCTGCTGATCGAGAACAACAAGGCGTGGCTGTCGCCCGCGTTCAAGGAGCGGACGACGTTTGTGGGCAACTGGTCACGCGATACCGTGGTGCTGCGGGGCAACGAGTTGGCCGACCGGATCGCGCCGATTGCGCAGCGATAGGGTTCGTTATCCGACAGCGAGGCGGATTGGCGGTGGGCGGACCCGTTGCGGTCATTCAGATGTGAGGTAAGGGTGGGGCATGAAGGATACTGTCTCCGAGGTCATCGCCCTTAACGAGCGAATCCGCACGGGCTCAATATTCTACGGCAACCACGCAGGAAAAAATAACGCAGAGGATTTGTATCGAAATCTTGAGCATTTCGGCTTTGCGCGCACGGATGTAGTGATTTTGTCGATATGCCCAGATGGGGATGATACGGTCACAGGTTGCTTTGCGACTAGAACCGCTGAGGTATATTATTTTGATTTTGACCTAGATGATTTGAGTTATTCAACTCTGGAGAAAGGCCAACTATCCGTTCGTCCTGGCAATTTTCCAGAAACGATCATTGAAGCGGCCGTCCGCTGGCTCAAGGATTAATGGCGCTGAAGCCGCCGGCCCAATTTCCACACTCCGGACCAGTGCTCGCCGATCATGCTGCGGCGTGCAGTCCAGCCGCATTGACTCGCTAGTCGCCGTTGGCATCGACCATGAAAACCATGGTCTTGCCGCGCGATGCCGGATCCCATCCCGCCAGCAACGCCGCGCGCACCCCTCTTGCGGCAATCGTGTCGTTGATGTGGGAACGCCCCTTGGGCAGTCCTTTGATAAGCCGTTTGGGCGTCGGAAACTCCAGCACCGCCTCGCGCGGCATGTCGTGCTGTCGCAGCAAGACCGTCATGCCCTTCCAGCCATCGCCATCGGACAGCTGGGGTTCGCTCAGGAATTCCCAATCATATTTGAATCCGTCGACTTCGACGGTTCCACCAAGATCACGCATGGCGCGACCCTAGCACGCCGATGGCGGCATTTCATCCATCTCACTGATGGCGCAGCATCTTCTCGAACCCCTCATTTGCCTTGGTCATCTTGGCGAGCTTGCGAAGATAGGTGCGGACATGCCGTTCGAACCGGACATCGTCGTAGATGCCGGTCGCGGGATAGTCGTCCCGACCGATGAGTTCCTTCAGCTGGCTCGCGAATGCGGCCTGATCGTTGACACTCTCCGCTCCCTTGAGCGCGCGGCAGGCCCATTCCTCGGCTGCGGCCTTGTCGTAATCGTCCCGGGCCTCATAGCCGCGCCGGTCCGCCGCCGCCTGATCCAGCCGCGATACCTCGAAGCGGCGTTCAAGCCATTTGCGGACCTGCTCTCCATCCCAGGGTTTCGACGGATTCGTCATCGTTCTTCCAATCTCCTGACGTGATAATTGCCGATGTGATGGAGCCGCTCACATCGCTATAGGCCAACGACAATTCAGACAGCCGGATCGATCCATGGGCCGCAAAAGTTCGAAATACGACCCCTACGACCATTTGCCTCGGGAAGACGAAGCGCCGGCTGCGCCCGTGCTCTGCTGGCTATGCGGCCGTCCAACCGGCACGACCATCGTCTGGCACCACCCGGTACCGAAGAGCCGGGGCGGGCGCGACGTCGTGCCAATGCATTCGATCTGCCAGCAGACGCTGGTCGCCAATTTCACCAATTCCGAACTGCAGCGTCACGGGATGGACGTGGCGGGCCTGCTGGACAATCCGAATGTGCGCAAATTCGTGGATTGGGTGGCGAACAAGGATCCGGACTTCACCGCGACCATCAGCAAGAAGCAGCGCTGACCGGGCTGCCAGCGGACGCAATCGTGCGTTCTTAGAGCCCCACGCCGCCGGCGACGTTGAGTTCGACCTGACTGTCGAAGCCGGCGATCAGCGGGCGGCCCTTGGCGATTGCGGCCTGAACGGCGGGGAGCTGGAGCGAGGCTTTGTGGCTCTCGGCCTTGTCCCACACCTCTGTGATCCAGATCGCGTCGGGCTCCTTCGCGTCTTCACCGACGATATAGGCCTCGCAGCCCGGCATTTCGCCGGTGCCTTCGAGCAGGATCGCGATCAGTTCGGCGCGCTTGCCGGGGTGCGCACGCATCTTGCCGAGCAGTCCGTACATGCCGTTCTTCTCCGTCGCGTGCACATGGGGCGCAAGCAACGCGATGGCCAGTCCCCCGGCGATCGCGTGCCTGCGCCCGATGTTCATCGGCCTTACTTGGCCAGATTCCGCAGCACGTACTGAAGGATGCCGCCGTTGAGGAAATACTCAAGCTCGTTGACGGTATCGATGCGGCAGCGGGTGAGGAAGGTCTCGCTCGAGCCGTCGGCGCGGGTCAGCGTGACCTCGACATCCTGACGCGGACGGAGGCCCGCCACGCCGGTGATGGTGAAGGTCTCGCTGCCGTCGAGCTTCAGCGTCTTGCGATCGACGCCCTCGGCGAACTGCAGCGGGAGCACGCCCATGCCGACCAGGTTCGAGCGGTGGATACGCTCGAAGCTCTCGGTGATGACGGCGCGGACGCCGAGCAGGTTGGTGCCCTTGGCCGCCCAGTCGCGCGACGAGCCGGTGCCATATTCCTTGCCCGCGACGATGACGAGCGGCGTGCCGTCGGCCTTGTGACGCATCGCGGCGTCGTAGATCGGCATGGTCTCGCCATTGTACGAGGTCATGCCGCCTTCGACGCCCGGAACCATCTCGTTACGGATGCGGATATTGGCGAAGGTGCCGCGGACCATGACGTTGTCGTTGCCGCGGCGCGCGCCGTAGCTGTTGAAGTCTGCCTTCGAAACCTGCCGCTCCATCAGCCACTTGCCGGCAGGGCTGTCAGCCTTGATCGAGCCGGCCGGCGAGATGTGGTCGGTGGTGATCGAGTCCGCGAGGATCGCCAGGGGCTTCGCCTCGATGATGTCGGCGACGGGCGCCGGGGTCATCGTCATGCCCTCGAAATAGGGCGGGTTGGCGATGTAGGTCGATGCGGCGGGCCAGCTATAGGTGTCCGAACCCTCGACCTCGATCTTCTGCCAATGGGCGTCGCCGAGATACACGTTCGAATAGCGGGTACGGAACATGTCGGAGTCGATGTTGGCGTTGATGACGCCCTGGACTTCCTCGTTCGTGGGCCAGATGTCCTTCAGGTACACCGGACCGTCGGTGCCTTCGCCGATCGGGGTCTCGATCATGTCCTCGGTCACCGTGCCCTTGAGCGCATAGGCGACGACCAGCGGCGGGCTGGCGAGGAAGTTGGCGCGCACGTCGGGCGACACGCGGCCCTCGAAGTTGCGGTTGCCCGACAGGACCGAGGCGGCGACAATGTCGTTGCCATTGATCGCATCCGAGATCGGCTGGGCCAGCGGGCCCGAGTTACCGATGCAGGTGGTGCAGCCATAGCCGACGAGGTTGAAGCCGATCGCGTCGAGATCTTCGCTGAGGCCCGCCTTGTTGAGATAGTCGGTCACGACCTGCGACCCGGGGGCGAGCGAGGTCTTGACCCACGGCTTGCGCGTCAGGCCCTTGGCGCGCGCCTTGCGCGCCACGAGGCCGGCGGCGATCAGCACCGAGGGGTTCGAGGTGTTGGTGCACGAGGTGATCGCGGCGATCACGACGTCGCCGTCGCCGATGTCGTGGTCCTTGCCCTCGACCGCGACGCGGTGAGCGTTCTCCTTGCCATAGACCTTGAACAGGTCGCCGTTGAACACTTCGTCGACCTTGTTGAGGCTGACGCGGTCCTGCGGGCGCTTGGGGCCGGCGAGGCTGGCGGTGACGGTCGCCATGTCGAGCTCGAGCGTGTCGGTGAACACGGGATCGGCCATGTCGTCGTGGCGCCACATGCCCTGCGCCTTGCTATAGGCTTCGACCAGCGCGACGGTCTCGTCGCTGCGGCCGGTGAGGCGCATGTAGTCGAGCGTCTTGTCGTCGATGCCGAAGAAGCCGCAGGTCGCGCCGTACTCGGGCGCCATGTTGGCGATGGTCGCGCGATCGGCGAGCGTCATCGTCGCGAGGCCCGGGCCGAAGAACTCGACGAAGCGGCCGACCACGCCGCGCGCGCGCAGCATCTGGGTGACGGTGAGCACCAGATCGGTGGCGGTGATGCCTTCCTGGAGCTTGCCGGTCAGCTTGAAGCCGACGACTTCGGGGATGAGCATCGACACCGGCTGGCCGAGCATCGCGGCCTCGGCCTCGATGCCGCCCACACCCCAGCCGAGCACGCCGAGGCCGTTGACCATCGTGGTGTGGCTGTCGGTGCCGACCAGCGTGTCGGGATAGGCGACGGTGGTGCCGTCAGCCGCGGTCGAGCTCCAGATCGCGTCGGCGATATATTCGAGGTTCACCTGATGGCAGATGCCGGTGCCCGGGGGGACGACCTTGAAATTGTCGAGCGACTTCGAACCCCATTTCAGGAAGTCGTAGCGCTCCATGTTGCGCTGATACTCGAGCTCGACGTTATCCTCGAACGCCTTGGGCGTGCCGAATTCGTCGACCATGACCGAGTGGTCGATGACGAGGTGGACGGGGACCTGCGGGTTGATCTTGGCCGCGTCGCCGCCGAGCTTGGTGATCGCGTCGCGCATCGCGGCGAGGTCGACCACGCAGGGCACGCCGGTGAAGTCCTGCATCAGCACGCGCGCGGGGCGATACTGGATCTCACGCTCGGGCGCGTTGGGGTTCTTCTGCCAGTCGACGATCGCCTGGGCATCCTCGGGGGTGACGGTGACGCCGTCCTCGAAGCGGAGCATATTCTCCAGCAGCACCTTCATCGAGAAGGGCAGGCGGCTGACGTCGCCGAGCTTCGCGGCGGCCTTTGCCAGGCTGTAATAGCTGTAGCTCTTGCCGCCGACGGTGAGCGTTTCACGCGTTCCGAGGCTGTCCTGGCCGATGGCTGTCATTGGTGCGGGTCCCTTTCCCTATCTATGTGCCACCGGAGCGGCGTGGGGGGAGCGGCTGCTAACAGAGCCGCACGGGCGCGCCGGTGCGAAGCGAATGCGAAGATTCGCGAGGGCCGATAGCAGGGGAGGGCACCGGGGGGAAGGGGAGCGGTGATTGGTTGCGCGGAAGGCAACGTTGGGGGTGGCTATCCGCCCTTGAGGCGCGGGCTCCAGTCCTCAACGGCCCCCGATGCCAGCCGCTTCTCGGCGAGCTGGCGCCAGCGTTCCGGAAGCAAGGTGAGTGCGGCGATGGCGCACAGCGCGTCGCGGTCGAGCATGTCGACATAGAAGACGCGGCGGATGCGCTCGACCGTCCAGTCGGGGGCGAGCCGGTCGGTCAGCTCGACGGTGTCGCCGGGGGCGACCATCCCCTCTTCCAGCACGCGATAATACCAGCCGGTGCGGCCGCTGTCCTGCATGCGCAGCGCGACCCCGGGCGTCTCGAAGCGCAGGTTGAGGCGGAAGCAGGGCTGGCGGCCCTGCGACACCTCGACCAATGCCGTGCCGATGCGGAAGCGGTCGCCGATCGCGACGTCACCCTCGGTCAGGCCGAGGGTCGAGATGTTCTCCCCGAAGGCGCCGTGGGTGTCGAGCAAGGGATGGTCGCCGAGATCGCCGCGCCAGGCGGCGTAATGGTCGCGGGGATAGTGATGCACCGCCTTGTCGACCCCGCCATGGACGCGGGTGTCGCCCTGTTCGTCACCGGCCAAGCCGAGCGCGGTGAGGCGGAGCGGGCGATCGGAAGGCTGCTTGGCGATCGCGCTGGGAATGGACTTCGGGCCGAGCGGACGGACCGGGGCGGTGTTGAGCGAGAGGATGGTGGGGTGGGGGAAGGCTTGGGGACTCCTTGGGGCCGCGAACGCTGGGATTCCAAGCCTGATAGCAGGCGCGCGCGGAAGGACGACAGAAAAGTCGGAGGCTGCTTGCAATGTTGGAATTGGTTTGTTCCATATTTGTTCCAATTCGCGATCAACGCAAAAGAGGAGCAAAGCGATGACACTGACGACCGAAACCCTTTTTCCCGGGGCATTTGTGGTGCCGATCACGTCGGCCGATGACGGCATCGGCCGCAAGATCTCCCGAACGCTCAAACTGCCTGCCGGGCGCTATACCTTGAGCGGCGTGCTCGAGCTCGCGCCAACCGGAGGCCTTGTCGGCCTGATCGTCGAGGGCGAGGGCGCAGGCGCTACCTATATCGACTATGACGGTGCAGGAGCGACGATGGCTTGCCGGAGCAGCCGCTCGATCACCTTCCGCGACGTCACGTTCGAATCCTCCGGTATCGACAACAATCAGATCGCGTTCACGATCGATCAGACCGGCAACCCGCTGCGTTCGTGGCGCTTCGAGCGCTGCGATTTCAGCTTCTTTTGGAAGTGCTTCGCCGTGACCGGATCGGCCATGTGCAGTGAATTCTACTTCCTCGAGTGCCAGTTCAGCCAATGCTATTATCTGATGGACAACGAAAACGACCAGGCGGTGAACTGGAACTTCGTCAACTGCAACTGGGAGAATAACGACCTCGAGACCAGCCTGGACAAGAATGAATCGGCGGTCTTCAATCTGCGCAAGGGCACCTTTGCGCGCTGGACGGGCGGATCGCTCATCTTCTGGGGCCGGTTGGTCTATTACAATCTGACCACAGCCGGATCGTTCCAGCGCACGACGCACAAGGTGGACTTCGACGGCGTGCGCATCGAACTGGTCGACGATGAGGGCCCGGCCGGCCACGCCCCGTTTATCGACCGTGTCGATGCCGGGTACGTCAACGGGTCGAACCACCCGACGACCTCGCTCCGGAATTTCAGCCTGATCAATCGCGGCAGCATCCCCGATACCGTCACCTATGCCAGGGTCTGGGGAAACTGTTCACTGACCCTTTCCAATGCCGAATGTGAGAGCGGCAAGGTGGTGGGCGTCATCGATGCGGTGACCGCCGGCCTCAATGCATCGGTGGTCATCGAGGACGTGATGGGCGTCACTTACGAAGAAGATGTCTCCGACATCGTGAACAGTCACGATCAGCACAATGTCACGATCGTGCCTGACAACAGCACGGGTACCAAGGAACCCGTTGTCGAGCTTCGGCTGGCCAATCTTGACGTGCCGTCCTTCGCCTTTGCCAAGCGGGTCTATTGGCGCGGGTCGACGGGCTCGCTTCCCTATGGCGGCACCGAGGCGGTTCTGCCGGTCTTTCCGCCGCATACGGCGCTGCTCGAAGTCTTCTGCAAGCGGTTCGAGCCGGCATCGCAATCGCTGCAGATCGACGTGACCGACGCATCGGGCGCGATCGTCTATGGGACCGTCACCCTCGCCGCAGGTGCGATGGAGGGCCGGGGATATATCGGGAAGGAGATCGGCTTCCAGATTCCGTCCAGCGCCATGAAGCTCAAGTTCACGGGTGCGCCCGAAGTCGTGAAGGGCGTCGTCGGCATCGACTATCTTTGAAGGCCCGGGCATCGAAGAACGGATCAATGAGTTGGCCTTGACGCAAGGTCATTAGAGGCTTGTCCCAGCGGGCGATCACCGCTGGGACAAGTTTGTTCCCAAAATGTTCTTTCCTACACGCGCCGTTTTGTATAACTGGATTCCCCTCGATGCGGGCAGGCGGGCGAGGGGACGATGCACAAACTCTATTCACGATGGACGGCGGATACCGAGACCGCGTTTCTGATGGCGCTGCGCGCCACGGGGACGGTGCGCGGGGCGGCGGAGGCGATCGGGCGGCCGCTGGGGACGGCCTATAAGCGGCGCCAGCGCCGGGCCGAGTTCCGGGCGCGATGGGACGCGGAGGTGGCGGAGCGGGAGGCTGCGCGGATCAGCGCTCGGGGTGCCGAGGCGGGGGAGGCGCGCGGGCGCTTCGACGGGTGGACGCGGCTGCGGCGGCGGGCCTTTCTGCGGGCATTGTCCGAGACCGGCCGGGTCAAGGATGCGTGCGAGCGAGTGGGGATTTCGGACACGTCGGTCTATCGGTTGCGCCAGCGATCGCCGGGCTTCGCATGCGACTTTGCCGCGGCGCTGGAACGGTCGCTGCCGATGATCGAGCAGGTCGCGTGGGAGCGTGCGGTCGAGGGCTGGGAAGAGCCGGTCGTGGTGCGCGGCGAGGTTGTCGGCTCGCGGCGGCGCTATTCGGAATCGCTGCTGCGGATGCTGCTGGGCGAGGCGCAGAAGGCGCGGCGGACCGAGGCCGCGGCGGAGGCAAAGGCAGGGAAGCGCGGGCCGCGCCCGGCGACCCGCGAAGAGACCAATGCGCAGCTCTTGAAGCTGCTCGCCGCGGCGCGGCGCAGGGCGCGGGCGAAACAGCTCGCCGAGGCCGAGGCGTGGGAGCGGCTGCAGCGTGAGGCGGGCGGCGGCGATGGCGACGGCTGGGTGCGGCCGGTGCCGGGCTAGCATGCGGGCTCAGGCGGCGGCGCGCGCCTCCGCGACGAAGGCGGCGACGCGCGCGGGTTCGGTTACCGGGAGCATATGGCCTGCGTCCGGAAGGATCGTGCATTGCGCGCCGGGGACCTCGCTCGCGGTCCGGGTGCCGTGGACGGGGGCGGGGAGAATCTGGTCGCCCTCGCCGAACAGGATGCGGACCGGGAGCGCGATCTCGCCATAGCGGGCGACGAGCGGGGCGAGCGCGTCGTTGACCGCGACCAGCTCCGACGAGGAAGCGTAGAAGGCGCGCGGCCGGGCGAGCATCGCGCCGCCATAGTCGATGTCGAAGGCGGGGTGGACCGGCTCGGGCGCGAACAGCACCACACGGGACTTGGCCGAGTTGAGCCGCATCATCGGGATGGCGAGCGTATGGGCGATGATCGCGCGGACGGCGGGCTTTTCGATCACCAGCCCGCGAAAGGCGGCCGGGACCTCTTCCTGGACCTGGGTCAGCGGGGCGATGAGGGCGAGGCCGGCGATCTTGCCGGGATGGTTGAGCGCGAGCGCCATCGACACCGCGCCGCCGAGCGAATGGCCGACGATGAGCGGGCGGTCGAGCCCGAGCTGGTCGATCAGGCCGGCGACGATGGCGGCCTGATCGGTCAGGCTGTCGTCGCCGCGCCCGGGGCTGTGGCCGCTGCCGGGGCGGTCGATGAGGACGACGCGGTGGCCGGCCGCGAGCAGCGGGACAACGGCGGCGAAGTTGCGCATCTGGCCCGCGAGGCCGTGGATCATCACGATCGCCGGGCCCTCGCCGATGTCGCGGACATGGATGCGCCGCCCGCGGACCGTGTGGAAGCTGCCGTCGGGCGGGATGTTGCGTTCGACCTGACGGGCGATTCGGGCGGAAAAGGCGGCGGCGAGGGCTGCGCCGCCGCCGACGAGCCCGGCGGCACCGGCGAGCAAGGGAAAGAAGATCGACATCGGCACCCCCGTCTATGTGATGCGATCAAGGATGATATTGACATCCATGTCAATAGCGGGCGGCTTGACTTACCCATAACCCGCTGGTTATCGGACCAATCGATAGCCAGCGAGTTATATGTTCGTGACTGCGATGACCCCCGACCTGCTGTTCCGTACGCTTGCCGATCCGACGCGGCGCTCGATCTTCGAGCGGCTGTGCCGGGAGGGCGAGCAGACTGTCGGCGTGCTGACCGCGGGGGCGGGGGTATCGCAGCCGGCGGTGTCGAAGCATCTGGGTGTGCTCAAGCGGGCGGGGCTGGTGCACGACCGGCAGGCGGGGCGGCAGACGCATTACCGCGCCGAGCTGCGCGCGCTCGACCCGCTCGACGCCTGGGCGCGCGAGATGAAGGGCTTCTGGGAACGCCGCATCGACGGGCTGGAGGATCTGCTGAACAGGATGGACCAATGAGCGAAGCGACGCGGACGGTGACGGTGGAGCGCGAGATCGCGCATCCGGCCGAGCGGATCTGGCGCGCGCTGACCCAGCCGCATCTGATCGCCGAATGGCTGATGGCGAATGATTTCGTGCCGCAGGTGGGACATCGTTTTGGGCTGACGGCCGAATGGGGCGAGATCGATTGCGAGGTGCTGGAGGTCGAGGCCGGGCGGACCCTGGCCTATCGCTGGGCCGCGCTGGGGTTGGACAGCGTGGTGACCTGGACGTTGGCGCCTATTGAGGGCGGCACGCGGCTGACGATGGTGCAGACCGGATTCCTGCCCGAGCAGAAGCTGGCCTATCATGGCGCACGGGCCGGGTGGCCGCGCTTCCTCGACCGGCTGGAGACGGTGCTGGCGGGGCTGGACTGAGATACAACAGGAGGGTGCAATGGGGTTGAGCAAACCGATCCGCGTGGTTCATCGCTGGGTGTCGCTGCTGTTCGCGGCTATAGTGATCGCGATCTTCGCGATGCTGGGGCTGGGGCACCAGCCGGTCGAGTGGGTATACTATCTTCCGCTGCCCCCGCTCGCCTTTCTGCTGGTGACGGGGCTGTACATGTTCTTCCGGCCCTATTTCCGGCGGCGCGCGGCGTGACCGAGCCGAAGCTGCTTTCAGGCGGCAATCCGCAGATCGCCAAGGGTGACGGCGACGCGCCGGTTCAGGCCTATATCGCCGCGATGCCGGGGTGGAAGCGCGCGGCGGGCGAGCGGCTGGACGGGCTGATCGCGGCGGCGGTGCCGGGCGTGGCCAAGGCGATGAAGTGGAATTCGCCGCTCTATGGCGCCGGGGACGGGACCTTCTTTCTCGGCGTCCATTGCTTCACCAAATACATCAAGGTCGCATTCTTCAAGGGCGGGGGGCTGGAGCCCAAGCCGCCGGTGGAGTCGAAGGATCCGGACACGCGCTACTTCCACATTCATGAGACGGATGAATGGGACGAGGCGCAGATCATGGACTGGGTCCGGCAAGCGGCGGCGCTGCCGGGCTGGAAACCGTAGGAGAGCATATGGCGGACGAAGTGAGCGCGTCGGACGAGATCGACGCCAAGATTGCGGCGATGGGCGGATGGCGCGGGCCGATGCTGGGGAAGCTTCGTGCGCTGGTGAAGGCGGCGGACGCGGAGATCGTTGAAGAGGTGAAGTGGCGCAAGCCCAGCAACCCATCGGGCGTGCCGACCTGGTCGAAGGGCGGCATCCTGATCACCGGCGAGACGTACAAGGACAAGGTCAAGCTGACCTTTGCCAAGGGCGCGCAGCTGGATGACCCCAAGGGGCTGTTCAACGCCAGCCTCGACGGTGGCACCCGGCGCGCGATCGATTTTCGCGAGGATGATGCGGTCGATGGCGAGGCGCTGAAGGCGCTGGTGCGCGCGGCGGTGAAGGCCAATGGCGGGGTGACCTCAGGGGGGTGACAAGGCGGCGCGTTCCGGCCAGTGGCGTGATCTGACCGCTGGCGAGAAGGAAGTGACGACCATGGCATTCACCGCGAAGATCCTGTTGCTCGGATCGGGCGAGCTGGGGCGCGAGTTCGTGATTTCCGCCAAAAGGTTGGGCGCTCAGGTGATCGCGTGCGATTCCTACGCCAACGCGCCGGCGATGCAGGTCGCGGACGGCTTTGAAGTGTTCTCGATGCTCGACGGCGAGGCGCTGCGCGCGGCGATCGCGAAGCACGCGCCCGACTTTGTCGTGCCCGAGGTCGAGGCGATCCGCACCGAGGTGCTGGCACAGGTCGAGGCCGAGGGGGTGATGGTGGTGCCGTCCGCCCGCGCGGCGCAGATGACGATGAACCGCGACGGTATCCGCGAGGTGGCGGCGGTCGAACTGGGGTTGCGCACCTCGCGCTACCGTTATGCCGAGAGCCTGGAAGAGGTGCTGGCGGGCGCCGGGCACACGGGCCTTCCCTGCGTGATCAAGCCGGTCATGTCCTCGTCGGGCAAGGGCCAGAGCACGGTGCGCGAGGCCGGGGCGCTCGAAGCGGCATGGGACTATGCCGTCGCCAATATGCGCGGCGACCGCGCGCGGGTGATCGTCGAGGAATTCGTCGACTTCGATTACGAGATCACATTGCTGACGGTGCGGTCGCGCGAGGGCGTGCGCTTCTGCCCGCCGATCGGGCACCGGCAGGAGCGCGGCGACTATCAGGAAAGCTGGCAGCCGGCGGCGATGTCCGCCCAGGCGATCGCCGACGCGCAGGATATGGCCCGGAAAGTGGCCGACGATCTGGGCGGCTACGGGATCTTCGGCGTCGAGTTCTTCGTGAAGGGCGAGGAGGTGATCTTCTCCGAACTGTCGCCGCGGCCGCACGACACCGGGATGGTGACGCTGATCTCCCAGAACCTCAGCGAATTCGACCTGCATGCGCGCGCGGTGCTGGGGCTGCCCGTGCCCGAGGTGCGGCTGTACGGGCCGTCGGCATCGGCGGTGATCCTGGCCGACCGCGACGGCGAGGCGCCCGGCTATGAGGGCGTCGCCGAGGCGCTGGCGGTTCAGGGCGGCGAGATCGACCTGCGCATCTTTGCCAAGCCGACGACGCGGCCGTACCGGCGGATGGGCGTCGCGCTGGCGCTGGCGGGGAATACCGATGCGGCGCGGGCTCTGGCGGCGGAGGCGGCGGGCAAGGTGCGGATCACCTACCGGTCGTAGAAGAACAGGAAGACCAGCTTCTTGCCCGAGCGCACCGGGTTCACTTCATGGACCATGTCGGACGGGAAGATGAGGACATCGCCCTTGTCCGGCTTCATCCGCAGGCCGGTTGCCGGAAAGACGATCTCCCCGCCGTCATACGCGTCGGTCAGGTAACAGACGACGGTGAACAGCCGGTCGGGGAATGCCTCCCCGCTGTCGCGATGCGACTTGATGAAATGGCCGAGCTCGTAGCGAGTGAATTGCGGCGAGGAGATGCCGCCGACGCCGAGCCGCCAGTGGCTTTGGACGGCATCGCGGCACGCCGGATCGACGGCGCCGACGATGTCGGTCATGAGGCCGGACGCCTGGACCGGCCCGAGCGACATCGCGTCGCGATATTCGTCGGCTACGACCTCGCGGACGCGGAAGCCGTCATAGCGTTGCGCCACCTTGGCCCGCGCCCAGTCGAGCGTGCCGGCCCGCTCGACGATGGCGTCGCATGTGTCCGGGGCAATGCCCCTGAGCCGGATGCAGCCGGCATGCGCCGTGTAGCTTAGCGCTGCGGCGTCACCATCCACACTGGCTGCCCACCGGAAGCTGTTCCACCGCAAAAGCGGTGTCGAGTTCGCTCTGATGGACGATCACCAGATTCTCGTAGAAGCTGTGCGGCAGATCGAGGCCCAGTTCCGCTGCCGCCGATGCGATCGCCTCGCTGATCTTCCTGCCCTGATCCGATCGCGCCTTGAGATGCACGCGGAGCATGGTCGCTGCTTCGAGTTCCGTAGACATGATTGCCTCCCCCGATCGTTACGGAAACGATATCGCAGGTCGAGCGAAGGTCAACCGTGGCGATTTTCCGCTGATCGCGCAGCAACTTGCCCGGGTTTACTTGCAGACGGCCAGCTATAGTCCGAACAGATCGACGCCGATTTCGGTGCGCAGGCCGAGGACCAGGGCGTCGGCGACCGTCGGGTCGGCCGAGGGGCGGCGGATATATTGGGCGTGGGGCTGGACCGCGAGCCAGGGGGTGAGCTGGGTGCGGTAGGTCGCCTCGATTGCGATCTCCGCGGCCGAGGCACCGGTGGCGGTGCGGTACGGCTCGGCGGTGAAGCCGGCGGCGAGCGCGATGCCGAACTCGTCCTCGTCGCGGCCGGGAATCCAGCCGGTGAATTTGAGGCCCGTGCTCATGAAGAAATCGAACATGTTGAAGCGGCCGCTGGCGGTGCCGAAGCGGGCGAAGCCGTCGAGCTTGCGGCCGGGCGCGGCGCTGAGCGGGAGCTCGGCGCGGAGATAGGTGCCGCTATTGCCGGTCCCGGTGCCGGTTCCGTCGGTGAGATCGAAACGCGCGGTGTAGCGCCAATGGCCGAGCAGCAGCTTGCCGCTCTCGCCGAGCGGCGCCTGCACCTCGCCGACGAGCAATGCGCCCTCGTCCTTGTTGAGGCGGATGACGGTGCGGCCCGGGCGGGCGGGGTCGCCGGGGACGGCGTCGAGCACCGCGGCGCGCACCGCCCAGCCCTTGGCCGGTTCGACCTGAAGCCGCGCGGCGAGCGAGGTCGAGGGAAAGATCGACGGGCCGTTCTGCCCGGTCTGGCTGAAATCGGTGCCGATGCCGTGTGCGCTGCCGACGAACAGGCCCGAGGCGTCGAGCGCGTCGAATTCGGAGTTGAGGTCGTACAGGCCTGCGCGCAGCGAGACCGCGTCGCCGAACTTCTGGTCGATCCATGCCTCATAGAGGCGGAAGGCGCGGACGCCGGTCTCGATATTGCTGACGGCGTGGCTGTCGCCGACCAGGTCGCTGATCGAATTGCCGTTATTGTAAAGGCCGTAGAGATGGAGCTGCGCGCCGGTCCAGCCCGCGACCTTCTCCAGATCGGCTTCGAACACGATGTCGAGATTGTCGAGATAGCGCGCGCCGCGTTTGACGCCCCCCGCGGCGTTGCCGATCACTTCCGACGTGTAGGTGACCTGGAAGAGGAGGGGGCCGTGCGCCTCCTCGATCTCGGCCGGGGCATGGGTGTGGCTGTGCGGGCGGGTGCCGTCCTGCGCGGGCGGCGCCTCGGCGACCCCGGCGGCAAGGGCGATGGCGGACAGAAGCATCAGAAGCTCACCATGAAGTTGAGGCGGACGCGATCGAGCCAGGTGAGCGGCGCGGTGGTGTAGCGCTGATCGAGCGGGCGGTAGTGATACCAGGCGAGGTCGATCAGCAGATTGGGCGCGGGGACATAGCCGAGGCCGACGCCGTGGAGGCGATAGTTGGTCGAGAGATCGAGATTGTCGTGGCTGAAGGCCGCGAAGACCGCGTCGACCTGAACTTCCGAATAATTGTACGCGATGCGCCAGTCGCCGCGCTGCGCGGTGCGGCCCGCGGCGAATTCGAGGTTGAAGCCGGTATCGCCCGGCACCGCGGCGCCGAGGTTGCGGACATAGTCGGCGGTGAAGGCGAGCGGCCAGCGCGGCGACAGGCCGGCATAGGTGAGGCTGCCAAGGCCCTCGATCAGATGGAAGTCGGAGAGATAGCGGCCGCCGGAGAGGAGGTTGCCGCGGAAGTCGCCCGCATCCGCGCCGGCAACCGAGCCGAGGCGATAGTGGTAATAGCTGCCCGCGAGCGCGAGCTTGAGATCGGAGCCGAGCGGCGCGGCGGCGTTGATCTGGCCGCCGAGCATGTCGCTGTCGCGCGCGGTCGAGGCCTCGTCGATCACGAAATAGAGCGCGCGGGCGTCGAGCTTCGCGCCGTTGCCGAGATCGAGCGCATAGGTCGCGCCGAGGCCCTGCGGCGAGACGTCGCCGTCCCACACCATGTCGGTGCGCTGGAAGAGCTGGGGGAATTTGCCCGCCTGAACGGTGAGGCCGCCATGGGCGTAGCGGATCCAGGCCTGATCGAGCGAAACATTGAGATCGTCGACGAAATTGCCGAGCGTGACGTCGGTCGAGTTGGGATCGTCGGGGTCGCCGGTGGCGAGCTGGGCGCCGACCGAGATGCGGTCGTTGACCGCATAGCTGGCGCGGATACGGGCGCGCAGCACCGAACGCGACCGGTCGCGTGCAGTGCCGTAATTCCACTCCTGCCGCACGCGCAGGTCGCCGCTGACGTCGAGACCGGGGATGCGGAAGGCGGCCGGGGTTGCCGACGCGGTGGATGCGGCAGCAGGCGCGGGGGCCGCTGCGGCGAGCTGGGGCGGCGGCGCGGCGCTGGCGGCGGGCTGAGCGAGCTGCGCGGACTGGCGGGCGACCAGCGCTTCGAG
Source organism: Sphingomonas sp. GW821-FHT03E12 (assembly GCF_059420685.1). NCBI lineage: Bacteria > Pseudomonadati > Pseudomonadota > Alphaproteobacteria > Sphingomonadales > Sphingomonadaceae > Sphingomonas > Sphingomonas sp. GW821-FHT03E12. The sequence continues at coordinate 75,546 of NZ_JBWKUF010000002.1, forward strand.
CTGTTCGATGCGCGCCTGCTGTTCGGCGAGGCGGCGCTCGAGCGCGTCGAGGCGGCTGTCCTGGGCATGCGCGGGAAGCGCGGCGGCGAGCGCCGTCGCGGCGAGAAGGACGAAACGGATACGCATAGACTTACCCCCTTGCGCGCGGTTTTCGGCGCTTGAACCAAAGCAGAGTGCCGGCGACGATCATCGTCACCAGCCAGAGACCGATCGCGATCGAGAGGATGCGGCCGATGATGCCGCCGGCCTCGCCGGTGTGGATCGGGAAGAGCGCGCTCATGAACGCGCGCGCAGGTTCGGCCTGCGCGATCGGATAGGCGCCGCGCACCGCGCCGCTATTGGCGTCGACCAGCACGATGCTGTTGCCATAGGCGCGGCGGATCTCGCCCGGCGCGCGCAGGCGGATCCGGTAGGTCGCGTCGTCGGGCTTGGGCCAGGCGACGGCGGTGAGGCTGCTGCCCGGGATCGCGGCGAGCGCGGCGCGGCCGGCGGTGGCGAAGCCCACGGGATCGCCCGCGGGCGGGTTGGCGGGGAGCGAGACCGATTCTGCACCGATCAGATCGCTGACCCCGTCCTCGAACTTGAGCAGGGTGCCGGTGGCGGCAATGACCAGCGCGGGGACGACGGCCCAGAGACCGACCGAGCGGTGCCAGGTGTAGAGGCGTGCGGCGGCGGGGCCGCGCGTCGCAGGCTTGAGCGCGATCCGCCAGGTGCCGCGCTTCGGCCAGGCGGCGACCAGGCCGAGGACCAGATTGGAGCAGAGCAGCACGCCGCTGATCGAGACGATCCAGCTGCCCCAGCTGCCGAGCAGATCGTGATGGAAGCCGACGAGGAAGCCCATCAAGGTCGTCTCGCCGTCACGCGTGGTGCGGAGCTCGCTGCCGTCGCCGGCGACGCGCACGGTGCGCCCGTTGCCCTCGGCATCCTCGACGATGATGTTGTAGCGGTCCGCATAGCCGGCCGCAGTCCACACCGATTTTACTGTCACGCCGCTGTCACGCGGTGCGATCGTTGCGATGCGGCGTTCGATCGCGGCGAGATCGGTCGGGCGGTGCGCGCCCGCGATCCCGGCGTCGGTGATCTCCCAGTGGAAGACGATCAGGATGCCGGTGAGCGCCTGGAGCAGCCAGAAGACGGCGGCGCCGAGGCTGAGCCAGCGATGGACCTTGAGCAGGGTGCGGCGCAGCGATGGCCGCGCGGAGGGAGCGGAGGCGGTCATCCGGGGGGTGTGGCGCGCGGATCAGGACCGCAACACATCCACTTTCGGGAAAGGATTGGGGACCAAGACGCTGGCGGCCGGGCGTCCTGCTCCACGGGTTTTACAGGCGTTGCGACCTATTCGCGATAGCAGGCGCGAATCGGGATTGGACCCGTTGCCTTGCCCGTCCGGCGCTGCCGGATGGGACCGGTCAGGGCAGGGCGGTGGTGTCGAGTGGCAGTGCGAGCTCGATCACCTCGGCCGACCGGTCGCGGACCTTCTTGGGCACTGCGATCAGCCCGTGTTTGGTCAGCGCGCCGCCGGGCTCCCACATCGTCGCATAGAGGTGCAGGAATTCCTTGAGATCGGGCATCGCGTTGAGGTGCTTCTTCTTCACATAGAGGTAGAGGCTGCGCACACCGGGATATTTGCCGCTTTCGATATCGGCATAGGTCGGCGCCACGCCCTCGATCGGCACGCCGTGGAGACGGGTGCGGTTGGCGTCGAGATAGGAGTAGCCGACCAGCCCGACCGCGTTCGGGTTCTCGGCCAGGCCCTGGACGATCAGATTGTCGTCCTCGCCCTTTTCGGCATAGGCGCCGTCGCCGCGCAGCTTGCGGCAGGTGTTCTCGAACAAGGCGGGGTCGCCGGTCCGCTTGAGATCGGCCGCGGCGGGCATGGCGGCGAGGCAGCCCTGCTCGAGGATCAGCTCGACAAAGGCGTCTCGGGTACCGCTGGTCGAGGGCGGGCCGAGCACGAGGATCGGGATTGCGGGGAGCGCCGGATTGACGTCCTTCCAGGTCTTCGCGGTGTTGGGCTTGCCCAGCGGATTGGCGGCGAGGGCGAGGTAGAGATCCTTGCGGGTCAGCGCGAGCTTGGGCCCCGAATTGGATTCGGCGAGCGCTATGCCGTCGAGCCCGATCGGCACTTCGATGATGTCGCCGACGCCGTTCGCCTTGCAGGTGTCGAACTCGACCCGGCGCATCCGGCGCGAGGCGTTGACGATATCGGCGTGGGAGGAGCCGGCGCCCTCGCAGAAGCGTGCGATACCCCCGCCGGTGCCGGTCGATTCGACCACCGGGGTGCGGCGGCCCTTCTTCGCCTCGACAAAGGCGTCGGCCACCGTCTTGGTGAAGGGATAGACGGTCGAGGAGCCGACCACGCGGATCTCGCGTGGGGTGAGCGCGGACAGCGCGTCGCACGAAGCGAGGGTGAACGAGGCGAGCGAAAGCAGACCTAAGCGGGCAAGCATTGGACTTCCTCCCCATCGGTACGCCGGGGGCGCAGAAACACATGCGTCCGTCGGGCCGTGATGTGCGCTCGCGCGGTTACCGGCGTGTGACAGCAAAAAGGCCCGGCTGTCGCCAGCCGGGCCCCAGGGTGCGACCTGCGAGGTTGAGGGGATCAGAAGTCGATCGTCGCCGATGCCTTGAAGGTGCGCGGCATGCCCTGGACGAGATAGCCGCCGAGCGACGACGCCCAGTAGCGGTTGTTCGCCACGTTATCGACGTTGAAGCGGAAGGTGACCGGCGCATCGGCGATGGCGACGACATAGCGCGCGCCAAGGTCGAAGCGGGTCCATTCGGGCAGGACGATGGTGTTGGTGAGGTTGAACGCCTGCTTGCCGGTCTGCATCACGCGGCCGGTGAGGGTGAGGCCGCCATAGACGTCCCACTCGACATTGGCGTTGGCGGTATATTCGGGCACGCCGATCGCGTCGCGGCCGTCGGTCAGCCCGCCGGTGGTGCGGCGCTGCTTGGCGTCGGTGATCGAGACGCCGGCGATGATGCGCAGGCCCTTGAGCGGCTCGCCATCGACGCTGAGCTCGATGCCCTTGTTGCGCTGCTCGCCATTGACCGTGAACACCGTGCCTGCCGGAGTCACCTCGTTCAATGCCTGCGGACGATCGGTCTGGAACGCGGCGATCGAGGCGTTGAAACGGCCGAACTGGACCTTGCCGCCGATCTCGTACTGCACGGTCTGGAACGGCGGGAACACCTGCCCGACATTGATCGTGCCGGCACCCGCAACCGGACCCTGCGCCAGACCTTCGATGCGGTTGGCGTAGAGCGAGATATGCTCGCTCGGGCGGATCACCAGACCGATAACCGGGGTGGTCGCGGTTTCCTTATACTGGCTGGTCTGGACCTTGGTGGTGATGTTGTACGCGCGGAAGTGGATGCTCTGGTTCCGCAGGCCGAGCGTCAGCTGCACCACGTCGTCGGCAAAGCCCAACGTGTCGGACACGAAGATGCTGTCGAGGCGCGTGCGGTTGGCCGGGTTGGGATCGGCAAGGTTGCCCGAGACCAAAGAGGTCAGCGGCGGGCGCGTGACCTGGATCGGGTTGTAGAGGTTGTTGCGGGGCGCGGTGGCGGGCGCCGACGAACTGAACTCGAACGCGTTCCGGTTGACGTAGCGGCTGTGCGAATAGCCCATGTTGAGCTGGTGGGTGATGCCCCAGCCTTCACCCTTGAAGCGCAGGCCGGCCTGTGCGGCTTCGTTATTGTCGTTGCGCGGGATGTTGGAGCCGGTGACGAATGCGGCGCCCGACGCCAGCGTGGCAGGCCCGTTGGCGGTCGCGGTGAAGGTTCCGCCGGTCGTGTTCAGGACCTGGAAGCCCTGATAGACACCGCGCTCGGCCGTATCGCGCGCGCCGGCCGAGGCGTAGAACATGAGGTTGTCGGTGACGTCATATTCGAGCTTCACGATGCCAAAGACGTCGCGGATCGTCTGGTTATACCAGTTCTGACCGTAGTTGCTGTCGGCGCGCGGGACGCGCGGCAACGTGGTCGCGCCACCGTAGAAGTTGTTGAGCTGGACCATCGGGCGCATGTGCTGCGCCTTGACGTTCTGATAGGCGAGATCGAGGCTGACGCGCAGATTGTCGGTGCGATAGTCGAAGCTGCCGCCGACCACCGCCGAGCGGCGGAATTCGCCATCGATCGCGATATCGCCCGAGCGATAGGCGCCGTTGAGGCGGAAGCCGAACGCCTTGCCCGAACCGAAGCGGCGGCCGAAGTCGAAGGCGCCGCCGAAGTGCGAGTCCGACAGCCAGTTGGCGGTGAGGCGGTTGGTGTTGCGGTCCTTGGCGCGCTTGGGCGTCAGGTTGACCGTGCCGCCGAGCGCGGAGCCGCCCGGCGCGGCGCCGAACAGGAAGGCGCTGGCGCCGTTGAGGATCTGGATCTGGTCGTAGAGCTCGGGCGAGACGAGCTGGCGCGGAGTGACGCCGAACAGGCCGTCGATCGCGATATCCTCGCCGAACAGGTTGAAGCCGCGGACGACGAACTGTTCCGACATGTTGCCGAAGCCGAGCGTGGTACGGACCGAGGGATCATTCTCGAGCACCGCGCCGAGTGTCAGCGGCTGCTGATTGAGGATCAGCGCTTCGTTGTAGCTCTTGACCGCGAAGGGCGTGTCCATCGCGTCCTTGTCGCCCAGCGCACCGAGCGAGCCGTTGCGGCTGACCTGGGTCTGGTTGTCGCGCTGGGCGGTGATGACGACGTCTTCGCCCTCTGCCGCTTGCTGCGCAAAGGCGGGTGCGGCGAGCGCGGTGGCGAGAGCGGCGACGGCGGCTCCCCTGACTGCGATACGGTGGGCAACCATGTTCAAATACTCCCCCGAGCTGGTGTTGCGTGTCCCTCCCGATACGGGCCTGATCTGAGCCAGGCTCTGTATCGTGAAGGTAACATGCGAGTCGGGGTTGGTCCGCGAAACATCCAGTTTGGGGATGTGCAAGGGTCCAAACGGGTAATTTGGCGACCGCAATGGCTAAGCGGGTTCAGCCAAAGCGTTGTACGCCTCCGACGATCGTACGCAGCACCTTTGCCTTGGTCAGTAAATGCGAGTCAATCGCAAAGAGGTCGCGGTCCCAGACGACGAAGTCGGCGAGGAAGCCGGGGGCGATCAGGCCCATCTTCCTGTCGTTGAAACCGGCATAGGCGGCCTCACGCGTGTAGCAGCGCATTGCCTGCGCCAGCGTGATGCGCTGTTCGGGGAACCAGCCATTGGGGTTCTTGCCGTCGATCGTCTCGCGATCGACCGCGGCTTCAAGGCCGGTGAGCGGATCGATCGGCGCGACCGGCCAGTCTGACCCCATGCAGACATGCGCGCCCGAACGGACGAGCGAGCCGAAGGCGAAGCTGGTCTTGAGCCGCTCCTCGCCGATCCGGCGCACCGCCCAGCGGCCATCGTCGATCGCGTGATAGGGCTGGACCGACGCGATGACGTCCTGCGCCTTGAACCGCGGAATCGCCGCGGGCTTCATGTGCTGGACATGCTCGACGCGGAAGCGGCGGTCGCGCGGGCCGTTGGCCTTGGCGACGGCGGCGAAGGTGTCGAGGACGATGTCGTTCGCCTCGTCGCCGATCGCATGCGCGGTGACCTGGATGCCGGCCTTGTCGGCGCCGGTGATCCAGTTGAGCAGATCCTTCGGATCGGTGACGACGATGCCGCGCGTGCCGGGCTCGTCGAGATAGGGTTCGTAGAAGCGCGCGGTGCGCGAGCCCAGCGACCCGTCGAACACCACCTTGCACCCGCCCCACTGGACCCAGTCGTCGCCGCGGCCTTCGCTGGCGATCAGCGCGGCCTGCGCCTCCCAATCCTTGAGCGGGAGATAGTGGCGGAAGCGAAGCCCGGTCTCGCCCTTCGCGCGCAGACGGCGGGTCGAATCGAAGCTGATCGTCTCCAACTCGGTCGGGTGGACCTGGGTGACGCCCTTGCTGAGCGCGAGGTCGATGCCCTGCCGGGTGACGGCGTCGATCTGTTCGGGAGTCTGGTCGCCGATCGCGCGCAGGACGAGGTCCTTGGCCGCATCCTTGACGATGCCGGTCGGTTCGCCGCTGGCGTCCTTCTCGATCACCCCGCCCGGCGGCGAGACGGTGTTGCGGTCGATCCCCGCGAGCTTGAGCGCCAGCGAGTTGAGGAACAGCATATGGAGGTCGTAGCGGATCACTGCGACCGGCGTGTCGGGCGTGACCGCGTCGATCCATTTGCGGTGCGGCATCTCGCCGCCCCAGCGGTCCTGATCCCAGTTTCCGCCTTCGAGCCAGGCGCCCTTGGGCAGCGCCTTGGCCGCGGCGGCGATGCGCGCGACGAATTCCTTGGGATCGGCGGCGTCGCGCAGCGAGGGCTGCGACAGCATCGTCGCCGCCTTCACGAAATGGACGTGCGGATCGATGAAGCCGGGCGTGACGAACGCGCCCTGAAGGTCGATCACCCGCGTCCGCTTGCCGGTACGCGCACGGACGGCGCCAGTGCCGATCGCGGCGATGTGGCCGCCCTTCACCCCGATCGCGTCGGTGCGGGTGGTCGGGCCGGCGCCGGTCCAGACGCGCGCATTGAGATACGCGGTGTCGAGGTCACCCTCGGCGGCGAAGGCGGCACGCGTCATCGCGGCGGCCGCCGTGCCCGCGCCGAGCGCGAGGAACGCGCGCCGGCCCGGCATCACTTGCCCATCGCCGACTTGCGCGGCGGATTTTCGGCGCGCCACTTGTCGAGCCGGGCGAGCCACTTCGCCGCGGAGAGCGGGCCATAGGTCTTGGAGTCGGTGTGTTCGGCGATCAGCTCGCGGATATTGACGAAATAGGCCGGGCCGCTCGGCATGCCGAGTTCCTTGCGCTTGGCGTTCATCGCCGCTTCCTGCGCGGGGGTCGGCTTGAAGCCGGTGACGGGCTTGAAGATGATGACGTCGAAATCGGCGCCATTCTCATGGAAGAAGAGCTGGATCGGCGGCTGGCCGCCGGCGGCGGCGACCTGATCCGCCTGATCGATGCGGCGGATGAACTCTTCCTGCTTGCCCGGCGCGAGCTTGAAGATTTCGAACCATGCCTCCGGCCAGGCTTCCTGCGCGGCGGCGGGCTTGGGTGCATCCTGTGCCGCGGCGGGAACCAGCGGCAGGGCCAAGGCTGCGGCGGCGATTGCGAGATACTTCATCTTTTTGTCCTCCCTTTCGGCCAAGGCTCAACCTTTGCGATGGATCGGAGAACATCCAAGTCCGTGGTTTTTGAAGGGACCAGTCACCCCGCCGCCTCGCGCAGCGCCGCGACCGCGGTCTTCGCCTCATGTTCGTTGAGGCTGGCGAAGCCGATACGCAGGCCGCGCGGCGCGTCGTCGCGCGTCATGAACGACCGCGAAGCGGCGAAGCGCAGCCCCATCGCGGCGGCGCGGGCCTCCATCGCGTCGAGATCGGTGTGGAAGCGCAGCCAGAAGGCGAGGCCGCCGTCGGGCATCTTGTAATCGGCAATGCCGGCGAGCGTGCGGTCGATTTCCGCCGCGAAGCTCTCGCGGCGCTTGGCGTAGACCTGCCGCACTTTCCGCGCATGGCGTCTAAGCTCGCCATTCTCGATCAGCTCGGCGGCGGCGTCCTCGGTCAGCGCATTGCCCATGCCGTCGGTGAGCGAGACCATGTGCGCGATCGCGTCGATCACCGGGGGCGGCGCGGCGACATAGCCGATGCGCAGCGCCGGAAGCAGCAGCTTCGACATCGATCCGACATAGATGACGTGCCCCGGGCCATAGCCGGCCATCGGCAGCAATGGCTGCGATTCGAAATGGAATTCGTGGTCGTAATCATCCTCGATGATCGCGAAGCCGAACTGGTGCGACAGCTCGAGCAGGCGCAGGCGGCGCTCGGGGCGGAGCGAGACCGTGGTTGGGAACTGGTGGTGCGGGGTGACGAACACCGCGCGCACCGCGTTCCGGCGGCAGGCATGCTCGACCGCGTCGATATCGATCCCGTCCTCGTCCAGTCCGACCGCGACGATATTGGCGCCGAGCGCGCGGAAGGCGGCGACCGCTGGCTCATAGGTCAGCGCCTCGACGATCACCGTGTCGCCGGGGCGGACCAGCACCTGTGCGGCGAGGAAGATGCCGTTCTGACTGCCGCGGGTGATGCAGATATTCTCGGCGGTGACGGGCAGTCCGCGCTGGCTCTTGAGCATCGTCGCGACGCTTTCGCGCAGGGCCGGAGTGCCGCGCGGATTGCCGTACTGGAAGCGATTCTCGCGCGAGGCGCGGTGAGCAGCGGAGCGATAGGCGCGGGCGAGCAGGTCGGCCGGGAACAGGCGGCCGTCGGGCGCGCCCTCGTCGAGCTTGAGCCCGGGACCGGAGGGCAGAGCGAGCGGGCGTTGGGGCGGGGCGGCGAACCGGTAATCGACCGGCACGTTGCTCATCGTCGCCTCGGCCTCGGTCCGCTGTTTGTTCGCGGGTTCGGGCAGCGAGGCGGAGACCATCGTCCCGCGCGTACCCGCCGAATCGAGCCAGCCCTGCGCGATCAGATCCTCATAGGCGAGGACGACGGTCTTGCGGTTGACGCCGAGCACCTGCGCCAGCTCGCGGCTGGAGGGGAGGTAGGTGCCTGAGGTGAGCCGCCCGCGTTCGATGTCGCGAATCAGCGCCTGGATGATCTGCATATAGATCGGAACGTCGCGCGCGGGATCGATTCGCTCTCCCAGGCTGACCTGCCACGGACGTAGCATTGGACCGGTTCCTTCCATCATTGAAATACACGATGGGGGCCAAGGCTAACGCGGTAAATCGGCGCTGGCAACGCCCGGCTGGACCCCGATGCTTTTCGGTCTTGGCGCTTGTCGCTCCCCGAACACTGGGGAAGAAGGGGGCCATCAATCACAGGCATCGGGGCAGATGGACGGGGCTCAAGCAAGCACGGGCGCAGTAGAAACGCAGGAAAACCGGCCGCTGTTCGAGCGGTTCGGCGATGCGGATGTGCGTGCCCTGATCGAAGGCTTTCCGCTCGCCTGGGTGTGCGGCGGCGGGGCAGGGGCGCTCGAGGCGAGCCTGTTGCCGCTGATCGGCGTCTATGACGGCGAGGGCCGGCTGATCGAGCTGATCGGGCATCTGATGCGGTCCAACCCGCTCTATGCCGCGCTGACCGGCGACCCGCGCGCGACGATCCTGTTCAGCGGGCCGGACGCTTATGTCAGCCCCGAGCATGCCGGGCGGCGCGACTGGGCGCCGACCTGGAACTATGCGCAGATCAAGGTGTCGGCAGAGATCGGCTTCGATGACGCGCTGACGGAATATTCGCTCAAGGTGTTGATCGATGCGATGGAGGCTGGCCGCGCCAAGCCCTGGGGCGTCGAGGAGCTGGGGCCACGCTATCAGGGCATGCTGAAGCGGATCATCGGTTTCCGGGCGCGCGTCACGGCGCTTTCGGGCAAGTTCAAGCTGGGGCAGGACGAGGATGGCGCGACGCTGCACGCGATCCTTGGCGCGCTGCCTGACGCGGACAGCGTGGCGTGGATGAAACGGTTCAACGGGGGGCGTTGAGATGAAGACGGGGGCATGGTTCGGCTCGGCGATCGCGGCGGCGGCCTTGCTGACGACGCCGGGCATGGCGCAGGTCCGGCCCGCGCCGTGGCAGGCGGATCCGTTCCCGAGTCGCTACACGCCCGCGGCTCCCGATGACATGCTGCTGCGCGGGGCGACGATCCTCGACGGCGCGGGCGGGCGGATCGACGGCGGCGACGTGCTGGTGCGCGGCGGCAAGATCGTCGCGGTCGGCAAGGCGCTGGCCAATCCCGGCGTGCGCGAGGTGGATGCGAAGGGGCGCTGGGTCACGCCCGGGGTGATCGATGTGCACACGCATAACGGCACCTTCGTCGTGCCGCTGACCGATATCGACCGCGAGGCGAGCGATGTCGCCGAAGTGAGCAGCCCCAACAGCGCCGACACCTGGATCGAGACCGCGGTCAATCCGCAGGACATGGGCTTCGACCGCGGCCTGATGAACGGCGTGACGACGATGCAGATCCTGCCGGGATCGACGCCGATCTTTGCCGGGCGATCGGTGGTGGTAAAGCCGGTGCGCGGCGCGACGGTGTGGGACATGAAGGTGTCCGGCAGCGCGCAGGGCTTCAAGATGGCGTGCGGCGAGAACCCCAAGAGCTGGGGTGCCGACGACGACAATGAGGGACCGACCAGCCGGCAGGGCGTGGTCGCGTATATGCGGCAGGCCTTTCTCGACGCGCAGGCCTATGGCCGCGAGCGGGCGGCGGGCAAGGCGGGGCGCGACCTCAAGAAGGAAGTGTTGCTCGGCATCATGGCGGGCGACATCCGGGTCAATCTGCATTGCTACCGTGCCAACGACATCGCGTCGGTGCTGGCGGTGGCGAAGGAGTTCGGTTTCCGCATCGGCGCGATCCACCATGCGACCGAGGCGTACAAGATCCCCGGGCTGTTGCGCGAGAGCGGCACTTGCGCGGCGGTCTGGGCCGACTGGTGGGGCTTCAAGATCGAAGCGCAGGACGCGGTGCGCGCCGAGGCGCCTTTGCTCGAGCGCGCCGGGGTGTGCGTGATGATGCATTCGGACTCGGCGGCGGACGGCCAGCGGCTCAACATCACCGCGGCCAAGGCGGCAGCGGCGGGGCGGCGGATCGGCATCGAGACCCCGCCCGAGACGATGATCAAATGGACGACCAGCAATCCGGCGAAGCTGCTGGGGCTGGAAGGCAAGGTGGGTACGCTGAAGCCCGGCTATCAGGCGGATCTCGTGCTGTGGTCGGGCGATCCGTTCAGCATCTACACCAAGGCCGATCTGGTGCTGATCGACGGCGCGGTGGCGTGGGACCGGTCGAAGCCGCCGGCAGCGCCGGTATCCGACTTCGAACTGGGACGGGGAGGCGTGCGATGATCCGGACGATCGCTTGCTTGCTGGCGCTCGCCGCCACGCCCGCCGCGGCCCAGACGCTTGCCGTCACCCATGCCGAGGCCTGGACGATGGAATCGGGCGAGCCGGTCAAGGACGCCACGATCCTGATCGAGAATGGCAAGATCGTTTCGGTCACGCCGGGCGGCGGCGTGCCGGAAGGCGCGAGTGTGATCGATGCGCGCGGCAGGCCGGTGACGCCGGGGCTGATGAACGGTGCGACGCAGGTCGGGCTGATCGAGACCGCATCGGCAGACACGCGCGATCAGGGATCGGCGGACGAGCGCAATCCCGGCTTCGATCCGTCGCGCGCGCTCAACGGTAATTCGACATTGGTTAGCCTGATCCGCGCCGACGGGATTACCCGGGCGCTGATCTATCCGGCGAACTCGCGCATCCCGGTGTTCGCGGGCGAGCCGGCGATCGCGCGGTTCCGCGAGGGCGTCGATATCCTGGGTGAGCGCGAGGTGGCGGTCTATGCCGTGATCGGCGGCGGCGCGTGGGACCGGGTCGGGTCGCGCGCGCAGCAATGGGCCGTTCTGCGCAAGGCGCTGAGCGACGCCAAGCGTGCGGCGGCGGCACGCGATGCCGAGGACGCCAAGAAGCATGACCGCCGCGGTCCGCCGCCGGGCCGGGGGCGTCGCGTGGGCGAGGAACCGATCCGAGGCGTGATTTCGGGCGAGACGCCGCTGGCGATCCACACCAATCGCGAGTCCGACATTCGCGAGGCGATCCGGCTGGCCAGCGAGTTCGGCATCCGTGTGATCATCGTCGAAGGTGCGCAGGCCTGGCGCGCCGCCGAGCAGCTTGCCGCGGCGAAGATTCCGGTAGTGCTCGATCCGTCGACCAACCTGCCCGGCGGCTTCGACGAGCTGGGCGCGCGGCAGGACAATGCCGCGATCCTGACGCGGGCGGGGGTGAAGGTCGCCTTTGGCCTCGCGGGCGGCAAGATCCACACCAACTACAATGCCGGCATGGCGCTGCGCGAGGGCGCAGGGATCGCGGTGGCAAATGGCCTGCCCTATGCCGAGGCGCTGCGCGCGGTGACGGTCAATCCGCTGAGCATCTGGAGCAAGGGCGGCGGCACGCTGACCGCCGGCGCCGACGCCGATCTGGTGGTGTGGGACGGCGATCCGCTGGAGCCGTCGACCAACGCGGCGGCTGTGATCATCGAGGGACGTCGGGTATCGGCGCGTTCGCGGCAGGATCTGCTTGCCGAACGCTATAAGGATACTCGCTGATGGACGTGTTGTTGGTCGGGTGCGGACGGATGGGCGGCGCGATGGCGCGCGGCTGGAAGGGCGCGCATCGCGTGCTGGTGTTCGATCCGATGGCGGCCGAATTGCCCGAGGGCGCCGAGCGGGTGGACTCGCTCGACGATGTCGAGGCGGGCGGCGAGCTGGCAGTCGTACTGGCGGTTAAGCCGCAGGTGTTCCCGTCGATCGGCGAATCGCTGCGGCCGCTGGCCCGCAACGATGCGCTATTCGTGTCGATCATGGCGGGGATCACGCTGCAGGGGCTGAGCGATGCGCTGGGCAGCGGGCGGACGGTACGGACCATGCCCAACACGCCCGCGGCGATCGGGCAGGGGATCACCGCCGCGGTCGCCGGGCGCGACGTGCGGATGGGCGATTTCGCGACGGTCAACGAGCTGCTCGGCCCGACCGGGCAGGTGGTATGGATCGACGAGGAAGCGCAGATCGACGCGGTGACGGCGGTTTCGGGCAGTGGCCCGGCCTATTTCTTCCGCTTCACCGAGGCGTTGGCCAAGGCGGGCGCCGAGGAGGGGCTGCCGCCCGAGCTGGCGATGCAGCTGGCGCGCGCGACCTTTACCGGCGCTGCGGCATTGGCAGGCGCGGACCCGGCCGAGCTGGCTGAGCTGCGGCGGCAGGTGACCAGCCCCGGCGGCACCACTGCGGCGGGTCTTGCCCGGATGGACGATGAGGATGCGATCGACCGGCTGGTCCGGAAGGTCGTCGAAGCGGCAGCGGCGCGATCACGCGAGCTGGCCGGATAGCGAAGCTGCGGGGCTAGCTCCCCGCGCAGGAGAGGAATGATGACCCGGATTCCCGGAATGATCGGCGTGCCCGCAGACGGGGACGCCCCCCTCGACACGCGCCCGGCGCAGGCCGTGCCGCTCGATCGCAAGACTCGTGCGCGGGCGGCGGTGGCGGGATCGGTCGGCAACCTGATCGAATGGTATGATTTCTACGCCTATGCGTACACGGCACTGTACTTCGCATCGGCCTTTTTCCCGGCGGGAGACCGCACGGCGCAGCTGCTCAACGTCGCCGCGATCTATGCCGCAGGGTTCCTGATCCGGCCGCTGGGCGGCTGGTTCTTCGGACGCTATGCCGACCGCCACGGACGGCGCGCGGCGATGGTCGCGTCGGTGGTGCTGATGGGGGCAGGATCGCTGCTCGTCGGCGTGCTGCCGACCTATGCGACGATCGGCGCGGCGGCCCCGGCGCTGCTGCTGGTCGCGCGGCTGATGCAGGGCTTCTCCACCGGCGGGCAATATGGCGCGGCGGCGACCTACCTGAGCGAAATCGCAGAGCCGGGGAAGCGCGGCTTCTACGCCTCGTTCCAGTTCGTCACGCTGATCGGCGGGCAGCTGTTCGCGCTGCTGGTGGTGTTCACGCTGCAGTCGACGATGAGCGAGGAGACGATCCGCGAATGGGGCTGGCGTCTGCCCTTCATCCTCGGCGCGGTGCTGGCGGGGGTGTTCATCCTGTTCCGCGACGTGATGCACGAGACCGCCGAGCCCACGGGCAAGGACGGGGATGCGGGGTCGCTCAAGACGCTGTTTCAGCATCCGCGCGCGATGTTCGTGGTGATGGCGCTGAGCGCCGCGGGCGCGGTGACGCTCTACACCTTCACCACCTATATGCAGAAATACCTCGTCAACACCGCGGGCATGGACGTGGCGAGCGCGAGCCGGACGATGCTGATCGTCACCTTTGCCTTTCTGCTGCTCCAGCCGGTGCTCGGCACGCTTTCGGACCGGATCGGGCGGCGGACCAACCTGCTGATCTTCAGCGGCGGCATGACGCTGTTTGCGGTGCCGCTGCTCGGCGCGATCGGGCAGGCGCAGACGATGTGGAGTGCGGGGCTGCTGGTGTTCGCTGCGCTGGCGATCCTGTCCTTCTACACCTCGGTCTCCGGCCTGTTCAAAGCCGAGCTGTTCCCGGCGCATGTCCGTGCGCTTGGCGTCGGGCTTGGCCACGCCATCGCCTCGGCGATCTTCGGCGGCACCGCCGAATGGGCGGCGCTGATGCTGAAGCAGGCCGGGCATGAGGGGCTGTTCGCCTGGTACGTCTCGGCCGTCTGCGCGGTGGCGTTCGTGGTGGCGTGGCGGATGCGCGAGCCGCGGGCGCACGGCCATCTGCACTGATCCTTCGAAACACGGAGCTGGTTTGATGAAGCTTTTCCATGCCGCGCTGACGGCGGCGTTGCTGTGCGGGAGCGCCGCGGCGCAGCAGGCCGAACCCTTGCCCTACCGGATGACGGGAAGCGTGACGCTGCCCAGCACCGATACCGGATGGGACTATGTGAAGTTCGAGTCCGGAAGCGCACGGCTGTTCATGGCGCGGCTGAAGGACGGGCTGACCGTCTACGACGTCGATCGCGGGCGGGCGGTGGCGACTTTGCCCAATTCGGAAGGCGCCAACGGGCCGGTACTGCTGCCGCAGTTCGACCGCGGCTATGTCGCGATGGACGACGGGTCGCTGCTGAGCTTTCACCTCAAGACGCTGAAGGTGATCGCGCGGACGAAGCTGGCGGAGGATGGCGGGCTGAACAGTGGGACGTTCGACCCCGCGACCGGTCAGCTGCACATCATCACCGGCACGCGCGAACGGGAAGCGACCTGGTTCAGCATCGATGCGGCGAGCGGCAAGCTGATCCGCACCACGCGCTTTGCGTTCCGCAAGATGGACGATCCTGCCGCAGACGGCCAGGGCAGCCTCTATGCCCCGGCGCGGATGGACGGGATCGTGCTCAAGCTCGATTCGCGCACGCTGGCCGAACAGGCGCGCTGGGACGTCGGCTGCAACGTGTCGAAGATGAAGTACCTCAAGGACAGCCGGCGCCTGCTCGGCGCATGCGTCGGCGAGCGGCCGAGCGTGTTCATCCTCGATCCCGCGAGCGGCAAGGTCACGGCGCGCGTGACGATCGGCAAGGGGCTGGACGCGCTGGTGATCGACGACACGCGCAAGCGCATCGTCAGCAGCAATGGCGACGGGACGATGACGGTGATCGCACGGGAGGGGCCGGATGCGCTGAGCCATGTCGCGACGGTGCGTACCCGGCCGGGCGCGCGGATGATGGACTTGGACCACCGCACCGGGCGGCTCTACCTCGTCAGCGCCGACAGCACCGAGTTTGCGGGTGCGCCGGGGGTGAACCGCTATCACCCGAACAGCTTCCGTGTGGAAACCTGGCAGCCGGACTGAGGGCTGGCCGCCGCGAAAAGGCGGAACTGGCCCGTTGCGGGTGAGCCGATGCGGGATAGGGTTGCCGGTCACATTCTCGGGGGAATGGAAATGAAGCGGGCGTTGCTGGGTCTGGTGTCGATGGTCGCGCTCGCGGCGCCTGCGTTCGCCAAGGATGCGCTGCCGATGACCGAGCGGCGCACGCTGAGCTACGAGGTGTCGAGCGGCACCTTCATGTCGCTCGCGGTCTCGCCCGACGGCAAGACGATCCTGTTCGACATGCTGGGCGAACTCTATGCGATGCCGGCGACCGGCGGGCGTGCGGTGCCGATCGCGCAGGGTATCGCGTTCGAGGTGCAGCCGGCCTTCTCCCCGGACGGCAAGTGGATCGCCTATGTCAGCGACCGGTCGGGCGGCGACAATGTGTGGATCGCGCGGGCGGACGGGAGCGGCGCGCGGCGGATCACCGACGAGGATGACGGCGCGGTGCGCACCTCGCCCGAATGGAGCGCGGACGGGAAGCATATCTATGTCAGCCGGGTGCGGATCCGCTGGGACCGCTACGAATTGTGGAAGCATCCGGTCGACGGCGGGCCGGGCGAACTGGTCGCGCCGGCGAAACTGAAGCCCGACGCACCGCGCAGTGCGTGGCAGAGCACGCTCGGCGCGGCGGCGTCGAAGGACGGCAAATATCTCTATTTCGCGCGGCGCACGGGCGACCTGTCGTTCGACGAGCCGGTGGCGTGGACGATCGTGCGCCGGGACCTTGCGACCGGGACCGAGGATATTGTGATCGGCAGCTCGGGCGGGCGTGAGGCGGGGGGCGAGACCTTCTTCCGTCCGGCGATCTCGCCTGACGGCAGGCTGCTCGTTTATGCCACGCGGCGGATGGCGGAGACGCGGCTGCGGGTGCGTGACCTCACCACCGGGGTCGATCGCGACCTGGGTCCGGCGCCGCTCGACCTGATGAACGGCGCGGCGTGGATGGATCTGATCCCGCGCTACAGCTTCACCCCCGATGGCAAGGCGATCCTGATCGCGGTGAACGGCAAGATCGAACGGCGGCCGGTCGACGGATCGGCGGCGGTGCGGATTCCGTTCACGGCGAAGCTCGACCTTGAGGTCGGGCCGGGGACGCGGATCGGCTTCCGGGAAGAGACCGGCGCGGTGCGCGCCAAGCTGCCGCAGGGGACGACGCCCTCGCCCGACGGGAAGCGCGTCGCGTTCGCGGCTTTGGGCAGCGTCTATGTGCAGGCGATCGACGGCGGCGCGGCGGTGCGGCTGCCGATCGCGGGCGATCCGCCGTCGCTGCCGGGCTGGAGCCCGGACGGCAGGCGCATCACCTATGTCACCTGGAGCGAAGGCGCGGGCGGGGCGGTATGGAGCATCGCCGCCGACGGATCGGGCAAGCCGGTCCGGGTGAGCGATGTCTCTGCCTTCTATACGCATCCAGCCTTTACGCCGGACGGGACGACGATCCTCGCGGTGCGGTCCCCGGCGGCGGCGCGGCAGCAGACGAGCTTCGAATTCGGGACGGTGCGGCAGGCGGAGCTGGTGGCGATTCCCGCGGCGGGCGGGGCGGCGCGGGTGGTGACGAGCGGGCGGTTGGGGCAGAAGCCGCATTTCGTGAACGGCCAGCCGGGTACGGCGTATCTGATGAGCGACGACGGGCTGGTGGCGGTGGACCTCAAGTCCGGCGCGAAGCGGCGCGTGGCGATGGTCAAGGCGCAGGGCTATTATTTCACCGATGTGCCCGCGACCGCGGACGATATGCGGATCAGCGCCGACGGCAAATGGATCGCGGCGCAGACCAGCGAGCAGCTCTATGTCGTTCCCACACCCGCCGATCCGGCGAAGGAGATCGACCTAACCGCACCGGGCAATCCGGGGCGGCGCGTGACCGATATGGGCGCCGACTTTTTCGACTGGCGCGGCGACGGGAGCCTGATCTGGTCGGTGGGCAACTATGTGCAAATGCTGCCCGATGCGAAGGCGCCGGTGCCGAAGGATCATGTCGAGCTGGTCGCCGAGCTGCCGCGCGCGAAGCCGGCGGGGAGCCTGTTGCTGCGCGGCGCGCGTGCCTTGACGATGGCTGGTGGAACGGGGGCGGGTGGCGACAAGGCGATCGAGGATGCCGACATCCTGATCACCGGCGACCGCATTGCCGAGATCGGGCCGCGCGGGAGTTTCGCGGTACCTGCAGGGACGCCGGTGCGCGAGCTTGGCGGCAAGACCGTCGCGCCCGGCCTGATCGACGATCACGACCATATCGGCGGGGTGCGCCGCAACGTCATCGGCTATGAGGAATGGGGGCTGCGCGCGCGGCTGGCCTATGGCGTCACCACGTCGTTCGATCCCTCGACCCTGGGGATCGATCAGGTTGCCTATCAGGATCTGATCGATGCCGGGCTGATCGTCGGGCCGCGGTTGCGCTCGACCGGGCCGGCGCTGTTCTCGAAGGAGCGGATCGCCTCGCTCGACGAGGCGCGGGCGATCCTGCGGCGCTATCGCGAAGCCTGGGGCCTGCGCAACATCAAGCAGTATCGCGGCGAGAGCCGGACGGTGCGGCAATGGATCGCGATGGCCGCGCGCGAGCAGGGCATCGTTCCGACCACCGAGGGCAGCCACAACCCCAAGCTGATCCTGACCCAGATCCTCGATGGCTATGCCGGGAACGAGCATGCGCTGCCGATCGCGCCGCTGCAGGAGGACGTGCTCAAGCTCTATGCGCTCACCCGGACCAGCTATGTCTCGACCCTGCTGATCAACACCAGCGGGCCGTCGGGCCGGCATTACTATGTCGCGAAATATGATCCCGCGCTCGACGCCAAGGTGAAGCGCTTCTGGCCGCCCGCGGCGATCGCGCACAAGCTGGCGCATCGCGACTGGGGCTCGCTCGACGCCTCGCGCATGCCCGCGCTGGCGGCGGACGTGAAGCGGCTGGCGGAGGCGGGCGCGCTGGTCGGCATGGGATCGCATGGCGACGAGCCTGGGATCGGCATCCATTACGAGATGGAGGCGCACACGCTGGGCGGGATGACGCCGATGGCGGTGCTGCACGCGGCGACCGCGGGTGCGGCGGAGACGATCGGACGGCTGGGCGACATGGGGACACTGGAGGTCGGTAAATATGCCGACCTGGTGGTGTTCGACCGTGATCCGCTGGCCGATATCCGCAACACGCGTTCGATCAGCCTGGTAATGCGCGGCGGGCAGTTGTTCGACGCGGAGACGCTCGACGAACTCTGGCCGGTGGCGCGCAAGCTGCCCGCACCCTGGTTCGCGCAAGGCAAGGATGCGCAGTGGTTGCCGGTCAAGTGACGCTCGATCCCGAGATCGCGGCGTTCCTTGCCGAGATGAAGGCGCGCTGGGCGCAGCATCCACCGTTCGAGACGCTCGACTTTCCCGGGCAGCGCGCGGTGTGCGAGGCGGTGCGGGCGCGCTGGGCCGGGGGCGGGCCGGAGATGGCGCGGACGATCGAGCGCGTGTTCGATCCGGGCGCAGGCAAGCTGCACCTACGAGTGCATTTTCCCGAGGGGGTGCGCGAGCCGGCACCGGCTTTGGTCTATCTGCATGGCGGCGGGTTCACGCTCTTCTCGATCGACACGCATGACCGGCTGATGCGCGAATATGCAGCGGCAGGCGGCTTCGCGGTGATCGGGGTCGATTACCCGTTGTCGCCGGAGCACAAATACCCCGAAGCGCTCGACCGGATCGAGGCGTTGATGCTGTGGCTCAAGGCACATGGCGCGGAACTTGGGATCGACCCCGCTCGGCTGGCGATGGGCGGGGATTCGGCCGGGGCGAACCTGAGTTTCGCCACCGCGTTGCGGTTGCGCGAGCGGGGCGAGACCGGCTTGGTAAAGGCGATCCTGTCCAACTATGGCTATTTCGCCACCACGGTTTCCGATGCGGCAGAGGCGGCGTTCGGCGGGCCCGGGTCGATCATGGATCGCGCCGAAGCGCTGGCCTATTACGGCAATTACCTGACCGATTTCGAACGCGAGCGCAGCGACCCGCTGGCCTGTCCGCTGCTCGCCGGTCTGGCCGGGCTGCCGCCGGTGCTGCTGGTCATCCCCGAATGCGACCTGCTGACCGAACAGTCGCTGGCGATGGAAGCGCGGCTGCGCGCGGCGGGGGTCGAGATCGAAGCGATCGTCTATCCTGGCGCGACGCACAGCTTTCTGGAGGCGATGTCGGTCGCGGCGGTAGCGCGCAAGGGGATCGCCGATGGCGCGGCGTTCGTGGCGGGGAGACTATTCCTCCCCTGAAGGGGAGGTGGAGCCGCTCCGTAGAGGGCGGTGCGGGTGGCAGCGTTCCCCGCCGTCTGCGCGGCGGCCCCTCCACCGCCTTCGGCGGTCCCCCTCCCCGTACCGGGGAGGAATTTGGCCGCCACTACTCGGAGCCTACGACTCCGGCCGCGATCAACTGGTCGATCTCATCTGCACCGAAACCGCAATCGGCGAGCACCGCCCGGCTATCCGCACCGAGCGGTCGCGGTGCGGTATCGGGTGATGCCGCGATGCCGTCGTAGCGCACCGGCTGGGGCAGGGTGCGGACGATGCCTTCGGGATAGCCGGCGGGCACGTCGAAAAAGCCGATTTCAGTGAGGTGCGGGTCGGTGAGGAGATCCTCGATCCCGCTGACCTTCGAGCAGGGGACGTCACGGGCTTCGAGCGCCGCGATCCATGCTGCGGTAGTCCGCGCGGGCAGGGCGGCGGCGACGAGCGCGTAGAGCTCCCCGATGCGCGCCTGACGCTGGCGCGGGTCGGCGAACCAGTCCTTCGCCGCGACATCCTCACGCCCGATTTCGGACAGGAAGGCGCGCCACTGGCGGTCGGTATAGGGAAGGACAGCGATCCAGCCATCGGCGGTACGGAACGGGCGGCGGTCAGGGGAGAGCAGGCGGGGATAGCCCACCGCGCCGTCCGTCGCGAAGGTCGCGCCGGCAAGATGTTCGTTGAGCAGGAAGGCGGCGAGCGCCTCGAACATCGGGACCTCGACCTGAATTGCACCCTCGCGGCCGTTGGCGCGGGCCACCAACGCGGCGAGGATGCCGTAGACGGCGTGGAGTGCGGCGACCTTGTCGGCGAGGATCGTCGGGACGAAGCGCGGGTCGCCGCCGGTGGCGGTGGCGAGGCCCGCGACGCCGCTTGCCGCCTGGATGATGTCGTCGAACGCCGGCCGGTCGCGATAGGGGCCGCGCTGGCCGAAGCCGATCGCGGCGCAATGGACGATGCGCGGGTTGATCGCCGCGACCGCGTCGAAGCCGAGGCCGAGCCGTTCGGCGGCGTCGACGCGCATATTGTGGAAGAGGACGTCGGCGGTGCCGATCAGCCGGGCGAGCGCGGCGCGGCCTTCGGGCGCCTTGAGGTCGAGTGCGAGCATCCGTTTGTTGCGGTTGTTGTTCACGAAGAGCGCGCCGCCGCCGGTGCCCGAGGGATGGGCGTTGCGGGCGATGTCTCCTTCGAGCGGCTCGACCTTGATCACCTTGGCGCCAAGGTCTGCGAGGATCTGCCCCGCATAGGGGCCGAGCACCACGGCGCCGACCTCGATGACCCGAATCCCCTCCAGCAGCGGCAGCATTACCCGTCTCTCCTTCTTGACTTAAATTCATATACAGAGACAAATAAGTCCACAAATAGAAATTTATGGAGTCGGGATGCTCGACGGGTTTGCGTTCGACAGGCTGTTCATCGGCGGAGAATGGGTGGCGCCGATCGATGGCGGCGTGCGGCCGAGCATCGATCCGGCGACCGGGGAGCCCTGGGGCGATGTCGCCTATGGCGGGGCGGCGGATATCGACCGCGCAGTGGCGGCAGCGAAAGCGGCGTTCGAGGGGCCGTGGCGGCGGATGCCGCCGTGGGAGCGTGCAGCATTGCTGCGCAAGTTCGCCGATCTCTATGCGACCCAAGTCGATGCGCTGGCGCAGATCGAGACGCGCGACAATGGCCGGGCGGTGCGGGAGTCGCGCGGCGATATCGGGCTGCACAGCCAATATTATCACTGGTTCGCCTCGCTCGCCGACAAGCTGGGCGGGCGGACGATCCCGATGGACGACAGCGTCCATGCCTTCACCACGCGGCATCCGGTGGGCGTGGTCGGTGCGATCACGCCGTGGAACGTCCCGATGATGGCGGCGGCGTGGAAGCTGGGTCCGGCGCTGGCGGCGGGGTGCACCGTCGTGCTCAAGCCCGCGGAATCGACTCCGGCGTCGTCATTGGCGCTGGCGAAGCTGTTCGAGGCGGCAGGGTTTCCGCCGGGCGTGGTCAATGTCGTGCCGGGCGACGGGACGGTCGCGGGTGCACGGCTGGTCGCGCATCCCGACGTCGCCAAGATCAGCTTCACCGGCGAGGGATCGACGGCGAAGACGATCCTGAAAGCCGGGGCGGACACGCTGACGCGCTGTACCTTCGAGCTTGGCGGCAAGGCGCCGCACATCATCTTTGCCGACGCCGATATCGAGAATGCGCTGAATGCTGCGACGGGTTCGGCCTGGGCATTGTGCGGGCAGAGTTGCGCGCTGGGCAGCCG
The DNA here is from genome assembly GCF_059420685.1 of Sphingomonas sp. GW821-FHT03E12. NCBI lineage: Bacteria > Pseudomonadati > Pseudomonadota > Alphaproteobacteria > Sphingomonadales > Sphingomonadaceae > Sphingomonas > Sphingomonas sp. GW821-FHT03E12. Next base: position 97,375 of record NZ_JBWKUF010000002.1, read on the forward strand.
CGTGCTGGTCGAGCGGCCGGTCTATGATCGCGTCGTGGAAGCGTTCCGCGAGCGGGCGGGGCGGGTGCGGGTCGGCATGCCGCTCGACCCCGCAACGCATATGGGGCCGCAGGCGCATGCGCAGCAACTCGACAAGACCTTGTCCTATGTCGGCATCGGCAAGGACGAGGGCGCCGAGCTGGTCGCGGGCGGCAACCGGATCGAGCGCGACGGGCTTGCGGGCGGCTATTTCGTCGAGCCGACGGTGTTCGCCGGAGTCTCCGCCGATATGCGGATCGCGCAGGAGGAGATTTTCGGACCGGTCGCGGCGATCATCCCGTTCGACGGCGAGGACGAAGCGGTAAGCATCGCCAATTCGACCCCCTATGGCCTCGCCGCCGGGCTGTGGTCGTCCGACACCGGACGCACGCATCGCGTGGCGGCGCGGATCGAGGCCGGCATGGTCTGGGTCAACACCTATCGCTACATCCGCTGGTCCACCCCTTACGGCGGGGTGAAGGCGAGCGGCTGGGGCCGCGAGAACGGGATCGAGGGGCTCGACCCGTTCCTCGAAACCAAGACCACGATCATCTCCACCACCGGCAAGTTCGCCGATCCCTTCGTAAGCTGAGGAAGTACACATGCGTCTGAACGGCAAGCTCGCCATCGTCACCGCTGCCGCATCGGGCATGGGCCGCGCGGGGGTCGAACGCTTTGTGCGCGAGGGCGCGAAGGTGGCGGCGATCGACGTCAATCCGGAGGCACTCGATGCGCTGGTCGCGGAGTTCGGCGCGGACAAGGTGAAGGGCATCACTGCCGACCTGCTCGATCCCGAGGACGCCAAGGGCAGCATCCACAAGGCGGCCGAGTGGCTGGGCGGGGCGGATATCCTGTGGGCGCATGCCGGGATGCCGGGGCCGGCGTCGGTCGAGAACCTCGACCTCGACGCCTATCGCAAGGCGATCGACCTCAACGTCACCGCTGCGGCGCTTGGGGCGGGGCAGGTCGCGGCGTATATGCGCAAGCGCGGGGGCGGATCGATCATCTTCACCGCATCGGTCTCGGGCCTGGTCGGATCGATGATGAGTCCGATCTACTCGGCGGCGAAATGGGGCGTGGTCGGGCTGACCAAGAGCCTCGCGCTGGCGCTGGCCGCGGACGGTATCCGCGTCAACGTGGTGTGTCCGGGGCTTGCCGACACGCCAATGAAGACCGGCTTCACCGGCCGCAGCGGCGACCCGGCCGAGGCGGCGGCGAACGAGGCCAAGCTGATCGCGAATGTGCCGATGGGGCGGCTGGTCCAGGCGGGGGAGATTGCCGATGCGGCATTGTGGCTGGCTTCGGACGAGGCGAGCTTCGTCACCGGCGTGGCATTGCCGGTCGATGGCGGCTTCACGGCGCGCTGAGTTGTTGTTGAATGCTTACGCATTCAAGTGCGGCACCGGCCCGCTCCCCCACCCGCCCACCCAGCGCCGGTATCCTATGGGTGGCCGGGTGGGGGAGCGGGCCGGTGCCGCGCCGCGCCGTCAGGCGCGCTCGCAAAGAGTCCGTGCTTGCGTCATATGGGCGGCATGAACACCGTCCGTCAGGCTGCCAATGCGCTCGAAGTGCTGGAGTATTTCGCGCGCCGCCTGCGCCCGGCGACACCCGCGGAAATGGCCGACGAACTGGGCTGGCCGCGGTCGAGCACGTTCAAGCTGATCGGCACGCTGGCGTCGATGGGCTATCTCTACGAGCCGCGCGGGCGGGGTGCCTATTATCCGAGCCCGCGCTGGCTGGTGCTGGCCGAGGCGGTGAGCGCGGCCGAGCCGCTGCCCGCCAAATTCCAGCGGCTGGCGCGCGACTTGATGGAAGCGACCGGCGAGACGGTGGCGATCGCCGCGCCCGCGGGGATCTTTGCGACCTTTGTCGATGTCGCGGAATCGCGCCAGCTGGTGCGCTACTTCGCCAAGGTCGGGGATCGCGTGCCGATCCATGCGACGTCTGCGGGTCGCGCGCTGCTGGCGCAGATGTCGCGCGAGGAGCGCGAGAAGCTCTACCGCAAGATCGATTTCGTCGCCTATGCGCCGACCACCCCGGTCGGGCCGGAGGCGGTCGAGGCGCGGCTGGCAGAGGCGGCGCAGATGGGCTGGCACCAGAGCAACACCGAATACACGCCCGATCTGGCCGGGGTGGCGCTGCCGCTGACGGGCAGCGACCGGCGGCTGTCGGTGGTGGTCGTGGGGCCGGTGTCGCGCTGCCTCGAGCGGCGGCCGGAGATGGCGGCGATCGTCGCGAAGCATCTCGCGACGCTGAGCTAGGCCAGGCGATCAGGTTCAACGAGACGACCGGACGGCCAATGCGGACCGTGGCCGGCGGGAGAGGCATATGACCAACGACCCGCGCGCGGTGATTGCCGCAGCGCCGATGCACCGGCTGCAGATCGTGGTGGTGGCTTTGTGCATTGCGCTCAACGCATTGGACGGCTTCGACGTGCTGGCGATCAGCTTCGCGGCGCCGGGGATCGCCACCGAATGGGGGGTGGACAAGGCGACGCTGGGCATCGTGCTGTCGATGGAGTTGCTCGGCATGGCGGTAGGATCGGTGCTGATCGGCAATGTCGCCGACCGCATCGGCCGGCGGCCGACGATCCTTGGCTGCCTGAGCGTGATGACCGCGGGGATGTTCGCTGCAACCGTCGCGAACGGGGTGGAGATGCTGTCGGCGATCCGCTTCCTGACCGGGATCGGGATCGGGGGGATGTTGTCCTCGACCAGTGCGATGGTGGCCGAGTTTTCCAATGACCGGAGGCGGGGGCTCAACGTCGCGCTCAACATTGCGGGCTATTCGACCGGGGCGATCCTGGGCGGGCTGGTCGCATCGGCGCTGCTCGCCTCGACCGGGGACTGGCGGTCGGTGTTCATGCTGGGCGGGGTAGCAAGCGCGGCGATGATCCCGCTGGCGGTGTTCTTCCTGCCCGAATCGATCGAATCGCTGATCGCACGGCGGCCGGCGGGGGCGCTTGAGAAGGTGAACCGGACGCTCAAGCGACTGGGGCATGCCGCGGTGGCGGCCTTGCCCGCGCTGCCCGAAATGCGGGTGAAGCCCTCGATCGCCTCGCTCTTCAAGCGCGACTATGCGCGGGTGACGATCCTGCTGACGGCCGCGTATTTCGCGCAGATCCTGTTCTTCTATTATATCCAGAAATGGATCCCCAAGATCGTGGTCGATCTGGGGTTCGACGCGGCACAGGCGGGGCGGGTGCTGGTCTGGGCCAATGTCGGGAACCTGAGCGGGGCGGTGCTGATCGGGCTGGCGAGCCAGCGCTTCAACCTGCGACCGCTGGTCGGCGGGGCGATGCTCGCGGGGTTCGTCGCGATCGGTGCATTCGGGCTGGCGGGGGCGGATCTGGTGCGGCTGTCGGTGACGGCTGCCATTGCCGCCTTCTTCATCAATGCCGGGGTGGTCGGGCTCTATCCGATCCTTGCGCAGACCTATCCCGCGGCGTTGCGGGCGAGCGGGACCGGGTTCGTGATCGGCGTGGGGCGCGGCGGATCGGCAGTCGGGCCGGTGGTTGCAGGCGCGCTGTTCGCGAGCGGGAACAGCCTGTTCGCGGTCTCGCTGACGATGGGTCTGGGCGGACTGATCGCCGCGGCGATGGTGTTCCTGCTGCCCCGGGCGCGGCGCGGAGAACCACACGCCTAACCCGAGGCCGTTCGTGTCGAGCGAAGTCGAGACACACTAGGGTTGCGTCAAGTCCCTCGACTGCGCTCGGGACGAACGGGAAATCGGATTGCCTGGCCCCTAAAGGCTGCTGAGCAGCAGGCTCGTCTCGCTGTTGAGCACGCCTTCGATCTGGCGCACCTCGCGCAGGATGCGGTCGAAATCGGCGAGGCTCGCTGCGGTGATCTCCGCGACCAGATCCCAACCGCCATTGGTGGTGTGCAGCGCCGCCAGTTCGGGAAAGCCGCGCAGCCGCTTGATGATCGCAGTGGTCGATCGGCCCTCGATCTCGATCATCATCACCGCGCGGACCTGATCGTTCGACTGGCGCGCGCGGATGGTGAAGCCGAGCACGGTGCCGCTTTCCAGTAGCCGGTCGAGCCGCGCCTGCGCCGTCGTGCGCGAAACCTTGAGCACCGCGGCGAGTCGGGTGATCGGCATCCGCGCATCTTCGCGCAGCGCGGCGATCAGCCGCCGGTCGAGATCATCGAGCTCGTGCATCTGCCTATTCTCCACACGTCTTGCGCAGGCCTGTCACGGGCCAGTTCATGCACGGCGACGGGTCCGCAATCTGTGCGGATCGGGTGAGCAGATTGATCAAATGAGCGCACGAAGTTGCGCAGCATGTGCCTGTCGCCTGCACCCGCCCGCCCTCTAGCATCGCTGGAGATCAAGGCCAGAGACCAAGGGAGGCGGCGATGGTGCAGTTTGTGGGCGTGAGCGAGATCCGGCGGATCGTGGCGCAGGTTGGCATCGACGCGGTGCTGGCGCGCATGGTCGATTATCTGGAGGCCGATTTCCGCCGCTGGGACCGGTTCGAGCGCATCCCGCGGCTTGCCAGCCACAGCCCAGGCGGGGTGATCGAGCTGATGCCGACGCAGGACGATGCGCTCTACAGCTTCAAATATGTGAACGGGCACCCGTATAATTTCGAGCGCGGGCTGCAGACCGTGGTCGCGATCGGGCTGATGGCCGAGGTCGAGACCGGCTATCCCGTGTTCCTGTCGGAAATGACGATCCTGACCGCGCTGCGCACCGCGGCGATGTCGGCACTGGCGGCGAAGCATCTCGCCCGGCCCGAGGCGAGGACGATGGCGATCATCGGGCTTGGCGCGCAATCGGAGTTCCAGGCCGCGGCGTTCCGCGCGGTGCTGGGGATCGAGACGGTGCGCGTCTATGACGTCGATCCCGCCGCGACCGCCAAGTTCGTGCGCAACATGGCCGGGCGCGGCGTACGCGTGATCGCCTGCGAGGAGCCGGGCAGCGCGGTGATGGGCGCGGACATCGTCACCACCGTGACCGCGGACAAGGTCCAGGCGACGATCCTCTCCGACAATATGGTCGGCGCCGGGGTTCATCTGAACGCCGTTGGCGGTGACTGCCCGGGCAAGACCGAGCTGCAGAAGGACATCCTCGCACGCGCCAGCGTCTTCGTCGAACTGACCGAGCAGACCCGGATCGAGGGCGAGATCCAGCAGATGCCCGCGGACTTCCCGGTGACCGAACTGTGGCAGGTGATCCGTGGCGAGGCGTCGGGGCGGACACGGCGTGACGAGATCACGCTGTTCGATTCGGTCGGCTTTGCGGTCGAGGATTTTGCGGCGCTGCGGCTGCTGCGCGATCTCGCGACGGAGACGGGGCAGTTTGAAACGCTCGACCTGATCACGAACCCCGCCGATCCGCGCGACCTGTTCGGGCTAATCGCCCCGGTGGCGGTCGAGGCGGCGCAGGCGGCCTGACGGGTAACACGGCCGGGAAAACGGGTGGCAGGCTGGACGAATCGTCCAGCGCACAGTGCAGATCGACCAGTAGTTTTGGGAAGGGATGAGCATGTCGATGACGCTTGCGCAGGCCGACGCGATCGCGCGGCTCGACGGGCATGGCCAGGCCGATCTGGTCCGGCGCGGCGAGGTTCCGCCTGAGGCACTGGTCGAGGCGGCGATCGCGCGGATCGAGGCCGTGGACGGCGCACTCAATTCGCTCGCGGTGCGCGCCTTCCGCCATGCGCGCGAAGCCGCGGCACGGGTAGATCGCGACGCGCCGATGGTGGCGGTGCCGTATCTGCTCAAGGCTTCGCTCGAATATCCCGGGTTCCTGTGCGAGGCAGGGTCGCGGGCGAAGAAGGGGGAGATCGCAAGCCGCGCCTTTCCGCTGGCAGAGGCGCTCGACCGGGCGGGAATGGTGCCAGTGGGTATGTCGACCATGCCCGAATTCGGGCTGAACGCGAGTGGCGAGGCGCTGCTCTACGGTCCGACGCGCAACCCGTGGGACCTGTCGCGCAGCTCGGGCGGATCGAGCAGCGGCGCAGGCGCGGCAGTGGCGGCAGGGCTGGTGCCCTTCGCCACCGCAAGCGACGCCGGCGGATCGATCCGCATCCCCGCGTCCAACTGCGGGATCATCGGCTTCAAGCCGAGCCGCGGCTGGAACGTCCGCGCGCGGGCGTATAATTTGGTCGACGATATCCTGTGCTCGGACAGCCTTTATGGCCGGTCGATGCGCGATACCGTCTGGGCGGCGCGGCATCTGCGCCCGGTTGAGAAGGGCGCCACGGTACCGCCGGGCCGGAAGCTGCGGATCGCGCTCGACCTGACCGGCATGGACGGCGCCGGGCCGGAGCCTGAGGTCGAGGCAGTGGTCCGGCGTGTGGCGGCACTGTGCGAGACGCTGGGGCATCGGGTCGAGGAGGTCGCGCAGCCGATCGACCGTGCGGCGCTGCGCACGGGCTTCACGACGCTGTGGGACTATCTCGGCGGCGAGACCGTCGATCATTATGGCGACCGCGCGTGCGAGGTGCTCGAGCCATGGACGCTCGGCCTCGCCGGGCGGCGCGCGGGCGTAACGCCCGAGCTGCTCGCCGAGGCGCTGGCGCAGGTCGATCGTGCCGCGGCGGCGCTGGCCGGCTTCCACGAGCGGTTCGACGTTGTGCTCTCGCCCGTCACCGCGAGCGTGCCGCCGCTGCTCGGCCACCTCGCGCCGACGCGGCCGGTGGACGAATTGTTCGACGCGCTGTTCGGTTATGTGAACTACACGCCGCTGCACAACATGACCGGGACGCCGAGCATCTCGCTGCCTCTGTTCGCGGGAGAGAGCGGGTTGCCGGTGGGGGCGATGTTCTCGGCCGGGCATGGCGGGGACGAGCTGCTGCTCGGGCTGGGCGAGGAGCTCGAGGTCGCGAGCCCCTGGGCCGATCGCTGGCCGCCGATGGCATTCGCGGGCTAGCCCTTACCCGTCCGGTGCGCGGCTTACCCGCGCATGCGCTTTGGCGGCGCCGCCGGGCGGGGTTAGCCTGTGGGCAGGACCGAACGGGGAGACAGGCGATGAAGGCCGTGAAGACGCTTGCGATGCTGGCAATGGTGGCGCTGGCCGCGCCCGCACTGGCGCAGGACAAGTCCGCGCCGGCGCCCGGCTATACCATGCCGCAGACCGCGGCCTGGGACATGAAGGCGGCGAACGGCCAGACCTATCGCATCTTCGTGTCCTTCCCCAAGGGGGCTCCGCCGGAGGGCGGCTATCCGGTGCTCTATGTGCTCGACGGCAATGCGCTGTTTGCCTCCTTCGCCGAGACGCGGCGGATGATGGAATGGTCGCCGGGGGACAAGGCGATCGTGGTCGGCGTCGGCTATCCCACCGACGAAGCCTATGACGTGCGCCGGATCGACGACTTCACCGGCGCGCCGACGACATCGGGCGCCTATGCCAAGTTCGCCAAGGAGAAGAGCGGCGGCTGGGACCGGTTCCTCGACTTCCTGACCGGCGAGCTGCGCAGCGAGATCGGCAAGCGCTACAAGACCAATGCCGAGCGCCAGTCGCTGTTCGGCCATTCGCTGGGCGGGCTGTTTGCGCTCCACACGCTCTACACGCGGCCGGGCGCCTTCCACGCGATCATCGCGGCGAGCCCGTCGATCTTCTGGCACGAGGCGATCACGCTGAAGGAAGAGCGCGATTTCGCGGCGCGGTTGCAGGCGGGGAGCGTGCCCAAGGTCGCGCGGTTGCTGGTGGTCGCCGGCGACCGCGAGGAAGCGATCCTCGAGCGTTGGGACGCCGAGGATTTCGTCCAGCGCATGGCGCCGCTGTCGGCCCACGGGTTGCGCACGCGGTCGGAGATCTTCGCGGGGGAGGGGCATATGACCGTGCCGGTGCGCGCTGTGCCCGCGACGTTGCGGTTTGCGGTGAACTGGCCGTGAGGGCCGCTGAGTAGGCGCATGGTTGCGGATACTCTGCTGACTGCGAGTACGCCCCGTCATCCCGGCCTTGTGCCGGGATCCGCGGTGCCTCGGACGATGCGATAGAGCCTCTTGTTCTGCGCTGGCCTTCCGGTGGATCCCGGCACAAGGCCGGGATGACGGAGAATAGCTACGCCCGGTAGCGATCCCGTTGCGGACATTCTCGCGGGCGGCAAGCGCTGCTAAGTCGAGCCGTTAATTGGGGCGAGGGGCGGCATGACAAGAGACTGGATGTGGGGCTGGACCGGGGTTCTTCCGGGAGTTCTGATCGGCCTTCTTGTAACGGAATACTTCGGTTTGTTCGGCAAGACGTCGGCATGGGCGGCCATTGCCGTGCCGCTTGGTCTCGCCGGTGTATTTGCGACGGGCGTCCTTTGGGTTGTAAACCGGCGCAGCATTCGCAAGGCCAGACTCGCCGGTCGTCGGATCCAGCTCGTTGTCAGGCCCTTCCACGCCGTCGTGGAGGGTGCGTATATTTGCCTTGCCATGTTTGGCGCTTTCGCCTTGGCGAAGCTGGTCTTCCAAGGGCAGTTCAGCAGCTGGCAGGGAAGCCTCATCGTGAGCGGTGCATGGGGCTACATCATGGCACTGGCAAAGACCGCATACACGAGCCCCGATTGAGAGGCTCTGTATGTGAAGCGAATGTCCGCTAGCCGCCCAGTAACGGACATTCCCCTCTCCGCCTGCACAACCCGGTGGACCGGCGTCGTTACCGCTTCAGCGCCCCCAGATCGCCGTACACCGGCTTGCCCTGGAACAAAGTCACCAGCACCTTGGCCTTGCTGATCTGGTGCACCGGCAGCTTGAAGATGTCCTGGTCGAGCACGACGAGGTCGGCGTTCTTGCCGGTCTCCAGCGATCCGGTGAACGTCGCCATGCCATTCACATAGGCGACGTTGAGCGTGTGGCTTTCGATCGCTTCGGCGAGGCTCACGCCTTCGCTCGCCACGAGCGGCTTCGCCTTGGCATCGCCTGCCACCTGGCGGGTGATCGCGACCTCGAGCCCTTCCAGCGGATTGGCGGTGGCGACGGGCCAGTCGGCGCCGTAGGCGAGCTTGCCGCCGGCGCGGACGATGCTGCCCGCGGGGTAGATATATTGCATCCGCTTCTTGCCGATCGCGGTCTGTGTCAGCTCCATATAGGGGTACCAGGACGACCAGGTCGGCTGGAACTGGGCATAGGTGTCAAGCTTGCCGAAGCGCAGCTGGTCGGCCGGATCGACGACGTTGAGATGCGTGACCATGTGGTAGACCGGCTTCATGCCATTGGCCTTGCGCGCTGCCTCGACCGCGTCGAGCGAGATGCGCACGCCGCCGTCGCCGATCGCGTGGAGGAAGGCGTGCATGCCCTTTGCGTCGGCCGCGGTGACGGCCTGTTTGAGCATGTCGGGCGCGATCTGCGGGGCGCCGCGCTGGGTGTCGCCCTCATAGGGGGCGAGCATATAGGCGGTCTTTTGCGGGATCACGCCGTCGACATAGAATTTGACCGTGTGGGTCGGGATGCCGAGCGCGTTGGCGCGCTCCGCCGCCTTGAGCAGCCCGGGGAACTGCTCCATCCCGCGCTCATTCTGCCATTTGAGCGAGACCGAGACATAGGTGGTGAGCTTGCCCGCGTCCTTCACCGCCTTGTACGCGTCGACCATGCGGCTGCCGCCGGCATCGTCGAACTCGACCCCGGCATCGTTCCACGCGACGATACCGAGGCTGTTGAACAGCTTTGCGGTGTAGAGGATCGAATTCTGGTAGTCGGCATCGGTCGGTGGCGGGACCAGCTTGGCGATCAGGCCTTGCGCCGATTCCTGCAGGCTGCCGACCGGCTCGCCCGTCGCGGGATCGCGGTCGATCGTGCCGTTGACCGGATCGGGGGTGTCTCTGGTGATCCCGGCCAGTTCGAGCGCCTTGGAGTTCACCCAGTTGGTGTGGCCGCCGACGGAGTCGAAGATCAGCGGGCGGGTGGTCGAGATGGCGTCGAGGATCGCCTTGTTGGGCACGCCGTTGGGCGGGAACAGTGAATCCTCCCAGCCCACGCCATAGACGGCGCCCGTCCCCGGCGTGTCGGCGACGCATTTGGCGATGATGCGCTGATAGTCCGCGATCGACTTGCCGTCGTGGAGCGAGCAGCGCGTCTTGGACAGCGCGCCGAACAGCGGATGGGCATGGGCGTCGCCGAATGCGGGCAGGACGAGCCGGCCGCCGAGATCGACGACCTTCGTCGCCGGCCCTTTGCTCTTCGCGACGGCGGCGGCGGGGCCGACCGCGACGATCTTGCCGTCCCGGATCGCGACCGACTGCGCCCAGGGCTGTTTCCTGTCGACAGTGTAGATGCGGGCATTGGTCAGGATCGTGTCCGCGGTCACGGACTCGCGCGCCTGCGCGGTCCCCGCCATCAACAGCGCGAGCGCGGTGAGGCGGGCGGGGCGGGTCAGGTTCAACATGGTCTCTCCGGGTACGCTGACAGGAAACGGGCCGGCGCGTGTGGCCGGCCCGCAGAGGCGTGGTTCAGAATTTTCGGCGGAGCGAAGCCATGATCGTGCGGTCCTTGCCCATGTAGCAATAGCCCTCGTTGACCGGTGCGCCCGTGTAGCTGCAGTTGGTGTAGACCTTCTTGTCGAAGATGTTCGCGCCGTTCACCGACAGCGTCCAATCCCGGTAGCCAAGCTCGATCATCGCATCGACCAGCGTGACGGGGGCAATACGGTAGGTTTGGTCGAAGCTCACCTTGTCGCTCTGGTAGCGCACGCCCGCGCCGACCTTGGCGTTCAAATCGCCGCCGAGGTCGAAGCCCTTGGAAGCCCAGGCCGATGCCTGATGCTCGGGCAGATTCTCGCGCCGGTCGCCGCGCCTGCGGCCATCGACCACGAGATATTCGGCACGGGTGTAGCTGTATGCGGCGGTGAGGTTGAAGTCGCCGGGCAGACGGACATTCGCCTCCGCCTCGATGCCGCGCGACCGCGTCGAGCCGCCCTGGATGAAGTTCTGCAGCTCGTTCGGATCGGCGATCAGGACATTCTGTTCCTTGATGTCGTAGGCGGTGACCGTGAACAACATGCGCGAGCTGGGCTGGAACTTGATGCCCGCTTCATATTGGCGGCCGGTCCGCGGCACATAGGGAACGCCGAAGAAGTTCGAGCCGAACACCGGCAGGAAGGACTCCGAATAGTTGAAATAGGGCGACACGCCCTTGACCAGATCGGCGATGATGCCGCCGCGGAAACTCCACGCCTTGTTGTCCTCGAGCTGGACACCGTTGACGTTGGAGCGGACCTTGTCGTGGCGCGCGCCGAAGACGAGCGAGACGCGGTCCCAGGCGCGGATCTGGTTCTGGAAATAGAAGCCGAGCTGCGAATTCTTGGTATCGGTGGTCCAGCCCACGCCGCTGGTGAACGGCACGCCATAGACCGGGTTGTAGAGGTTGAGCCCCGGCGCCGCCCCGAACCCTTCCTGCTTGTCCTCGCGGAACTTGGTATAGTCGAAGCCGGCGAGAATCTGGTGGGTCAGCGGCCCGGTGTCGAAGCTCAGCACCAGATTATTGTCGCTGTTGAAGCCGTTATACTGGGCGCGGTTGAGGTACCAGGCGCGGTTGGCGATGGTGCGTGCCGCATCGGCATAGGCGCTGCCGAAGCCGGTGAAGCCGAACACTTCCTGATAGTCGACGTCCTGCTCGAAGAAGCGGTTGCGGCTGTTGAAGCTGAACCGGTCGCTGAAATTGTGCGTCAGCAGGATCGTCGCGGCATAATAGTCGGCGAAGGTGTGGTTGAAGCCCGGCTCGCCCAGATAGAAGTCGTTCGAGATGCGCACCGCGTCGCTGGCGGCATCCACCGTCTTGCTGGTGGGCAGGTAGGTCTGGCTGCCGAGGCGGTCGCGCTGATAGACGCCGATGAAGGTGACTTCGGTGTCGGGTCCGGGCTTGAAGGTGATTGCGGGCATCACGGTGATGCGATCGTTCTGCTGCGATTCCTGCTGGAGATTGCCGTCGCGGACCAGGCCGACGAAGCGTGCCGAGAGACCATCGGCCAGCGGGCCGGTGATGTCGAACTGGAGCTGCTTGAGGTCGTCCGAGCCGTACATCAGCCCGATCTCGCCGCCGAAGACCGTCTTCGGGCGCTTGCTCACCGAGTTGAGGATGCCGCCCGCGCCGCCGCCGCCATAGAGGGTCGAGGAGGGGCCGCGGAGCAGTTCGGCGCGCTCGACCGTGAAGATCTCAAGCCGCCCGCCATAGATGAAGCCCGGCATGCGATTGAGGCCGTCGAGATACTGCTCGGCGCCGGTGCCGCGCACCGCGAGGAAATCGCCACGGGTATCGACGCCGTTCAATTCGCTCGCCGCGCCGGCGCTGTAGCGGATCACATCCTGCAGATTGACCGCGGCGCGATCGTTGAACTCCTGCGCGGTGATGATGCTGATCGACTGGGGGATTTCGGTGAGTGCGGCGTCGGTCTTGGTACCGGTCTGCGCGCGGGTACCGATGACGGTGACGTCGTCATTCTCGACGGCGGGCTCCACTTCCTGCGCCGCCACGGGCAGCGCCGCGAGGCAGCATGCCGCGAGCAGCGCGCCGCGCAGCCTGTGCCTGGAGCCGATAAGTCCGATCCGCTTGGTCATGATCAAAAACCCTTCCCCGAAATTTTTATGTCCGGCCGGATCGCTCGCCGCATTTAGGGTCCAAACTCGATCAGGACGTGGGCATGACAGCGGCGAAAAAGTTCGCCGGCAAGGCGGTCGCAAAGGCAGGTAGCGGCGCTACCTGACGAGCGACCAACGCAGTCCGGAGGGCTTTTTCGCCCTGCCCCCGCGGGGTGGCGATCTGCAGGCCCGTGGCTGCGTCGCGGCGCCTCGACGGGCCAACCGGCCCGCCTTCGCCCCCGCTCCTATCCACGAACCTGCAGATCGCCATCATGCTCCACGTCCTGATCGAGTTTGGACCCTAATTGCGCGGTTCGATCCTCCCACTGCATTGAAACCCGGATCGGGCGCCGAGCCACGCGTTTATCAGGGTAAGAGAAGGGCAAGACGGGTAAGCGGGCAGGCGGCAACGGGGAAAGCCGTTTCAGGCGGCCGGTTGACCCGCGCCGTTGGAGATGAGCCCGCGCTCGCGGAGCACGCGCACGGCGTCGCGGCGCTTGTGCACGCCGATCTTCCGGAACACTGATTTGAGCCGGTATTTGACCGTGTCGGGCGACATGCCGATCAGCCGCGCGATTTCCTTGTTCGAATAGCCGAAGCCGAGATGCTCGAGGATCTCCGCCTCGGCATCGCTGAGCAGGCCGGGTGCGGGGCCGGCGACGGGGCGCGCCGCCAGCGAGCGGGCGATGCCCTTGAGGAACTGCGCGCGGAAGCGATCGAGCTGCGCGGTGCCGCCCAGCGTCTCGTTGAGCAGCGGTTCGGCGAAGCGGCGCTGGTCGATGAAGGGGCGGGCGATGTTCTGGAACATCGCGGTGCCGACCGCATCGTCGAAACAGGCACGCGCCTTCGCAGTGTCGCCCGCCACGCGATGGCCATAGGCGAGCAGGATGTTGGCATCGACCAGCAATCGCCCGGCGCCGTGCTGCGCGGCCCAGCGCTTGAGCTTCTGGAGGTCGGCAAGCGCGGGGGCGTGATCGCCGCCGGTCAGCGCCATCCGGGCGCGGCACAGGCGTGCGGCGGTGACGACCGGGCGATGGACGGTCGAATCCTCCTCGTCCCGGTCGGCGAGCGCATCGAGGTCGAGTGCCTTCGCCGCGGCAAGCGCCTCCGCCGGATCGTCGCCATATTGGATCAGCAGGTCGAGCTCGCACAATGCCGCGCGCAGATCGAGCTGACGCAGTCGGCGCCTTCCGGCAAGGCGGCGCGCGCGCGCGATCATCGCCTGCGCCGCGTCGAGCGTGCCTTCGGACGCTTCCGCGCGCGCGGCGGTCAGATAGGCAGCGGCGTAGACGTCGGTCCAGCCGTCGGACAATTCCATGTGCGGAACCGCCCAGTCGAGCAGCGCGAGGGCGGCGGCAGGCTGATCCTGCTCGTAGAGCAACTCGGCATCGAACGCCGCACAATTGGCGGCGAGGTCGGAGCGCGGACCGAAATTCGCTTCGATCTGTTCGCGCGTCGCGGTGAGGATAGCCGCGGCATCCTTCATCCGTGCCTGTGCCTGACGGATACGCGCTTCGAGAAAGCGGGTGAAGACGTCGCTGTAGAGCGAGCCCATCGCCAGATAATGGTCGCGCGCGGCGATCGTCGGCTCCAGCGCGCGCTCCAGCCAGCCGCCCTCGAAATATTTGGCGCCCAATGTCTCGCTGATGTTGGCGAGGACGAGATGGTCGTTGGCGGGCAGGGTGCGCAGCAGCGATTCGCGTTCGAGCAGGACGTCGAGCGTGACTGGCTCATTCTCATAGTCCGCCAGCACATCGCCGACGACGCGGATCTCGGTCCATTGATCGGCGGAAAGGCTCGCAGCCTCGGCTTCGGCGACGAAGCGGTCATAATCGGCGCGCGCGGTCGCCATCTCGCCGCGCTTGATCTCCAGATAGACCCGCGCGAGCGCCAGCCGCGGACGTGCGGCGATCAGTGTTGCGGGGAGCTTGCCCAGGCCGCGCTCGACCATTGCCTGATGCCCCAGCGGGATCAGGCGCCAGCCGCCCGCATCCTCGAGGATCGTGGCGAGCATCGCGTCGTCGCCGGACTGGATCGCGTGGTTGACCGCTTCAGCGGTCTCGCCGCGCTCGGCGAACCAGATCGCGGCGCGGCGGTGGAGCGCGCGGAACTGTGCCGCGTCGCGCCGGGCGAGCCGGTCGCGCAGATGCTCCGCGACGAGCTGGTGGTAGCGATAGGCCTTCCGTTCGGCGCTGAGCGGGGTGAGGAACACGCCCTGCTCCTCAAGCCGTTCGAGGATCATCCACCCGTCCTGCCGGTCGCACAGCAGGTTGACGAGATCGCCGGTCAGCCGGTCGAGCAATGCGGTGCGCAGCACGATCTCCTGCGTTTCCGCGGGCATCGTCATCAGCACCTGTTCGGAGAGGTAGCGGGCGAGGTCCGAGCTGGGGCCGTGAAACTCCTCGACCAGCCGGCGGTGATCGGCGCCGCGCTTGAGCGAAAGCGAAGCGAGCTGGAGCGCGATCGCCCAGCCTTCGGTCCGCTCGACGATGCTGCGTACATCCGCTTCGCCCAGTCCCTGGAAGCGCGACAGCAGCGCCTCGGCCTCGTGCGTCTCGAACTTGAGGTCGTCGGCGGTCAGTTCGACCAGCTGCTCCTCGGCGGCGAGGATCGACTGGCCGAGCCAGGGATAGTCGCGCGAGGCGATGACGAAATGGCAATGTTCGGGTGCGAGCTGGATCAGCGTGCGGACAAAGGCGTCGACCTCCGGGCTTTCGGCGCGGTGGAAGTCGTCGAGGATCAGCACCACCCGGCGGCTTTCCTGCGCCAGCCGGTTGACGATCGCCGAGACTGCGGCGCGCGGGGGCAGGGCAGCGGCGAGCGGCTCGCCCTCCTCGCCGTCATGCGGTCCGGCGCCGTCGAGCGCGCGGACGATGTAGCGGGTGAGGCGGCGCAGGTCGGAATCGTCGCGCTCCAGCGTCAGCCAGGCGACGCGTACCGCATCGGGGTCGAGCCGGTCCTTCCACTGTGAGAGCAGGCTGGTCTTGCCATAGCCGGCCGGGGCCTGGATGAGCGTCAGCCGCCGCGCCAGCGCCGCGTCGAGGCGGGCGAGCAGCTCATCGCGCCGTATCTGGTTGCCCATCCACATGGGCGGCGCAAGCTTGGTATGGATCAGCGCATCCATCGGGCGTTTCCCGTTGCGGCCTCCGTCCTTTGCCCATCGCAATTCGCGGTGCGCCCGGGCAGCGTATGTTACACGATCATGTCGCTCAAGCGGCGGTTCGATGATTACCCGGAAACCGTCCCCCGTTACCCGTTCGGCAGGGCCCGGCACCCGTTTTACGCGTTGCGGACAAGGGCTTGGCTCCGCACCCTTTAGGCCAAGAATTTTCCAACAGGCCGGGAGTGTTGCGTGCGGATTGGTGTCGATGTGGGCGGGACGAACACCGACGCCGTGCTGATGGACGGAAGCGAAATTCTCGCCTCCACCAAGCAGCCGACGACTGCCGATGTCAGTTCGGGCGTGGCCGCGGCGATCGCCGCGGTGCTGGCGCAGGGCGGGATTGCGGCAAAGGCGGTGCGATCGGTGATGGTCGGCACCACCCATTTCACCAACGCGCTGGTGGAGCGCAAACGGCTCGAACCGGTGGGGGTGCTTCGGCTTGCGAGCCCCTCGGGCGAGGCGCTGCCACCGCTGACCGGCTGGCCGACCGATCTTGCGGATTGCGTCGGCGGAAACGTCTTCCTGCTGCCCGGCGGCTATGAGGTCGACGGACGCGAGATCGCCCCGTTCGATGCGGAGCAGGTGCGCATCGCGGCGCAGACGCTCAAGGCGCGCGGGATCAGGGCGGTGGCGATCACCAGCGCCTTTGCCCCGGTCAACGCGACGATGGAAGAGCAGGCCGCGGAGATCGTCCGTGCGGTATATCCCGAGGCGGCGGTGACGCGATCGAACGCGATCGGGCGGATCGGTTTCATCGAGCGCGAGAATGCGGCAATCCTCAATGCGGCGCTGTCCACGCTGGCGGCGTCGGTGGTCGCCGCGTTCGAGGCAGCGCTCAAGGATCTGGGGATCGCTGCGCCGCTCTACATCTCGCAGAATGACGGTACGCTGATCTCGGCGGTGCAGGCGGCGGCGCATCCGGTGCTGACGATCGGATCCGGGCCGACCAATTCGATGCGCGGCGCGGCGTTCCTGACCGGGGTGCAGGACGGGATCGTGATGGATGTCGGCGGGACCACCACCGATATCGGCGTGCTTGCCAACGGCTTTCCGCGCGAATCCTCGGTCGCGGTCGATATCGGCGGGGTGCGGACCAATTTCCGTATGCCCGATATCCTCGCCATCGGGCTGGGCGGAGGGACGCGGGTGCATCTCGACCCGGCGCTGTACGGGGCGCGGGCGCTGCCTGAGGATGCGTTGCGGGTGGGGCCGGATTCGGTCGGCTATCGTATCGCGGAGGAGGCGATGCTGTTCGGCGGCGATACGCTGACTGCGAGCGATGTCGCGGTCGCGGCGGGCAAGGCCGCGTTCGGCGATCCGGGCAAGCTGCCCGGGCTCAGCGCGGCGACGGTCGCGGCGGTGTGGGACCGGTTCCAGGCGATGCTGGAGGACGGCGTCGACCGGATGAAGACGACGCGCGGCGACGTCACCATCCTGGCGGTGGGCGGCGGCAATTTCCTGATCGCCGATAATTTGAAGGGCGCGGCGAAGGTGGTTCGTCCGCCGCATGCCGCGGTGGCCAACGCGGTCGGGGCGGCGATCGCGCAGGTGGGCGCACAGGTCGAGCAGATCGTCGCCTATGACCAGACGCCCCGCGCCACCGCCATCGAGCAGATGCGCGCCGACGTCACCGCGCGGGTCGCGGCGGCGGGCGGCGACCCGAAGACCATTCAGATCGTGGAAGTGGACGAAGTGTTCTTGAGCTACCTACCCGGCCGTGCAGCACAGCTGCGCGTGCGCGCCGTCGGCGACCTTGCCGAGCCCCAGGGCAAAACCGCGAGCAAGCGATCGGTCCAGCATGCGCATTGATCGCACGGCGCTTGCCGATCTTGCCCGCGGCGCCGCCTTCCTGGGATCGGGCGGCGGCGGCGATCCCTATTACAGCCTGTTGCTGGGCGAGGCCGAGCTGGCGCGCGGCGCGGCGTTCGATCTGGTGCCGCTCGACAGCCTTGCCGACGACGCGCTGGTCGTGCCGTGCGGCTGGATCGGCGCGCCGACCGTTTCAGTCGAGAAACTGCCCAGCGGGCGCGAGGCGCTGGCCGGGCTGGCGCGGCTCGAGAAGGAGCTGGGGCGCAGGATCGATGCGGTGCTGCCGATCGAGATTGGCGGGGGCAACGGCCTTGCCCCGCTGATGAGCGCGGCGCGGCTGGGCGTGCCGGTGGTCGATGCCGACGGCATGGGCCGGGCCTTTCCGGAATCGCAGATGGCGATCTTCAACATTCACGGCCTGTCGGCCTGCCCCTCGGTGCTGACTGCGGCGTGCGGATCGCTCAACGTGATCGAGACCGACGACAATCTGGTGCATGAGCGGGTGGCGCGCGCGCTGTCGGTGGCGCTGGGCGGGATCGCGCACATGGTCGAATATCCGCTGACCGGCGCGCAGGCCAAGGCGCATGCGATCGGCGGGAGCGTGTCGGCGGCGATCGCGGCGGGCGCGGCGATCCGTGTGGCGCGGGAACAGGGAGAGGACCCGTTCGAGGCGCTCTACGCAGCGTTGGCGGCGTCGGGCCTCTATCCGTTCGCGGGCGGGCTGTTCGACGGCAAGATCGTCGACCTGGAGCGCGAGACGCGCGGCGGCTTTTCGGTCGGCCGCGTGGTGATCGAGGGGTTCGGCGCGGGCAAAACCGGAAATGGGGGGCGGATGGAGCTCGAGTTCCAGAACGAAAACCTGATCGCCCGCCGCGACGGGGCGGTGCTGGCGCTGGTGCCTGACCTGATCACCGTGATGGACCTCGAGACCGCGGATTCGATCACTACCGAGCGCCTGAAATATGGCCAGCGCGTGAAGGTGGTCGGCGCGGCAGCGCCCGCCATGCTACGCGAGGCACGAGCGCTGGCATTCGTCGGGCCGGCGGCATTCGGCTTCGGCGAAGCCTATCAACCGATCGAAACATTGAACGGGTGGGACAAGGGATGAGTTCAGGCGCGCCGGGCGGACAATATGCAAACGCGCCGCTTCCGGAGCATCTGACCGTCGCGGGGTGGCGGGTCGCGCTGATCGTCGCGAGCTTCAACATCGCGCTGCCCGGCTTCCTCAACGGCGCGCAGACCGGCATGGCGCTGGGCTTCTGGCCGGCGGCGCTGGCAGCGTTGCTGGCGGGCCTGATCCTGTGTGCGGGCGCGTGCCTGACCGCCTGGACCAGCGTGCGCACCCGGCTCACCACCTATCTGCTGATCCAGCGATCGTTCGGGCGTTGGGGGGCGGCGCTGGTCAACATCGTCGTCGCGATCGTCCATTACTGCTGGTTCGGGGTAAATGTCTCCTTCTTTGCCGGCGCGATCGTGGCGCTGGTGGGGCAGGGCTATGCGATCCCCGGCGACTTCACCGCCTTTGTCATCGCGGGCAGCGTGCTGATGATCGTCTCGACCATCTATGGCTTTCGCGCGCTCGACCGGCTGGCGCTGGTCGCGGTGCCGCTGCTCGGCGTGATCCTCGCTACGGTCGCGATCCTGGCGGTGCGGCGGTACGGTGTCGAGCTGGCGCCTGCAGCCAAGCCGCCGGTACCGATGAGCTTCGGCATTGCCCTCTCCGCGATCGTCGGGGGCAATATGCTGACCGTCGCGGCGATGCCCGACCTGTCACGCTACATCCGCACCGCACGCGGGGCGCTGTCGTCGATGATCCTGTCTTTCCCGGTTGCCACCCCGCTGCTGCTGATCGCCGCGGCGCTGCCCGCGCTGGCGACGGGTGAGACGGACATCATGAAGCTGGTGACGATGCTGGGCTTCGGCTTGCCGGTGCTGCTGATCCTGATCCTGTCGATCTGGACGATCAACGCGGCCAATCTCTATTCGGCCAGCCTGTCGATGAGCGCGACCTTCCCCAAGGTGCGCGAATGGGTGTTCATCTGCATCGGCGGTGCGGTGGGCGGGAGCTTCGCTGTGATGGGGATCATCGATTCCTTCGTCCCGTTCCTGCTGTTCCTCGGCATCCTGATCCCGCCGATCGCCGCTATCTATGTGATCGACGCCTTCATCACCTTTCGCGGACGTGACGCAGCGGAGACGATCGCGACGCTGCCGCCGGTGCGCTGGCCCGCGGTGCTGACCTGGCTGGGGTCACTGGCCGTCGCGCTTGGGATGGAGCGGCTGGGGCTGACGTTCACCACCGTGCCGATGATCGATGCGACGATCATCGCGACCGCCGCCTATCTGATGGTGATTCGCCTGCGTGCGCGGGTGACTCCAGGGGAGGGGCCTTCCGCAACTGGCTAAACGGGTAATCCGTGGTACACTGCGGGTCATTCGCAATAAAAAGACGCTAATGCTAGTGACTCGCAACAACGTAGCGGCTATCGCGCCCCCGAATCATTCAAGGGGTTGTGAATCATGCGTAAGTTCGGGGCGTTGCTGGTGAGTGCCGCAGCTGCGGGTCTGTGGATTCCCGCGGCGGCGCACGCGAAGGACGCTGCGGGCGCCGAAGGCGGGCCCGCCGCCAGCAATGACGACGATGTCGTGATCCTCGGCAAGAGCTATGGCCAGGAGGTTGGCAAGACCGTCACCCCGCTCAAGGACGTGCCCAACACCATCACCGTGATCGACGGCCTCCAGATCGAGGCGCAGAATCTGTTCACGCTGGAGGATGCGATCACCGCCACCCCAGGCATCACCGTGACCGGTGTCGGCAGCGAAGACCCGTCGTTCATGTCGCGCGGCTTCACGATCAACAATTATCTGGTCGACGGCGTCGCGACGATGGCGTTCGCTTTTCCAGCGGTGGTGCCCGACCTGTTCTTCTATGACCGGATCGAGGTGCTGCGGGGCCCCGCGGGGCTGTTCAGCGGCGCGGGCAATCCGGCGGGCAGCATCAACCTGGTCCGCAAGCGCCCGTTCGACGCGTTCAAGGCCAAGGCGTCGATCGGCTATGGCAGCTACCAGAATGTCCGCGGCGAGTTCGATATCTCTGCGCCGCTTTCCGGCGGGGTCGCACTGCGCGTGGGCGCGATGGTGCAGGACCAGGACCAGTTCTTCGATGTCGGGCATCGCAACCGCGTCGCCGGGTTCGCGACCGCCAAGGTCGAGATCGGCCCCGACACCACGCTGACCTTCGGCGGCAGCTATGACCGGTTCAAGCCGGCGATCCAGTCGGGCTTGCCCGGCTATCTGGGCAAGGCCGACGGGAGCGAGGGGCGGCTGCTCAGCGTCGATCGCTCGACCTATCTGGGCGCCGACTGGAATCGCTTCCGGTCGGAGACCTGGACCGCCTGGGCCGAACTGTCGCACCGGATCAGCGACCGCTGGACGCTGCGTGCGAGCGGCCTCTACACCGATGTCGAGCGGATCGATGTCTATTCGTACATCGGCAATCAGGCGGTCACCACCACCGCCAATCCGCCGCTGACCGGTGCGCCCAACAACGGTGTGACCAACCACATCGCCTATCGCGGCGACAGCTTCGCCACGACCAAGGCGTTCGACTTCAACGGGGTCGGCACCTTCCCGCTGTTCGGGCGCGACCAGACGCTGATTGTTGGCGCCGATTATCAGGCGGTGGACTATGACAGCTACTACACCCGCCTGTCGAACTACGCGAAGATCGATGTGTTCAATCCGCGCTCGCCGATCGAGCCGCCGCTCAACCCCTATGGCCCGTCGGTCTATTATCCGGTGCAGGGGACGGGCGCGACCTGCCCCAATGTCAGCACGCCGGTAACGCCTGCGCCCGTCAATTGCGTGATCCAGGCATGGGGGGCGAGCAACACCAGGACCGAGCAGTACGGCATCTACGGCCAGTTGCGTCTGTCACCGCTCGAGGGTCTGACTCTGGTCGGTGGTGGCCGCTTCACCTGGTGGGAGACCACCACCCAGGCCCTGCTGCCGACGCCGGGACGGGAGATCCCGCAGTCGATCGAGGGCCGCTTCACGCCCTATGCGGGCATCGTCTGGGACGCGACGGACAATCTCAATTTCTATGTCAGCTATGCCGACAGCTTCACGCCGCAAACGGCGCCTGCCGGCCGCCGCCGCCCGGACGGCCAGCCGGTCAGCCCGATGACCGGCAAGCAGTTCGAGGCGGGGACCAAGCTGTCGCTGGCCGGAGACAGGCTGCTGCTCTCGCTCGCCGGCTACCAGATCGAGCAGACCGGCCGCCTGTTCAACGACCCGGACGATCCCACCGTCGTGCTCCAGATCGGCAAGGTCCGCGCGCGCGGTATCGAGGCCGAAGTGGCGGGCGAGGTGCTGCCCGGCTGGCGGGTCAATGGCGGCTACAGCTACACCAAGAGCAAATATCTGGAGGACGCCAACGCCTCGTTCGAGGGGCTGCCGCTGGTGCCGATCATCCCCGAGCATATGGTCAAGCTGTTCACCAACTATACCGCTCCCGGCGGCCTGCTGCAGGGCGCGAGCATCGGCGGCGGGGTGACCTGGTTCAGCGAGACCTGGGGCGGCAACCCGGCGGTGCGCAATGCGGCGGGGACTGTGACGACCCTCTCGACCATCGTGCGTCAGGGCAGCTATGCGGTGGTCGATCTGCGCGCGGGGTATAAGGTCAACGACCAGATCTCGCTTTCGGTCAACGTCAACAACCTGCTGGATCGCACTTACTATGCGCGCATCTCGTCCACCGGACGCGGCAATTACTATGGCAGCCCGCGCACCGTGTTCGCGACGTTGCGGGTAAGCTACCCATGAGCGGGCGCGGCAATGCGGCGGCGGGTTCGCCGTGGCGGAAGCGCGGGGACATGGTCCTGCGCATCCTCGCCGCGTTGCCGGTCGGCTATGCGGTGGCGACGTTGTGGGCGATCGCGCTGTCGGTGACGCTGCCGATGCGCCCGGAACAGGCGACGACGGTGGGGATGCTGGTCGCCTTCGCGATCTGCGCGGTGGCGGCGATGTGGGCGTTCGCGGCGAAGAGCGGCTGGAAGGCCCTGTGGGTCCTGGCGGTGGCGGGCGGCGTGGCCGCGGCACTCACCTGGATAATGACGCGCGGGGGAGGCGTGGCATGAGTGATTTGGGCGATAAGGGCTTTCGCCAGTCGCAGGCGTTCCTGCACACTTGGTCGGGGCTGCTGCTCGGCTGGGTGCTGTTCGCGGTGTTCGCCGCTGGCACGATCGCCTATTATCGCGAAGGGCTGAACCGCTGGATGCGGCCCGAACTGGCCAGGGTCGAGCAGCCGGAAAAGGTGCTCGCCGGGGCGCAGCGCTTCCTTGAGGACAAGGCCCCGGACGCCAAGAGCTGGTTCATCACCATGCCCGGCGCGACGGCGCATGGTGCGACCGCCTTCTGGGTGCCGCAGCCCAAGGAAGGCGAGACGCGTCGCCGGCGCCGCAGCGACAATCAGGTGACGATCGGTGCCGATGGCGAACCGGCCAAAGTGCGCGAGACGCGGGGCGGCGAGTTCTTCTACCGCTTCCATTTCGACCTCTATTACATGCCGGTGATCTACGCGCGCTGGCTGGTGAGCGTCGCCGCGCTGCTGATGCTGGTCGCGATCCTGTCGGGCATCGTCACGCACAAGAAGATCTTCCGCGACTTCTTCACCTTGCGCCGGGGCAAGGGCCAGCGCTCGTGGCTCGACGGGCACAACGCCACCGCGGTGCTGGCGCTGCCTTTCCACCTGATGATCACCTATACCGGGCTGGTCACGTTGGCGGTGATGCTGTTGCCCTGGGCGACGGCGGTGACCTTCCCCAAGGAAGGGGCGTTCTTCGAGGCGCTCTATCCCGAGGGGCCTCCCGTCGAGCACACCGGGCGGCCGGCGCCTTTGGTCGACCTGACGGCGATCGTTCGCGATGCCGAGACGCAGCTGGGCGGCAAGGCGGGCTATGTCGAGGTGGTCGAGCCGGGCGATGCGGCGGCGCGGGTGACCGTGATCCGCTCGGGATCGTCGATGCTGTCGATACGCACCCCGCAGATCACCTATGACGGCGTGACCGGGAAGGCGCTGCGCCGCTCGCCCGAGACCGGCGCGGCGGTGGTGACCGCGGGCAGCATGATCGGGCTGCACGCGGGGCGCTATTCGAGCGACTGGCTGCGCTTCCTCTATTTCCTGTGCGGGGTCGCCGGATCGGTGATGGTGGCGAGCGGGATGGTGTTGTGGACTGTGAAGCGGCGCGAGAAGCTGCCCGATCCGGCGCGGCCGCATTTCGGGTTCAAGCTGGTCGAGCGATTGAACGTCGCTGCGATCGGCGGCTTCCCGCTCGGCGTCGCGGTGATGTTCTGGGCCAACCGGCTGCTGCCGGTCGAGATGGCCGGACGCGCGGCGTGGGAGGTGCATTGCCTGTTCCTTGCCTGGGGCGCGGCGCTGATCCTGTCGATCGTGCGCAAGCCGCAGCATAACTGGGTGGCGCTGCTCGGGCTGACCGGCGCACTGCTGGCGGCGCTGCCCGTCTATAACCTCTTCGGGACGCAGCGCGGGCTGATCGCCAGCCTGTGGAGCGGGGACATGATGCTGGCCGGGATCGACATCGCGCTGCTCGTGTTCGGTGCCGCTTTCCTTGCGCTCGCGCGGCGAGTGGCGCGGCACAAGCCGGCGGCGCCGCGGGTGAGGCGCCGGGCCGCGCCGGTTCAGCCGGTTGAAACTGCCCAGCTGGAGCCGGCCGAATGACCGCGCTCGCCTTCATCCTCGCCACGCTGGCCTTCGTGCTGTTCGGGCTATCGACCGACGAGCATCATCGCAAGCGGCTGGGCGCGCGGCCCGATGCGGTGACCGTGCTGCGGATGCGCGGTGGCGCGTGGGCCTCGGTCGCCGCCGCCTTTCCCTTCGCGATCGGCGCGCAGGGATGGGTATTCGGGCCGATCCTTTGGGTAGCCCTGTTGATGCTGGGTGCGGGACTGGTGTTCCTTGCACTCAACCTGATCCCCGCGCCTGCGGGCCGCAAATGAACCGGGAGGAAAGACGATGAAGAAGCTGCTGATCGCCGCGCTGGCGCTTGGGACCGCGAGTATCGCACAGGCGCATGAGGTGTGGATCGAGCGCGGCGCGAACGGCGCGGCGCAGATCTGGCTGGGCGAGCCCGAACTGCCGCTCCCGGCGGGCGGCGATCCCGCCTTTCCGTCGCTCAAGGCGCCCAAGTTGATCGGCGCCAACGGCACGCAGACGCGCGGTCCGGGCTATATCGAGGTCGCGCTGCCCGCGGGCGATGTGCGCGCCTGGGACGACGATGTATTCAAGCCGTGGGACGAGGACGGCAAGAAGGCCGGCGTGATCTATTATGCGCGCTCGGGCCGCAGCGAGGCGAAGGCGGTGATGCCGCTGGAACTGGCGCCGGTGAGCGCGAACGGCAACCGCTTCGTCCTGACCCGCGACGGCAAGCCGCTGGCGAAGGAGGACGTGTCGCTGGTGTCGCCGGGCCGCTGGCAGCTGGCGCTCAAGACCGACGACAAGGGCGAGGTCGCGCTGCCCGCGCTGCTTGAGAAGGGGCGCTACATTCTCAAGGCGACGGTCAAGGATGAGGGCGACTTCACGCTGCCGGCCGGCAAGGTCGCGGTGCTGAGCCGCGTGACCACGACCAGCTTCGTCAACTGACCCAAGCGCCCCGTCGTCAGCGCAATGCGGTGACGGCGGGGTCCTTCATGCAGGCGTCGACGCGGGCGTCATCCACCGGTGGCGGCGAGGTTCCGAGCGCTGGGATATCCCAAGGGCGGCCGATCGACTGCGGCGCGAAGCGGCCCGATGTCTCGCCCGCACACGCCTGAATCGCGCGGAGCATGCGCGGCGGGGTCCAATAGCCTTCCCATGACAGGCGGAAGGTGCCCCAGTGCGCCGGGAGTGTCACCGGGCGACCCATGCGGTTCCACAATTTGATCGCTTCGCCCGGGCCGATATGGCTGCCGGTACGCATCTCGCCCTCCTGAAAGCGGAAGGCGCCAATCGGCATGATCGCGAGGCGGATCGGGCCATAGGACGCGGCCTGATCGGCCCATTTGTAATCGCCCGCGCCGGTATCGCCCGCGAAGAACAGGTTTCCGCCGGGCAGCGTCACGACGAAGCTGGACCAGAGCGCGCGGTTGCGATCGGTGAACCAGCGGCTGCCCCAGTGATGGTTGCGGTTGACGATCACATCGACGCCGGGACGCAGCGTGACGCGCTCGCCCCAGTCGAGCCCATGTGCCGTGACTCCGGCCGAGCGCAGGATGGTATCGTTGCCAAGGCTGGTGACGATCAGCGGCTCGTCGCGCGCCGCCAGCTTCTTGAGCGTGGGCAGGTCGAGATGGTCGTAGTGATTGTGGCTGACGACGATGAGGTGGATCTTCGGGAGCGCGTCGAGGTCGATCCCCGGCGGCGTGGTGCGGCGCGGACCGGCAAGGCCGAAGGGACCGGCGACCTCGCTCCACACCGGATCGGTCAGGATGTTGAGGCCATTGGCCTGCACCAGCACGGTGGCATGGCCGACCCAGGTCGCCCGCATTGCACCCCCATCGACGCGGGCAGGCGGGGTGTCCTTGTGGACCGCGATGCGATCGGGCCATGCGGGGCGGCCGTCGGCGCCGGTCGCCTGACGCCACAGGAATCCGGCGCGTCCGCCGCGGCGGTTGCCGGGGACGCGCACCGTATCCTCGCCATCGGGGTTGAAGAAGCGCTCGCCGTCATAATGGCCGCTGTCGGGGCCGTGATAGTAGATGCGGTCGAGGTAGCGCGGGACGATCGTCACCGCGAGGCAGGCGGCGACCACGGTCCAGAGCAGGAGGATTGAGGTCCAGCGCAGGACCGGGCGGACGAAGGGCATCGCCGCCAAGATGCGGATTGCGGCGCCCTAACTCAAGGTCACAGATTGCCGGCCAGCGCGGCGACGACGCCGGCGGTGACGAGGATGAGGCCGGCGATCTCGCCGCGCGACACGCGCTCGCCGAGGTAGAAATGGCCGAACGCCATGGTGAAGGCGACCTCGATCTGGCCGACCACGCGGACGAGGGCGACCGGCGCGGTGGCGAAGCCGGTGAACCAGCAGGCCGAGCCGAGCGCGGAGAGCAGCCCGACCTGACCCGAGACGCGCCAGGTGCGGAACACGGCGGCGACCTGATCGCGCTCACGCAGGACGAGCAACCCGCCCTGCATCAGCGTCTGGAGCGCGACGGTGACCGCGAGCACGATCAGCGCGGCGCGGATAGGGTCACCGGTCTCGACCTGAACCGTGGCGCTGCGGATCGCGATGGCGGTGAGCGCGAAGAAGAAGCCCGAGGCGATGCCGTAGCGCGCGCCAGGCTGGCCGAGCGCGCGGATCAGTTCGCCCGGGCTCATGCGTTTGTTGTCCGCCGAGAGGATCATCACCCCGGCGACGCCCAATGCGATGCCGATCCAGCTCAACAGGTTGAGCCGCTCGCCGAGCAGCGCGATCGACAGCAGCGCGCCCTGAACCGCCTCGGTCTTCGAATAGGCGGTGCCGACGACGAAGTTGCGATGGTCGAACGCCATCAGCAACAGGTTCGTCGCGACGATCTGGGCGAGGCCGCCGGCGAGGCAATAGACCAGGAACCATGGACCGAGCCCCGGGAAGGCGGCGGGGAACAGGACGAACTGGTAGGCGGCCATCATCGCGAGTGCGAAGGGCAGGCCGTAGAGGTAGCGGACCAGCCCCGCGGCATTGATCGACAGATCCTTGCTCACCCGCCGCTGCACCGCGGTGCGCCACGGCTGGAACACCGCCGCGACCAGCGTCGCGGGAAGCCAGATGGGGGAGGTGATCATGCGGTTCGCCCCATCCGTGAAGGACGGGGCGAATGCAAGTCAGGCGATTTCGCGCCCGATCAGCATCGCGCCGACCTGCTTCGAGCTGCCGTCGAAGAAGCCGGCCTCGCCCTGCCAGCTCTTCGGATTGCGGAAGGTACCGAGCAGGATGTCGAAGATCGGGATGTCGCCATAATTGTGGGCGTGGTGCCCGCGCTCATGATGCACCGAATGGCTTTCCGGCCGGGTGACGAGATAGCCCAGCCATTGCGGCGTCTTGATATTCGTGTGCTGGAACATGGTGCAGAAGGTCGACAGGACCGCGACCGCGATCGCCGCTTCCGGCGTCAGCCCGACGCCGAGCACCAGCGCGAAGCTGCCCAGCAGCGCCCAGCCGATCATGTCGAAGGGGTGGAAATAGAAGGCGCCCCAGATGTCCACGCGTTCGGCGCTGTGGTGCATCTGGTGGAACCAGCGCCACAGCGGCTGGACGTTATGCATCGTGCGATGCCAGGCATAGATCAGCGCCTCGATCACGAAGAAGCCGATCGCGACCTGTGCCCACCAGGGCAGCGCCGATGCGTTGAAGAGCTGATACTGGCCGAGGAATTCGTCCCACATCAGCGGGGCATAGGTCGCGATGGCGAAATAGAGTGCGGTAAAGGCCGCGCCCTTGATCTTCCACCGTGTCACCTTCGGAAACGCGCGGGCACGCGCCAGCCCGTCCAGCACGCAAAAGGCGATGAACATCCCGAACGCGATATAGTGATAGATGCCGATCATATCCGCTCCTGGCCCCTGTGCGGTATATTGCTACGGTTCTAGTTCGCTCCACTATAGCCGGATCGCGGTCTGTTTTGGCGAGTCGCTTTTTTACCTGTATTTTGTTGAGGTTGAGCGCCGGAAGGGAAGTCATGGCAGACGCAGTGACGAAGAAAACCGTACCGGCGGTACAGTCGGCGAAGCCCGACGCGGCGGGGAAAGGCGCGAGGACGCGCGAGCGGCTGCTCGACATCGCCTATGACTCGATCGTGCGGAAGGGGTTTGCCAGCACGTCGATCGAGGAACTGGTCGAGGCAGCGCAGATCACCAAGAGCGGCTTCTTCTACCATTTCCGGGACAAGAACGAGCTTGCCCGCACGCTGCTCGACCGGTTCGTCGCCGAGGATCGCGAGATCATGGACGCGATGAGCGCGCGGGCGCGGGCGCTGAGCGACGATCCGCTGCACAGCCTGCTGATCTTCCTCAATCTCTATGCCGAGATGCTCGACGCGATGCCCGACCAGCATCCCGGCTGCCTGGTCGCGGCGATCACCTATCAGGACCAGATGTTCGATGCCGAAGTACGGCGGATGAACGCCGACGCGGTGCTGGAATGGCGCGGGCGGTTCACTGCCTGGCTTGAGGAGGCCGAGGCGAGCCGCCCGCCACCGCGTCCGATCGACCGCGAGGCGCTGGCCGACGGGTTCACCGTGATGGTCGAAGGGGCGATCATCCTTGCCCGCGCGCTCGGAGAGCCGGCACTGCTGGGCAGGCAGGTCCGGCTCTACCGCGAGATGGTCAAGGCCGCCTTCGCGGCCTAGGCGCCTTCGAGCAGCCTTTCCTTGGCGATCTTTTCCTTCCAGACCAGCGGAGCGAGCTGGTGGACGTTGTTGCCTTCGGCATCGACCGCGACGGTGACGGGGAAGTCCTGCACCTCGAACTCGTAGATCGCTTCCATGCCGAGATCCTCGAAGCCGACCACCTTGCTGCCCTTGATTGCGCGCGCCACCAGATAGGCGGCGCCGCCGACCGCCATCAGGTAGGCGCTCTTCGCGTCGCGGATCGCCTCGGTCGCCGCCGGGCCGCGCTCGGCCTTGCCGACACAGGCGAGCAGGCCCTGGTCGAGCATCATGCGCATGAACTTGTCCATGCGCGTCGCGGTGGTGGGGCCGGCCGGGCCGACGACTTCCTCGCCCACCGGATCGACCGGGCCGACATAATAGATGACGCGGCCTTTGAACTCGACGGGCAGCTCTTCGCCCTTCGCCAGCATGTCGGCGATGCGCTTGTGCGCGGCGTCGCGGCCGGTGAGCATCTTGCCGTTGAGCAGCAGGCGGTCGCCCTGCTTCCAGCTCTGCACCACTTCGGGGGTGAGCGCGTCGAGGTCGACGCGGATCGCGGCCTTGTCCGGCGTCCAGTTGACGTCGGGCCATTCGTCGAGCTTGGGCGCCTCGAGATAGGCCGGGCCGGAGCCGTCGAGGCTGAAATGCGCGTGGCGGGTAGCGGCGCAATTGGGGATCATTGCCACCGGCTTGCCCGCGGCGTGGCACGGCGCGTCCATGATCTTGACGTCGAGGATGGTGGCGAGGCCGCCAAGACCCTGCGCGCCGATGCCGAGCGCATTGACCTTGTCGAAGATCTCGATGCGCAGCGCTTCCAGATCGTTCTGGGGGCCACGCTCTTTCAGCGTCGCCATGTCGATCTGCTCCATCAGCGCCTTCTTGGCGAGGAGCACGCAATGTTCGGCGGTGCCGCCGATGCCGATGCCGAGCATCCCCGGCGGGCACCAGCCGGCACCCATCTGGGGCAGCATCTCGATCACCCAGTCGACGATCGAATCGCTGGGGTTCATCATTTTGAACTTGGACTTGTTCTCGCTGCCGCCGCCCTTGGCCGCGACATCGATATGGACATGGTCGCCCGCGACCATCTCGACATGCAGCACGCAGGGCGTGTTGTCGCGGGTGTTGCGGCGGGTGAAGGCGGGATCGGCGAGGACCGAGGCGCGCAGCTTGTTCTCGGGGTTGAGGTAGGCGCGGCGCACGCCCTCGTCGATCACTTCCTGCAGACTGCGCGAGGTGTCGTCGAGGCGGCAGTCCATGCCCCATTTGACGAACACGTTGACGATGCCGGTGTCCTGGCAGATCGGGCGATGCCCCTCGGCGCACATGCGGCTGTTGGTCAGGATCTGCGCGATCGCGTCCTTGGCGGCGGGCGACTGTTCCGCCTCATAGGCGGTGCCCAGCGCGCGGATATAGTCCATCGGGTGATAGTAGCTGATGAACTGAAGCGCGTCGGCGACGCTGTCGATCAGATCGGCGGCCTTGATCGTGACGGTCATGTGCATGTCCCTGCATGTCTGTTTTGCGGGACCCTTTAGCGGAAGTCGCACGGTACGCCAGCCATGCCGGCCCCACCCCAACCCCTCCCCTGAAGGGGAGGGGCTTTCTCAGGAAGCGCAGCCGCCGTCACGCACCCCGCTGACGCTGCCGGTGTCGAGAATGATCTTGGCGCGGCGGGAGAAGGTCAGTGCCTGCCACCGGCCCGAATTGCCGGTGGCGGTGCGGCTGCGCAGGTAAGTGAGGTGGAGCAGCTCGAACTGTTCGTCGTCGACCCGGCCGGTGTCGATCAGGCAGGTCCATTGATCGACGTTCCATTGATAGTCGCGCGACACGCCGTCCTGATCGACCGCTTCGCTGAGCCCCTTGTACCAGGCGAGCATTGCCTTGAGCCGTGCCGGGCGTTCGGTGTCGGGGAGGGCAGCGAGCTTGCGGCGCAGGCGCGCGGCGTCCTCGTCATTGGGCAGGGTCTTCTGCTGGACCCGCGTGTCGATCGCCCAGCGGACTTTCCGCGCCGTGACCGGGCCGGTGGGCCAGAGGCGGAACAGCTCGGCGCGGACCTCGAGCAGCAGCGTGACATAGGTGTCGGTCTGCACCTGAAGCATCGCGTCATGTTCGAAGATGCGGGTAAGCTCGGCGAGGGCGGTCGGGTTGAGCTTGCCGTCCGGGCCGTGCGCGGCGAGGATCGCGGTGCGGCATCTGTCGCGGACCGGGGTGTCGAGGCAGTTCTTTGAGAAGAACAGCTTGCCATAGATTGGGGCGAGCGATTTCAGTTCGCGCTTGAAGCGGCCACGGCTGCGGAAGCTGTCGCGCCACGCCTTGAGCACCGGCTGGAGGCTGCCCGTGCCGTAATTCCATTGCGACATGCCGACCGAGACCAGCTGGCTGTCGAAATTGCCCACCGGCATCGCCCAGCAGCCCATCGTCTCGGGGATCGAGGTTTCGCGCATCCGGCGGAAGATCTCGGCACGGTCGAGGCCGATCTGCGCGAGTTGGGTCGCGGCCTGCGGGTCGATCGTGATGTGCGGCAGGTCGCCGACCTCGCGGCAGGGCGGGCGATCCTGCGCGGCGGCGGTGCCGGTCCAGCCGAGCAGAAGCGCCGCGAGCGTGATGATCCCCCTGTGCATGCCGCCACCCTGCCGTCTGGGCTGGGCGGCGGCAAGCGAGGTCACAGCACGTAGCGGCTGAGGTCGGTGTTGCGCGCGATGCTGGCGAGCTGGCCGTCGACATAGGCGGCGTCGACGGTGAGCGATGCGCCGCCGCGATCCTCGGCGTCGAAGCTCACTTCCTCGAGCAGCTTTTCCATCACCGTCTGGAGACGGCGGGCGCCGATATTCTCGATCTCTGCATTCACCTCCGCCGCGATGCGCGCGATCGCGCGGATGCCGTCTTCGGTGAAGCTGATGTCGACGCCCTCGGTGCCGATCAGCGCCTTATACTGCTCGGGCAGCGACGCCTTGGTGTCCGAAAGGATCGACACGAAATCATCCTCGGTCAGGCCCTTGAGCTCGACGCGGATGGGGAGACGGCCCTGAAGCTCGGGCAGCAGGTCGCTCGGCTTGGCAACGTGGAACGCGCCCGAGGCGATGAACAGGATATGGTCGGTCTTCATCGGCCCATATTTGGTCGAGACGGTGGTGCCCTCGATCAAGGGCAGCAGGTCGCGCTGCACGCCTTCGCGGCTGACCGATCCGCCGCGCACATCGCTGACCGCGATCTTGTCGATCTCGTCGAGAAAGACGATGCCATTGGCTTCAGCGTCCGCCAGCGCGGTGCGCGCGACATCGTCCTGATCGAGACGCTTGTCGGCTTCCTCCTCGACCAGCTTGGCCCAGGCGGCGTGGACGTTCATCTTGCGGCGCTTGAGCTGCGGGCCGCCAAAGCCCTTCATCATCTCGGACAGATTGATCATCTGCGGGCCTGCGCCGGGGATCTCGAACGGCATGCCGCCCGCCGCTTCGACCTCGATCTCGATCTCGTTATTGTCGAGATGGCCCTGGTTGAGCCGCTCGCGGAACGCCTCGCGGGTCGCCTGCGAGCTGTCCTTGCCGGTCAGGGCGTCGAGCAGACGCGTCATCGCCGCGGCCTCGGCCTTGTCCTTGACCGCGGTGCGGCGGCGCTCCTTCTCGAGCCGGATCGCTTCCTCGACCAGGTCGCGGGCGATCTGCTCGACGTCGCGGCCGACATAGCCGACCTCGGTGAACTTGGTGGCTTCCACCTTCACGAAGGGCGCGTCGGCGAGCTTGGCGAGGCGGCGGCTGATCTCGGTCTTGCCGCAGCCGGTCGGGCCGATCATCAGGATGTTCTTGGGCGTCACCTCGTCGCGCAGATCGGCGCGCAGCTTCTGGCGGCGCCAGCGGTTGCGCAGCGCGACGGCGACCGCGCGCTTCGCTTCCTTCTGGCCGATGATGTGCGCGTCGAGCGCGGCGACGATGGCTTTGGGGGTCAGATTGTCGTTCATGTCGTTTCTTTGCTGAGATGAAGTCAGTTGGTGCCGGGACGCGCGGCGAGCGCTGCTGCGATCGGCTGATCGATCCGGTCGACGAAGAAGCCGGGATAGGTGCGGCGCTGCGCACTGACGCCATCCATCGCGGCGATCTCGCCGTCGCTGAGCTTGACGTTGACCGCGGCGAGATTGTCGTCGAGCTGGTGCATCTTGGTCGCACCGAGCAGGATGCTCGACACCTGATCCTTGGATAGCAGCCAGGCGAGCGCGATCTGCGCGATGCTGACGCCATGGCCGTCGGCGATGCCGCGCATCACCTCGATCAGGCGATAGCCCATCTCCCGGTCGAGCGGTAGGCCGTCATGGCTGGCGAGCCGGTCGTCGGCGCCGCCGGCATTGTCGCGCGTGTACTTGCCGGTCAGGAAGCCGCCGCCGAGCGGGCTCCACGGCGTAATGCCAAGACCGTAGCGGCGCGCCATCGGCAGGAATTCCTGCTCGATATCGCGGTGCATCAGCGAATAGAGCATCTGGGCATGGGTGAAGGGCGCCCAGCCATTGGCGCGCTGCAGTTCCATCGCCGCGGCGACCTTCCATGCGGGCCAGTTCGAGACGCCGAGATAGCGCGCCTTGCCCGCGCGGACGATCGCGTCGAGCGCCTGCAGCGTCTCTTCCAGCGGTGTGTTCACGTCGTCGCGGTGGGCGATATAGACATCGACATGGTCAGTGCCGAGGCGTTTGAGGCTGTGATCGATCGACCAGTGAAGGTGCGCGGCCGAGAGGCCGGAACGGTTGAGCGGCTGGCCGGTGCGCCAGCCGGCCTTGGTCGCGATCACCAGATCGTCGCGGCGGCCAGCGATGATCTTGCCCAGCATCTCCTCCGACTCGAAGTCCGAATAGACGTCGGCGGTGTCGAAGAAGTTGATCCCGGCTTCCAGCGCACGCTCGACCAGTGCCGCGGCGTCCTTGAGGTCACTCTTGGCGATGGCGGTGGGGCCGCTGCCGCGGGTGAAGGTCATGGTGCCGAGCGACAGGCGCGAGACGATGAGGCCGCTGTCGCCGAGACGGGAATAGAGCATCGCGAGCTTCCTTACGCGGCCGTGTCGAGCGATTCGATGGTCAGCCGGTCGTTGGTGTAGACGCACAGGTCCGCGGCGATCTGCATCGCCTTGCGGCAGATCGTCTCGGCATCCTGCTCATACTCCACCAATGCGCGGGCAGCCGCGAGCGCGAAGTTTCCGCCGGATCCGATCGCGGCAATCCCGGCTTCGGGTTCGAGGACGTCGCCATTGCCGGTGATGATGAGGGTCGTGTCCTTGTCGGCGACGATCAGCATCGCTTCCAGGTTGCGGAGATACTTGTCGGTCCGCCAGTCCTTGGCGAGCTCGACCGCGGCGCGCATCAGCTGGCCCTGATGGCGTTCGAGCTTGGCTTCGAGCCGCTCGAACAGGGTGAAGGCATCGGCAGTCGCGCCCGCGAAGCCGGCGATCACCTTGCCGTCTCCGAGGGGGCGGACCTTCCGCGCATTGGGCTTCATCACGGTGCTGCCCTGGCTCACCTGGCCGTCTCCGGCGATGATCACCCGGCCGTTGCGGCGCACGGAAAGAATGGTTGTGCCGTGCCACGTCATCTTGTCACTCATGGCGCCGCATATTGGGGGTGCGTCTTCCGGGTTCAATCGCGATTTTTCGTGTATAGCGAGGCAGCACGGACAGGGAGGGCCACGGCATGACCGGCGAGACTTCGAGCAATCTGATCGAGCGTATCAAGAGCATCCTGTTGAAACCCAAGGAAGAATGGGAACGGATCGATACCGAGCCGGCGACCGTTAGCGGGCTGATGACCGGCTGGGTCGTCCCGCTGGCAGCGATCGGGCCGGTTGCGGGCCTGATCGGCGGACTGGTCTTCGGTTATGGCGGGATGTTCGGCATCACCATCCGCCCGAGCGTGACCATGGCGGTGACCGGGGCAGTGATCGGCTATGCGCTGGCGCTGCTCTGTGCCTGGCTGTTCTCCAAGATCATCGACGCACTGGCCCCCAGCTTCGGCGGGCAGAAGAACCCGGTGCAGGCGATGAAGGTAGCTGCGTACAGCGGCACCGCGGCCTATCTGGCCGGGATCTTCCAGATCATCCCGGCGCTGGGCATTCTCGGCATCCTGGGTCTCTACAGCCTCTACCTCCTCTATCTGGGGCTGCCGCGGCTGATGAAGGCGCCCGAGGACAAGGCGATGGGCTATACGATCGTGACGGTGGTCGTCGCGATCGTGCTGTTCTTCGTGGTCAGCGTCGTCACGGGCACATTGACCAGCATGTTGGCGCCGCGGGCGATCACTTCGGCCACAATGAGCGGCGAGGTCAGCGTGCCCGGTGTCGGCAAGGTCGACCTGAGCAAGCTGGAAGAGGCGTCCAAGAAGATGGAGGCGGTGGCGGAGCGCGCCAAGACCGCGACGCCGGTCGACCGGCAGGCGCTTGCAGCCCTGCTGCCCGCATCGGCGGGCGGCTGGACGCGCACCGCGCTCGAAAGCTCGAGCGCCAGTGCGGGCGGCATGGGCGGATCGCAGGCCGAGGGGCAGTATGAAGCGAACGGCCAGAGCGTGCGCCTGAAGGTGGCGGACCTCGCCGCGGCGGGTGCGTTCGCCGCGATGGCCAGCGCGTTCAAGGTCGAGACCAGCCAGGAAAACGATCAGGGCTATGAGAAATCGGGCCTGATCGACGGCCGTTACACGATGGAAAAATGGAACAAGGAAGGCCGCGGCAGCTATGGCGTGCTGCTGAAGGACCGGTTCCTGGTCGAGGCCGAGGGTGGTGCGCCCGATATCGGTACGTTGAAGGCGCTGGTCAGTGCGATCGACCTGGGCAAGCTGGAAGCGCTGGCCAATTGAGCGGGACGCTGTCGGGGAGCGGTTCCATGCTCCCCGACAAAGTTGACGTAGTTCCGCTGAACGCACTTCATTCCGTCAACGGCGTCACCTTTCGACGCCCTTGATCTTTCCCCATTGGCGCGCGGCGGTGTAGCCGAGATAGCCGGTGCCGAAGAGCGCGTAGAGCGGCTCGGGGATACCCGCGAGATAGGCGTTCATGCCGGTCGCGATCCCCTTCGCCATTTCGGGCTGGACCGCGCCGATCAGGCCCATCGGAATCGCCCAGAGCAGCAGCGCGTACATGACGTAGAGGAAGCTGGGCCGTGCGCGGCTGGTCCAGGGATCGGACGACTGCGCCTCGGCGACGATCGCCGAGAGTTGCGTCCGGATCGACTCCATTTCCTGGGTGCCCTCGAGCTTGAGAAGCTCGAGCTTGGCAGCGTCGCGGGCCTTGGGGTCGGGGATGATCTTGTCGATCAGGCCCGCAATCGGGCCGATGATGCTTTCGATGATGCTCATGTCCGGGTTCCTGTGCAAGTTGACGAAGTTGACACGATTGACGTGAATCACGAACCGATCCGGTTTGCGAGCCAGCCATAGAGAAAGGCTTCGTTCGCCGGGCGCCGCTCGGCGAGGGTGAGGTAGCGTTCGCCCTGAAGCGCCTCGACCGCCTTGATCAGCACGGCCTCCCCGGATGCGCCGCGATGGCCGAGAAAGGCCTTGAGCGCGGCGAGGGTGGCCGGGCCTGTCACGCCGTCCACCGCGATGTCCGGATAGTCCTTCTCATTGCGGTTGAGGGCGTTGAGCGCGCGCTGGAGAAAGCGCGCCGCGACCGCTGGTCCCATATTGATGCCGGTGTCGAACAGCTCCGCCGCGAGGGCAGGCGCGTGGTCGGCAACCTCGGCGAAACGCGGGCGGAGCCAGTAGAGACGGCGGTAGATTGCGACGGCTTCGTCCCGCGGGAAAACGCGCATGTCGCCGGCAAAGCCGTGCTGGCGCGCCACCGCCTGGGTGATGCCCCAGCGCGTCGGTCCGCCGCGATCGGCGGGATGGTTGGAATAACCGCCCTCACGGGCGATCACCTCCTCGATCAGTTCGTCGATGGTCATGTTCGAATCGCTCCTGTTGTGCGACTCAAGATAACCTATATGGTTCGTTGTAGGAAAATGGATTCCGTTGCGCTACAGCGCGGCGCATGGCCAAGACACGTCCCGATCAACTGCTTGTCGAACGCGGGCTGGCCGAGAGCCGGACGCGGGCGCAGGCGCTGATCCTGGCGGGGCTGGTGTTCAGTGGCGACAAGCGAGTGGACAAGCCCGGCCAGCCGATCGCGCCCGACGCGCCGCTGGAGGTGAAGGGCCGCGACCACCCCTGGGTTTCGCGCGGCGGGGTCAAGCTGGCGCATGCGCTCGACCATTTCGGGATCGATCCTGCCGGCATGGTGGCGATCGACGTCGGTTCCTCGACCGGCGGGTTCACCGATGTGCTGCTGACCCGCGGGGCGGTTCGCGTCTATGCGGTTGATAGCGGGACCAATCAGCTCGCCTGGAAGCTGCGGCAGGACGCGCGCGTCGTGGTGCATGAGCAGACCAGTGCGCGGGTGTTGACTGCGGCGCATATTCCGGAGCCGGTGGATATCGTCGTCTGCGACGCGAGCTTCATCGGCCTCGCCAAGGTGCTGGAGCGCCCGTTCTCCTTCGTGCGCGAAGGCGCGTGGGTGGTGGCGCTGATCAAGCCGCAATTCGAGGCCGGTCGCGACGAAGTGGGCAAGGGAGGCGTGGTGCGCGATCCCGTGGTGCATGAGCGGGTCTGCGGCGAAGTCGTGGCCTGGCTGGAAGGCGCTGGCTGGGCGGTCGAGGGTGTGACGCGCAGTCCGATTACGGGGCCGGAAGGGAATGTCGAGTTTCTGGTCGCGGCGCGGTCCGGGAAGGCGGGCGAGCCGGCCGAGCGCCTGTAAACGGCACAATCAGGCTGTCGTGTGACGAAACAATGACTCGACACGCGTGACGCCTGAGCGCAGCATCCGTCTGGCTCTGGGGGGAGGTGGAATGCGCAACACACTGAATCATAACGCGGCCGGGGCGTTCCACGATGCGGCCCAAGGTGCGGCGACGCCGCGCGCGCCGCGCAGGCTGTTCTGCTATATCGAAGCGATCGCCGCCTGTGGCCTGCTGGTCTACGCGGGCATCTCGCTTTTCGGCCCAGGGGGCTAGAGCAGGCGCGCGCGTTCGGCTGCGCGGACCACCGTTCGTCCTACGGGCGGCGGCTTGGCCGGATCGGGCCAGGATGGCGCGGTCGTCCAGCCGAGATGCGGCAGGCTGACGGTCCGCTTGCCCGACAGGTCGGTGCGCATGACGATCAGCCCCTTTTCCTCGATATGCGCCATCATCCGCTTGGCACGGCCGAGCGAGCTGGTGCCGTAGAGCGCGGCGAGCTGCGCGTCGGACGGGCATGCCTCGTTCGCACGGGCGGCGCGAGCGATGCCGAGAAAGGGCGTCAGCATTTCTTCCGGCAAGGAGGCGGCGAGGGTAAGGGCTTCATCCCAACCCTCCGCGTCGGCGATGCCCGCGCGGGCGAGCGCGAGCGCCGAGCGGAACGCGGCGAGGTCCATGCCCGGCTCGACGCCGCGCATCCGGCAGCGGACGGTGTAGTCCTGGAACACGGTCGGGAGCGGCTGGCGCCCCTCCCCATTGGCGCCTTCGCCCGCAATCTCGGCGAGAATCGCGCGGCGGACCGCTTCCTGCTCGCCTTCTTCAAGCACCGGCATGTCGGGGACCGGCGCGGGCGCGGGGGTCGCGATACTCCGCATCAGGTCCGCCATCGGGACCGGCGCGGGCGGCGGCGGGGGTGGTACCTCCTCCTCTGCGCCGGGTGCGAACAACATGTCGCGCATGTCCTCCGCCGCAGCGGTGGGGAGCGGCATCAGCTTGGGGCTGACCGCCTTTGAGCCGGTCTTCACCTCGCCGATCCTCACGCTGATCGGGCGGCGGGTGATGGCGGGGCCTAGGGCGAGGAACTCGCCGCGGGCGAGATCGCGGATCGTATCGGCCTGACGGCGCTCCATGCCGAGCAGGTCGGCGGCGCGGGCCATGTCGATATCGAGGAAGGTGCGGCCCATCAGGAAGTTGGAGGCTTCGGCGGCGACATTCTTGGCGAGCTTGGCGAGGCGCTGGGTAGCGATGACCCCGGCAAGCCCGCGCTTGCGGCCGCGGCACATGAGGTTGGTCATCGCGGCGAGCGAGGTGCGGCGCGCCTCTTCCGAGACTTCGCCCGCGGCGGCGGGGGCGAAGAGCTGTGCCTCGTCGACCACGGTGAGGACCGGGTACCAGTGCTCGCGCGGGGCATCGAACAGGGCGGAGAGGAAGGCGGCGGCGGCGCGCATCTGGCCGTCGATCTCGAGCCCTTCGAGGTTGAGGACCACCGACGCGCGATGCTCACGCACGCGCATCGCGACGCGGCCGAGCTCGGTCAGGCTGTATTCGGCGGCGTCGACTGCGATATGGCCGAAGGCGTCAGCGAGGCTGACGAAGTCGCCCTCCGGATCGACCACTACCTGCTGGACATAGCCTGCGCTGCCCTCGAGCAGGCGGCGCAGCAGATGCGACTTTCCCGAGCCCGAATTGCCCTGGACGAGCAGACGGGTCGCAAGCAGCTCTTCCAGATCGACGGCAACCGGGTTGCCGCCGCTGTCGAGTCCCATGTCGATGCGGGCAGTCATTGCCGGGTGCTTTGGCGCATCGGAGGGGATGGGGGCAAGGGCGAAGCGATTAAATTCCTCCCCGGTAC
Organism: Sphingomonas sp. GW821-FHT03E12; assembly: GCF_059420685.1. Classification (NCBI taxonomy): domain Bacteria; kingdom Pseudomonadati; phylum Pseudomonadota; class Alphaproteobacteria; order Sphingomonadales; family Sphingomonadaceae; genus Sphingomonas; species Sphingomonas sp. GW821-FHT03E12. The sequence continues at coordinate 136,864 of NZ_JBWKUF010000002.1, forward strand.
GGGGAGGGGGACCGCCGAAGGCGGTGGAGGGGCCGCCGCGTAGACGGCGGTGCTTGCTGAGAGCGTTCCCGCCGACTGCGTCGGCGGCCCCTCCGTCATCGCTGCGCGATGCCACCTCCCCGTACCGGGGAGGAATTTACTTCTTCAGCTTCGCCGCCAGGAACGCCAGCACGTCGGTTTCGGTCGCGGCCTTGGCGATGGCATTGGCCTCGACCGACTGACGCGATTTGGTCGGTGTATCGTAGCTGTGGGTCGCACCCTCGAACATGCGTAGTGCGATGTCGTTGCCCTTGGCCTTGCTGCGCTCGACCAGCGACTCGCAGAGCTTGGGCGATACCTCCTCGTCGGCACTGCCCATGAAGACGCGGACGGGATGGTAGGGTTTGTAGCCGTCCTTCTCGAATCGCTTCTTGAGACCGCAGCCGGGGTAAAGCGCGACACCGGCGACGAAACCGATCTTGCGCATGTCGCCGGGCTTGTCGTCGGCCATCGCTGCGAGGGTGGCGCTGGCGCCGTTGGACCAGCCGAGCAAGGCGACGCGGTTGGGGATCACATCAGCGCGCGACTGGAGGAAGCGGAGCGCGCCATAGGCGTGGAGCGGGCGGAAATCGACCTCGTCCACCGCAGCGGGCCGGTCCTTGTAGGTGCCCGCTGCGAACCCGGCAGGGAAGCCGACCGCGCCGAAATCATCGACCATCAGCGCGGCATAGCCGTTCCTCGCCAGCAGCTCTCCCCATGCCTTGTGGCGGCTGGACAGGGTGGAGGCATCGTATTTGCCCTTGGCGAGCGAGGAATAGGCGCCGCCGCGGCCGTGGAGCATCACGACCGCGGGGAGCTTGCCCGGGGCGTTGGCGGGTTTGAACAGATAGGCCTTCACCTGCGTCCTCCCGTCACGGCTGAGGAAGCTGACCTCCTCGACCTTTACCTCCTGCGCGGCGGCGGGGAGAGCGAAGGCCGCGATCATCACCGCGGCGGGAAGCAGGTGGCGCATGGTCATTTCCTCGCAGGCAAAGTGATCGAGCGGGCGACGCCGTCGCGGCGCGGATCGGCGCCGCCATCGAACCCGCCATTGCGGAGCATCACGCCGTGCAGGCCCGAATTCTCGCCCGATCCGCCGCGCACCACCACGCCGCGCTCGGCCATTCCGGCGAGGATGGAGGGGGCGAACTTGCTTTCCTCGCCGTTGAAGCTGGAGCCGCGGGCGACGAGGTTGGGGAGTGCGATGGCGTCGGCGACGGGCATGTTCCACTCGACGATGCCGAGCAGTGCCTTGGACACATAGGCGAGGATCGCATTGCCGCCGGGCGAACCGATCGCGCCGGCGAGGCTGCGGTCGGGGTTGAGGACGATCGTCGGCACCATCGACGAGCGCGGACGCTTGCCGGGCGCGATCGCATTGGGGCCTTCGGGGATGAAGGAGAAGTCCGTCATCTGGTTGTTGAGGAAGAAGCCGTCGACCATACGTCCGCTGCCGAAGATGCTCTCGACCGTGGTGGTCATCGACACGGCGTTGCCCTCGCCGTCGATGACGATGAAGTGCGACGTGCCGGCGACTTCGTTGGTGGCGTCGATGCGTGCGGTGACGGCGCCCGGCGGCGTGCCGGGCTGCGGCGCGGGGCCGGCGCGGTCGCCGATCAGCGCGGCGCGGCTCGCGACATAGGTGGGGTCGAGCATGCCCTTGACCGGGACGGTCGCGACGTCGCCGACATAAGCATCGCGATCGGCATACATGACGCGGCTCGCCTCGGCATATTTGACCCAGGCGACGGGATCATTGGGACCGCGCGTGCCGATATCGGTGCGTTCGATCATCGCCATCAGCTGGAGCAGGCCGACGCCCGAGGAGGGCGGGGGCGGCGCGCAGAGGATGTAGATGCGGTAGGGGTTGCACACCGCGTCCCGCACGTCCGGCTTGTAGCCGGCGATGTCTGCCTCGGTCATGGTGCTGGCGAGATCGCCTTCGCGCAGCCGGGCGATGATGCGGCGGGCGGTCTCGCCCTTGTACATCGCGTCGGGGCCCTGCGCGGCGAGGCGGCGGACGAAGGCGGCATAGGCGGGGTTGCGGAGCGTATCGCCGGTCCTGATCTGCTCGCCGCGCTCATTGCGGAAATAGGCGACCGCGTCGGCGCCGCGTGCCTGCGGGGCGCGGCTGGCGATCATGTCGGCCAGCCGTTCGGTGACGGTGAAGCCCTGATCGGCGGTGCGGATGACGTCGCCGAATAGATCCTTCCAGGCGAGATTGCCGTGCTTTTCCTGCGCCAGTGCCAGCATCCGGACGACGCCGGGGACGCCGGTGGCGCGGCCCGAGACGACTGCGGTGGCGAAGGACAGCGGCTTGCCGTCGGGGCCGAGCAGCATGTCGGGGGTGGCACCGGCGGGTGCGGTCTCGCGGCCATTATAGACGGTGATCCCCTTGGTCTTCGCATCGTAGCGGACCATGAAGGCGCCGCCGCCAAGCCCGCTGCTCTGCGGCTCGACCAGGCTCAGCATCGCCTGCACCGCGACCGCGGCGTCGACTGCCGAGCCGCCCTTGCGCAGCACCTCAAGCCCGGCCTCGACCGCCAGCGGATGCGCGGCGGCGACAAAGGCCTGGCGTTCCTTGGCGGGCGCGGCGGCCGGCGCAACCGGAGCCGGCGCTGCCGCCGGCGGCAGCGCGGCACGCGGCGCACAGGCGGCGAGGCTGGCGAGCGCGAAGGCGGCGAGGAGGGGTTTCATCGGTAGGTTCATCGTTCAATCGCCTTTGCGCCGGGGATGATGGTCACAGGGTTGAGCGGGCGCCGCCCATCGGATCGCGATCCGATGGCCCTTTGCCGCGAACGCCGCAACCATGCGGTGGTTGAAAAGATGGCAATCGGTCTTGCGCTCACACGTCATTGGCCGAGTTGTAGATGTTCACGTCCATCTCGCCCTCCCAGCGCGCGACGGCGGTGGCGATGGCGAGATCGGAGGTGACGTTGGGAACGGTGCGGGTCATGTCGAGGATCCGGTCGAAGGGCAGGACGAAGCCGACGACGAGCGCGGTCTGCTCGGGCGTGATGCCGATCGCGTGGAGTACGGCGGCGAGCACGAACAACGATCCCGACGGTACCGGCGCCACGCCCATGGCGACGATGGTGGTGGTGGCGGCGATCACCAGATAGTCGGCCCATGTCAGGTCGAGGCCGAAGGCCTGTGCCGAAAACAGGGTGAGCATCGCGACATACATTGCGGCGCCGTCCATGCCGATCGTCGCGCCGAGCGGGAGGACGGTGGAGGCGACGGGCTTGGAGATGCCGAGATTGTTCTGGGCGACGCGGATCGCGACCGGGAGGGTGGCCGAGCTGGACGAGGTCGAGAAGCCGACCATGATCGCGTCGGCAATGCCGCGGAAGAAGGGCAAAGGCGACAGCCATGCCATCAGCCGCACGACGATCACGCCATGTATCAGCAGCGTGACCACCGCCGATCCGGCGACGACGCAGATCGCAAGCTTGAGGATCGCGAGGAAGCTTGCCGGGCCGCTGGTACCCATCACCACGGCAATCAGCGCAAAGACGCCGAACGGCGCGGTCTCCATCACGAACCCGACGATCTTGAGCATCACGTCCGACGCGCCGTTGAGGAAGTCGCGCACCGGCTCGGCGCCCTTGCCCGCGGCGATCACGCCTGCACCGACCAGGATCGCGAAGAAGATCACCGACAGCGTCTTGCCGTCCGCCATCGCGCTGACCGGGTTGTCGGGGATGATCTCCATGAACATCCGCGCCGTATCGGGCGGGGTACCCATCGCGCGCGGCACGGCATCGGCAAAGGTCGCGCCGATGCCGGGGCCGATCAGCGTCGCCACGATCAGGCCGGTGGTGACCGCGAGCGTGGTGGTGAAGACGTACATGGCGAGCGTCTTCACGCCGATGCTGCCGAGGCGCTTGGGATCGGCGAGCGCGGCGACACCTGCGGCGATGGTGAGGAAGACGAGCGGCACGACCAGCATGCGGATCAGCCGCACGAACAGCTCGCCGATCCAGGCGATGGATGTGGCGCCCGGTCCCCAGGCGACCCCGGCGATCGCGCCGAGCACCAATGCGCCGAGGATGCGCTTCCAGAGGGCAACGCCGAACCACCAGCCAAGCGCGCGATGGAACGGGCGCAGCTGGGCGCTTGGGGCGATCGGCTCGGGGGGCGTCGTCTCGGTCATCGCGCAACTCCGGTCAGTCGGGACGGCTGGAACGGGACCAGCCCAGGTCATCAACGGCGTTTGGCGAAACAGGATGCATGTGCGGCGCGACAGCTGAAGACCCGGCCGGGAGAGCTGCGGCTGATTCGGTTTTCATCGTCGCTTCCCTCCCTCTCAGTGTCCGCCGGGCCTGTGCGGCGTCAGGCGGTTCCCTCGATGATCTGCGCGACCCGTTCCGCCGATCCCGCGGCATAGGTCCAGCCAAGGCCGCCATGCCCGGTATTGGCGATCACGCCGGGGGCAATGGTCCGCGTGATCGGCAGCGAATCCGGGGTCATCGGACGCAACCCCGCCCAGCTCGATTCGATCCTGTCATAGTCCGCCGCCTGGGGCAGCGCCGCGCGTGCGCTGTCGGTCAATGCTTTCAGCCGATTGGGCTCGACGCGCGTATCGCGTCTGCCGACTTCGGCGAGACCGGCGATCCGGATCCGGTTGCCCAGCCGGGCGAAGACGACGCGATTGGCGACGTCGGTGATGCTCGCATGGGGTGCGGCGGCACCCGTTGGGGCGGTGATCGAATAGCCCTTCATCGGCTGAACCGGGAGGTATACGCCCAGGCTGCGCGCGAGCCGCGGTGCCCCGGGGCCCGCGGCGAGGACGATACGATCGGCCGGGACGCGGGTGCCGCAGCGGGTGACGATCGCGGGCTGGCTGCCCTGCGTCTCGATCCGTTGAACCGGAAGATCGAACATCGAGCTGCCGCCCGCGCGGATCAGCGCTTCGTGCGCGCTGGTGCAGAAGCGGTGCGGATCGCCGACTGCTTCGCCGGGCGTGTGCAGCGCGCCGGCGATCTCGTCGCGCACCGGCGCGAGCATCGGTTCGAGCGCGACGGCGGCATCCGGATCGAGCAACGTCTGGGTGATGCCGTTGGCACGCTTGAGCGCGACCATCGTTTCGGCCGCGGCGAAGGAGGCGGCGGTGCGGTAGATATGGATCTTGCCCGGGACGCTCTGGCCGTATTCGAGCGCGTAGCGTTCGGTCAGCTGGTCGAGCGCAAGTCGGGACCGGGCAGCGAGCGCCAGGCCGGCCAGCGTGTTGCGGCGGAAGCTGTCCGCGCTGCAATTGCGCAGGAAGGCGATGCTCCAGCGCAGATAATCCGGGTCGAGATGCGGCTGGAACCGCAGTGCCGGATCGAGGCCGAGCAGGATGCGCGGGATCTGGCGCAGCACCGAGGGGCTCGCCAGCGCATCGGTATAGGCATAGCTGAGCTGCGCGCCATTGGCGAAGGACGTGCCGAGGCCGGGGCCGCCGGCACCGTCCACCACCGTCACGCGGTGACCGCGCCCGGCGAGCGTCAGCGCAGTCGCCATGCCGACGACACCGGCGCCGAGCACGATGATCTCCTCGCGACGGCTCATCGATCATGCCGGTTCAGGATGGTCGATCGAAACAGGCTGCCTACTCCCCCGCGCATCGTCCTTGCGACGGCGCGGCAGAAAGATGGTCGCTCCGCCGCGACGTGCGAAGTCCGGAATCGATCCGCTTCCCATAGCCGGGAGTTATGGCTGGCGGCGGCTCTCGACCAGAGTGTTCTCGAGCGTGCGCAGGAACAGCCGCGCGACGCGCGAGGGCTGGCGTTCTTCCAGCGCCGTCCAGGAAATGGTGAAGCGCAGGGGCGGATCGGTCGGCAGCCAGCGGAAGCCCGGCGCGGCCCAGGCGCGGGCGGTAAACTCGTCGATCACGGTGACGCCGCCTTCGAGTTGGGCGAGCCGCGCGGCAATGAAGAAGGTCTGGACCGACACGGTCTCACGGAAGACGAGCCCGCGTTCGCGCGCCGCGCGGGTCAGCACGTCGCCGATCGGGCCGGTGGCGGCGACGCCGATCACGTCGCGATCGGCAAGCAGATCGAGCGGAAAGCGGCTCCCGGTGGGCGCGAACATCCCGTCGGGATACAGCACCACCAGCTCGCCCTCGGCCAGAACCTGATGCGTCAGCCGCGGATGCGGGGGCGGGGTATAGGCGATCGCCAGATCGATCTCGCGCCCGATCAGCGAGCGGACGAGATCGTCATGGTGGTGGGTATGCACCTCGAACGTCACGCGCGGCCATTCGCGGCGGAACTGCGCCATCGCCTGCGGCACCACGTCGAGCGCGAGACTGGGCACAATGCCGAGCCGGATATGGCCGCCGCCCGCCTGCGCCAGATTGCGCGCGGTCTGCTGCAGCGTGTCGAGCCGCTCGAACAGGTCGCCTGCTTCGCGCATCAGCGCATGCGCCTCGTCGGTCGGGATCAATCGGCCGCGCGAGAGCTGGAACAGCGGGATGCCGAGGCTGTCCTCGGCATGGTGGAGCGTCTTCGAAACCGAGGGTTGCGAGACGCCGAGCGCGCGGGCCGCGGCGCTGATCGAACCGTGAAGATAGACGGCGTGGAAGACTTCGAGCTGACGGAAACGCATCGCGCCATCTTAAGGGGCGGGGCGCCGGGAGCAATGACCTTGGCGCAAAAGCAGCGTGGCGAACGCTACGTTAACCCCGTGTCGTTACCGTAGCGGAACGGAAGCAGCCGGAGGACGGTTTGGACGGCGACCTTAAGTACAGCTTGCCGCGCTGGCGCGTGATGAACTGGCTCACCCGCACCGGCCGTCCGGTGAGCCGGGCGATTCACGTCGCGCAGGTGAGCACGCTCTACAGTTCGCTGGCGATCTTCTATTCCGCCGCGCTGGCGACGTTGATGTGCGCCGCCGCGATCTGGTGGCGGCATCAGACGCCGCTGTTCGCGATCTGGCTTGGGCTGGAACTGGGAACGATCGGGCTGCGGATCGCGCTGCTCAACCGCGACAGGCGCGCGGCGCGGCGTGGCGCGGCGACCGGAACCGATCTGTATCTGCTGATGACGGCATTGTGGGCGGCGACGCTGGGCTATGGCGCGGCGATCACGACGTTGAGCGGCGACTATGCCGCAGCGATCGTGGTCAACATCGCCACCGCGTGTATCGCCGGGGGCATGAGCATCCGTTATTTCGGCGCACCGCGCTTCGTGCTGCTGGTGTGCAGCGCCGCGCTGGGGCCGATGGCCGTTGCGGCGGCGTTCGCGGGCGATCCGGTGCTGTTTGTTACCACCATCCAGGCGCCGCTGGCGCTGTTCAGCATGTCGCAGGCGGCAAAGCGGCTCAACGGCATGATGATCGCGACGATGGAAGCTGAAGCAGCGCATGCCCATCGCGCAGCACACGATCCGCTGACCGGGCTGCTCAACCGTGCGGGGTTCATGCACGCAGCCGCCGGGCGCAGCGGCGTCGGCGGGACGCTCTTCTACCTCGACCTCGACGGGTTCAAGCCGGTCAACGACTGTCACGGGCATGAGGCGGGCGATCAGGTGCTGCGCGAGGTTGCGCAACGGCTGGTGCGGCTGGCGGGCCGGCATGGTCAGGCCGCGCGGCTGGGCGGCGACGAGTTCGCGCTGCTGGCGCCGGTGCTCAGCCCGGAAGGCATCGAGCGGTTCGGCGCGCGGATCGTCGAACGGATCGCGGCCGAACCCTTTGTCCTCGACGGTGTCGCGGCGCGGGTCGGGGTGAGCGTCGGCGCGGCGGCAATGGGCGAGGACGATGTGATCGGCGACACGCTGCGCCGGGCCGACGTCGCACTCTATGGCGCGAAGACGCGCGGCGGCGGGCGGGTGCGGCTGGCCGCCTGAAGCGTCAGCCTGACGGGTTTTGCCTAGACATAATGAGGGTCGGGATCCTCGCGCAGCTCTTCATAGTGGACCAGCGCGGGTTCGGGGCCGAGCGGAACGGGCTTGCCGTCGCGGAACGCCCATTCGCCGCGATCGCAATCGGCTGCGGCGACATAGCCGTTGATGTAGAGTCGGCGCTGGTGATCCGCGCGGTTCCGGCCGGAGCCATGGACCAGATAGGGGTTCCACAGCGCGACATCGCCCGGATCGAGGACGAGATCGACGACCTGTGCAGGATCGATTCCCGCGGCAATGAGGGCGTCGTCGCTCATCTCGGTGCCGAGCACCTCGGTCGAGGTGTCGAGATCGAGCGACCCCGCGGCGTGGCTGCGCGGGATGAAGCGCATCGCCCCGCTTTCCGGCGTGTGCGGATCGATCGCGAGCCCGGTCTGGATGTAGGAGGTGCCGAGGTTGCGATAGACGCTGTCCGGCTTGCGGAAGCGCGAATCCTGATGCCAGGCGAAGTCGCCGAGCGAGCCCGGCGCCTTCCAGTGCAGCTGGTTGATGATCTGCTTGAGGTCGGCGCCGATCAGCGGCTCGAGGATCGCAAGATAGCGCGGGTCGAGCCGGACGGCGTTGAGCGCGGCGTTGTGGTAGGACGGCCACTGGACCATGCGGACCAGCGGCGTTCCGTCGGCATCGGGCGCGACATTGTAGAAGAGATTGCCGTGGCGGAAGCTGCGGCCGTGTGCGACGCCCTCGGCGTGGATCTGATCGACCGCGGCAGCGATCGCCGCGACTTCATCCGGTGCAAAGACGCCCCGGACGATGGCATAGCCCTGTTCCCGGTACGCGGCGACATGATCCATTCTAGACTCCAGATGCGGTGAGCCGGTCGAGCTGGTCCTGTGAGAGTTCGAGGTCCCAGCCGGCGATCAGTTCGTCGAGCTGGGCGATGCTGGTGGCGCTGGCGATCGGCGCGGTGACGCCGGGCTGCGCGGCGAGCCAGGCGAGCGCGATCTGCGAAAGCGACGCGCCGGTTTCCGCGGCGACGCCGTCCATCGCCTCGAGGATCCTGAGGCCGCCCAGATCGATCGCCTGATTGATGCGGCCGGCGCGCGCGGCGTCGCCGATGTCCGCGGCGCTGCGATACTTGCCGCTGAGAAAGCCCGAGGCGAGACCGAAATAGGGGACCACGCCGATATTGTGCGTCACGCACAGATCCTGGCGCTCGCCTTCGAATCCTGTCCGGACGAGGAGGTTATATTCGGGCTGGAAGACATGATAGTGCGGCAGGCCTTCACGCGTTGCGATATCGAGTGCCGACTTGAGCCGGGCGGCGGTGAAGTTGGACGCGCCGAGGTTCCGGATCTTGCCCGCTTCGATCAGCTTGCCGAACGCCGCCAGCACCTCTTCCTGCGGCGTGTCGGGATCGTCGAGATGCGCGAAATAGAGGTCGATCGTCTCGACGCCGAGGCGGCGGAGCGACGCGTCGCACGCCTCCGCGATCTTGTGCGGGGCGAGCCGGGCGTGGCTGTCGCTGCTCAGCATCCCCATCTTGGTCGCGATCTGGACCTTGCGGCCCGAACGCTTGAGCCACTCGCCGATGATCGCCTCGGACTCGCCGCCCTGATGCCCGGGCACCCAGCTGGAATACATGTCGGCGGTGTCGACCAGCGTGCCGCCCGCATCCGCGAACCGGTCGAGCAGCGTGAAGCTGCGCTCCCGGTCAGCGGTCCAGCCGAAGACGTTGCCGCCGAGTACCATCGGCGGGGTCGAGATATCGGTTGTGCCTAGCCGTCGCATGTTCATCCTCCCCTCACTGTTTCTCGGGTTCGGATTTGTCCGGATCAGTTGCGTTGATGTCAAGCATGTCGGCGGCGGCGTTGAGCTGTGCCGCCTCGTCGCGGGTGACGCCGGTGGCATCGTCGGCCGAGTTGCACGCGGCGAGCAGCGCCAGCGGAAGGAGGAGCAGGGCACGCATCACGGAACCTCGATCGGGCAGGGGGACAGGCGGGGCCGCGACGGCGGCCCCGAAGCTTATTTCTTGAGTTCGTCGCCTGCGGCCTGGACGGCGTTGCCGACCTTGTCCGCGCCTTCGTTCATGCTGTTGCCGATGCTGTCCGCGGTGTTCTGCGCGTCGCCGAGCGCGCCTTCGGTCGCTGCTTTGACGTCCTGCTCCGCCGCCGACATGGTGGCGTTGACGTCGGCACCGATCGCGTTGGCTGCCTCGGCGGCCTCGTTCTTCGCCTTGTCGCTGCAGGCGGCGAGGCCAAGCGCTGCGGTGAAGGCGAGGGGAAGAAGGGCTCGTTTCATGCGGATTCCTCTCTGACGTGGCGGGAGCCTGTTGGCGGACCCGGCGCAACCCTATGGTCCCGCACCGCGAGGGGCAAGGTTTGAGCGGTTGCGGAGGACGATATGCCCCAAGACGCTTGCCTCTGGCGCCCCATGCGCCTAAATCGGCAGGTATGAACGGCCGCCCGATGAGGGCGGCCCTTATTGTTTCTGGAGACTTTGACGTGGCCCAGCCGCTCATGCCGCACGCGACCGCTTCCTGGCTGGTCGACAACACCGCGCTCTCGTTCGAGCAGATCGCCGAATTCTGCGGCCTGCACATTCTTGAGGTGCAGGCGATTGCGGACGACACCGCCGCGACCAAGCTGACCGGCCGCGATCCCGTCCGCGCGCACGAGCTGACGATGGAGGAGATCGAGAAGGGCCAGGCCGATCCCGACTACCGCCTCAAGATGAGCAAGGGCCCCGAGCAGGTCCGCCGCACCAAGGGGCCGCGCTACACGCCGGTGTCGAAGCGCCAGGACAAGCCCGACGGCATCGCCTGGATCATCCGCAACCACCCGGAAATCTCGGACGGCGCGATCGGCAAGCTGATCGGCACCACCCGCAACACCATCGCCGCGATCCGCGATCGCAGCCACTGGAACATCGCCAACATCGTGCCGAAGGACCCGGTGACCCTGGGCCTGACCAGCCAGCGCGAGCTGGACGCTGCGGTTTCGAAGGCGGCGAAGGCCGCGGGGATCGAGGCGCCGGTGGACACCCGCCTGGAAGGCGACCGCGAGGCGCTGATCGAGCAGCTGCGCGCCGAGCGCGATGCCGCGTCGCGCGAGCCGGGCGAGGCGGAGCCGACGCCGGACAGCATCTTCCGTAGCTGATTCGCTTTTCCATTTTCCGGTATCGTGACGGCGCGGCGACTCGACAAGCGAGTTCCGCGCCGTCAATGTTTCGGGTATGGATCGCCCGGTTATTTCTCCCGATGTTTCGCTGACTCAGGACGAGAGTTTCGTCGCAACCAGCCATCGCGGCCTGACCTATCCGTTCGGCGAACGCGTGCCGGGTATCGGCGAGGCCATGGAGATTGCGCGCGGGGTGCGCTGGATCCGGCTGCCGGTGCCGGGACCGCTCAACCATATCAATTGCTGGCTGCTCGATGACGGCGGCGCGACCACGGTGGTCGATACCGGCCTCAATATCGGCGAAGCGGTCGAAGCCTGGCGCGCGTTGTTCGCGGCGGAGCCGCTTGCGCAGCGGCCGGTGGGGCGGGTGATCTGCACGCATTTCCATCCCGATCACGCCGGTCTGGCCGGCTGGCTGTGCCGCAAATTCCAGGTGCGGCTCTGGATGACGCGCGGCGAATGGCTGACCTTGCGGGTGCTCACCGCGGACGCGCGCGATGCGGTCCCGGACGAGCAGATCGCCTTCTGGCGCGCGGCGGGATGGGACGCGGAGCAGATCGCCGAAGCCTCGGCCGGCGGCTTCGGACGGATGCGGCAGATGATCGCGCCATTGCCGCTCTCATATCGGCGCATCGTCGATGGTGAGACCATCGCGATCGGCGAGGGCAGCTGGCGCGTGGTGACGGCTTCGGGCCATTGCCCCGAACATGCGTGTCTGTGGAACGAGGCCGAGGGCGTGCTGATCGCAGGCGACCAGGTGCTGCCGCGGATCAGCTCCAACGTTTCGCTGGGCTTGACCGAGCCTGAGGCCGACCCGCTCGGCGAATGGCTCGCCTCGATTGGCAAGCTGATGACCTTGCCCGGCGATCTGCTGGTGCTGCCTGCCCATGGCGAGCCGTTCACCGGGTTGCATGTGCGGCTCGCGGCGCTGCGCGACGAGCATCTGAAGCGGCTCGACATCCTCGAAGCCCATCTTGCCGAGCCGCGGCGTGGGGTCGACTGTTTCGGGCGGATGTTCCGCCGGAAGATCGAGGGCGACATGATCGGCCTCGCCACCGGCGAGACGCTGGCGCATCTGCGGCGGCTGGAGGTCGAGGGGCGGGCGGTGCGTGAGGTGCGCGACGGCGTCTGGTGGTATCGCGCGGTGTGAACTAGGCTCACGGGATAACGCGATTCCCGGGGAGCAGGACGATGTGTGACGAACTGACCGATGCCGACAACGCGCGCGCCTTCGGCAAGGTGTCGCGGCGCGATTTCACCGGGATGACCGGCGCAGCGGCGCTTGCGGCGATGCTGCCCGCGCCCGCCAACGCCCAGACGCTGAAGCATCGCGACATTACCATCAAGACGCCCGACGGGGTCGTGCAGGCCTATTTCGTGGCGCCCGCCACGGGCAAGCATCCCGCGGTGCTGGTGTGGCCCGATATCATGGGCCTTCGCCCCGCTTTCCGGAAGATGGCCGAGCGGCTGGCGCAATCGGGCTATGCGGTGCTGACGGTCAACCAGTTCTACCGTTCCGCGCCGCTGCCGATCCTCAAGGAGGGGGAGGCATTCAGCCAGCCTGAGGTGCGTGCGCGGCTGATGGAATGGCGCAAGCTGCTGACGCCCGACGCGGTGATGCGCGATGCGGCGGCGTTCGTCGCCTTCCTCGACAAGCAGCCCGAAGTGAATACCAAGCGCGGTATCGGCACCACCGGCTATTGCATGGGCGGGCCGATGGTGATGCAGACTGCGGCGGCGCTGCCCGGCCGCATCCGTGCGGGGGCATCCTTCCATGGCGGCGGCCTCGCGACCGACAAGCCCGACAGCCCGCATTTGCTGGTGCCGAAGATGAAGGCGAGCTTCCTGTTCGCGGTCGCCGAGAATGACGACCAGCGCAACCCGAACGAGAAGGAACTGGTGCGCAAGGCCTTCGCCGACGCGAAGCTTCCGGCGGAGATCGAGGTCTATGCCGGTGCGATGCACGGCTGGTGCCCGCCGGACAGCGCCGCCTATAATCAGGTGCAGGCGGAGAAGGCGTGGGGCCGGCTGCTTGTGTTGTTCGGCAAGGCGTTGGGGTAGCTACACTTCCCCGCCCAATCTCGTCATTCCCGCCTTCGCGGGAATGACGGAGTTGAGGTTGGAGGCTGGGTGAGCGATCAGCCCGCGAGCTTCGAACCCAGTTTCGCCGCCAGATATTCGAGGTTGGCGATGCGGCGCCACAGGCCGCTATCGGTCACCCTTTCCATCTGGAAGAAGCGGCGCATCGCCGGAAATTCAGGGTCGATCACCCGCTGCATGTAATCGGGCGACAACAGCCCGCCATGCTCGTCGCCCATCGGGCCGAGGCGGCGGCGCAGCGCATAGGTGTGCTGGCGGACCCAGACCGGGCGGATGCGCGTCGACCATTCGCCGAAGCGGTGCTTGCGGCTGGGCAGGCCGGTGAAGTCGTGGCCATAGGCGGAAGGCTGGGCAGCGAGTTGCGGATCGATCGCGTTGAGCAACGCCGCCTCGAACCGGCCGGCATGCTTGAGGCCGAGCGGGATCGTCATCGCCTGTGCCACCACCTGATGGTCGAGGAAGGGCATCAGATATGGGCTGTAACGGCCCTCCAGGCTGATCTCGCGCCCGAACAGCGCGCGGCAGCGGATGCGCGGATAGATCTGCTCGATCCGTGTACGGTCCAGGCGGCCGGAGGCTGGGGGCGGCTCGATCGCGGTGCGGATCCGCGCGGCGATGCCGTCGAGGAACGCGTGCGCGTCGAACGTCTCCGTCGCATCGCTCGGCGTGAAGCGCGCGAAGAAGGTACGGGCGATGTCGTGTGCGGTGAAGCGGCGATCGGGGAGGTAGAAGAAGTTGCGATAGATTTCGCCGCAACCGCCCGATACCGCGAGCGCGCCGCCCGCGTGCCGGTTGCGCTGCGCCTCGCCATGCCCGCCATTGTCGAAGATGTTGCCGAAGGTCGGGAGCCCGTCGAACTGGTGGAAGTTGCGCGCCACCAGCTCGGGGAAAGCATCGGGCGGCGGGGTCTCGGCATATTTGTCCGTCCAGGCAACCTCGAAGCCGCAGGCTTCGCCCATCGCCTGCGCGATCTCGACGTCATCGTCGCCGGGGAGGCCGTAGACATAGAGTTCCGGCCGGCAGCCGGCTTCGCGCAGCGCGGCGAGGACGAGGCGGGAATCGAGTCCGCCCGATAGCGGGCTGCGGACATGGTCGCCGAACTGCGCGACATGCGCGCCGACGATGGCGGCGAGCGGGGCGCGGTGGCGTGCGATCTGCTCGGCCAGCGGCGCGCGCGACGGCGCGGTGGGGAGCGGCTTTTCGACGCGGTGGCGGATGATGCCCTGCGGCGTCAGCTCGATCACTGCGAACGGCGAGAGCGTCTTGAGTTCGGCGAATACCGTGTCGTCGCCGATCGGCATGACGTTGAAGGCAAGCTCGTACACGCCCTGGGGATCGAAGCTCAGCCGCGGCTTCGCATCTGCCGCGGCGAGCAGCGAGGTCGAGAAGAGCCGGTCGCCGGTGTCGCAGAAGAGCTGGAAGGCCGAGAAATAGTCGCCGAACAGGAAAATACGGCCTTCGCGGCGGACCAGGGCGACGAACTGGCCGCCGATCCGGCTCCAGTCGAGCGCGAGCGGGTCCATGCCGAGCAGGGCTTCGAGCGCCGCGGCGCCGAACTTGCCGTCGATGACGGGGGTACCCGCAGCGGCGGCGAGATCGTCGCCGCGGACCAGCACTCCCTCCGGCCCGCCGACGATGTACGGGAAATGCAGCAGCGACCAGCCGGGCAGGGCGTGTTCGGCAGGGGCAGGGAAATCCTGTGCGGCGAACGCGCGCCGTGCCGCTTCCAATGCGCTGGCGGCGAAACCGGAACCGTCGTTACGGGCTAGAAACAGGCCTGACATCTGAGCGCCTTAGCCGATCATGCCGGCGCTGGCGCGGGGGAATCGCGCCGCCCGTGCATCGGCTTCATGCCTTCCTCGGCACGCTTGCGGGCAAGATAAGTGTCGAGGCCGATCTGCGCGCCGACCAGCATATAGACGAACGGGTTGAGCGCGATGCCGACAAAGGTCGCTCCGAACAGATAGATCATGTGTGCGTGCTGGAGCGCGGTGGCGAGCGGCGAGATCCAGGCCTGATCGGGCGGCGCCTTCATGTAGCGCCGGCGCAGCACCTCCATGCGGATGATGCCACCGAGATGGATCATCAACCACAGCGCGAAACCCGGCCAGCCTTGCTCGCCCAGCATCTCGAAATAGGCCGAGTGATAGGCGCGCGACTTGTCGATCTCGGGCGTGCGGACGACGGTGACGCTGGCGCCTTCGCCGACCATCTCGATCTTGTCGTACTTGATCTCGTTCTGGCGATACGCCTCGAACCCGCCGCCGAACGGGTGGTCCTTCACATAGTCGAGCGTCCACTGCCACACCGCGATCCGGGTCGAGGCGGAGGCGTCGGCCTTGTAGGTGCGGATCGTCCCCATCCGCTCGCTGAACGCGGTCGGGAGGAAGGGGATCGCGACGAGCGCGAGCGCCGCCGCGCCGCCGATATAGACCATGCGCCGCTTGACGTCGCGCAGCATCAGCACGGCGAGCAGGCCGACGCAGAGCAGGCCGGTGCGCGCCTGGGTGCCGATCGGCATCAGCAGGCAGGCGAAGATGAGCAGATAGCCGAAGGTCTTCACGCGCCAGTCGGGCGGGAAGATCGTGCCATGGCGGGTGAACCACAGGATCAGCGGGATCACGCAGATCGAGACGGCGGAGATGATGCTGCCTTCGAACAGCCCGGAATTATTGTCGACATAGAGCTTGAGCTGGCCGTAGCCGCCGCCGCCCAGCGCGGTCTTGAGCCCGCCGTTGATGATGATCGTCGAGAGCGACAACAGCATGAACAGCAGCAGCGCCTCGATCCGCAGCTTGGTGCGCAAGGTGAGGGGCAGGAAGATCGCGAAGGCCAGCGCCTTCCAGACCCAGTCCCATTTGTACATCGCGTCGATCGGGAAGTCCGCTTTGGTGGTGGTCCAGTAGCAATAGGCGAGCAGGATGAGCATCAGGCCCTGGCGCGGGGCGACGCGGGTGTCCTTCTTGTCGTCGAAGGCGAGCCAGGAGAGGACCGCGAAGCCCACCGCCATCGCCGAGATCGGGAAGGCGTTGAGCAGGAAATAGCTCATTCGCTGGGGCGAGACGACGTCGATATAGACATAGGCCAGCACGAAGACGAACGGCCGCCGGAAGCCGAGACCGAAGATCGCCGCCAGGAATGCGATGAAGGCAAGATCACGCACGCTTGCGGCCCCAGCGGTTCTTGGGTGCCTCGTTCGGCGGCGGCGCGCTTTCGTCGTCGAGGGCGGGGCTGTGGATCAGGCGCCAGGCGGTGAGCAGCAGCAGCCCGTGGGTCAGGCCCAGCACCAGACTGTCGATCATCCTTGCCGTCCCTTCACGCGTCTGGTCCCCAAACCGCATTTTTCCTAGCGCGACGAGGTTGACGCGGCGTTAAGTGCTGGCGTGGCAAGGGGCCCCTATCATGCGCATATTGCACGTCCTCGATCATTCGCTGCCACTCCATAGCGGCTATACCTTTCGTACCCGCGCGATCCTGAAGGCGCAGATGGAGCGCGGCTGGACGGTCGCGGGGGTCACGGGGCCGCGCTATCACACCGGCGACGCGCCGTTCGAGACGCTCGACGGAATCGACTTCCACCGCACCAAGCAGATGCGGCGCCTGCCGCCCGTGCTGGGCGAGGTGGCCGAGATCGCCGCATTCGCGCGGCGGATCGATCAGGTCGTGCAGCAATTCCGCCCCGACATCCTCCACGCCCATTCGCCGGTGATCGATCCGCTGGCGGCGATGCGCGCGTCGAAGAAACACGGGATCCCGCTGCTCTACGAGATCCGCGCCTTCTGGGAGGATGCGGCGGTGGGCAACGGCACCGGGAGCGAGGGATCGCTCAAATATCGCGCGACCCGCGGGCTGGAGACCTATGCCTGCAGGCGCGCCGATGCCGTGGCGGTGATCTGTGAAGGCTTGAAGCGCGATCTGGTCACGCGCGGGATCGACGGCGGCAAGATCATGGTCTCGCCCAATGGCGTCGACCTGCATCTGTTCGGCGAGCCGCCGGCGCGCGATGCCGCGCTGTCGACCGAATGGGGGCTCGACGATGCCGAGGTGATCGGCTTCATCGGCAGCTTCTATGATTATGAGGGGCTGGACGATCTGATCGCCGCGATGCCGGCGCTGGTCGCGCTGCGGCCCAAGGCGCGGCTGCTGATGGTCGGCGGCGGGCCGATGGAAGAGAAACTCCGCGCGCAGGCCAAGGCGTCGAGCGCGGCGGATGCGATCCATTTCGTCGGCCGCGTGCCGCACGAGCAGGTCGAGCGCTATTATTCGCTGATCGATCTGCTGGTCTATCCGCGCAAGCATATGCGGCTGACCGATCTGGTGACGCCGCTCAAGCCGCTGGAAGCGATGGCGCAGCGGCGGCTGGTGGCTGCATCCGACGTGGGCGGGCATCGCGAGCTGATTCGCGACGGCGAGACCGGGACGCTGTTTCCCCCCGACGATCCGGCCGCGCTGGCACAGGCGGTGGCAGGCGTGTTCGGGAATCGCGGCGGCTGGGACGCGCAGCGCGAACGGGGGCGGGCATTCGTCGAGAAAGAGCGTAACTGGTCGTCAAACATTTCACGCTACGAACCTGTTTACCAAAAGATCATCGAAGAGCGCTTACGGTCCGGGAAATGGTTGCGCACGACCTCTTTCAACGTCTGACCCCCAATCTCGCGCTGGCCGGCGCGGGGGGCGCGGGCGTGCTCGCCGCGATGGCGACGCTGGCGATTCCCTATGCGCTGCTTCAGGACATCGTCGTGACGAGCGGCGTTGCCGCATTCATCCCGGCTGCCGAGCCGCCGCTGGGCGCCACTGCGCGAATTTGCGTCGGTGTATTCGCAGGCGGCGCCGTGGCGCTGACCGCATGGTTCCTGCTCTCCGCACTGCTGATGTGGCGCGATTCGCGCCGCGTGGAGGAGCCGGGAGAGCGTGCTCCGGTGATTCGCCGCGCCGACGCCCATCCCGACGCGCCGCCACGCGCGCCGCTGCTCGCCAACCGCGACCTCGGCATGCCCTTCCGGCCGAAGGGGGCCGTTGCGGAAGCCGATCCGGAGACAATCGACGCCGATGTGCATCGTGTGACCGCATATCGCGCGGAAGCGATCGAGGTCCGCGACCTGGATCTGCCCGAGCTTCCGCCGGAGCCGATCATCGCGATGGGCACGCCGGCACCGCCGGTCGAGACGATCCCGGCGGTGTCGATTCCGCGGGCGCAAATCGAAGCTTCACCGCCCCCGGCGCCACAGCCCTTGCCCGCCGATCTCGATCAGCCGCTCTCGGCGTTCGATCCGGCGGCGATTCCCGATGTGCCACTGGCGCCGCCGCCGCCACTCGCGCCGCTCGTGCGCGCGCCGGTGAAGCTGGCCGAGGGTGAGCGGTTCGAGACGTTCGAACTGACTCCGCCGATTCGCCCGGCAACCCCTCCGGAGCCCGCCGTCCAGGCCGAAAGCCTCGCCGCGCCCGAGACCGACGCCAGCGTCCATGCGCTGCTCGACCGGCTGGAGCGCGGCATTGCCCGGCGCGTGAACAACGCGCCGCACGCCGAACTGGCGCCGCAACCGGAACCCGCGCCTCCGGTCGAGCCGGTGGCGCAGGCCCCGACCGAGGCGCCCGAGCCCGCGCCACCTGCTTCGGGGCTGGAAGGCGCGCTTGCTGCGCTCCGCAAGATGGCGGTTCGCGCCTAGCAATCCTCGACGGTCAGGATCTCGAGCGTCGCTTCGGTCTGTCCGCCGGTATGCGCTTCCGCCGCTACGGCCAGATCGGCAACCAGGTGTCCGCGCAGGTGGAACTCGGCTTCGGGTAGCGCGGTCAACCAGGCATCCAGGGCGGGTGAGGCGGGGGCGGCGACCCGCAAACGATGACGTGCACCGGTGAAGGTCACGCTGGCCCAGGGCACCGACCCGGCCGATTCCGCATGCAGCGCGATTCCCGCATCGGCGGCGCCTCGCACCAGGGCACGCTCAAGCTGCGTGCCCGGATCAGGCCAGCGGCTCATGGTTGCGTCGGCGGAGGCGGCTCGGCGAGAAACGCCTCGACCCGCGCCAGCGTCTTTGCGCGCAATTCCCGCCCATTGCGCAAATCGCCGACCAGCCGCGGGTCGCGCACCGCCAGCCGCCCGAATTTGGTGGCCGGCAGGCTGTGCTTGCGCAGATACCGTTCCACCTTGCCCAAAATCGCCATCGATCACTCCTGTTCTCCCGACTCGCTCGCTTCCGGTTGTTCATTAAATGTTCTCATTTCCAACTTGTCTAGGAAAAATCCTACGTCTATATCCGGATCATGGAATCGATCGAACAACGCGAGGCGCTGGAGCGTGCGGCGGTGGCGCGGGGGGAGTCGCTGGCGGCGCTGTCGCGGCTGATCGGGCGCAACGCCGCCTATCTGCAGCAGTTCGTGACACGCGGATCGCCGCGGCTGCTCGCGGAGGCGGACCGGCGCAAGCTGGCGCGCTATCTGGGGCTCAGCGATGCGGCGCTGGGCGGACCTGCGGTCGAGGGGCTGGTGCCCGTCGCGCGGGTGGATGCCGGCGCCGCAGCGGGGCGCGGGCGGCTGGTCGAGACCGAATTGCGCAGCGAGTTGCTGCTCGATCCCGCGCTGCTGCGGCGGCTGGGCGTGCGCGCGGACATGGCTTCGACGATCCGGGTCGAGGGCGCATCGATGGAGCCGAACCTGTGCGACGGCGACGAAATCCTGGTCGATGGCGCGCGGAGGGCGCTGGGCGTGCGTCCGGCGATCTACGTCTTCCGGCGTGACGGGCTGGTATCGGTGAAGCGCCTGCGCGCCATGGGGGAAGAGGTCGAGGTGGTGAGCGACAATCCCGCTTTCGGGCGCGAGGTGGTTCCGGTGCGCGCGATCGATGTGGTCGGACGGGTAGTGTGGTTGCACCGGGCGCTGGTGTAGCGCTGGTTTACAAGACGTCCGCTTTTGGTGATCCTCGAAACGGGAGGGCCTTGGGATGAAGTGGACCTTGCATCGGATCGCTGCGGCGATCGTCCTGACGACCGTCGCGTTACCCGCACAACCCGCAGAAGCGATCGGAAGGGAGTCCGATCCCGATCCGGCCCGCATCCATGTTCCCGAGACCGGACAGAAGGGAAGGGCGGAGGAAGTCCGCATTGCATCCGGGCAGGGGGTGATGCTCGCAGGCACGCTCCGGACCCCTCGCGGCCCTGGACCTTATCCGGTCGTGCTGTTCCTGGCGGGTTCCGGACCGAACCCACGCGGCGCCTTCGATCTGGTGGCCGACAGGCTGGTCGATCAAGGCATTGCGGCGCTCGACTATGACAAGCGGGGCACGGGGCACTCGACCGGTGCGTATGTCGATGATTTCGCATTGATCGAACGCGATGCGGCGGCAGCCATCGCCTATCTGCGCACGCGTCGGGACATCGACAGCAAGCGGATCGCAATCGGTGGTGTGAGTCATGGCGCTGGAATCGCCCTGGCGGTCGCGGGCCGCGATCCGGCGATCAGCGCCGTCGTGATGCTCGCCGGACCGGTTGGCGCGCCCGAGGGTGTCTTTCTGGCGTTGATGCGAAGCAAGCTGCAAAGCGCGGGCATGCAGGAGAAAGCGATCGCTGGCCTGCTGGCCGCCACCAAAGGCTTCATGGACGCACGTACCAGTGATGCAAGGCAGGATAGCATCGGTTCGTTGCGGGAAGATCTGGCAGGTGCATTCATGGTCGGCGGCTTTACCCGTGCGCAGGCCGACGGCGCGATTGCCGAATTCGAAACGCCTCAAGTGCTCTCGATCTACCGGCTCAATCCCTATGCAACCCTCACCACGCTGCGCGCGCCGGTGCTGGCGCTGTACGCGTCGCTCGACACGGTTATCGGCACGAACGAAGTCCCCGCCGCGAGGGCAGCGCTCGCGCGCAATCCCGACGCGACCGTGATCGAGGTGGCGGGCACCAACCACTGGTTTCAACCATCGGCGACCGCAGAGCCTCAACCTGGACGCCCGCTAACGGAGCCCAGGGCGCTCGACCTGATCGAGACCTGGCTGAAGGCGCGCCTGCACGCTGGGGACAAGAGGGCAGCCCAGCTAAGCCGGTAGCCGTTCGCAAGAGTGGTGCATGCGCACTTCACCCTTTGCCGCGCTTTTCGTTTCGGTGGCGATTGTGGTATTTCAACGCCATGCATCGTGCACGCGCCAGTCTGGCCAGCATCGTTGCGGCGGCCCTGCTCACCATGCCGGCCACCGCCTCCGCACAACGTGCCGGGACTCTGGTCTCTGCCGAACCGGTGAGCAGCGCGCCCGACGGGATGCGTGCCTGGCGGGTGCGTTACCGCACGATGAGCGACAGCAACCAGCCGATCGAGGTGACCGGGATGGTGATCGCGCCCGCCCGGCCCGCGGCCAGGCCGGGTCCGGTGATCGCCTGGACGCATGGCATGATCGGCGTCGCGCAGCGTTGCGCACCGTCGAAGGATGACACCAACTTCACCATGATCCCGGCGCTCGCGGACGTGATCGGACGGGGCTACACCGTCGTTGCGCCCGACTATCCCGGGCTCGGCTCCGACATGGTTCACCCTGCGCTGGTCGGCGTCAGCACGGGGCGGTCCGTGCTCGATGCGGTGCGCGCGGCGCGCGACATTCGCGGCGCCAACACCAGTCTGCGCTTTGCCGTGTGGGGCGAGTCGCAGGGAGGGCATGCCGCGCTGTGGACCGGGCAACTGGCGCGAATCTATGCACCGGAGCTCAATCTGGTGGGCGTCGCTGCGATCGTGCCGCCCACTGATTTGGCGCGCAACATGATGGAAAGCAGTGACAAGCGCGCACGGGCGTTGCTGACGGCATACACCGGCGTGAGCTGGTCGCGTCACTATGGTATTCCGATGACCGCGCTCGGCAATCGTTCGACCCAGAATGTGATGAGCCGGCTTGCCGACAATTTCTGTATCGAGACGAACAAGAAGCCCAAGCTCGGCACGATCCTGGGCATCGTCACGGTGCAGCGCGCGATCCGCAATCTCGACTTGAGCAAGCACCAGCCCTGGGCCCGATTGATGCGGGAGAACAGCGTGTCGCCCGCGGCTGTCCCCTCGCCACTGCTCGTCGCCACGGGAAGCGCCGACGTGATCGTGGCGCCCGCCGTTGTGCGGGATTTTGCGCAGCGCGCCTGCCGGGCGGGCAAGGCCGTTCGTTACATCTCCATCACCGGCGGGGAGCATGCAACGGTGGCACGGACCGAGGCACAGGCAACGCTGGACTGGATCGATGCGCGCTTTGCGGGGCAGCGCGCGCCGAGCGACTGCGGGAAGATCTAGGCGCCGGTCAGCGGCGCCGGGCCCGGTCGATCAGCGCGACGATCAGCAGCAGGGCAAGGCCGACGCCCAGCCCGCCGATGAAGCCGAGCGAGGGCTGGCCGTTGCGCACGCCGATCACGGCGCCGGCGATCAGGCTGAATGCGAGCAGTGCGCCGCCCGCAACGGGGGCGCTGCTGCCGGATTTGGGGGCGGGCTTGCGGTCCATGCCGCTCCCTTGCCACGTCCCGCGCCGGGACGCCACCGTCCCGATGCGGAACGCGTGGTACGGAGGAAAAGCTTATGGTTTCCGGTGGTTTACCTTTGTGATGCGCGGGAATGTAAGACTCAGTCTGCCATGGCACAGGCGATGCTTGTTCACGCAGCATCGTCTGGAGCGCCCCCCGCTTATGTCGCCTGCAATGTCCACCATCCCTTATCTCGCCGATCGCGCGCATGTGACCGACGCCGCCGAGCTGATCGCGGTGTTCGGAGACGATGCGGGGTTCGAGGCGGCGGCGCGGGCGGACCGATATCGCGACCTTGGCAACCACATCAATTTCTGCCGCTGGCGCCAGATCGAACGGCTGATCGTGCTGATGAGCGTGCAGCGCGCGGTGGGCACGGTTCACTGATCGCCGCGCCGATCGTCATTGCGGCTGACGGCGATGCTCCCTAGCTAGAACGCATCGATCACCACAGGAGTAACCGATGCGAACCCCCGAAGCCGTTGCCGGAATGTTGTGCCCCGTGTGCAAGGTGGGCCTCCACATGAGCGACCGGCAGGGGATCGAGATCGATTACTGCCCGCAGTGCCGCGGCATCTGGCTCGACCGCGGTGAACTCGACAAGATCATCGAGCGCAGCGGCGTTGCCGAGGCGCCAGCGGCTCCCGCAGCGCCCCAGGCGCCTCAGGCTCCGCCGCCTCCGCCGCAGGGCAGCCCCTGGCAGCAGGGTGGTTATCCGCCGCAGCAGGGCTATGGGCAGCAGGGTTACGGGCATGGCTATGACCCGCGCTACAAGCACAAGCGCCGGAAGAGCTTCCTCGAAGAATTGTTCGACTGAATTTCAGACCCTCCCCGGCACGACCGGGGAGGGTTTTCTGAATCAGGCCAGCGCGCCGACCATCGCCTTCACTTCCATGAATTCGGCGAGGCCGAACTTGCCGTGCTCGCGGCCGTTGCCCGACTGTTTGTAGCCGCCAAAGGGCAGGCTGGGATCGGGCTGGCCGCCATTCACATAGACCATGCCCGCGCGCAGACGGGGCGCGACGCGCTTCACTTCCTCAGGGCTGCCGAACACCACCGCGGAAAGGCCGTAGTCGGTGTCGTTGGCGATGCGGACCGCCTCCTCCTCATCCTTGTACGGGATGATCGTCACGACCGGACCGAAGATCTCCTCGCGCGCGATGGTCATGTCGTTGCGCACGCCCGAGAACAGGGTCGGCTTGACGAAATAACCGGTCTCGACGCCGTCGGGACGGCCGGGGCCGCCGGTCTCGAGCTTCGCGCCTTCCTCCATACCCTTGCGGATCAGGCCCTGGATCTTCTCCCATTGCGCCTTGTTGACCACCGGACCGATGTGGCGGCCTTCCTGCGCAGGGTCGCCGGTCTCGACCGCCTTCATCACGCCGCTCGCGATCTGCGCGGCCTCGGCCGCCTGGCTCTCGTGCACGAGCATCCGTGCCGGCGCGATGCAGCTCTGCCCCGAGTTCAGGATGACGCTGAACAGCCCGACCTGTACCGCCTTGGGCAGGTCGGCACCGGGGAGGATGACGTTGGGCGACTTGCCGCCCAGTTCCTGATGCACGCGCTTGACCGTCTCGGCGGCGTTCTTCGCGACCTGGATGCCCGCGCGGGTCGATCCGGTGAAGCTCACCATGTCGACATGCTTGTGGCGGCTGAGCGCGGTGCCGACCACCGGGCCATCGCCCTGGACGAGGTTGAACACGCCCGCGGGCACGCCGGCCTTGTCCATGATCTCGGCGAAGATCGCGGCGCTGCCCGGTGCTTCCTCGCTGGGCTTGAGCACCATACAGTTACCGGCGGCGAGCGCGGGCGCGACCTTGGCGACGATCTGGTTGAGCGGCCAGTTCCATGGCGTGATCAGCGCGACCACGCCGATCGGCTCGTGCACGACGAGGCTCTGTCCGATCTGCTCGGAGAATTCGAACGCCTTGAGCGCCTTGATCGTCGACATGAAATGGCCGACGCCGCTGCCGACCTGTGCGGTCTTCGCGAGGCTGATCGGCGCGCCCATCTCGGCCGCGATCGCGTCGGCCAGATCGCCCGCGCGGTTCTTGTACTCGGCAAGGATCGCTTCGAGCAGCGCCACGCGCTCCTCGACGCTGGTGCGCGAAAAGCTGTCGAACGCCGCCTTGGCCGCGGCGACCGCCTTGTCGGCATCGGCCTCAGAACCGAGCGTGATTTCGGTCACCGGCGCCTCGGTCGCGGGATTGATCACGTCGTGACGGGTACCGCCCTCGCTTTCGACCCATGCGCCACCAATATAGTGCTTCAAATAGCTCCGCATCCTGGCCTCCGGTTTTCAAACATCGGGTATGGCGGTCTAGATGGCCATGCGGAGCAAGGGTTGCAACCTGAAACTGGAGGCGAGTGCATGGCGCGTGTTGCGGTGATCGAGAAGACCGGCGGACCCGAGGTGATCCAGTGGGAGACGCGCGACCTGCCGCCGCCCGGGCCCGGAGAGGTGCGGGTGCGGCAAACCGCGGTGGGGCTCAACTTCATCGATACCTATCACCGCTCGGGCCTCTACCCGATGCCATTGCCAACCGGCCTCGGCAGCGAGGCGGCGGGTGTGGTCGAGGCGGTGGGCGAGGGCGTCACGTCACTCGTTCCGGGAGATCGCGTGGCGACCTATGGCCCGGGGCTCGGTGCCTATGCGAGCGAACGCAACGTTCCGGCGGAGATCCTCTCGAAGCTGCCCGATGCGATTTCGGACGAGGTCGCCGCGGCGGTGATGCTCAAGGGCTGCACCGCCGAATATCTGGTCGAGCGCGCCGCGCGGGTGCAGCCGGGGATGACGGTGCTGGTGCACGCTGCGGCGGGCGGCACGGGGCAGTTGCTGGTGCAGTGGATCAAGCATCTCGGCGCGACGGTGATCGGCACCGCCGGTTCGCCCGAGAAGGCCGAGCGGGCACGCGCGCTCGGGGCGGATCATGTGATCGAGTATAAGCGCGAGGATATTGCCGGGCGCGTGCGCGAGATCACCGGCGGAGCGGGCGTACCGGTCGTGCTCGACGGCGTCGGCGGATCGACTTGGGAGGCCTCGCTCAAGTCCGCGGCGCGGCGCGGGCTGATCGTCAGCTTCGGCAATGCCGGCGGACCGGTCGAGGGTGTCAATCTGGGCACGCTGAGCCGCCACGGATCGCTCTTCGTCACCCGCCCGACGCTGTACGACTATTATGCGAGCCCCGAGGAGCGCGCGGCGGGTGTGGCGAGGGTGTTCGAGCTGGTCGCCAGCGGCGTTCTGCGGATCGAGATCGGTCAGCGGTTCGCGCTGGAGGATGCCGCCGCCGCCCACCGCGCGATCGAGGCGGGCGAAACGATCGGTGCGACGCTGCTGATCCCTTAGCGCTTCTCTTTGCTTAGCCGGGTCAGGAACGCGGCGTTGCGCAGTGCCTGGAGCGGGATCGAGGTCAAGTCGATCCACTCGCCCTCTGCATGCGCACCGCCGCCCGCGACGCCCAGCCCGGCGAGCGTGTCGACATCGGCCGCAACAAAGGCGCTGTCGGCCGCGCCGCGCTTGGCCGGGTCCATCTCGGTCATTTCGGGGAGCCTCAAGTCGCGGTTGACCGCGTTGAGCTTGGCGAGCAGCGCGCGGTTGCCCGCGGTCGGTGCCATCGGCGGATAGGATTCTTCGAACGCGATCTTCGCGCTCGTGCCGGGCAGGCTCTTCGCGACGATCGCCTGCATCGCGGCGCGGGTCTTCGCCTCCTGCTCGGGCGTGAGCGCGCGCAGATCGCCACGCGCGACGGCCTGCTCCGCGACGATGTTGGTCTTGCCGCTGGCGCTGACCTGATAATTGTTCGGCGCCAGCGTCGCGGGGGTGCCCGCCGCCATCGTACCGATGTTGAAGGTCAGATTCTGCTCGGGCAGAGTCCGGCGGAATTCATCGAGGATGCGCACCAGTTCATAGGCCGCGCCATAGCCGAGCGAGGCGCCGAACACCCCGCTGCTATGCCCGGTCTTGCCGGTCGTGGTGAGTGTCCAGCTCGCCGAGCT
Source organism: Sphingomonas sp. GW821-FHT03E12 (assembly GCF_059420685.1). Taxonomy (NCBI): domain Bacteria; kingdom Pseudomonadati; phylum Pseudomonadota; class Alphaproteobacteria; order Sphingomonadales; family Sphingomonadaceae; genus Sphingomonas; species Sphingomonas sp. GW821-FHT03E12. The sequence goes on from NZ_JBWKUF010000002.1 coordinate 163,459, forward strand.
GCGCCGGGCGACGGTGCCCTTGTCGCCACCCTCCTCACGCGCGAGATTCTCGTATTCCAGCGCGACATCGGCCCATTTGCCCGCAGCGATCAGGTCCCGGCGCGCGACCTCCAGCGGTTTCCCGGTGCGCTCCTCGTCGCCGGTCAGGACGATCTTGATGTCCGCGCCCTTCAGCGTGCCTGCGGCCTGCATTGCGCGCAGCGCGGCGATGATCACGACGACCCCGCCCTTGTCGTCGCCGATCCCGGGGCCGCTGGCGCGGTCGCCGTTGCGGACGAATTTCTGAAAGGGTGATTCGGGTTCGAACACCGTGTCGAGATGGCCGATCAGCAACAGGCGCTTGCCCTTGCCGTTGCCGGTGTGGGTCGCGATCAGATGCCCGGCGCGGCCGGTCTCCTTCATGTCGATCCATTCGACCTTGAAGCCCAGCGGCTCAAGTTCGGCGCGGACCATCGCGCCGACCTTGGTCACGCCATCGATATTGAGTGAACCGGAATTCTGGTTGACCAGCTTTTCGAGCAGCGCGACGTGGCGCTCGGTTTCTGCCTGGACGGTGGTTGCCATCTTCTGTTCCGCGCCGTTCTGCGCGGCGGCGGGAAGGGTGAGGATCAGGGCGAGCGGTGCGAACGTGCGGAGCATGGCGCACGTTAAAGCGGCTGGCCGCCCGCCTCGCAAGACCTCAGCTCGGGGTCACCATGAAGATCTCACCGTCGAGATCGACGATGAAGAGGTTGCCGGCCGCGTCCTCGCCGAACGACGCGAGCTGGTTGATGGTCCCCGCATCGGGTGCGAAGTCGGGGTTTCGGCGTTCGTAGTTTGCAGAGGCGAGCGTGCTGCCCGCGACAAGCGAGGCGTAGGGAACGCTCCAGATATTACCGCTGATGAAGTCCCCGAAGACGTAAGACCCGGCGAGCGAGGCGACCGGGCCGCGATAGACATAGCCGCCGATCACCGATCGTCCCTGACGCGGGCCGGTGCCGTGGCTGTATTCTGTGACGGGCGGCGTGAGCCCGGCGGGCGCGGTGCCGCTGAACGGCTGGGTGCCCTCGAGGAAGCGCCAGCCGAAATTGAGGCCGGGCTGATTGGGACGGATCAGGTCGATCTCCTCGCGTGCGCCTTGACCAACATCGCCGATGATCAGGCGGCCGTCGGGCGCGAACGAGGCACGGAACGGGTTGCGCAGCCCGAGCGCGAAGACATAGGGATCGCCTCCGCTGGTGATGTACGGGTTGCCTGGCGCAGCGACATAGGTTCCCCCGCTTTGCGCGAGCCGCAGGATCTTGCCGAGGCGGACATTGGTGTTCTGCGCATTGTTGTCGGGATCACCGCCGCCGCCGCCGTCGCCGATCCCGACATAGAGATGCCCGTCCGGGCCGAAGCCCAGCCAGCCGCCATTATGATTGTTGTTGGTCGGATGCGGCGTGCGCAGCACGACATTGTAGGGGGTGGCCGGGCTGCTCAGCGAGAGCGAGCGTACTTCCACCGCGCCATCGGGCGCTGTCGCGACCACCAGCGCTTCGCCATAGGTGGCAGGCATATTGGTGTTGACCACGAGGCCGAGCAGTCCGCGTTCGCCGTCGGTTGCAAGGTTCGTGACGGTACGGACCGTCGTTTTCGTTCCGCTGGCAGGATCGAGTCGCCAGATGCCGCCGCCCTTCTCCACCACATAGACCTGGGCGGAGCCGGGGATCGGCGCGACATAGAGCGGCTGGGTGAAGCCGGTGCCGACCCGGCGGACAGCGATCCCCTCGCGGCTGTTGGTGACGGTTACGGTGACGTCTTGCGTGGCCGAAAGACTGCCGTCGCTGACACGCAACTGGACCTGATAGACATTGTCGCCATCGGCATCACCCGGCAGGTCGAAATTGGGTGCGGGGGCGAAGGTAAGCGCGCCCGCGGCGGTGATCGCGAAGCGCGCCGCGTCGGCGCCGCCAACGATCGAGAAGGTGAGCGGATTGCCGTCGGGGTCGCTCGCGGTCGCAGTAAGGACCGCGGCGATGTTCTCGGCCACCGATGCGGTTGCCGCGGAGGTGAAGGCGGGCGCGCGATTGGCGGGTGGCGGTGTCGGGCTGGGGGTCGGGGTGTTGCCACCCCCGCTGCTGCACCCCACGGCGAGCGCCGCTGCGCCGATGACCCAGAGCCGCATCATTTCCCTCCTGCCGTGACAGGAGCGAAACGCGCGAGCGCGGCTTTGTTCCCGCCGCCGCGCCCGCAGTATCTCAGTCGAGCTTCAATGCCGCCTTGATGTCGGCCCAGGCGGCGAACTTGAAGTTCTGCGCCTGGGGCGGGTTGTAGCCGTCCTGCGCGATGAACAGGCCGCCCGGATAGTCCGGGCCGAAATCGCCGGTGATCAGCTCGATCCCGTCGGTTTCCTCGGTCGAACCGAACTTGCCCGGGGTGATGCGGAAGCGGCCGACAAAAGCTTCGTCGGACAGGCGATAGACCGCATAGGCATGGTCGCCCTGGCTGGAGACCAGCAGATATCCGCCATTGCCGTCGCCTTCCGTGGCGATGGCGACGCCTTCGACATCGGCGACGAGCTTCTGGGTGTCCGCGGCGGCGATCTTCGTGCCCGCGACCGGACCGTCGGCGCGCGCGTCGAAGCGCCATACGCCGACATCCTCCTCACCGACATAGAGGCGGTGGGTGCGTTCGTCTGTGACGCAGCCCTCGGACTGGGTCGCGAGCTTCATCGTGCGGAGCAGCTTGCCCGTGGGCGCGGCGCCCGACAGGTCGAGCTCGACCTGGCGGATCGTGCCGTCCTTGATCACGTTGAAGGCGTGGAGCTTGCCCCCGGTGCGATAGAGGCAGACGCCATAGGCTTCGCCCGCGCCGACCGGTACGGTGCCGAGCGGGATCAGCCGGGCGTTGTCGGTGTCGAGCCGGAACAGTGCCAGTTTCGCATTGCGCGGATCGTTGCGGTCACTCGCCGCGACGATCACGCCCGCGTCACCCATGTCCTTGAGGTCGACATTGTTGACCCGGCCCGCGTCGATGAAGAACCGGTCCTTGCCGGTCAGGTCATAGACGTGCAGCCCGGCCTTCTTGTCGGTGCCGACGATCAGGCTGGCGGCCGGGTTTGCCGGGTTGCGCCAGATTGCGGGATCGTCCGCGGCGTCGGCATTGGCGGTGCCCACCGCTTCGGTCTCGCCGCGCGCCTGGACGCTGGCCGCCGAAGTGGTGGGGACGATCGGAACCTCGCTCGTGCTCGAGGCGCAGCCTGCCGCCGCGAACGGCAGCAGGCTGATCATCAGGGCGTTCTTCAGCATCAGAAGGCCAGACGTGCCATGACCTGGAACACCGGGCCAGCATTCTCGCGCTCAAGCTCATACTCGTCGAAGTTGCGGTCGATCTGGTCATCGATCGTCGTGAACTTGTTGAACGCCTCGCGCTTCTCGCTGTCGAGCAGGTTCGAGCCGACCGCGCGGATCGTGAAGTTCTTGCCGAAACGCTTCTCGACGAAGACTTCGAGATCGGCGCCATAGGTGGTGCGGACCTCTTCCCCGACATTGCGGTCGATCGCCGCGCCCTGTTTGCGATAGGTCGCGCCGAACGCCGCGCCGAAGCTCGGGAAGTTCTGGATGAAGCCGAAATTGTAGACGATGTTCGACTGGCCGTTGAAGCGGCGCTCACCCAGTTCGTCGGTGATGTCGCTTTCGAGCAGCGAGAGGTTGCCGAAGACGCCGGTGTCGGGCAGGCCGAGGAAGCCGAGGCTGGTCGAAACGTCGAACTCGACGCCGTAGACCCGGCCGTCGCCGGTGTTGCGCGGCTGATAGACGAAGGTTCCGGGACCTTCCGAACCTTCGGCCTGGGTGTTGTACACCTCGACCAGATCCTTGATGTCGCGGTAGAAGAAATTGACGCCGATCACGCCGGTCGAGCCGATGCGCTGCTCGAAGCCAAGGTCCGCGCCCCATGCGGTTTCAGGGCGCAGCTGCGGGTTGCCGAGCAGGTCGTTGTCGCCCAGCTCCGCCTCAAGGAGGATCGGGGCGATATAGTCGAAGCGCGGACGGCGGACGGTGCGCGCGCCCGAGATGGTGATGCGGCCGCCATTGCCGACGCTGATCTTGGCCGACGCGCTGGGCAGGAGCTGGTTGTAATCCTGCTCGATCGCGCCGCCTGCGGCGGTCAGATCGTCAATGCGTACCGTGGTGTTCTCCCAGCGCAGGCCGACTTCCCACTTCACCGGGCCGGAATCGCCCTCGATCAGGCCGAACACGTCCTTGCGCTGTTCCTTGATCTTGCTGAAGCCGCCGAGGATCGGGTCGAAGCTCATATAGGCCTGCGCGTTCAGGTCCGGCGAAAGCTGGAACTGACTGTAGCTTGTGCGGAAGGTGGCCGGCAGGTTGAAGCGCTGACGGTCGGCTTCCTGGATATCGGTGTCGCGGACCTTGTTCTGGTAGAAACCGCCGAAGACGAGATCGATGCCGTTGCCGAGCGGCGCTTCATGCTCGAGTCCGGCCGAAAATTCCTTGTCGACGACATGGGTGTCGAACCGGTCGCCGGTGAAGCGCGGCGTGGCGCGATTGAACTCGATCTCCGTCTCGGTTTCCCACTGATTGTCGATGAACTTGGCAAAGCCGACCTTCAGCTTGGTCTCGCCCAGGCTCCATTTGTGGCTGAGCTTGCTGTTGATGCTGAAATTGTCCTGCTTGATGCCGTTGATGTTCGAATTGTCGGTCAGCAGGCCGGGGGTTGCGGCGTTGAGCGGGAAGACCGTCGGCCCGGGCGTGCCGGTCGCGCTGTTATACTCGAACGAGCGCTCGGTCTCGGTGCGGTCGGTGCGGACGTAGAAGCCCGACAGCTCGAAATCGGTGCTGTCGGTTTCGACCGTGTAGCTGGCGTTGAAGGCATAGTCGGTGCCGTCGCGCACGTCCGACTGATCCTCGCGGTTGACGAGCGCGGCGCCCGGCGCCGCATAGCGCAGGCTGTACTTCTTCTTGGGGTTGTAGCGGCCCTGCATGTTGGCGCCGAGCAGCAGGCGGCCCGGCCCGACCTTGGTCCCCAGCACCGCGCCGAAGCTCGGCTTCACCTCGCCATCGTCGAAGAACAGCGCGCCGCCGCGGACATAGCCGCCGTCGAGCTGATAGCCGTCACGCAGCACGATGTTGAGCGTGCCCGCGACCGCGTCGCCGGTGCGGCGCGCGGACGAGGAGCGGACGATCTCGACCTGCTTGATCAGCTCGGCGGGGATGCGGTCGAGGAAGAAGCTGCGATCGGCGTTGGTGCCGGGCACCTTCTCGCCGTTGATCAGGATCTGGGTATAGCCCGGGTCGAGGCCGCGCAGGCGGGCGCCGTCGCTCTCGATCACGTCGGACAGGAAGGTGACGCTGGGCACGCGCTTGAGCGCATCGCCCGCGGTCAGCGGCTCGAAGCGCTGGAAGAATTCCTGATCATAGACCAGCTCGGGCTCGGCGCCTTCGGTGCGGTTGCGATAGGCGATGGTGCCGTTGACCACGACGTCGGCGGCCGTTTCGATCTCGCTCCCGGGCTGCGCCCCGGTGTTCGGCTCAGCAGTCTGGGCAGCGGCCGGTGCGGCGAGCGAGAGTGCGATCACGGGCAGGCTGGCGCCCGCAAGCGCGGCGACGATCGATTTGCAGTTCATGGGATCCCCCGATTGAGTCGAGGGGGCGCCTAGGCGTAGCGCGTGTCACTCAGGTGCGATTCCCGTTTCACTTCGATTGCGCAACGATGACTGTTTCATGACGTTGCTCAGGCGACACAACCATGCCGTTGCCACGGCGAGGATGGCGAGCGCGCAGGCGATCCCCGCAAGCGCCCGGACACCGCCGAATTCGAGGGCGCGGCCACCCGCAAAGCTGCCAAGGGCGATGCCGATATTGGCCGCCGCGATATTGAGCGAGCTTGCGAAGCCTGGCGCTTCGGGTGCGGCGGCCATGACCCGGATCTGGCAAAAGACGAAGCCGGCCGCGTGGGCGGCGCCCCAACCGGCAACCGCGATCGCCAGGGCCGCGCCGCCGGGCGCGGCCGCGATCAGACCGGTCATCGCCGCCACAGCGAGCGCAACCCCGGCGGTTGCGGGTAGCGCCCGGCCGGCGAGGTGTCCGGCGAGCCAGTTGCCACCGAGTCCGGCAATGCCGAAGCCAAACAGCGCGACCGCGATCCATTCACGTCCCAGCCCGGCATGGCCGAGCAGCAGCGCGATGAAGCTGAACCCGCTGAACATCGCCGCAAAGGTGAGCGTGGAGAGGAGAAGCTGGGCCTGCATGGCCGGCCGGGCAAGCAATCGCCACGGGCTCTGCGCGGCAACCGCACGGCCCTGTTCTCCGTCGCCTCCGCGGGCAAGACACCCCAGGGCGGCCAGCAACGCCAGCAAGCCGATCATCGCCATCGGTCCCTGCCAGCCCGTCCATTCGGCGATGAAGCTGCCCGCGGGCGGGGCGAGCGTGCCGCCGATCGTGACGCCGGCATAGAGCAAGGCGACGCCGCGACCGGTGCCAAGGGCCGTGCCAAGCCGAACGCTTGCAACGCTCATGAACAGAGGCAGCGCCGCACCCTGAAGCACGCGCAGGGCGAGCGCGAAGGCGAAGCCGGGAAAAGCGAGCAGCAACAGGTTCGCGGCGAAGGGCAGCAGCGATGCTGCGAGCATCGCCGCCGCGGGCCAGCGCGCGCTTGCGGCGACGAGCGGCGGGCCGAACAGCGCCGAAGCGAGCGCGAACACGGTGATGAGCCACCCCGCTCGCGCGGGCGCCACCGCCAGCGCCGCGGACATGGCCGGGAGCAGGCCGATCACGACGAACTCCGCCGCCACCACCACGGCCGCGCCGAAGACGAGCGGCACGGCCGTGGCGCGGCTCACGCGTTGGCGCCGCTATCGACGAGGATCGCGGTGCCGGTGATCGATCGCGCCTCGGGCGAGGCGAGATAGGCGACGGCGGATGCGATGTCGTCCGGCGTGCCGAACCGGCCGAGCGAGGTGCGCGCGATCTGATCGGCGGCGTGCGGACCCGATGCCGGGTTCATGTCGGTATCGGTCGACCCCGGATTCACCGTGTTCACCGTGATTCCGCGCGGTGCCAGGTCACGCGAAAGCGCCTGATGCAGCATCGCGATTCCGGCCTTGCTGGCGTTGTAGGCGGTGAGGCCGGGGGAGGGCGCCTGGAGCGCCAGGTTGCTGCCGATCGCGATGATCCGCCCGCCTTCGCCCATATGCGGCAGGACCGCGCGCGCTGCGACGAAGGGCGCGCGCAGATTGACCGCGATCGTCGCGTCGAAATCCTCGAGGCTGAGGTCTTCGACCGGGGCGGCGATGAAGATGCCGGCATTGTTGACGAGGATGTCGATTCCCCCAAATGCCTCGGCGGCCTGCGCCACCGCAGCCTCGATCGCGGCGGCGTCGCGATTGTCCGCTAAGATCGCCAGCCCCTTGCGGCCCAGCGTTTCGATCTCGGCGACGACGCGCGCCGCGGCATCGGCGGCGGCGGCATAGGTGATCGCGACATCTGCGCCCTCGGCCGCCAGCCGCCGCGCGATCGCGGCCCCGATCCCGCGGCTGCCGCCGGTCACCAGCGCGCGCTTTCCTTCCAATCGCATTTCAAAACTCCATTTCTGTAGTGATCGATACAAATATGGAGCGGCTTGTCGCCCCGTCAACCACTTTCTATATCGATCGCTACAGAAAGGAGGCGGCATGACGGAGAATGCGCGAGCGGAGCGCGGCCGGCCGCGCGGGTTCGACCGCGATGCCGCGCTCGAACAGGCGATGCGGTTGTTCTGGCGCAAGACCTATGAGGGCACCTCGCTCGCCGAACTGACCGCGGCGATGGGCATCAACGCGCCTAGCCTCTACGCCGCGTTCGGCAGCAAGGATGCGCTGTTTCGTGAAGCGGTGGCGCATTATTCCGAGCATCACGGCATCGAGATCTGGCGGACGTTGCGCGATACCCCGGCGATCGATGCGGCGATCGAGGGATTCCTGCACGCGACGGCGCGATCCTATTCGACGCCGGGCGATCCGCGCGGTTGCCTGATCGTCCTGGGTGCGCAGCATGAGGATGGCGAAAACGATCCGGTGCACCGCGAGCTGCGCGCGCGCCGCCGCGCCAGCCTCGACGAGATTGGCGAGCGGCTGATGCGCGCGGTTGCCGATGGGGAATTGCCCGCTGGTTTCGACGTCGCGGGTGCTGCGGCGTTCCTGCTGAGCGTTCAGACCGGCATGTCGATCCTGGCGCGCGACGGCGCGGACCGTGCGGCGCTGGAGGCGGCGGCGCGCGGCGGAATGCTCGGCTGGTGCGGCTTGCGGCGGCTGAACAACTGACGCGAAGACGCCCGGATCGTCGGGTCCGCCAACGCGCGTGAGCGCGCAAACGAAAACGCCCGGACCGTTAGGTCCGGGCGTCTCGCTGTCCGGCGCCGCGTCCCGTCGGAGGCGGCGCTTGGGAACGGCTTCGTCTTACGACGAATAGTACATGTCGAACTCGACCGGGCTGGGGGTCATTTCCCAGCGCGCGACATCGGCACGCTTGATCTCGACATAGGCCTCGATCTGGTCCTTCGAGAAGACGTCGCCCTTGAGCAGGAAGTCCATATCGGCTTCGAGGCTGTCGAGCGCCTCGCGGAGCGAACCGCATACGGTCGGCACTTCGGCCAGCTCTTCGGGCGGCAGGTCGTACAGGTTCTTGTCCATCGGGTCGCCCGGATGGATCTTGTTCTGGATGCCGTCCAGGCCGGCCATCAGCAGCGCCGCATAGCAGAGATACGGGTTGGCCAGCGCGTCGGGGAAGCGGAACTCGACGCGCTTCGCCTTGCTGCCCGCGCCGTACGGGATGCGGCACGATGCCGAACGGTTGCGCGACGAATAGGCGAGCAGCACGGGTGCCTCATAGCCCGGGACCAGGCGCTTGTAGCTGTTGGTCGACGGGTTGGTGAAGGCGTTGAGCGCCTTGGCGTGCTTGATCACGCCACCGATGAAGTAGAGGCACATTTCGCTGAGGCCGGCATAGCCATTGCCCGCGAACAGCGGCTTGCCCTGATCCCAGATCGAGATGTGGGTGTGCATGCCCGAGCCGTTATCTTCCTTGATCGGCTTGGGCATGAAGGTCGCGGTCTTGCCATAGGCATGCGCGACCTGGTGCACGACATATTTGTAGATCTGCATGCGGTCGGCGGTCTGGACCAGCGTGCCGAAGGTCAGGCCCAGCTCATGCTGCGCGGCGGCAACCTCATGGTGGTGCTTGTCGCAGGGCAGGCCCATTTCGAGCATGGTCGAGACCATCTCGCCGCGGATGTCGACGGCGCTGTCGACCGGCGCGACGGGGAAGTAACCGCCCTTGGCGCGCGGGCGGTGGCCCATATTGCCGCTCTCATACTGCTTGGACGAGTTGCCCGGCAGTTCGATATCGTCGAGCTGGTAATAGCTCGAGGAATAGGTGTTCTCGAAGCGGACGTCGTCGAACATGAAGAACTCGGCTTCGGGGCCGACATAGACGGTGTCGCCGATGCCGAGCGACTGGAGATAGGCCTCCGAACGCTTGGCGGTCGAACGCGGGTCGCGGGCATAGAGTTCACCGGTCGAGGGCTCGACGATGTCGCAGACCAGGATCAGCATCGGGGTTGCGCTGAACGGATCGGTCCAGACGGCGTCCAGATCCGGCTTCAGGATCATGTCGGACTCGTTGATCGCCTTCCAGCCCTCGATCGACGAACCGTCGAACATCAGGCCGTCGGTCAGCTCGTCCTCGCCCAGGATGCTCGCCACCATGGTGAGGTGCTGCCACTTGCCCTTGGGGTCGGTGAACCGCAGGTCGATCCACTCGATCTCCTGATCCTTGACCATCTGCAGAATGTCGGCGGCGGTGTTAGCCATTGGAACCAAGCCCTTTCTCTCGCTTGTCGGAACCGGCGGTTGCCGGAGAATCATGTTGCGTTGCAGCGATGTCTCGTGAAATTTTTGCGCTGCGTCAAATTCGTATGATCAACTGGATCGCGCCAGCCTGATGGCCCGATCAGATCGCGTTGTCGTCGCGCTCCCCGGTGCGGATGCGCAATGCGGTTTCGATTGCGGTGACGAAGATCTTGCCGTCGCCGATCCGGCCGGTCTGCGCCGCGGTGGCGATCGCCTCGACCACCCGGTCGGTCAGCGCGTCCTCGACCACGACCTCCAGCTTCACCTTGGGCAGGAAGTCGACGACATATTCGGCGCCGCGATACAGTTCGGTGTGCCCCTTCTGGCGCCCGAAACCCTTGGCTTCGGTCACGGTGATTCCAGAAACCCCTACCTCGTGCAGTGCTTCCTTCACCTCATCCAGCTTGAACGGCTTGATGATGGCTTCGATCTTTTTCACGGCCTGTCATTCCTTCGTTTCAAGCGGGGTTCGCCCCGATTTTGCCTGGTCCCGCGCCGATGCTTGGCGAAGGCAGAGACAAGGATCAAGCGAAACGCCCCTTGTCGCGCGGGTTGCACGAGGCGTGCCAGAATCCCCTGCGGGTCTCCCCCAAGGGATTCCGCGTCGCAGCGGCGCGCGCGCGTTAATGACTGCCTAACAATTGGGCAGATGTCTTGGAATTCTGCGCGATTGCGGGGCAGTCTTGCCGCACGCGGGAGGCGGGTGTAGCGGTTCGCTATCACACCTGTTCAGAGGTTTCCTACCTATGCGCTTTTCCCGCCTGATGCTCGCCGGCCTGCTTGCCGGAAGCGCCGCCATTTCCGCTCCCGCGCTCGCACAGCAGGCGCCGGCCGCGCAGCCGGGCGTGAGCGCCGAGGATGCGAAGCTGACGGCGCTGTTCCACGCCAGCGACGAGGCGATGCTCAAGCGTCAGCCGCTGATGGCGATCTTCCGTGGCGACCTGCGCTATGCCGACCGGCTCGGCAACTATTATACCGATGCCTACACCGCGGCGGAGAAGGCTGCGACCGAGGCGGATCTGGCAGCACTCAAGGGCATCGACCGGACGAAGCTGAGCCCGGTCAACAAGATCGCTTACGACGTCTTCAAGGCCGATCAGGAACGTGGCCTCAAGGGCTTCGCGCCCGCGATCATGGGCGTGAGCAAATATCTGCCGATCGATCACTTCACCGGCTTTCAGACCTTCTACCCGGACTTCGCGTCGGGGCAGGGGGCGGCGCCGTTCAAGACCGTTGTCGACTATGACAATAATCTGAAGCGCAATGCCGAATATGCCGCGACCTATGATCGCGTGATCGGGCTGTTCCGCGAAGGGATGAAGCGCAAGATCGTCCAGCCCAAGCTGGTCGTGCGCAACATGATTGGACAATTCGACAAGCTGATTGCGCAGGGCGTCGAGGAGTCGGTCTTCTACGCGCCGGTCAAGAAGTTCCCCGACGGCGTGAGCGAGGCCGACCAGGCGCGGCTGCGCGCGGCCTATGCGGCGCAGATCAGGGACGTGATCATTCCGGCGCACAAGAAGATGCGCGACTTCCTGGCCAACGCGTATCTGCCTGCCGCGCGCGACAGCGTCGGCACCTCGGCGCTGCCTGGCGGCGCGGCAGTGTACAATTATGCGATCGAGAGCAACACGACGCTGCCGCTGACCGCGGACTATGTCCACAACCTCGGCCTGTCCGAGGTCAAGCGTATCCTCACCGAGATGGAGGCGCAGAAGAAGGCGGTCGGTTTCACCGGCACGCTGCCGGAGTTTTTCACCTTCCTGCGCACCGACACGCGCTTCCAGCCCAAGAGTGCCGATGCGCTGCGTGAGGGCTATGAGGCGATTGGCAAGCGCGTGGACCTGCGCGTGCGCGAGCAATTCTCGCTGATCCCCAAGACCCCGCTCGAGATCCGCCCGGTGCCCGATTACCGCGCCGAGGGCGATGCGGCGGGCAGCTATGTCCAGGGCACGCCCGACGGGTCGCGGCCCGGCGTGTTCTTCTACAACACCCACGACCTGCCGGTGCGCTACACCTGGGGCATGGAGACTTTGTACCTGCACGAAGCCGTGCCGGGGCATCACTTCCAGATCAGCCTGGCGCAGGAGAATGACAAGCTCCCCGCCTTCATGCGCTTCGGCGGCAATACCGCCTTTGTCGAGGGCTGGGCGCTGTACGCCGAGACGCTGTACAAGGAGTTGGACGTCGCGGTTGAGCCGTACCAGCGGATGGGCGGCCTTTCGGATGAGATGCTGCGCGCGATGCGGCTGGTGGTCGATAGCGGCCTCCACGCCAAGAACTGGAGCCGCGAGCAGGCGATCGATTACATGCTCGCCAACTCGCCGATGCCCAGGACCGACGCGATCGCCGAGGTCGAGCGCTATATCGCGATGCCGGGGCAGGCGCTGGCCTACAAGATCGGCCAACTCACCATCCTCAAGGCGAAGGCGAAGGCGAAATCAGCACTAGGCCCCAAGTTCGACCCCCGCGCCTTCCACGCCGTGGTGCTGGACACCGGTGCGCTGCCGATGCCGGTGCTGGAGAAGAAGGTCGACGACTGGATTGCTACGCAGAAATGATGCGCAGCTGGCGGGTCAGATCGCCTGCCCCGCCGCCCAGCCGCTGGCCCAGGCCCATTGGAAATTATAGCCGCCGAGCCAGCCGGTGACGTCGACCCCTTCGCCGATCGCATAGAGGCCGGGGACGTCGCGCGCTTCCATCGTCTGGGATGACAGGCCGGCGGTGCTGATGCCGCCGATCGTCACTTCGGCCTTGGCGTAGCCCTCGGTCCCGTTGGGATGGAAGCGCCATGCGGCAAGGCGGCGTTCGGCCTCGGCCAGCTTCTTGTCGGCGGTATTGGCCAGTTCAGTATCGAGCGCCAACTGGTCGGCGAGCGTATCCGCCAGTCGATTTGGGAGCGCGTCGCCAAGTAGTTTGCGCAACGTCGAGCGCGGATGGGCGCGTTTGGCGTCGGTGAGCCAGCCCGTGCCGTGACCGGGCAGGAAGTCGATCTCGACCGGCTCGCCATGGCGCCAGTAGGAGCTGATCTGGAGGATCGCCGGGCCGGACAGGCCGCGATGGGTGAACAGGGCGGCCTCGCGGAACTTCGCCTTGCCCGCGCGCGCCTCGACCGGGGCCGCGACGCCGGAGAGTTCGCGGAACAGCACTTCGTCCCCGCCGAGCGTCAGCGGGACGAGCGCGGGGCGGGGTTCGACCACTTTGAGGCCGAATTTGCGCGCGAGATCATAGGCGAAGCCGGTGGCGCCCATCTTGGGGATCGAGGGTCCGCCGGTGGCGATGACGAGGGCGGGCGCAGAGGCTTCGCGGTCGCCGACCGCCACGCGGTATTGGCCATCCGCATGGCTGACGTCGCGGACCGCATGGCCAAGCGCGATCTCGACCCCGCCCGCCTCGCATTCGGCGAGCAGCATCGCGACGATCTGCCTTGCGCTGCCGTCGCAGAAGAGCTGGCCCAAGGTCTTTTCGTGCCAGGCGATGCCGTAGCGATCGACCAAGGCGATGAAGTCATGCTGGGTGTAGCGGCGCAGCGCCGACTTGGCGAAATGCGGGTTGGCCGAGAGATAGCGGTCGGGCGCGATGCCGAGATTGGTGAAATTGCACCGCCCGCCGCCGGAGATCAGGATCTTCTTCCCGACCTGATCGGCATGATCGATCAGCAGCACCCGGCGGCCGTGCTGACCGGCGGTGAGGGCGCACATCAGGCCGGCGGCGCCCGCGCCGAGGATGATCGCGTCGTAGGTGGCTGGTTGGGTGGTCACGTCGCTTCCTTCGTCATCCCGGCCTTGTGCCGGGATCCACCGGGAGGCGAGCGGTGGCGGTGAGCCTCTGGTTCAATGCTTGCGGCACCGTGGACCCCGGCACAAGGCCGGGGTGACGGATGTGTGTGTGGGAGGAAGGCGGCCTAGCGCAGCTTCGCGATCGACAGGCCGTCGGCCTTGGCGCGGTCCTTGACCGATTCCTCGCTGCGGGTCAGCGCCTTGGCGATCGCCTTCAGCGCCATGCCCTTCTTGGCGAGCGTGTGCAGCTTCTGCACCTCGTCGGTGCGCCAGGGCTGGCGGTGCCGCTCGAACTTGCCCTCAGCCATCAGAGATACGGCGGCTGGTGCAGGCCGCGCTGGCTCTGCGTGAAGATCTCGCACCCATCCTCGGTGATGCCGATCGAATGTTCGAACTGCGCCGAGAGCGAGCGATCGCGCGTCACGGCCGTCCAGCCGTCGTCGAGCAGCTTCACGTCGGGACGGCCGATGTTGATCATCGGTTCGATCGTGAAGAACATGCCGGGGCGCAGTTCCGGGCCGGTGCCGGGGCGGCCGACATGGACCACTTCGGGCGCGTCGTGGAAGACGCGGCCAAGGCCATGGCCGCAGAAATCGCGGACCACGCCGTAGCGGTGCTTCTCGGCATATTTCTGGATGGCGTGGCCGATATCGCCCATCGTGTTGCCGGGCTTGGCCATCTCGATGCCGATCATCAGGCACTCATAGGTGACGTCGACCAGGCGCTTCGCCTTGAGCGGCACGTCGCCGACCAGGTACATGCGGCTGGTGTCGCCGTGCCAGCCGTCGAGCAAGGGCGTCACGTCGATATTGACGATGTCGCCGTCCTTGAGCGTCTTGGGGCTTGGGATGCCGTGGCAGACGACATGGTTGATGCTGATGCAGCAGCTATGCGTGTAGCCGCGATAGCCGAGCGTCGCGGGCACCGCGCCGCCGTCGATCGTCATCTTGCGGACGATGTCGTCCAGCTCCTCCGTCGTCACGCCGGGCACGACATGCGGCACCAGCGCGTCGAGGATGTCGGCGGCGAGACGACCGGCGGCGCGCATCCCTGCGAACCCGTCGGGACCATAGAGCTTGATCGACCCGTCGCGGGCGAAATTCGTGTCTTCGGTTACGGCAACATATTCGGTCATCGGCGCGATATAGGCGTTTTGGCGCCTGGTTGCGAGAGGCAGTAGCGCTCCCCCGTCCGCGCGAAGCCAAGGCCGTCGCGCTCGATCGCGCGGCGCTGCTTCGAACCGGCGAAGCGGGCGGGATTGCTGTGGTTCAGATGGATGAAGCGGACCTTGGCGGCGAGGTCGGGGCGGAGCCGAGCCGAGCAAGACGCGCGGCGGTGTCGGCGACGCGCGGATGCGGCACGCTCTTCATCCGGGCCGGATCGCCCAGCTCATTGTCGTCGAAGAAGGTGCCGTCGACATAGGCGACGTCCACCTCCGCCAGCACGTCCTCAAGCCGCTTGTCCCATTTTTCCCAGCTGTCGAGGTCGGGTAGGTAGAGCGCGCTGCGCCCGGCTCCCCTGATGACGAAGCCGACGGTTTCGGAGAACTCGTCGCGATGAGGCACCAGATAGGGCGTCACCGAGATGCCGCCGGGCAGCTGTGTCGCCGTGCCGGCGGCGAGGGGGCGGAGCGCGATATTGTCGAGTGCGACGAGTTGGCTCCACGGGCTGTTGCCCTTAAGGAAACCGGCCATGCGCGGCATCGCATAGACCGGCACGCCGCGCGTGTTGGCGGCTTCGCGGCCTAGGAACATCAGGCCCGTATAATGACCCATATGCGCGTGCGTCAGGAAGATGCCGTCGATGCCGATACCGGGGGTCCGCTTCGGGTGATGCATGTCGAGCCAGTGGAGCTGGTCGGTCAGGTTCGGCGTCGCGTCGAACAGGTAGCGGCGGCCGCGGTCATGGTCGATCAGGGCGAGTGAGGCGGCCCAGGCGCGCAGCTTCGGATCGCGCCAGGCGGGGTCGGCGTTGCGGCCGATCTGGGGCGTGCCGGCATCCTGCGAGGTGCCGAGCACGACCAGCTCGGTCTGGCAGCTGGCGGTGGCGGCGAGAGCGAGCGCGGCGAGCGTTGAAAGCATGACGGTGACGCTAGGCGGGGCGGCTGCATCCGTCTATGCCACCGCCATGAGCGAGCGTATCTGGACTGCGGGACTTGTGGTGATCGGCGACGAGATTCTCTCGGGCCGCACGCAGGACAAGAATGTCGCGCAGATCGCGATCTGGCTCAACGTGCAGGGCATCCAGCTCGCCGAGGTGCGCGTGGTGCCCGATGTGGAGGCCCGCATCGTCGAGGCGGTGAACGCGATCCGCACCGGATACGACTATTGCTTTACCACCGGCGGGATCGGGCCGACGCATGACGACATCACCGTCGATGCGATCGCGGTCGCGCTGGGCGTGCCGGTGGTGGTCCATCCCGAAGCCCGCGCGCTGATGGAGCGCTATTACGAGACGCGCGGCGGGCTGACCGAGGCGCGGTTGCGCATGGCGCGCGTGCCCGAGGGTGCCGACCTGATCCCGAACCGGATGTCGGGGGCGCCGGGCATCCGTGTTGGCAACCTCTTCATCCTTGCCGGGGTGCCGCACATTACCGCAGGGATGCTCGACGCGCTGACCGGCACCCTCGAGGGTGGCCGTCCGGTGGTGAGCGCGACGATCGGCAGCTGGGCGGCGGAGAGCGAGATCGCCGGGCTGCTCGGCGATACCGAGCGGGCGTTCGAGGGCGTCGCGATCGGCAGCTATCCCTTTTTCCGCGAAGGCCGGACGGGGGCCAATTTCGTCGTCCGCGCGACCGATCCCGCGCTGGTCGATGCGTGCGCTACCGAGCTGGGCGCGCGGCTTTCGGCAGCGGGCTACGAGGTCGTCAAAGGGGGTATCTAGCCCCTTTACGTGACGTGCTGTGCTGATATCGTAACACACGGTATCAGTCAGGGGGTTCTCATGAAGATGAAGCGATGGGTGGCGGCGCTTGCGCTGGCCGGGGCGGCGTTGCCGCTTGGCCTGGCGGCGGCGCCCGCAGCGGCTCAGGCGCCGCAGAAGCTGTCGGTCGACATGCAATATTACACGCTGCCCAATGGCCTCCGCGTGGTGCTGGCCAAGGACACGATCTCGCCCACCGTCACGGTCGGCGTCTATTACGGCATCGGTTTCCGGATCGAGCCGCGCGAGCGTACCGGCTTCGCGCATCTGTTCGAGCATCTGCTGTTCCAGGGATCGAAGAACGCGCCCAAGGGTGTGCACATCAGCACGATCAGCAATGCGGGCGGCATCCTCAACGGATCGACCCGGTTCGACTTCACCAACTACTTCGAGGTGGTGCCATCGAACGCGCTTGAGCGGATGCTGTGGCTCGAGGCCGATCGCATGGCGAGCCCGGTGATCAACGACGAGGTGCTGAAGAACCAGCAGGGCGTCGTCGGCAACGAGGTGAAGGTCAACGTCCTCAACCAGCCGTACAGCACCTGGCCGTGGATCGATCTGCCGATGCTGGCCAACACCAACTGGTACAACAGCCACAATTTCTACGGCGACCTCAAGGAGATCGAGGCGGCGACGGTGGCCGATGCCACCCAGTTCCACGACGCCTTCTACAAGCCGAGCAACGCCGTGCTCGTCGTCGCGGGCGACATCGACTATGCGGCGACCCGCGCGATGGTCGACAAATATTTCGGCTGGATGGCCAAGTCGGCGCCAGTCAAGCTGCCCGACATCAGCGAGCCGCGCCAGACCGCCGAGAAGTTCAAGAGTCGCGTGGATCGCCTCGCGCCCAAGCCGGGCTGGGCGGCGGGCTATCATGTCCCCGCGCGCGGCACGCCCGAATGGTATGCGATGGGCCTGATCGACCAGATGCTGGTCAAGGGGCAGGACAGCCGTCTCTATCGCAAGCTGGTGGCCGAGACCGGCATCGCCGGCGAAGTGGGCGGGGGGATCAACTTCCCGCTGGGCACCATGTTCAACTATCAGGGGCCGATGCTGTGGAGCTTCAACTTCACGCATGACGCCAATCGCAGCCGCGACGAGATCAAGGCGGCGGTGGACAGCGTGATCGAGAATCTGCGCACCAAGCCGGTCTCCGCCGAGGAGCTGGCGCGGGCGCGGACCAAGATGCGCTCGTCGCTCTATTCGACGATCGACGGCACCGGGCGGATCGGTCTGATCGACCTGCTCGCGGTGTATGCGCTGTTCGACAACGACCCGAAGAAGGTCAATTCGATCGAGGACGGCTTCGCCAAGGTGACGCCGGCGCTGATCCAGAAGACCGCGCAGGAGTATCTGCGTTCCACCAACCGCTCGATCTACGCGATCGACCCCGGCGCGGCGCCCGCCGCTGCGCCCAAGCCCGCGGGAGCCAAGTAAGATGTGCCGCATGATCGCAAGCCTGATGGCTGCAACGCTGCTCGCCGGCCCGCTCGCCGCGCAGGAGCTTCCGACCACTCCGCCGCCGATCCCGGCGCCCAAGGCGTTCAAGGTTCCGGCGTCGGAGACGCTGACGCTGGCCAACGGAATGAAGGTGACGTTGGTCCCCTATGGCGTCGCGCCCAAGGTGGTGGTGTCGCTCCAGACCTCTGCCGGGTCGCTCAACGAGGGTGAGAATACCTGGCTGGCGCTGCTGGCGGTGGACATGATGAAGGAAGGCGCCGCCGGGATGACCGGCGCACAGATCGCGCAGAAGGCCGCCGAGATGGGCGGTGGGCTCGCCACCAACTCGACGCTCGAAAGCTCGTCGGTGACGCTCAACGTGCTGTCGGAGCGGGCCGGGGACGCGATCGCGCTGGTCGCCGATGTCGCGCAGAAGCCGGGCTATCCCGATAGCGAGCTGGCACGGGTCAAGGCGAACTGGAACCGACGCCTGGCGGTGGCGCTGAGCCAGCCGGGGACGCTCGCCGATGCGGCGCTCGATCGCGCCTATTACGGCACCGATCACCCCTATGGCCGGGTGCTGCCGACGCCGCAGCAATTCGGGGCGTACACCACTGCGCAGCTCAAGGCGTGGCACGCCGCCAACTTCGGGGCGAAGCGCTCGCACCTCTATATCGCCGGCAAGTTCGACGCGGCGGCGGTGAAAGCGGCGGTCGAGAAGGCATTCGGCGGCTGGGCCGCAGGTCCGGAGCGGCTGTCGCTGCCGCCGAGCCCCAAGCCGGGTCCGCAGGTGCTGCTGATCGACCGGCCGGGCGCGCCGCAGTCGACCTTCAGCATCGCCTATCCTGCGCCGAATGCGGGGAGCCAGGGCGACATCCCGATGCGGGTGTCGAACGCGTTGCTGGGCGGGGCGTTCAGCTCGCGCATCACGCGCAATATCCGCGAGGCGAAAGGCTATACCTATTCGCCGGGATCGAGCCTGGCCTTTTACCCGACCAACGCGGTGTGGACGTTCAATGCGGACGTGACGACCGCGGTGACCGGCCCGGCGCTCAAGGAAGTGTTCCACGAGATCCGCACGCTGCAGGCGACCCCGCCGGGTGATGAGGAAGCGGCCGGCATGCGCCAGTATATGGCGGGCCTGTTCGTGATCCAGAACTCGACCCCGGGGGCGCTGGTCAACTCGCTGGCGACGCGGGATTCGCTCGGGCTGCCGCGTGACTGGATGGACAAATACGTCCCCGCCGCGCTCGCGGTGACTCCGGCGCAGATCAGCGAAGCGGCGAAGAACTTCCCGATCGACAAGTTGACGCTGGTGGTGGTGGGTGACCTGAAGGTCGTTACCCCACAGCTTCAGGAACTTCCGGAGTTGAAGGGCATCGAGTTCAAGACCGTTACGGTTCCCTGATCGCGTATTCAGGTGAAGTGACAAGTGAAACGGGAGCGGTGGCACGCCGCTCCCGTTTTTGTTTTGGGGTCGGAACGGGTTTCATTTGACCCTTGTCAGTCAACGGCTCGCCGCAATTGTGAGGCGGTGACGCGGCGAATTGCGGGTTCCATTCATTGAACCCCCGTTATGACCCGATACAGCAATCAAGCGCGTCATGCGCATAGCCGGGCGATCGCCGTGCTGCTTGCGGCCGTTGCCCTTCCCACAACTGCAATGGCGCAGGAGGCGGTGACCCCGCCGACCGTGCTGGTGCCCAGCCAGCAGGCGCCGGCTCCTGCGGCTCCCGCGCCTGCCGCGCAGGGCGAGTCCCGCACGCCGGTCGCGCCCAGCGCGCTTGCCCAGGTCGAGCAGGAGGAGCGCGAGCGCGCCGCCGCCCGTCAGGCTGCACGCGCCGAGGCACGGCAACAGCAGCGCGCTGCACGGCCCGCCCCCCGGGCGGGGGCGCCGGTGCGGCCCGCGGCGGAACCGGTGGCGCCTGTTGCGGCAGCGCCGGTGACTCCGCCGCCTGTTGAGGTCGCTCCTCCGCCTGTGGAAACCGCGCCGCTGCCCGCCGAGACTGTGGCTGAGGCTCCGCAGCCCGCCAGCGATGGGGGCGGCAGTCTCCGGCTGATCCTTGCAGCCGTTGGTCTGGGCCTGGCTGCGATCGCCGCCTTCCTGCTGCTGCGCCCGCGCCGCCGGGACGAAGATCTTGCTTACGAGGCCTATCAACCCGAACCGCTTGTCGCACAGAGCGAGCCGGCTTCCACGCCGCGCGTCGCCGACCCGGTGGCCGCTGCGCCGATCTTCGTCGCGCCGCGCCACGAACCGGAGGTGATCCCCGCGACGCCGCAGCCCGCGCTGGAGAATGCCGAGCTGGTCGCGCCGGATGCCGCGGATATCGATGCGGTGCTGGGCGGCGCGAAGCCGCAGGGCCGCCGCCCGGTGCTCGAGCTCGCAATGCGCCCCACCCGCGCCGGGATGAGCCGCCGTGGCGCGATGGTCGAGTTCGAGCTGACCGTTGCCAATGCGGGCGCGCTCCCTGCGGAGGATGTCCGTATCGGCGCGTTCATGCTGGGCGACAGCGCGGCCGTTCCTTCGGAGATCGAGCGGCTGCTGATGCACCCGCCTGCGGAGCAGGTCGTGCCCGCCGAGCGGATCGAGCCCGGCGACGGCACGCGCCTCAACGCCGCGGTAACGCTGCCGCGCGAACTGGTCGAGGCAGCCGCACAGGAGGGCGATGACGGCTTCACTCCGGTGCTGGTCGCCGATGCGCGCTATCGCCTGCCGGATGGCGGCGAGGGGCGGACGGCTGCGGCTTTCACCATCGGCCGCATCAATGGCGGCGAGCATCTCGTCCCGATCGCCTTGCAGGACGATCCGGCGGTCTATGCCGATATCGAGGCGCGTCTGCACAGCGTCCCCGCCAAGGTCTGAGGCGAGGGCGCAGCGACGGCCCGCTCCACCCCGAGCGGTGGAGCGGGCTTCGTTTGCGCCCGGCCGTACGCATTTTTTGGTGCCCCGCTGCCCGTGCATCATGCTAACGCGCGCCGCGTGACTGCGTTTTCCCTTCGCGCGACCACCGCGCTGACCCCCTTCATGCTTCTCGCTGCGCCGGTTGCCGCGCAGGACAGCAAGGCACCGGCTGTGATCACGCCACCGGTGCGCGACTTCAACCTGCCACCCTCCGGGCAGACGCCGACCCCGGCGCCGGCGCCGGCTCCCACCGCCACTCCCGTGGTTCAGCCGGTTCCGATCCCGACACCATCGGCGACCGGCACCGCGCGTCCCGCGACTGGTCGTCCCGCTCCGGTGCCTGCACGAGCTCCAGCAACCAGCGCGCCGGCGGCCGTGGCGCCGGCAGCAACGCCGACGCCCGCGGCCAGCCCCACGCCGGCACCGGCATTGTCGCCGACGCCAGTGCAGACCCAGCCATCTCCTGCAGTTACGGCTACTCCGACAGCCGCTGGCGAAAGCCTGCCCGCTTGGCTTTGGCCCGCACTTGGCGGCGTGCTGCTGCTTGGCGGCGTTGCAGGCTGGTGGTTCGGCCGCCGCCGGCGCGTGCAGGAGGCTGAGGACGCTCGGCCCGAACTATTGCCGGTTCCGGCGTCTGCGCCGACTCCCGGGCCGCCGCCACTGAGCCGCAAGGCGCCTGCGGCGTCGGCCGCTCCCGTTGCCCCGGCCGCACCCGCCGCGCCGCAGCCCGCGCTGCCCCCGGTCCCGCCGCCCGAAGGGCCGCTGGTGACCGAGATCCGGCCGATGCGTGCGGCGATTCGGGATGGCCTGGTCACGCTCGATCTGGAGCTGTTCATCCAGAATCGCGGGCACGAATCCGCGGACAATATTCGCGCCGTCCTGGGACTGCTGGGCGCCAATGCCGAACAGGATGTGCAGATCGCCAACTTCCACGCCGCTGCGCGGATCGCGGCAGGAGCCGAGCCGTTCAGCATCGCGCCCGGCACGCTCCACACGCTCACCGCCCAGGTCACGCTCCCCGGCGATCAGATGCAGGTGGTGAACGTACAGGGTAAGCCGATGTTCGTGCCGATCGTCCCGATTTCGCTCAAATGGTATGCGGGCCTTTCCATCCGTACGCTGCGCGACGCCTTCATGGTCGGCACTGTGCCCGCCGCGGGCAGCGATCGGCTGGGGCCACTCTGGGTCGAGCGGGCGGGCGAGGGCTTCGGACGGCTCGCGGCGAAGCGCTACGCGCCCAAGGCCTAGCGCGCCAGCAGCACGGCGCCGAGGACGACGACCAGCGCCATGCCGATCAGCAACAGCCACAGTGCCGCCGACAGCGTGCCAAGGCCGCGCCATGCCTGAATTTCGTCGGCAAGGCGCATGTCGGGCGTGATGGTTTCCGGATCGGTGTCCGTTGCCTGAGACAGGGTCCGGGCAAACCGTTCCCAGATCTCGGGATCGCCGGTCTCCCTTGCGGGCAATTGCACGATGAGTGATCGGAAGAGGTCGCCGACGGTGCGCCATTTGGGCGCATCGGCATAGTCGATCGTCACGCCGAACTCGGCCTCGATCTCCTCGATCGCGGCGAACTCGTCGCTGTTGCTGTTGAGGCCGAGCGTAGCGGGACCAGAGGTGGCGGGGGCGGCGTCCGTCATCGCCCGATGCCTAGGCCGCACCCGGCGTCGCGCCAACAGAAAAGGGCGGCCCGTTGCCGGACCGCCCCTTCCTGAAGACTGCGGGTGCAGCCGATCGAGATTACTTGATCTCGACGGTCGCGCCGGCTTCCTCGAGCTGCTTCTTGAGCTTCTCGGCTTCGTCCTTCGACACGCCTTCCTTGACGGCCTTCGGCGCGCCCTCGACGAGAGCCTTCGCTTCGGTCAGGCCGAGGTTGGTGATCGCGCGGACTTCCTTGATGACGTTGATCTTCTTGCCACCGTCGCCGGTGAGGATCACGTCGAACTCGGTCTTCTCTTCGGCTGCCGGAGCAGCGGCGCCGGCGCCGCCAGCAGCGGCAACAGCGACAGGAGCGGCGGCGGTGACGCCCCACTTCTCTTCGAGGAGCTTCGAGAGCTCAGCGGCTTCGAGGACGGTCAGCTCGGAGAGCTGGTCAACAAGAGCGTTCAGGTCAGCCATGATAATTTCCTTTGGTCAGATTGGTTCGAAAATAGTCGCGAAAGAACGCCGCGCTTAAGCGGCTTCCTTCTCCGCATATGCCTTGAACACGCGGGCGAGCTGAGCCGCCGGTGCCTGGGTAACGGCTGCGAGCTTCGATGCCGGGGCCTGAAGCAGGCCGACGATCTTGCCGCGCAGTTCGTCGAGCGAAGGCAGCGATGCGAGCGCCTTCACGCCTTCCGCGTCGAGCAGCATGCTTCCCATCGCGCCGCCGACGATCTCGATCTTGTCGGTCGTCTTGGCGAACTCGGCAACCACCTTGGCGGCGGCGACCGGGTCGGTCGAAGTGGAAAGCGCCGTCGGACCCACGAGCAGGTCCGCGAGCACCGAATAGTCGGTGCCGTCGATCGCGATCTTGGCAAGGCGGTTCTTCGCGACCTTGTAGTTCGCGCCGGCTTCGCGCGCCTTGTTGCGGAGGTCCGTCGACTGCTTGACGGTCATCCCGAGGTTGCGGGTGACGACCACCACGGCAACCTCGTTGAAGGTGCGGTTCAGCTCGGCAACGGACTCGGTCTTCTGAGCACGATCCATGCCGGTCTCCTCAAAATACCCCAACCCAAAGGGTTGGAGCCGGTTACGCCGAGGGCAGGGCGGATGCCCAACCCTCATGTCCGAGGGGCATGATCGTCAGGGCGCGGATAGGCTCCGGCTGGCTGACCCGGACTCGATCGCATGGAAGGAGCCGGTAAAATCTGTGTCCCCGTCTTGGCGGGAAATTAAGACCGGCAAACCCGGTCACCCACTGTCTCGGACGGTACGCATGACCGGCAAGCCGGCCACGCGAAGGCGCGCCAATAGCGGCTGGCGCGCGAAAGTCAACCATAGTCCCGATCAGGGGGCGGTGATGAGGATGACGACGCGGCGGTTTTCGCGGCGCCCCTCGGCGGTGGCGTTGCTCTCGACCGGAAAGCGATCGCCAAGGCCGGCGGTGGTAACCGCGGATTTGTCGAAGCCGGTGCCGACCAGGACTTCAGCGACGGCTGCAGCGCGGCGTTCGGAAAGGCGCTGATTGTGTTCGGCGCCGCCGGATCCGTCGGCATGACCCTCGACCGCTGCATGGCGGATACCGACGCCCAGCAGGCGGCCCGAAATCCGGCGGATCGATCCGGCCTGTTCGGGGAGGACGGTGCTCTCGTCCGTCGCGAAGAGCAGCCGGTCGTTGATGCTGAATTCCCAGCCGCGATTGGTTTCGGCAAAGCCCTCTTCCGTGAAGACCGCGCGCTGGGCACGGGTCCAGGGGGACTTGTCCTTCGACATCTGGCAGCCGCCAAGGGTGAGCGCGGCGAGGGCGAGGAACAGAGCGGTACGCACGAACGACGGCATGACGATCAAACTCCCTGTTGCCGGGCGCGAAGGTCTCCCTTGGCGGCATACATCGCCGCGTCGGCCCGATTGATGAGCGTGGTCAGATCCTGACCATCGCCCGGATAGATGGCAGCGCCGAGACTCAGCGTCATCGTGACGGTCTCGCCCGAAGGCAGACGGAACGGTTCGGCCATGCGCGCGGCGATCTCGGCCGTCACGCGTTCGGCTGCGTCATTTCCGCTGGGCGCGGCAAGAAGGACGGCGAATTCGTCGCCGCCCAGCCTTGCCGCGACGTCGCGCGCGCGCAGGCAGCTGCGAATTCGCGTGGCGGTCTCGATCAGCACTGCGTCACCCGCGGGGTGGCCGTGCCGGTCGTTGATCGGCTTGAACGAATCCGCGTCGGCATAAAGCAGCACGAAGCTCGCCTCGCCCGCGCGTGCCTCGGCCAGCATCTCGGCGGCCCGGCGCTCGAACAGGGCGCGGTTGGGAAGGCTGGTGAGCACGTCGTGGCTCGCCTTGTGGCTGAGCGTCTCGTTCTCGCGCCGCATATGCTGGCGCCAGTCGCCCAGCTCGGCGATCAGCGCGTTGAAATCGATCCGTAATGCCTCGACCTCGCGGATCGACGCCGGTGGCACCTTCGGGTCGAGCGTTTCCTCGCGGCGGAAGCTGTGGGCGGCGTCGGCGATCGCGTTGAGCGGCTCGACAATGTCGGCGCGCAACCGCCGCGACAACAGCCAGGCCGCGAGCCCGGTCAGCACCAGGCAGACCAGGGTGCCGAGCAGGCCGTCGCGGATATAGGCTGCCACGGCGCTGCCTTCACCGCGCACGCGCACGGTGCCGATGCGGCTGCCGAGATGGATCACGGGTTCGTCGATTGGGGCTGCGAAGAACAACCGGTCGGCGATCCAGCGGGCGAGCGAGTCATCCTGCCCCTCGCGCTCGACGGTGGCGAGCACGGTGCCGTCGGGCTTGAGCAGGGCGATCCCGGCCACGCCGGGCTCAAGCAGCGGGGCGATGGCCTGCTGTGCCGAGACGGGGTCGTCGAACACGATCGAAGGGGCAGCCGAATACCCCGCCGAACGGCCGATCAGGTGGAGATTCTGTCCGGCATAGGCACCGATCGCTGCAAAGCCGGCGAGCAGAACGGTCAGGCCGGTCAGGCCGACCGCGAATAGGGTGACCCGCAGATGCATCCGCGCGAGCACGCGACGCAGCGTCGGCAGGGGCATGCTACCGCTCATCACGCGCCATCCTCCGGCAGCGCGATCCGCAACACGCGCGGGTCGATCCGCACAGTGCTGCGCGACGCGGCGTCGATGCTCAGCCGGAAGCCGACGCGGTCGGGCAGCACGCGCAGGCAGAAGATGGTGCCGCCGCGGCAATCCGCATCGTCTTCGGCGATCGACAGGACCGGCTGGTCGCGGATCGATCGCAGCATCCGCAGGCGGTCGGCATCGGCCATTGCGCCGAAATAGAGGATATCGCAGCCGCGCGTCGGGCCGCCGGGCAGAACGACCTGAGTCTGGACCTGCCGGCCGGCGCTCTGGCCGATGCGGCCGAAGCCCTTGGTGTAGGTCGTGGCGCCGCTGACGCAAAGCCGCTGCACCGGACGCGGCTCCGGCCAGCGGGTATAGCTGATCATGCCGCCCACGGTGCGGGCGACCACCGCGTCATGCTGGCCGGGCGGTACGCGCGTCTCGGCAATCAGCCCGTTCGAACCGATCGATGTACTCGCGCCCATCACGATGAGCGCCACCATCAACGTCACGTCAATTCCCCCGAGCGGAACCGGTTCCGCTCAACTCGATTGACGTGTCGCTAGCGTATCAAATGACAAATGGCCAGATTTCGTTAACCGTAGCAGGCGGCGTCACTCCGCCGGGGCGGTCTCGTTGCCGCCCTGTTCGCGCGGAAGGCGTGCGGTCATGCCGACCGCATCGGCATCGTCCTGTACCTGCTCATCGACTGCGCGATCGTCCTGGACAACCGGTGTGGGGGTCGGCGTCGGGCTGGGCGTGGGCTCGGGCTCGGCGAAATTCTGCACCGGCGTCTCGTCGATCACGACGGCCGCATTGTCGTTGTCGTTGACGGGCGCATCGGGTGCGTCCGAACCGCCCGAACAGGCGGCAAGCGCCGTGGCAGCGAGAAGCGCGGCGGCGAGGGGCAGGCGACGGGTCATGAAATTCTCCGTGTGGGTCGGTTCAACGAGCCGCGAGCGCCTGGGCGGCGCTCCGCTTCTCGATCTTGGTCGCGAGCGTCTTGTCCCAGCCATAGGGGTCGCCGCGGAAGTTCATCGTGCCGGTGCTGCTCGCATAGGCCGTCCAGTAGAGCAGGTAGACCGCAACCTGGTTGGGCAGCGCGGCGCGGACCGTTTCGCCCTTTTCCAGCGCGCCGTCGATCGCCTCGGGCGTCCACTGCGTACTGCCTTCGAGCAGCAGCCGGGCGAGATCGGCCGGGCGCTCGAGCCGGATACAGCCATGCGAGGCGAGCCGGTCATAGCGCGAGAAGGTGCCCTTGCTCGGCGTGTCGTGCAGATACACGGCAAAGGGATTGTTGAAGTCGAACTTGTACCGGCCGAGCGCCGACTGCGCGGGCGACTGCTGGAGCCGGCGGTTGGCGCCGGTGCCGATCACCTTGAACCCGTTGCGGGCAAGATAGGCCGCGCCCTTGGGGAACAGCTCGCGCTGGGCGATGCCCGCGGGGACGTTCCACGGCGGGTTGAGCACGACCGAATGGATGCTCGACTGAAGCATCGGCGTCTCTCCGCCGCCGGGCTTGCCGGTCACGCCGCGCATCGACATCACCGGGCGATCCCCCTCGAACACCGCGACCTGCGCGGCGGCGATGTTCACCTGGATGCGGTCGACGGGCATCTCCTTGGGCATCCAGCGCCACCGCTCCATGTTCGCCATGATCTGGCGGATGCGGCTGGAGACGGGGACGTTGAGTGCGGTCAGCGTGCCGGTGGAGACGGTGCCGGTCGGGGCGAGGCCATAGCGGCGCTGGGCACGGACCACGGCTTCCTTGAGCGCGGCGTCGAACTTGTCGCCGCCGCCCGCAAGCTCGCCATCCTCGACCGCGAGGCGGGCGCGGAGCGCCGCGACGCGCGGGCCGCTCGATCCCACCGACAGGTCGGGGCCGGCGGGGATGGTTCCCCATCCGCCTGCGGTTTCGATCCGGCGATAGCTGGCCAGGCCCTTGCGGAGGTTGTCATAGCCTTCGTACTGCGGCGTCAGCCCCGCGAACCACTGGGGGATGCGGTTGTCGGCGGCGGCCTTGGCGAACCCGGGGAGCGGATCCCAAGCTGCCGGGCGCAGCGCCCAGTCCTCCTGGAAGTCCGCGGTGTCGAGGCGGCCGATATGAATCGCCCGGGCATAGTCCAGCGCGGCGCGCACCAGCCCCTGATCGTCGGCGGGCAGCACTTCGGCCTCTGCGGTCGAATAGCGCAGGCCCTGCGCGATCCGGCCCTGCACGATCAGGCGGCGGACCTGCTGCGCCTGCTCAGGGCTGAGCACGGGCAGCGGGATCTGCACCGGTGTGATCTGCACAGGCGCCGGCTGGGGCGCGGTCTGCGCGGGCGCCGGGATGGTCGCGGGCGGAGTCACCTGCTGCGCGACGGCAGGCGCACCAAGGGCAAGGCCAAACAGGGGCAGCGCCGCAACACCATGCGACCGCGATCGTCCGAACATCGAGAGCATCATCCTTTCACCGAAGGCCAATGATAGAGGCCGCGTCCGTGAAAGTCACCCGTCCCCAGCCCGGGATGCTCAAGCCGGAGAGAAGGCTTTTGTTCCCGCGACTCCAATAACAATCAATGTCATGAACCCCGCCTGCACTGGCGACACGCGATCGCCGAAGATCATGATCCCCATCAGGATCACGCCGACGGCGCCGAGACCGGTCCAGATCGCATAGGCGGTGCCCGCGGGCAGATCGCGCATCGCGAGGCCGAGCAGCGCCATATTGACGAAGCTGAGCGTCACCGGGACCAGCGATGCGTGCCAGGTCGAGGCGCTCGCCGCCCATTTGAGGCTGAGCGCCCAGATGATTTCAGTAACAACGGCAATGCCGAGGATAACCCACGCCATGAGACTTCCAGTCTGTCGCGGGCTCGAAACGTCATGCGCAGGCCGGAAACCCGAAAGAGGCGGCGCATGGAGCCGGTCGCAGACGAGCGGCGTTGCGCGGCGCATTTGGCTGCGCCGCAGCCTACAGTCAATAGTTGAGCAAACCCCTCCCCTCCAAGGGAGGGGCTTTCCTAGGCCCGCGCGTCGATCCAGCCGCGAATGTCCGCCATCACGCCTTCCTTGCCGGTGTCGGCGAGCAGGTCGTGATAGTGTCCGTCGTAGAGCTTGAGCGTCTTGTCCGCCGATCCGGCATTGTCGAAGAACATCTGGCTGCCCGCGGGCAGGGTCGCATGATCCTGCGTCCCGTGGATGATCAGCACCGGGAGAGTGATCTTCGGGAACGAGACCTCCAGCACCTTGTCGGCCTTCCACATCTCGCCGACGGTCTTGGCGGGCTGGTTCTCGTCATGGATCAGCGGATCGGCGTTCATCATCGCGACCCAGGCGGGGTCGCGCGAGAAGTCGGCATTTTTGAGCTTGAGCACCTTGAGGCGCGGGAAGGGGCCGCTCAGCCATTGCAGCAGGTTGAGCACCAGCCGCGGCGCGGGCACACGGAAGGCGAAGCTGTGACAGATCAGTCCCTTGAACTCGGCCTGATTGCGCAGCGCATAGCTGGTCGCGATCACCCCGCCCGCGCTGTGGCCCATCAGGAAGATCGGCAGGCCGGGATGCTCGGTACGCGCCTTGTCGAAGGCGAGCTGGAGGTCCGACAGATACTTGTCGAAATTGTCGACGTAGAAGCGTTCGCCGTCCGACTTGCCGCGTCCGCGCAGATCGACCGCATAGCAGGCATAGCCGGCTTCATTGAGCTGCTCGGCGGCCCAACTCAGGTGCGCGCCATGCG
The DNA here is from genome assembly GCF_059420685.1 of Sphingomonas sp. GW821-FHT03E12. Lineage (NCBI taxonomy): Bacteria > Pseudomonadati > Pseudomonadota > Alphaproteobacteria > Sphingomonadales > Sphingomonadaceae > Sphingomonas > Sphingomonas sp. GW821-FHT03E12. The sequence goes on from NZ_JBWKUF010000002.1 coordinate 192,800, forward strand.
CGTTGAAGCCGTGCTGGAGGACGACCACCCCTTTGGGTGTGCCGTTCGCGGGCCAGCTGTGGAGATTGATACCGGTGCCATCGGGGTGGGTGATCCGCTCTTCGGTCATGCGCGCCTCCGTGGAAGGGAGGGAGAACGTTATCACGCATCCGTAACGAGCGCGAATGCAATATGGGTACCCGTCAGCGGGCCAGCCGGACCAATGCCTCGTCGAGTGCGGAGAGGAAGCGCGAGCGGTCTTCCTTGCGGAACGGCGGTGGCCCGCCGACCTGATCGCCGCCCGCGCGCAGGTCCGCCATGATCGCGCGCGTCGCGATGGCCGCACCGATCGAGCTGGTGGTGAACGGCTTGCCGTTGGGTGAGAGCACGGTCGCTCCAACCTTGAGGCAGCGGTCGGCGAGGAGGATGTCGGCGGTTATCACCACCGTCTTCGGCGCCGCACGTTCCGCGATCCAGTCGTCCGCTGCGTCGAAGCCGTCCGAAACCACCTCACGCCCGATCAGCGGGTGGTCGGGGATGCGGATGAAGGCGTTGGCGACGATGGTCACCGGCACCTCGCGCCGCCATGCGACCTTGTACACCTCGTCCTTCACCGGACAGGCATCGGCATCGACCAGGATGCGGAGGGGATGAGTCATGGTTTTCCTGCTACTCCTCCGTCACCCCGGCCTTGTGCCGGGGTCCACGGCGCCCTGAGTGCCGGGCAAGAGCTTCCAATCCAGCGCTCGCCTCCCGGTGGATCCCGGCACAAGGCCGGGATGACGGAATCGCGGGGAGAACGCGTTACTTCTTCGGCGGCTTGCCGCGGTGATGCGGCTTGGCCGGGCGGGCACGGTGCACGGGGCGGCTATGGTCGCGCGGCTTGTGATGGCGGGGGGCGTGATCCCCGCGCGTTCCCGGCGGGGGCGGGCCGTCGGCGATCTGGATCAGCACGCCATCCTCATCCTGCTCGGCGGTCTTGGTGACTTCCTTGGCGAAGCGGTCGGCAAGCTTGCTCGGGATCTGGAAGCGGGTTTCGCCCGCGCCGATGCGGATCGCGCCGATCTCCGACTTGGTGATGTGCCCGCGGCGGCAGATCAGCGGCAGGATCCAGCGCGGATCGGCGTTCTGGCGGCGGCCGATATTCATGCTGAACCAGACCACGTCCTCGAAGCCCGGGCGATGGACCGGGGCGCCGCGTTCGGCGGGCGCGCGGTCGATCAATTCCTCGGGCGCGGGCATCGACGCGCGGTGCGCCTGGACGAGCGCGGCGGCGATCTCGAGCGGGGTCTTCTCGGCCAGCAGTGCCTCGGCGATTTCGCGGTCGTCGTCTTCGACCTCGATCGGGGCGGTGAGCTTGGTCATCAGCCGCTCGCGATCCTTGGCGCGAATATCCTCGACGCCCGGCACCGGCAGCCATTCGGCCGCGATCTTCGCCTGCTTCAGCGTCATCTCGACCCGGCGGCGGCGCGGATAGGGGACGATGAGGACGGCGGTGCCCTTCTTGCCGGCGCGGCCGGTGCGGCCCGAACGGTGCTGGAGCGTCTCGGCATCGCGCGGCAGCTCGACATGGATGACGAGCGTGACGGTGGGCAGATCGATGCCGCGCGCGGCGACGTCGGTGGCGACGCAGACGCGCGCCCGGCGATCGCGCAGCGCCTGAAGCGCGGCGTTGCGTTCGTTCTGGCTGTGCTCGCCCGACAGCGCCACGGCGGCGAACCCGCGCTCGGTAAGCCCGGCATGGAGGTGGCGGACATTGTCGCGTGTCGCGCAGAACAGGATCGCGGTCTCCGCCTCATGGAAGCGGAGCAGGTTGATCACGGCATGCTCGATATCGGCCGGCGCGACAGCGATCGCCTGATAGCTGATGTCGCCATGGCCGCGATCCTCGCCGACGGTCGAGATGCGGTGCGCGTCACGCTGATAGCGGCGGGCGAGCGCGACGATCGGCTTGGGCATCGTCGCGGAGAAGAGCAGGGTGCGGCGCTCGGCCGGGGTCGCATCGAGCAGCGCTTCCAGTTCTTCGCGGAAGCCCATGTCGAGCATCTCGTCGGCTTCGTCGAGCACCGCGACGCGCGCTTCGCTGAGGTCGAGCGCACCGCGCTCGACATGGTCGCGCAGGCGGCCGGGCGTGCCGACCACGATATGCGCACCATAGGAAAGGTTGCGACGCTCGCGCGCGGCATCCATCCCGCCGACGCAGGTGACGACGCGCGCCCGCGCCGATGCGTAGAGCCAGCTCAGTTCCTTGGCGACCTGAAGCGCCAGCTCGCGCGTCGGCGCGATGACGAGCGCGAGGGGAAGGCCGGCCACGGGCAGGGCGCCGTCCTCGAGCAGCTCGTCGGCCATGGCGAGGCCGAAGGCGACGGTCTTGCCCGAACCGGTCTGGGCAGAGACCAGCAGGTCGTGGCCCTTGGCCTCGTCTTCGGTGACGGCGGCCTGAACCGGGGTGAGGGCGGTATAGCCGCGCGCGGCCAGCGCCTCGGCGAGGCTGGTGGGGAGGTGGGTAAAGGTCATGCAGCTCACAATGGTCGCGCGGCCAATGGGCAAGGCGCGGGTAAGCGCGGCCCCATAGCGCATTATGGAGGGTTTGGCGAGGGGCGCGCGTTTCGCGGCGCTAGAGACCAAAATATACCCAATTATTATTGACATTAAGTCGCAATAACATTTACCGCACCGGCGAAACGATCCAGGGAACTCCAATGAAAACTGAAACCGCTTACGCGGCGCTGTTGCTCGGCGCCGCCACGATCGCGATCGCCCCGCAGGCTTACGCGCAGGACGCGCCCGAAGCCGCCGGGACGCAGGAGAGCGACGAAGTGGTGGTCGTGGTCGGCGCGCTGACCGACGTGGATCTGGACCGCAAGGCGATCCAGGCGATCCAGGCGAACGACCTGTCGGACCTGTTCCGCAACGTGCCTTCGGTCGCGGTCGGCGGGTCGCTCGGCATCGCGCAGAAGATCTATGTGCGCGGGCTTGAGGATTCGATGCTCAACGTGACGATCGACGGCGCCCCGCAGCGCGGCACCTTGTTCCACCATGTCGGCCGCGTGAGCATCGAGCCGGAACTGCTCAAGAGCGTCCAGGTTCAGGCCGGCGCGGGCGAGGCGGATTCGGGCTTTGGCGCGATCGGCGGCGCGATCCGCTTCCGCACGGTCGATCCCACCGACCTGCTGCGCAACGGCCGCGACTATGGCGTGATGGCCAAGGGCGGCTGGTTCAGCAATGACGGCTACAAGCTGTCGGGCACCGTCTATGCGCGGCTGACCGGCGATATCGGCATCCTCGCCTCGTACGTGCATGTCGACCGGGAGGACTTCAAGGACGGCAACGGCACCACGCTGCGCGGTACCGCCGCCAAGCAGCAGCTTGGCTTCGTCAAGATCGGCGGCGACCTCGGCGCCGGGCATCGCCTGACGCTGAGCTATGAGCAGCGTAACGAAGAGGGCGATTTCGGCGTGCGCCCCAACTGGCCGGTGCTGGCGAACGACCGGCTGTTCGCGGTCGAGGGCAAGCGCAAGACCGCGATCGCCAACTATGGCTTCGAGACGGCCGTCGGCATCGATCTGGAGGCGACCGGATACTGGACGCGCACCGAATTCACCCAGAACCGCTCCGATCGCTGGGGCCTGTACGGCGCGGATATCGAGAGTTGGGGCTTCGACGCGCGCGCGCGCATCCGCCGCGCCGGGCATGACGTGACGATTGGGGTCGAGCATCGTTCGGATCGCGTCGTCGGCCAGTATCTCGGCACCCCTGCCCAGTGGCAGGCCTGGGCCTGGGACCCTGCGGTCGGCCGGTTCGAGGAGAAGGGCGCGCTGATGGGCGTCTATATCCAGGATCGCTGGCGTGTGGTCGAACTGCTGCTGCTGAGCTTCGGCGCGCGCTACGACGCCTATGACCTCGACCAGGTCACCTATCGCAAGGGCATCGACAGCGACGGTGTCAGCTTCAACGCGGGCGCGACGCTCGATGTGCTGCCGGGCCTGTCGTTCAATGCCGGCTATGCGGAGGCGTTTCGCGGCAAGGAGATCGGCGACGGCTTCACGCTGGAAAAGCGTCCCGGCCGCATCTCGCTCGCGCCCGGCCTCAAGCCCGAGCGGGTCGAGAATATCGAAGGCGGCGTGAAATATGACCGGGGCGGCATCACCGCATCGGCGGTCTATTACCGTACCAGGATCCGCGATGTGGTGCTTGACCAGCTCGGCGCGGTCCGCACGCCGGGCACGATCCAGGACGCGGTCTATTACGAGAATGTCGGCAACTTCAAAGCCGAGGGTTTCGAGCTGCGCGCCGGCTATCGCACCGGCCCCTTCTCGATCGAGGGCTATTACAACCATTATGATTCGCGCCTCAACGACAAGCGGATCGAGGGCTATGAGCAGATCGCGCTCGGCAATTCGGTGGGCGACAATTGGGCGGTGACCGCCGCGTTCGAACCCTCGTCCGACCTCAGCCTGCGCGCGACGGTGACCCGCTACGAGGATCTGAACGATATCGAGGTGCTGTTCCGCGAAAAGCAGCTCGGCTTCGTCAACAAGACCTATTTCATCGACAAGCCCGGTTACACCGTGGTCGATCTCTCGGGCACCTGGCGCCCGTTCGGCACCGACTTGGTCGAGCTGCAGGCGGCGGTCTACAACCTGCTCGACAAGCAATATCGCGCGCATGCCAGCGTCGGCGACTACAGCCAGATCGGCGTTGCGGGGTATGAGATCGTGCGCGGCCTGCCCGAGCCCGGCCGCAATGTCCGCCTCAGCGTCTCGTTCCGCTACTGATGGCAGAATTGACGGACGCGCTGCCACCTGCCGCAAAGCGCCGGTGGCGGCCGTTCGCGCGGATCTGGCATCGCTGGTTCGGGATTCTCGGCGGGTTGTGGCTGTTGTTGCTGGCCGTCACCGGATCGGCGGTGACCTTCTATGACGAGCTAGACAGCTGGTTGAACCCGGACCTGCGGACGATCCCGGTGGCGGCACAGCAGCACGCGTCGATGGACCTCGCCGTCACCCGGGCCCAAGCGGCGCTGCCGGGGTTCGCGCCCAACAATATCCTGATGCCGTCGCACCCGCGCGGCACGATCTGGATGCTCGGCCGTGCGCCGGTGGGGGAGGGGAAACCGCGTCCAGTCCAGCTCTTCGCCGATCCGCGCGACGGGCGTGTGCTCGGCTGGCGGGAGAGCGGGAAGGTCTCGCTCGACCGGCGGCATATGATGGACGTTCTCTACGGGCTGCATGTCGATCTGCTCGCGGGCGCGTGGATGACCTGGTTCTTCGGGCTGGTGTCGCTTGCCTGGCTGATCGATCACGCCATCGCGCTGTGGCTGGCGGTGCCGGCGCCGGCGAAGTGGCGTTCCGCCTTCGCCGTTGCGGGGCGGCCGGGCAGCCTGCGCCGGTTGTTCGACTGGCATCGCGCGCCGGGCATGTGGGCCTGGCCCGTCACCTTCGTGCTCGCGCTCACCGGCCTGACCCTCGCCTGGCCCGACGACAGCCGCAGCGCGGTGGCGCTGATGTCGCCGGTCAACGAGCGGCTTCACGAACATTGGCCTGATGTTGAACCGCCCGCGCATGCCGTGGGGCTGGAGGCGGCGATGGCGGCGGTGAGGACAGATCGGTCGCAAGTGCACAGCCTGCGCGTCCTGCCCGAACATGCCGCCTATGCCGTCCGCACCTTCGACCCGCGCGACCGCGATGATCAGGGGCGGCTATGGACCTATGTCGCGATGGCCGATGCACGCATCCTCGCGACGCGCCACGACAATGGGACAAGCGCGGGCGACGAGTTCTTCGCCTGGCAATATCCGCTCCATTCGGGGAAGGCGTTTGGTGCGGCGGGGCGCTGGCTGGTCTTCGTTTCCGGTATCGTCACCGCCGCGCTGGTCGTGACCGGCTGGATGCTGTGGCTGCGCAGACGGCGGCAGCACCGGGCCCCGCCACGCTGAACCGCCGAAGGGAATAAACATGCCCCGGCACGCGTATGCCGGGCATGTTTGTACCCGTAGCGTCCCGTTCTCCCGCCGTGCCGCAGCTTCGCGTGGCGTTGTTCTCAGGAAACTATGATTGCGTCCGCGACGGCGCCAACCGTGCGCTCAATCGGCTGGTGGCATATCTGCTCGAGAAGGAAGGGGCGGAGGTCCGGGTCTACTCGCCCCGCGCGCCGAAACCGGCATTCGCTTCCGCGGGGGATGTCCGCGCGGTCCGCTCGCTCGCACTGCCGGGGCGGCCCGAATATCGGCTGGCGCTGGGTCTGACCCGCGCGACGCGGTCGGAACTTGAAGCCTTCGCGCCCGACATCGTCCATCTTTCCGCGCCGGACCTGCTCGGCCGGCAGGCGCAGAAATGGGCGCGAGCCCGGCGGATTCCGGTGGTCGCGAGCCTGCATACGCGGTTCGAGACCTATCCCGCCTATTACGGCATGGGCTTTCTGAGGCCCATGCTCGAACGTTATCTCGACCGCTTCTACGGCGATTGCGATCGCATCCTCGCGCCGACCCTGCCGATTGCGGATGAGCTTGCTGCCAAGCACGGCGCCGGCCGCGTGTCGGTGTGGGGGCGGGGGATCGATCCCGCCGCCTTCCACCCGTCGCTGCGCGATGAAGCGACCCGCGCCGCATTCGGCTATGCGCCTGGCGATGTGGTGCCCCTCTTCTTCGGGCGGCTGGTGCAGGAAAAGGGTCTTGGCGTCTTCGCCGACACGATCGATCTGCTGCGCGCATCGGGACAGGCGGTGCGTCCGCTGATCGTCGGCGAAGGGCCGGCGCGCGGCTGGTTCGAGAAGCGGGTGCCCGACGCGGTGTTCGCCGGGCACCTTGAGGGTGCTGCGCTGGGCCGCGCAGTGGCGAGCGCCGATATCCTGATCAACCCCAGCGTGACCGAGGCGTTCGGCAATGTGAACCTCGAGGCGATGGCGAGCGGGCTCGCGGTGGTCTCGGCCGATGTGCCGAGCGCGTCCGCGCTGATCGCGGACGGCCGGACCGGCTGGCTGGTCGAGGCGCACAAGCCCGCCGCCTATGCGCGCGCCGCCCGAATGCTGATGCAAGAGGCACCGTTGCGCCACGCGATCGCCGCGGCGGCGAGCAGGGAGGCATCACGCTATCGCTGGGACGATGTCCTTGCCGGAGTCGCGGCGGATTATCGCCGCTGCCTTGCCCGCCGGGGCAGCAAGGTGGACGCCTGGCCGCGCTTGCTGCAGGAACTGGCGGCGTGAACCCGGATGCCGACATCCCCGGCGACCTGATCGCGATGCGCCGCTACGCCCGCGCGCTGACGCGTGACGATCAGGATGCCGACGATGTCGTGCAGGATGCGATCCTCCGCGCGATCGAGCGCAAGAAGAGCTTCAAGCCCGAGTTCAGCCGGCGCCGCTGGCTGCTCGCGATCGTCCACAATGTCTTCATCTCGGGCAAGCGCCGCGAGGCGGCCGAAGCGCGCCGCAACGACCGCTTCGCCGAGACGCTCGAGCGCAATCCCGACCTCGAGCAGGAACAGCGCGTGCGGCTGTCGCGCATCGCGAGCGCCTATGCGAGCCTGCCCGAGCATCACCGTGCGGTGCTTCACCTGACCGCGGTGGAGGGGCTGACCTATCAGGAAGTGGCGGATGTGCTCGACATACCGGTCGGCACCGTGATGTCGCGGCTGTCGCGTGCGCGCGAAGCATTGAAGCAACGGGAACAGGGGTCTTCGCCGTTGCGGATCGTTGGAGGGGGAAATGGCTGAACAACCGTCCGAGTTCGAGCTTCACGCTTATGTCGACGGCCAGCTCGACCCCGCGCGACGCTTCGCGATCGAATCGCAGCTGATGCACGATCCCGCGCGCGCGGCATGGGTGATGGGCGAACTGAGCAGCCGCACCGCGCTGCAATTGCTGGCCGAGGATTCGCGTCCCGCCTTACCCGCGGCGATCGAACAGATGGCGCGGCTGGCGGAAGCTCCGTCGAAGCGCTTCGTGCGTCGGGGCGCGATCTTCGGCGGCCTCTCGCTCGCGGCCGCCGCGTCGCTGGTGCTGGCCTGGCCCGCGGGGACGCCCGGCTATGTCGACTATGCGGTCAGCTCGCACCGCATCGCGATGATGCGCGCCAACATGCCCTCGCAGATCGAGGCGCCTGTGCTCGACGCCAAGGAGATCGAGAACAGCACCAGCATCGACCTGCCCGTGCTGCCCGCCGACTGGCGGGTGACCGATGTCCAGCTCTTTCCCACCGACGAGGGGCCGGCGCTGCTGGTCGCGGTGACGGCGGGCGACGGGCAGCGGATGTCGCTCTTCGCGCTCAAGTCGCGCAGCGATGCGCCCAGGCGGCCCAGCGCGGTGCGTGAGGGGCTGCAGTCGGTGGCCTATTGGCGGCGCAACGACATGTCCTATGCGCTGACGGGCGACGGCGATCCCGGCGCGATGGACGCGCGGGCGGAAACGCTGGTGCAGAGCCGGTCCTGAGTCCGGGGCAAGCGAGCTAGCGCGACGGCTGGTCCGGATGGACCGCGCCGACATGGGCTTCGCCGCGTGCCTCGGCCAGCCTCGTCTGGCGGTGGCGTTCGGCATAGCGCGCGCGTTGCTCGTCGGTGCGTTCGCCGTGACAAGCGGGACAACTGACACCCTCGACAAACAGCGGTGAGCCGCGCTGCTCGGGCGTCACCGGCATGCGGCAGGCGCGGCAAAGCTGATTGTCGCCCGGCGCCAGCCCGTGGCCGACCGAGACCCGCTCGTCGAAGACGAAGCATTCGCCTTCCCACCGGCTCTGCTCGGGCGGGACTGTCTCCAGATAGGCGAGGATGCCGCCCTTGAGGTGATAGACCTCGTCGAGGCCCTCCGCCTTGAGGAAGGCGGTCGATTTCTCGCAACGGATTCCTCCGGTGCAGAACATCGCGATCTTCGGCTTAACCTCGCCGTCCAGCAGCTTCTCGCGGTTCGCCTGGAACCAGTGGGGAAAGTCGCGGAAGCTGCGCGTGCGCGGATCGATCGCGCCGGCAAAGCTGCCCAGCGCCACTTCATAGTCGTTGCGCGTGTCGATCACGATCGTGCCGGGCTGGTCGATCAGCGCGTTCCAGTCCGCGGGCGCGACATAATGGCCGGTGTCGAGCGGGTCGATGTCCGGCTGGCCCATCGTCACGATTTCCTGCTTCAGCCGCACCTTCATCCGGTGGAACGGCATGGCCGGCGCGCGCGATTCCTTGATCTCGATCTCGGCGCAGCCGGGCAGCGTACGGATATGCGCGAGCACCTGCCCGATCCCGTCGTCGGTCCCGGCGATCGTGCCGTTGATGCCCTCACGCGCCAGCAGCAGCGTACCCTTCACGCCCAGCGCGCAGCAGAGCTTCGCCAGCGGCGCCTTGATCTGCTCAAGGTCCGCAAAGGGGGTGAACTGGTACAGCGCAACGACGCGGATCGGGTGGTGGGTCACGCCGGGCTCCATAAACGTAAAGGGGCCGGTGTTGCCACCGACCCCTTTGCATTGTTCGGTCGAACCGAAGATCAGACCGCCGAAACCTCGGCGACGTCGACCTTCACGCCCGGGCCCATCGAGGACGAGACCGCGACCTTGCGCAGATACTTGCCCTTGGCGCCCGACGGCTTGGCCTTGACCACCGCATCGACCAGCGCGTCGAAGTTCGAACGCAGGTCGGCGGCCGAGAACGACGCCTTGCCGATGCCCGAATGGATGATGCCGGCCTTTTCGACGCGATACTCGACCTGACCGCCCTTGGCGGCCTTGACGGCTTCGGCGACGTTCATGGTGACGGTGCCGAGCTTCGGGTTCGGCATCAGGCCCTTCGGACCCAGAACCTTACCGAGACGGCCGACCAGGCCCATCATGTCCGGGGTCGCGATGCAGCGATCGAACTCGATCTTGCCGCCCTGAACGATCTCGAGCAGGTCTTCCGCGCCGACCACGTCCGCACCGGCTTCGCGGGCTTCGTCAGCCTTCGCGCCCTTGGCGAACACGCCCACGCGCACGGTCTTGCCGGTGCCGGCGGGCAGGGTGACGACGCCACGGACCATCTGGTCGGCGTGACGCGGGTCAACGCCCAGGTTCAGCGCGACTTCGATCGTCTCGTCGAACTTGGCGGTGGCGTTCTTCTGCGCCAGCGCGATCGCCTCGTCGATGCCGTACAGCTTCTCGCGGTCGACCGCGGTCGCCATGGCCTTCGCCTTCTTCGTCAGCTTTGCCATGTGATCAGCCCTCCACCACTTCGAGGCCCATCGCGCGGGCGGAGCCTTCGATGATCCGCGTTGCCGCGTCGAGATCGTTTGCGTTCAGATCCTTCATCTTCGCGGTCGCGATTTCCGCGAGCTGCGAGCGCTTGATCTTTCCGGCCGAAACCTTGCCCGGCTCCTTCGAACCCGACTTCAGGCCGACGGCCTTCTTGATCAGGTAGGTCGCGGGCGGCTGCTTCGTCTCGAACGAGAAGCTGCGGTCGGCATAGACGGTGATGATGGTGGGGAGGGGCGTACCCTTCTCCTGGCCATCGGTCGCCGCGTTGAACGCCTTGCAGAATTCCATGATGTTCACGCCGCGCTGACCCAGTGCAGGGCCGATCGGCGGCGAGGGGTTGGCGGAGCCCGCAGGCACCTGGAGCTTGATATAGCCCGTAATCTTCTTAGCCATGTTTCACTCTCTAGCTGGACGGCCCGCCTCTTTCTGGAGGCGTCCCGGCCGGTTCAAGTTTAGCGGTTCATGCGCCCCGGACATGATCCGGGGCTCCCGCAAATTTCCAACGCTGTCGCTCTGGAAGGCGGCGCGCATAGCGGGGGAGGGCGGCAAAGGCAAGCTGAAAGGCTGTATTCGGCCTCTTGCCCCGTTCGGGAAGCGCGGCTAAAGCGCTGCACCGCACAGGGGTGTAGCTCAGCTGGTTAGAGCGTCGGTCTCCAAAACCGAAGGCCCTCGGTTCGAATCCGAGCTCCCCTGCCATCCTTTCCGAGGATCTCCCCCACATGTTCCGCGCGCTGTACGACTGGACGCTCAGGCTTGCCGGTCACCGCCACGCCGACCGCTATCTCGCGACGGTGTCGTTCGCCGAATCGAGCTTCTTTCCGATCCCGCCCGACGTGATGCTGGTGCCGATGGTGCTGGCGCGGCGTGACCAGGCATACCGGATCGCGGCGATCTGTACGGCCGCGTCGGTGCTGGGCGGGCTGTTCGGCTATGCGATCGGCTATTTTCTCACCGGCTTCGCGCACCAGGTACTCGAATTCTTCCGCCACGGCGCGTTCGAGGATTTCACCGCGGCGTATCAGAAATACGGCGCGGCGCTGATTCTGGTGAAGGGGCTGACCCCGATTCCATTCAAACTGGTGACGATCGCCAGTGGCCTTTCGCACTATCCGCTCGGCATCTTCATTTTGCTCTGCACCATTACCCGCGGCGCCCGATTCTTCCTCGTCGCATTCCTGCTGAAGAAATATGGCGAGCCGGTGCAGAAGGTTCTGGAGGAGCGGCTCAACCTGATCGGCTGGCTCGTGCTGGCGGCGCTGATCGGCGGGTTTGCGGTGGTGGCGCTGGTCTAGCGTGTGGCGCAGCGCGGCGGAGCGGCAATACTGTTCACGCTAACTGCATCCACAATACTACCCAATGTGAATATTCCATTACATTTCCAGCGATTTTCTGCGTGGTGTTGGAAATTATTGCGCTTGCGAAATCTGGAAAACTTGCCTAGCGAGCAATTGCCTTTGCGCATATCGAAGGGGAAATAACGTGTTTAAGAAGATTGCCCTTGCGGTTGCAGCTTCGACGATGGCTCTGAGCGGTGTCGCTCATGCTTCGGCGGCGCAGTCGCTCAGCCTGAAGAACGCTCCGGCGCGTGCCGCGACCGTTGATGCGGAGTCGAACAAGCAGATCGGTGCAGTGAACCCGCTGTTCATCGTTCTCGGTATCGTCGGTATCGTTGGTATCCTTGAGATCACCGGCGCGATCAACATCTTCGGTGACGATTCGGACAGCAACTAAGTCGCTGTCGACCGTTACGGTTGAAGGAAATGGCGGCTTCGGCCGCCATTTTTTTTTGTCTTTGCGGTGCCAGCTGCGCCGCCCGGGCGAACGGCTCGCCCCGCATCCCCCGCCATTCGCCCCGTTCGACGTGCCCCGGCCGGAACGTGCCCGGGCCCGGGCGGTTCAGCCTCCTCCTGACAGATCGCATCCGAAGGCAATCCGGCGTGTCCGGGCCGCTGGCCTTCGCGGATCCAGTAGAAGGAGGACGGATATGCTCAAACCACTCTCGATTCTGCTCGCATTGCTGTCGCTGTCGACGGCCGCCGCGGCGCAGGCATCGCCTGCACAATCGCTGAGCCTGGCGAATTCACCCGAAATCAGCCGCGGATCGACCGCAGCCGGCGCGAGCAACGCGCAGAGCGGGGCTGGCGCAGGAATCTATGTGATCGGCGCGATCGTCGCCGGGTTGATGATCTGGGGCATCGTCGAGCTCGCGAGCGGCGACGACGATCCCGACAGCCCCTAGCCCGGCCATCGGGAATGCCGGCAGCGGGCGCTCCCTTGGGGCGCCCGTTTGCGTTGGCGAATCGCGGCTCCGCCATGCGGGTATCACGGCTCTTGCCCCGCCGTCCCCAAGTCGCTAGATACCAGCCCCAATCCGACAGCGTGATGGGTGTTCGCCGGGTCTCTCCAGAAGGGGCCGGGCGGCGGAACCTGTCCCGAAGCCGGGCAACCAATTTGCGAGGCAACAGGTGGCCAAGACCAGTCCGCTCGAATTCATGCGCCAGGTTCAGGCAGAGACCAAGAAGGTCGTCTGGCCGACCCGCAAGGAAACCGTCATGACCGCCGTGATGGTGTTCATCATGGCGTCGCTGCTGGGCATCTTCTTCTTCGGCGTCGACCGCATGTTCGGCGCGATCGTGAACTACCTGCTCGGCCTCGCCGCGTAACAAGAGCCAAAGAACGGAACGACAATGGCGCGCTGGTACATCATTCACGCCTATTCGGGCTTCGAGAACAAGGTCCGGGACCAGATCCTGTCCGACGCGACGCGGCTGGGCCTCGACGCGCTGGTCGAGGCGGTCGAGGTCCCGGTCGAGACCGTGACCGAGGTCCGCCGCGGCAAGAAGGTGCAGTCGGAGCGGAAATTCTTCCCCGGCTATGTCCTCGCCAAGCTGGCGATGAACGACGACGTCTATCACCTCGTCAAGAACACGCCCAAGGTCACCGGCTTCCTCGGCAGCTCGGGCAAGCCCCAGCCGATCAGCGAGGCCGAGGCCGCGCGCATCCTCAACACCAAGGAGGAAGCCGCCGCCGCGCCCAAGACGCAGATCAAGGTCGATTACGAGATCGGCGACGCGGTCAAGGTGCTGGAAGGCCCCTTCGCGAGCTTCAACGGCGTGGTCGAGGAACTCGATTTCGACAAGTCGAAGGTCAAGGTCAGCGTGTCGATCTTCGGCCGTGCGACCCCGGTGGAACTGGACTTCGACCAGGTGGAACGGTCGAAGTAAGACGCCGATACGATCATGGAATACGAAAGGCCGGGGCGAGAGCTCCGGCCTTTTTGGTTCGGGCGATCAGAGCCGAATCGGGTCGGCCGCGGTCCGGCAGCAAGGCCGTGCAGGCTTCCTTGGCTGCATCGGCAACGCCGGGACCCTGGTCCGGCTCAGATCAGCCTGGTCCGTTTCGGACCGCCGCGATTGCCGGGCGCGCCGGGGCCGGTGCCCGGGCCATCGTTGATCGGCGGATTCCCCGGCGGCTGAGGATCGGGGCCGTTTCCTACGCCGTTATTGCCGTGACCCTTGCCATGACCACCGCCACCGCCACCGCCACCGGTCGATTTGGCGATTGCTGCCGAGCTGAGCGACGTCGACAGAAGCACGGTCATCACCGGCGGGACCGTCAAGGCGAAGCGGCCGCACGATTTCAGAAAGTCTCGACGATCGTCGTCGCTTGCTGCGAGCCTTTCGTCTGAATTTTCCATCCTGGAATCCCTCTCCTCAACGCCGCTGGAATATATTCCAGTTGATCTTCGCCGGCCTGCGGAAAAAGGGGTTACCTCCTATGCTTGAAACAATTGTTCTGGCTATGATCTGACGCAGAAAATTGAGGGAAGCTGAGGGAAAGTCGTAATGCGACTCTCGCGATATGCGTTTACACGAATATATCGAAAGATACGGCCGAAACTATCGATAGCTTGACCATGGAAGTCTTCATGACATCGTGAATATATTTACAGACTATCGGAAATGACATGGAGCCTGGTTCGCCCCAATTCGCCAAGGCGGATATTTCCGAGCCGGCCCTCTTCAAGCTTTCGGAAGGTGTCCATCCGCTTTCGCTGGATGGGCACCCGCTGCTCTTCTCCACCCGCAACGAAAAGCTCTACAAACTCAATCCGACGGCGGCGCTGCTGGCATCGATGCTGCAGGAAGGGAACACATTCGCCGCGCTGACGGCGGCACTGACACGCCATGGATTTGACGGCGACGTCGCGGATGGCTCCGTGCTGGACCTGCTCTGCCAATGGTCAGCGCAGAATATCGTGCGGGCAATCCCCTCCGCGTCCGATGCCCCCCGATGCCGGGAGCAGCATCTTCATATCGCCGGCGTTGATGCTGCGATCCGCTATGCGAATATCGACCAATGCGGGCGGATATCGCCGATATTCTCGCATCTGGCCCGCCCGGCCGGCAGGCCCGCAATCCGTATAGAAGTCATTGAAGCGGACGGGCTGACCTTTGTGTCCCGCAACGGGGCCCCGGCTTCGGTGATCGGTGCCAGCCAGACGGCCCCCTTCGTCAAGGCGCTGCTCGTCGAAGAGGTGCTTGCGGCGGCGCCGCCGAATATCGCGCTGCACACTGCCTGCCTTGGACATCGCAACAGAGCCTTGCTGTTGAGCGGGCCGCCCGGGGCGGGGAAGACCACGCTCACGGTCGCGCTTTCGCGATCGGGCTTCGACTATGTGTCGGACGACATCACGCTGCTGGGTACTGACGGCCGGGTGCAAGGCGTACCCTTTCCGCCCGCCATCAAGAAGGGGGCGTGGCCGCTTCTGGATCGCCATTGCGCGGATATCGCGGCCTTACCGGTTCACATGCGGCTCGATGACGTCCCGGTGCGCTATCTTGCTGTGCCCCGGCCCCCGCGGAGCGCGTGGATGGATAGCGGATGGATCGTGCACCTGCACAGAGTTGCCGGTGCAGGGCCCGAACTTCGGACGCTCGATCCTGTCGGAGCGCTCGTTCAGCTCATGGGCGAGGCACATTCCAGCGCGGGCGCCGCGACCATCGACGAAATGCGGGCCCTGATCGCGCTGGTCGAAGGGGCACGCTGCTTCGACCTGATCTATTCCGATCTCGACGCCGCGATCGACGCTCTGGCGGTGATCTGTGCCGAGGATTGACGTCGAGCCGCTCGCGGCCTTGCTCGCATGTCTGGCAGGCGAGGTGCCGGCGGACATCGACTGGGCGACCCTGCTCGCGGCCGCGAACCAGGCGCTGGTGACCGGCGTCCTCGCCGCGCGGGTCGGAGACCGCGCTCCGGAAGAGGTGCAGGCATTTCTCGGAACGATCCAGGAGCGGGCGCTGGAACGAAACACCCGGCTGAAACGGCAGCTTGAAGAGGCGGCCGCATCTCTGGACATCGCCGGCATCCGGCCGATCCTGCTCAAGGGGGCGGCCATGCTCAGCACGGCGACCCCCGGCTATGGCGCGCGGATCCTGTCGGACCTCGATGTCATGGTTCCGGCGCGGTCGATGGCGATGGCGCGGGAGCGTCTCGAGGCGATCGGCTATCGATTGTACGGGCACGAAGACGGCCCGTTCGCGCCCATGAACCTCTGCCGCGCCCAGGACGTGGGGATGATCGATCTGCATTGCCGGACCAAGACGCGATATCCCGGCTTCGATTATGACGATCTGGCCGGCGATTGTTCAGAGGTGAGACTTGGCATGGCGAGCGCCTGGCTTCCGTCGCCGACGTCGCAGGCGCTGATCCTCGTCCTCCACGATCAGCTGCAGGATCGCGACTATTGGCGAGGTCTGATGGATCTCAGGCATCTGCTCGACATCGTGGAACTCGCACGGGCACCCGCAGGCATCGACTGGGAGCGGCTCGCAGCATATTTCCCCCGCGGATACCCGCGAAATGCACTCGATGTGCAGCTGGCGACGCTCGAGCTGCTGTTCGGCGCGCCGGTGCCGGCGCCGAAGCGTCCCGTCTGGACGGGGCTTCAGCTTCGGCGCCGTATCGTCCAGTTGCGCCGGCCCGGCCTCAGGTCGTCCCTCACCTTGCTGACGCTGCTGCTCGACCCGCCATGGCAGGCCGGACGTTCGCGCGGATATCCACCCGCGACCGGTCCGGTGAGGTTTCGCGACGCATCCGTATCTGAACGGGTCCGGCGTGCGCTGACGGCAATGAAGCGGTTTTCGGCCCGCAAGAACCTGGGAAAGATCTAGGCCGGCCTAGCCGAAGCGATTCCGGCGTTGCACGCCCGCCGGCGCACGGCCCCTATTTCGGCCGGCCGCTATAGCCCGCCGCCTCGCGCAGTGCGTCGCCGTCCATGACATAGCCGTCGCTGACTACCGTCACGACGCGGCGGAGCGCACCGATCTCGGTCGAGGGATCGCCATCGACCAGGACCATGTCGGCCTCCTTGCCGACGGCAATCGATCCGGTGCGCTTGTCGGCGCCGACGATGCGCGCAGGCACGATCGTCGCGCTCTGCAACGCCTCGGCCGGGGTGAAGCCGGCCTGCTGGTAGATTTCGAGCTCGCGGATCAGCTCGATGCCCCAGCCATCGGTTCCGGCGACGATCGGCACGCCGGCCTTGTGCAGCTTGCCGACCAGCTGGACCATCTTCGCATAGCTTTTGCGGTAATCGTCGCGCGTCAGCCCCTCGACCAGCGGATAGCCGCCGCTGGTGAAGGCGGAACGCTCGATCACCGGAGAGACGATGCCCATATAGGGCGCATAGGCGGGGTGGGGCTTGCCGCCGTCCTGTGTCAGAAAGCCCTCGAAGATGACGATGGTGGGGTCGACGATCGTCTTGCGCTTCGCGAGATCGGCGACGAAGCCGGTCATCAGCGGGCCGTTCAGGTCGACATCCTTGAAGTAGCGCGCCGGGCCTTCCATCCGCTGGCGGGTATTGGCCTTGTCGATCACTGCGCGCGGCATCGATTCCATCACGACGAAGTTGAGATGGGTCAGCTCGTCATAGCCCGCGGCCACCGCCTCGCTTGGCTTCATCGTCGCCGGGACATGGCCGTGGACGTGCAAGCCGAGCTTGTGGGCCTCGGCTGCCGCGGGGGCGATCCAGGCGGGATTCATCGAGGTGTAGAATTTGACGCCCCACAGGCCGGCGGCCTTGATCCGGCGGACCGCGGCGATCGCCTCTGCCTCGCTGCTCACCACCTCGGCACCCTGTGCTGCGAGCGGGTCCTTCTTGTCGATGATCGCGGAGATGAAGGGCTCACCCATCAGCAGCGTGCCCGCGGCACGGCGCTTGGTGGCGTCCACCGCGCGGTCGAAGGTCGTGCCAGGGCTGCGGAAGCTGGTGATGCCGTTGGCGACATTGGCGAGGACGTTCCAGTCGTCGCCGATATGCAGGTGGCTGTCCCAGATGCCGGGGACGAGCGTCTTGCCGCGGCCATCGATCGTGCGGGCGCCGGCGGGGGCCTTGACCGAACCGGCGGCACCGATCGCAACGATCTTGCCGTCGCGGGCGAGAACCGCGCGATCGGCGAGGAACATGCCCTTGTCGGCGTCGAACAGCCGGACATTGTCGAACAGCACCGGTGCCTTGGCGGCCGGGGTCAGGAAGCGCTGCGCGATCGCCTTGAGCTCGGCGGCGGTCGCGGCGTCCTGCGCGTCGCGCAGCTGCCTGAGCGCGCCCTCATAGCCCGCCGGCATCACCGAGATATGGCCGATATTGGCGAAGAATCGCTTGTTCTCGTCGAGCCAGACGGGATCCGGCGAGGGCAGCATGCCCCGGATGAAGGCGAGCTGGACCTTCTTCGGCCCGGCAGGACCGTTGATGGTGAGCGTCTGGCCGAAGGTCAGCCGACCCTTGCCGCTTGGCAGGAAATCAAGACCGGCGTCACCCGCCGCCGCGAGCTTGTCGATCATCGGCGCACCGGCGATGCCGACGCCGCCCGCGGGGATGTACCAGCCGCGTGCGGGCGCCTCGCCCGAATCGGTCGCGGTCTTCCAGATCGCGCGCCCATTCTCGACGCGGAACGTCTCGGCGGCGTCGCCCGACATGGTCACGCCGCGAACGGTGAGGGCTGTGATCGTGCCGTCGGGCGCGATGCTGCTCACCTGGTCCATCTCGGTGATCCAGCCGCGAAGCTCCTGCGACCAGCGATAGGCGGTGCGGCCATCGGGCAGCTGCCAGCGCCATTGGTCGCCATGCTTGCCCGCTTCGGAGACCACCACATAGTGCACCGCGTCCGCGGGCGGCTTGAGCAGCTCTTCCCTGGGCACCGGCTTCGACGATTCGGCGCGCGGCTGCGGCGCATCGTCATGCGCGAGCGCGGGGGCAGTGGACGCGAGCAGGGCGGCGATCAGGGCAAGGCGCATGACGGTCTCCGGTGGAGGAAAGGTCAAGCGTGACAAGCCCGCGCGGCAAAAGCAACGCGCCTTGAGCTGCATCTTGCGGATGCATCGCCGCTTCCGCACGATTTGGAGTGTGTCGGGCATCTTTGGTTTCGAGATGATTTACTATACGCGCGAACAAGAGGGTCCGAAGCTAAAGATTACGCCCCTAGTCCAGATCGGGTCTTCATGGCTTGATAACGACATGATACTATTTCTCCGTCTTTTGGGGAGGGGCCGTGCTGCGTGTGCTTTCCTGCTTGACGACGGAGCATGACTTCGGACTCGTCCTTGTGGCGGGGATTGTCTGCCTGTTGTCGATGGTGACCGCGTTCCTGCTCGCGGCCCAGATCGGTGAGATGCGCGCGAAGCGGCGCCTGCGCTGGCTCGCGGCACTCGGCTTCGTCTCCGGCGGCGGGATCTGGGCGACGCATTTCATCGCGATGCTCGCCTATCAGCCGCATTTGCCCACCGCCTATGATCCGTTGCGCACGGTCCTGTCGATCGGCGTCGGGGTGCTGGCGTCGAGCCTGGCCTGGCGCGCCTTCTTCGCAAGGAGCGCGATCTGGCGCTGGGCCGCGCCGGCGGTATTCGCGATCGGCGTCGCGGCGATGCACAAGACCGGGATGACCGCGCTCCAGACCACCGGGCGCATTACCTATGACGGCGCGATGATCGCCGGCTCCGTCGCGGTCGGGATCGTGTTCAGCTATGCCGGATTCCATCTCGCCAAGCTGCGCTGGCGGCGAATCCCGATCCTGCCGGCGCTGGGGCTGGTGCTGGCGATCTGCGCCATCCATTTCGGTGCGATGGCGGCGGTGACGATCTACCCCGAATCGGGGCTGACGATCGATCCGAGCACGATCGAATCGGGGACGCTGGCATTGCTGATCGCGACGCTGGCAGCGGCGATCCTGGGGGTCGGGCTGGTGACGGCGATGGCCGAAGCGCGGATCGCGAGCCACGCCCGGCACGAGACAGATCGCCTCAAGAGCTTCAGCGAAAGCGCGCTGGAGGCGCTGGCGATCCTGGAGAACGATGTGATCGTCGATGCCAACAGTACCTTCTGGGTGCTGGCGGGCTATGATCCGGTCCACCCGCCCGAGGGGCTGAACCTGGCGGAACTGCTGCCTGATCTGTCCGGCGATGCGCCGCAGCGGTACGGGCCTGGCTTCTTCCACACCCTGTTGCGCGCCCGCGACGGCGAGCGGATCGATGTCGAAATGGCGTTCCGGCGCGGTCAGCTGCTGGGCGTCGATCGCGACTTCGTGGTGTTGCGCGACGTGTCCGAAAAGACCGCGGCGGCGGCGCGGATCGCGCATCTCGCCGCGCACGACCCGCTGACCGGTGCGGCGAACCGGCTGAGCCTCAATCATCTGCTCGCCGATGCACTGACCCGCTCGACCGAGCAGGCGCCGGTCGCCTTGCTCTGCCTGGACCTCGACCGGTTCAAGGCGGTCAACGACATCCATGGTCACGGCACGGGCGATGCGCTGCTGGTCGAGGTGACGCGGCGCATCCGGGAGTGCATGACCGGGAACGAGGCGCTGGCGCGGCTTGGCGGCGACGAGTTCGCCATCGTCCAGCCCGGTGGGGACCAGCCGCACCGCGCGGCGTCGCTCGCGCGGCGGATTCTCGATGCGCTGGCGGTGCCGATGCAGGTCGCGGGGCGATCGATCCGCACCGGGGCCAGCATCGGCATAGCGATCCACCCCGACCACGCGGCCACAGCGGAGGATCTGCATACCAAGGCGGACCTCGCCCTCTATCGGGCCAAGGCGCATGGGCGTGGCACGATGCGCTTCTTCGACGCCACTATGGACGCACAGCTGGTACGGCGGCTGGAACTGGAGCACGATCTGCAGTTCGCGCTTCAGCGGGGCGAGCTGAGTCTCGTCTACCAGCCCTTTGCCTGCCTGGTCACCGGCGCGGTGATCGGGTTCGAGGCGCTGCTGCGCTGGACCCATCCCGAACATGGCGAGATCCCGCCCGCCGAGTTCATCCCGCTTGCGGAGGATGGCGGGATGATCGTGCCGATCGGCGAATGGGTGCTGCGCAGCGCCTGCCGCGAGGCGGGGCGCTGGCGCCAGCCGCTCAAGCTGTCGGTCAACCTCTCGCCGGCGCAGATCGCGCAGACCAATATCACCGAGGTGATCGCGTCGGCGCTGGCGAGCGCGAAGCTCGATCCGCGCCGGCTCGACCTCGAAGTAACCGAAGGGCTGCTGGTCGGCGATCCGGACGGGACGCTGGCGGCGCTCCGCCGGGTGAAGGCGCTCGGCGTCGGGATCGCAATGGACGATTTCGGCACCGGCTTTTCCTCGCTCGCCTATTTCCGCGCTTTCCCGTTCGACGAGGTCAAGATCGACCGGTCGTTCATCGAGCAGGTGACGGTCAGCCGTGAATCGCTCGCGATCGTCCGGGCGGTGATCGGGCTGGGCAAGGGGCTTGGGATGTCGATCATCGCCGAGGGCGTCGAGACCGAAGCGCAGATGCAGCTCTTGCTGGCCGAGGGATGTGACAAGATCCAGGGCTATCTGGTCGGGATGCCGAGGCCGATCGCCGACTACAGGCGCAATGTGCTGATCCAGCGGCAAGCCTCCGCCGCAGACCCGGCCGGCTGGGTCGAGGCATGGGCGGGGCTGGCTGTGCCTGAGGCGCGGCACCGTGCGGCTGCCTCACAAACCGCGCGCTCGGCGGCAGCCTAGCCCTGACGAAGGGCGCCGCGGCGTCGCGCTGTCATTGTTCTGATGATGTGCCGGAGGTTCAGGCGGCGACGCTGGCACCGCTGCTGTCGCCACGGATGGCGAGGCCGCGGGCTTCGACGACGGGGAGCGGGCGGCCGAAATAATAGCCCTGCACCTTGGTGCAGCCCAGCGCCTGGACCAGCCGGTGTTCGTCCTCGGTCTCGACGCCCTCGGCGGTGGTCGCCATGCCCAGACTGTCGGCGAGCGCGACGACGGCGCGGATGATCGCGATCGCTTCCTTGCTGCCCTTGGATGCGCCCTGAACGAAGCTGCGGTCGACCTTGATCGACGAGAAGCGGGTGCGGCTGAGATAGCCGAGCGAGGAATAGCCGGTGCCGAAATCGTCGAGGCTGAGGCGGACGCCCATGTCGAGGATCGCCTCCAGCGTGCGGACCGCCGCGGTCCCCTCACGCATGAACACGCTTTCGGTCACTTCGAGCTCGAGCCGGTCGGGGCGCAGCCCGCTGTCGCGCAGTGCGGCGGCGACGAACGAGGCGAAGGCCGGGTTGTGGAGCTGGTCGGGGCTGACATTCACCGCGACGCGGATCGGGTCGTCCCACTTCGCCGCCTCGATGCAGGCGGTGCGCAGCACCCATTCGCCGATCGGCGCGATCAGGCGCGCTTCCTCGGCCAGCGGCACGAACTTGACGGGGGAGATGTTGCCGAACTCGGGATGGGTCCAGCGCAGCAGCGCCTCGAACCCGGTCAGCGTGCCGCTGCCCGCCTGCACCACCGGCTGATAGAGAAGGTGGAACTCGTCATTCTCGAGCGCGCCGCGCAGCGCCATTTCGAGCACCCGGCGTTCCTCGGCCTGGACGTGCAGTTCGGGCTCATAGGCGTGATAGACGCCGCCGCCTGCGTCCTTGGAGCGGTAGAGCGCGAGATCGGCCGAACGGATCAGCATCTCTGCGGTCCGCCCGTCGCGCGGGCCGATCGCGAGGCCGACGCTGGCACCGATGAACAATGTGTGCTGGTCGACGTCATAGGGTTGCGAGAGCACGTCGATGATCGTGTGCGCGAGCCGTTCGACCGCGGCGCTGTCGGTCGCGTCCCGTACAACCACCGCGAACTCGTCACCCCCAAGCCGCCCAATCACGTCGTTGGCCGTCATCAGCTGCTTGAGCCGCTCCGATACGCGCATCAGCAACCGGTCGCCGACCGGATGGCCGAGCGTGTCGTTCACTGCCTTGAAGCGATCGAGATCGATCATCATGAAGGCGCAGCGCGAGCCCCATTTCTCGGCCTCTGCCATCGCCACGCTCAGCGCTTCGTTGATCAGCAGACGGTTGGGCAGCCCGGTCAGCGGATCGTAGCGCGCCATTCGGCTGATCTGGTCGGCCGACTTGCGGGCTTCGGTCACGTCGGAGCCGACGCCGCGGAAGCCGACATAGCCGCCTTCCTCGTTGAACCGCGGCGATCCGGTCATCTCCCACCAGCGCTCGACCCCGTCGACATAGACGGGAAGCAGCAGGTCGCGGAACGGCTCGCGCAGCTTGAGCCGCTCGGCCATCTCGCGCAGCCCTTGCGAGAAATTGCCGCTCTCCCATGCGGTGCCGGCCAGCACCTGGAGGAAGGGCATTCCGTTGATCGCCTTGGGATCGACGCCGAGCGAGACCGCGAAGCGCGGATTGGCACGCACCACGCGGCGCTGTGCGTCGGTCTCCCACAGCCAGTCGGAACCCTTGTCCTCGAACTCGCGCAGCAGCAGGCTGACGGTCTCGTCGCGTTCGGCAAGCGCGATCTCGTTCGCACGGATCACCACCAGCGCCTTGCCGCGGGAGAAGCAGGCGATGATGAGCAGCGCGGTGAACAGCATCGACGCGGCGCCGAGCGCGGGTGCGGTCGTGAGCGCGAGCGAGATCGCGGCAGAGCCGCCGAGCACGGCAAGAAAGGCGATCGTCGCAAGCGGCAGCGCGGCCATTGCGACCGCTGAGGCGGCCATCAGGATCGACAGGATGATCCAGAGCGCTGCGGCCTGATCGGCATTGGCAGAGGGGCCGAAGAACAGCGGCGCGATCGACCAGACCGCGCCGAGCGAGATTCCGTCGAGTGCGGTTTCGCGCACGTCCTTGAGGCTTGCGGTCCGTTCGGTGCGGTGGCGCACCGCCAGGCGGCGGAACGCGACGGTCACGCCGACGGCGGCGACCAGTGCGCTCCAGCTTGCGAGCTTCCACACCGGGAAATTCGCGGCGAAATTGAGCGTGACCAGCGCGGCGCCGACCACGTTCGCGGCCAGCATGAACAGCGCGAGCTGACTGCCGGCGTTCATCTGCGCTGCGCGAATCGGGCCCCAGTCGGTGGTGTCCGCGGGGTCATACAAACCGAGCAACGCGCGCACATCGATGCGCGGTCTCGCGAATTGAGAGGTCGTCTGGCTCGTCACGCCCTCACGCATAACCGGATTGGGTTAGCGAGAGGTTAGGTGCCGCACGGAACGGCGAAATTTTTCCGCCGTTCCGGAGTCTGTGTGAATGCTGCGGGCTGGCGCCGACTTCCGAAAAAACTCAGGCGGCGATGCTGTAGGGCTTGATCTCGCCGTTGAGGTAGAGGTTGCGTGCCTTGGCACGCGACAGCTTGCCCGAGCTGGTGCGCGGCAGCGTGCGCGGCGGGATCAGTTCGATCACACAGTTCATGCCGGTGACGGTGCGCACGCGCTCGCGGATTTCCTCACGCAGCTTGACGCGCTCGGCTTCGTCGCTGGTGCGGCACTGGACCAGCACGGCGGGGGTTTCCTCACCGCCCGGCGTGGTGATCGCGAAGGCGGCGATATCGCCCTGCTTGAAGCCCGGGAGCTGTTCGACCGCCCATTCGATGTCCTGCGGCCAGTGGTTGCGGCCGTTGACGATGATCATGTCCTTCGCCCGGCCGACGATATAGATGTAGCCGTCGGACATGTAGCCCATGTCGCCGGTGTCGAGCCAGCCGTCCTGCATGCAGGCGTCGGTCGATGCCTGATCGCGGAAATAGCCGACCATCACGCTGGGGCCGCGGCACCAGACCTTGCCGATCGCGCGCTCGGGCAAGGGGGTGCCGTCCTCCTCGCGGATCTCGACGTCCATGTCCTTGACCGGCTTGCCGCAATTGACGATCGCGCGGAAGCGCTGCGGCCGGTCTGCGCCATGTGCGCCGCCCGAAAGCTGGGTTTCCTCGACCAGTTCGACCACGATCCCCTCGCCCGGGGGCATGATCGAGACGGCCAGCGTCGCTTCGGCAAGCCCGTAGCTGGGCAGGAAGGCGCTGGCCTTGAACCCCGCATCGGCAAAGGCATCGACGAATGCCTGCATCACGTCGGGACGGATCATGTCCGCCCCATTGCCGGCGACGCGCCAGCGCGACAGGTCGAAACGTTCGGCTGCCTTGGTCTGGCTCGACATGCGGCGTGCGCAGATGTCGTAGCCGAAGGTCGGCGAATAGGAGAGGGTCGTGCCCTGATTGCGGGTGATGAGGTCGAGCCAGGCCAGCGGGCGGCGGGCAAAATCCTCGGTCTTGAGGTAATCGGTGGAAACCTGATTGGCGACGACCGAGAGGAAGCAGCCGACCAGGCCCATATCGTGATACCAGGGCAGCCACGAGACGCAGCGGTCGCTTTCCTGCAGCTTCATGCCGTGGCTGTGCGCCGACAGGTTGTTGAGCAGCGCGTGGTGGGTGATCGCGACGCCGTGCGGGAAGCGCGTCGAGCCGCTGCTGTACTGGAGATAGGCGATGTCGTCGGTCTTCGCCTGGGGCAGTTCGGCTTCGGGCGCGGCGCGCTGCGTGAAGCTCTCCCAGTCGATGCCCTCGACGCCCTTGAGGCGCGCGGCCTCGCCCGCCATCGCCGACAGTTCTGCCGGGTAGAACAGCATCTTGGGATCGCAGCTGTCGAGCTGGACGGCGAGCTGGTCGATATAGTGCTGGCTGCCCCCGAAGCTGGTGGGCAGCGGCAGCGGCACCGGCCAGGCGCCGGCATAGATGACGCCGAAGAAGAGCGCCGCGAAATCGGCACCCGTCTCGGCAATCAGGGCGATCCGGTCCTCCGGCTTCACGCCGGCCGCGATCAGACGGCGCGCCTGCGCCAGCGCGTCCGTGCGCATCTCGCGGAACGGATAGGGGCGGGTCAGCGTCCCGCGCGCATCGTGGAAATTGAGTCCGCGCTGCCCTTCTGCGGCATAGTCGAGCGCATCGCCGAGCGTCGCGAAATCCGCGAGCCGGCGGGGGAGTGCATCTTCGGTCGGGGTCGGAAGCAGCGCTGCGCCGCCTGCATCGACCATGTTCTTGACGTCCAAAACCATATCCTAAATCCGTGCCCCTGATCGTGGCAGGCCGCCGGTCAATTCATTGACTCTGGCTCCACATCAGAAATGCGGATCGCCCTGCTACGCACTGGCGTTCAAATTCGGTTGGTACTGTGGCACAAACAAGGCGCATGCGCTGTGATACCCGCCCTGGACGCCGCTCTCCGCCCCCGCTCGACCCCGCTGCGCTGGAGCGGCTGGCGCTGCGCTATGTCGAGCGTTTCGCGACGACCCGCGGAAAACTGGCGGTTTACCTGGCGCGCAAGGTGCGGGAGCGGGGGTGGGAAGGCGCGCCTGCGGACCCCGTCGCGATTGCGGAACGGTTCGCCGAATTGGGCTACGTCAACGATCGAATCTACGCCGAATCAAAGGCTTTGGCGATGACGCGGCGGGGACTCGGCGCGCGGCGCGTGAACGACGCGCTTCGCCATGCGGGTGTTCAGGAACGGGACGCGGATGCGGTGGCGCCGATGGTCGCGGACCGCGCTGGCGAGACTGCCATCGCGTTTGCGCGCAAGCGCCGGATCGGTCCCTTCGCCGATGTGGAAGCCGACCGGGACAAGCGCGCCAAGCAGGTGGCGGCGATGGTGCGCGCCGGTCATTCTCCCGAACTGGCCTGGAAAATCGCACGGATGAAACCCGGTGAAAGCGTCGAAACGTTGCTTGGCGAGGATTAGTAACAAAGGATTCGCATCTGCCGGAAATGCTGTGTTAATGTTGCCGGTCAGGGGGAAGTGTCTGGATGCGTATCGACCCGCAACGAGCGTCGAACGAATTTGTGCCCGTGCCGGCCAGCGCGGTGTTGCCTGTTGGCGATGCCGTCGTGGACAGCGAAGATTGTTCGGGGGAGCAATATTCGGGCACGGTCAAATGGTTCGACGTGACTCGTGGTTTCGGATTCCTGGTCGCCGATGATGCGGCGGTCGGCGATATCCTTATTCATTTTTCGGTGCTTCAGCCGCATGGCCGCCGTAGCCTGCCTGAGGGTGCGCGCGTCGAATGCACGGTGGTGCGGCGTGA
This sequence comes from Sphingomonas sp. GW821-FHT03E12, assembly GCF_059420685.1. NCBI lineage: Bacteria > Pseudomonadati > Pseudomonadota > Alphaproteobacteria > Sphingomonadales > Sphingomonadaceae > Sphingomonas > Sphingomonas sp. GW821-FHT03E12. The sequence continues at coordinate 219,328 of NZ_JBWKUF010000002.1, forward strand.
GCGCGGGCTTCAGGCGCGGGAGATCCTGTCAATCGATTTGACCGATGCGGTCGAACCGCCCAAGTCCCGCAACGGCGGCGGCGACCGTGCCGACCGGCTGCAACTGATCGAATCCGCCGGTCCGTTCGAGCCGGTGACGGTCAAATGGTTCAACCGGCTCAAGGGGTATGGCTTTCTGGTGCGCGAGGGCGATTCCGCCGATATATTCGTGCATATGGAAACACTTCGCCGGGCGGAGATTTATGACGTTGAACCCGATCAGCCGCTTCGTGCCCGCATCGTCGAAGGCGACAAGGGGCCGCTCGCGGTCGTCGTGGAGCCGGCGGACTAGTCCGGTTTTGGGCCCGGTTTTCGGTGCGCCGCTGCTGGCGCTCGCTGCACTGGCGCTGGTTTCAGGCTGCAAGGGCGGCGAGGCGGGGAACGCTTCCGCCGCAGCTCAGCAGGCAGCGAAGGCGATCGTCACGGTCGAAAGCGGCGGGACGAAGCACGTCTTCAAGGTCGATGTCGCGCGCACCCCGGCCGAGCAGCAGCAGGGCCTGATGTACCGCACCGACATCCCGGCCGATGGCGGCATGTTGTTTGCGCCCTATCCCGCCGACGGCAGCGGCCCGCGCGAGGCGAGCTTCTGGATGAAGGACACGCCGACCGCGCTCGACATCATCTTCATCCGCCCCGACGGCTCGATTGCGCGCATCGCGGAGAATACGGTGCCGCTGTCCGAGGACCAGGTCCGCTCGGGCGAGCCGGTTTCGGCGGTGCTCGAGATACTCGGGGGTAAGGCGGCAGAGCTGGGCATCTCGCCGGGCGACAAGGTGAGCTGGCGCTAGCGGCCGTCAGAAAGGCGGGCTGCTGTTTCCGGGCAGCGACTTTGGGGGGCGTGCAGTGAAGCGAGTGACCATTGCGGCAACCTGCCTGATCGCTGGTGCCATGATCGGTCCGCCTGCGGTTGGGGCGGTGTCCTCGCTATTCTGGTCGACCGCCGCGGACGCCAACGATGTGCAGGGAGTCGCGGGGCGCCTATATGATCGAACCCGGCTCAATCCAGCCGCTGAAGCGGATGATGACCATCTCACCCAGCAAGCCTGTGGTGCAGCTTCGTTCAAGCGCCTCTCACCGGGAGACATCGCTCTGATCTCAGCGCTGGATCACTATCGTTACGAACTGCTTCGCGCCGAATATGATAATCTTGGCGTTGAGGCTCTTATGGGGCTTCCAGCCCCCGTCCTGGGCGCATTGGATGGTTGTGTGGGCGGTAGCCCTGCGTCTTCTTTCTGCCTGTCCTATATCAGCAAGATAGCCGAGCGTGCGACTTCGGTTCCCGAAGCCACGCGGCAAGCATGGCTTGCGACTGCCGATAAGGAATTCGACGCGGCCTGGTGTATTGCAAACCCGCCTGAGCAGGCAAAATCACGCCCTTGAACCCTGCCTTGGTCCTGCTGGACGAGCGGCGGCGGGTTTCGGGAGCTGGGGCGTCTCGTCGCGGCGCAGGGTCAGGATCTCGACGCCGGTCGCGGTGACCGCGACGGTATGTTCGAACTGGGCGGACAGCTTTCCGTCATGGGTCACGACGGTCCATTCATCGTCCAGCGTCGAGACCTTGCGGCTGCCCTGGTTGATCATCGGCTCGACGGTGAAGACCATCCCCTCGCGCAGTTGCATGCCCGTTCCCGGCCGTCCGAAATTGAGCACGGAGGGTTCCTCGTGCATCTCGCGGCCGATGCCGTGCCCGCAATAGTCGCGCACGACCGAATAGCCGTTCTGCTTCGCATGGCGCTCGATCGCGAAGCCGATGTCGCCGAGATGCGCGCCGGGGCGGACCTGGGCGATGCCCTTCCACATCGCCTCCTGCGCGACGCGCACCAGCCGCCGCGCGGCGGGCGCGACATTGCCGACCATGTAGGTCTTGCTCGAATCGGCGATGAAGCCGTTCTTTTCGAGCGTGATGTCGAGATTGATGATGTCGCCGTCGCGGATGATCGCGCCGGGATCGGGCACGCCGTGGCAGACGACCTGATTGATCGAGCAGTTCAGCACATATTCGAAGCCATATTGCCCCTTGCTCGCGGGGCGGGAGGCGAGGTCGACGGTGATGAAGCGCTCGACCAGATCGTTGACCTGCATCGTCGACATGCCGGCGAGCGGCTGCGCGTCGAGCATCTCGAACACCGAGGCCAGCAGCTTGCCCGATATGCGCATCAGCGCGAGCTCGTCCGGGGTCTTCACCATGTCAGGCGGCCTCGCGTTCCGCGGGAAGCGCATCGGCGGCCGCAAGCTGCATCCGGACGATCTCGCTGAACGAGAGGCCCGGATTGGCTTCGGCGAGCATCCCGATCTTCATCCAGAATTCTGCCTGCGCGTTGATCGAGCGGCACATGACCGTACTCGCCCGGCGCACCTCCTCGTGCATCTCCTCGCCGATCTTCACGATACCCATCACTCAGCTCGCTATGGTTGGAATATACGAAACGTATATGGTTCGTATATCGACGGGTCAATCCCGCAACGCGTCCAACCCCCGTTGCCGCCGCCGCTGTTGCCGCGTAAAGCGCGGTTCATGGGTATCTTCGCGAACATCTTCACCTGGTGGAACGGCTCCACCTTCGGCACCTGGGTCGGCCTGCGCGGCAAGGAACAGGTGGGCGAGGATTCGCTCGGCAACCGCTATTTCCAGGGCGGCAAGGACATGCACGGCATGACCCGGCGCTGGGTGATCTACAAGGGCGCGAACGATTCGAGCCGCGTGCCGCCCGAATGGTTCAGCTGGTTGCACCACCAGATCGACGATGTGCCCGATCGCGCGCTGCCGCCGGTCCGCCAGTGGGAAATGCCCGCAGTCCCGAATCTGACCGGCACCGCCCAGGCCTATCGCCCCGCGGGCGCGCTGGAGGCAGGCGGCAAGCGGATCGGCGCGACCGGCGACTACGAAGCCTGGACGCCCGGCGCCTGATGAATCTGATCCGTCCCGCCGCTTTCGTGCTGGCGCCGCTCGCGCTGGCGGGGTGCGGCTGGTTCGGTGGAGACGCGCCGCAGAACAAGACCGCCGCGGCCGACACGGTCGAGGTCGCGCCCAAGGCGGGGCCGGGCGAGGAAGTGGTCACGACCGATACGGCGAACAGCGCCGCGATGACCGCGGGGGCGACGCCGATGGCGGAGCGGGTCGCGGTGCTGGGCCTGCTCAACAAGCGCAACGGACACGCGCGCGATATCAGCCTGAAGCCCGGACAGGCGGTGCGCGCGGGCGACGTGATCCTGCGGCTGCGTGCGTGCGAGAAGACCGCGCCATGGGAGGGCGAGCCCTATACCGGCGCGTTCGCGCAGGTCGATGTGCGCGAGGCCGACGGCAAGTGGAAGCGCGCCTTTTCCGGCTGGCTCTACAAGGAGCGTCCGGCGCTCAATGTGGTACAGCACCCCGTCTATGACGTCTGGGTCAAGAGCTGCGCGATGACCTTCCCGGAGACGGGCGGCGAGGAAGTCGGCCCGTCCGGCAACGGCGCCGCCGCGAAGGCGTCGAGCGCGCCGAAATCGGCCGCGACCCCGGCGGCGCCCGAGGCCAGCCCGGCAGCACCTTCGCCGAGCGCGTCGGAGAGCATCGAGAGATAGGTTTCGCGAGGGACCTCCACCGCGCCGAGCGAGGCGAGGTGGTCGGTCATGAACTGGCAGTCGAGCAGCTCGAACTCGCCGATACGCAGCCGTGCGACCAGTGCCGCGATCGCGACCTTCGACGCGTCGCGCATACGGCTGAACATCGATTCGCCGAAGAAGGCGCGGCCGAGCGCAAGGCCGTAGAGACCGCCGACCAGCCGGTCGCCATCCCAGGTTTCGACCGAATGCGCGAAGCCGCGGCGGTGCAACTCGCCGAACACCTTCTCGATCGCCGGGTTGATCCAGGTATCGGGCCTGTCCGGCGCGGATTCGGCACAGAGCGCGATCACCTGTTCGAACGCAGCGTCGGCGGTGACGCGGAACCGGTCGCCCGCGATCGTCTTGCGCAGCGAACGCGACAGGTGGAAGCCGTCGAGCGGCATGATTGCGCGCTGGCGCGGCTCGACCCAGAAGACGCTGTCCTCGTCGCGATGCTCGGCCATCGGGAACACGCCCATCGCATAGGCGCGCAGCACCAGATCGGGATCGAGATCGGAGGAGCGGGGCGCCGGGCGGGTCATGTCCTTTGCGATTTCGATTTCTGGGGTTTGGCGAGGCGCTTTTCGATCGCTTGCCACAGATCGGTGAACGCCTTGCCGCCGGTCGTACGGCCCGCGAATGCGCCGACCGGGGCGCGGCGGGCGGCCATGGATTCGACAATGCTCGCCATCGGGATGACCGGCCAGCCGGGATGCTTCTCCAGCGCCTCGGCATGCAGCTTGCGGCGGCGATCGACCATCGAGTGCACGGGCATCAGCGGCACCTTGCCCTTGCCGAGATGGGCTTCGACCTCGGCCAGCGCGCGTTCGGAGAGCGGGGAAGGGATGACGGGGACGACGATCAGGTCGGCGGCGCGCATCACCTGCTCGCTGGTTTCGGTGAGGCCCGGCGGGCAATCGAGCAGCATCCGGTCATAGGCCTTGTCGAGCTGGCCGAGCAATTTGGCGAGACGCTTCTTCTTGTCGAGCTCGTGGAACAGCAGGTCGAGCCCGCGCAGCGACGCGTCGGCGCCAATCAGGTCGAGCCGCCCGATATCGGTGGTGTGGGCGAGCTTCGAAGGTTCGACATCCTTGGTGAAGACGGCTTGCGCCTGCGCCTTGCCCCTGGCGCCGCCGAGCAGGAAGGTCGATGCCGCTTGCGGATCGAGATCCCAGAGCAGGGTGCGGCGCGCCGAGAGGGTTGCTGCGCACCAGGCGAGGTTGACCGCAAGCGTGGTCTTACCCACACCGCCCTTCAGGCTGTAGATCGCGATCGTCGCCAAGCCTTGCCTCCGCCCGAGAAATCCAACGCGCCGGATGACGCTCCGGCGCGGCCATCATCAATGTTCCTGAAGGAGATAACAAGATGAGGACAGACCATCTGTTCGTGGTCACCGGCGGGCCGGGATCGGGCAAGTCGAGCCTGATCGCGGGGCTGGCCGAACAGGGGGTCGCGACGATGCCCGAAGCGGGGCGGGCGATCATCCAGGATCAGGTGGCGATCGGCGGCGATGCCTTGCCCTGGGCGGGTCGTGCGGGCTTCGCGGAGCAGATGCTGGACTGGGAATTGCGGTCGCATGGCGAGGCGCGGGTGCTGCCGGGGCCGGTGCTGCTCGACCGCGGTATCCCCGATGTGATCGGCTATCTGCGGCTGTGCGGGTTGCCCGTGCCTGAGCATGCCGAACGGGCCGCGGTCGCGTTCCGCTACAATCGGACCGTGTTCATCGCGCCACACTGGCCGGCCATCTACGCGCAGGATGCCGAGCGGAAACAGGACGAAGCCGAGGCCGCGGCGACGCAGGCCATGATGGCGCGGGTCTATGCGGAGCTTGGCTATGACCTCGTGCCGCTGCCGCTGGCCAGTGTGGCGGAACGCGTGCGGTTCGTGACGGAGCGGCTGCGTTTCTAGTGCAGATGCCGCAGCTTGTCCGGGTTGCGCGTGACATAGATCGCGACGACGCGGCCATCCTCGATCTCCAGCGCGGTGGTCTGGATCTCGCCGTCCGATTCCATCGTCACGAAGCCGGGCAGGCCGTTGACGAAGCCGGTCCGCACGAGCTTCGAGCCATATTTGCCGAACAGCACCGCGAGCGACTTGTGCAGCTTCATCACATGCTTGAAGCCGAGCACCAGCTGGATCGCCGCCGCACGCTTGCCGCCGCCGTCCGAATGCATGCTGACATCCGCCGCGAGCATCGCGCCGAGCGCGGTCATGTCGCCGGTGCGTGAGGCGTTGAAGAAGGCTTCGGCGATTTCGAGCCCGCGCGTCTGCTCGACCGCAAAGCGCGGGCGCGCCTCGCGGACATGCGAACGGGCACGCGCGGCGAGCTGACGGCAGGCGGCAGCGTCGCGGTCGAGCGTCTTCGCGATTTCCTCGAACGCGACTCCGAACACGTCATGGAGGAGGAAGGCCGCACGTTCGAGCGGCGAAAGGCGCTCGAGCGCGAGCATGAGGGGGAGGGTAACATCCTCTTCCGGCTCTTCCTCGATCACCGGATCGGGCAGCCAGGGGCCGATATAGGTCTCGCGCTGGTGCCGTGCGGACTTGAGCTGGTCGAGACACAGGCGGGTGACGGTACGGCGCAGGAACGCCTCCGGCTCGCGCACCGCCGCCCGGTCGGTGCCCATCCAGCGCACGAACGCCTCCTGCACCGCATCCTCGGCATCGGCGACCGAGCCGAGCATGCGGTAGGCGACGCGGATGAGCTTCGGGCGCAGCGGATCGAAGGATTCCGCTGCGCCCGCATGATCGCTCGGCGTCACGCGGCGCTCTGCGACTGAGTCGCCTTGAGGGCAGCGGGCTCGATCCACAGGTCGAAACCGACCGCAAGGCGGTTCCATCCGTTGATGATGTTGATCATCAGGGTCAGCTTCACCTGCTCCTCCTGCGTGAATTCGGCGGCCAGCGCTTCATAGGCTTCGCGCTGGGTGTGACCTTCCGACAGCCGCGTCAAGGCGTCGACCCAGCCGAGCGCGGCACGCTCGCGCGGGGTATAGCCGGGCGCTTCGCGCCACGCGGAGAGGAGGTAGATGCGCTTTTCGGTCTCGCCCTGCGCGCGTGCTTCTTCGGTGTGCATGTTGATGCAGTTGGCGCACTGGTTGATCTGCGAGGCACGGATCTTGACCAGCTCGATCAGCGACGGCTCGAGGCTGGCGGCGATCGCGGTGGACGCGGCGAGCCAGGGACGCATCACGGCAGGGGCGGCGGTGTAGGGATTGAGCTTCGGGGTCATGGTCATGCTCCTCATCGGGGTTGCATGGACATGACGAGCGGTGCGCGGCGGATGTGACATGACCCGCGAGAAAAAATGCGCGGGGGCGTAAAAAAGGCCGGCGGTTTGTGCCGCCGGCCCCTGGAACTGGAGAATGGCTGAAGGATTAGCCCTTGCAGCTGAGCGAGCCCTTGCCGGGAAGCTCGACCGTGGCCGACTTCTCGTTGCCGGTGAGCTTGTAGCCACCGTCGGCGGTGAAGGGCTGGCCGGCTTCGGGCGCCTTGAGGTCGGTCCACGGCGCGGTCTTGTCGGTGCGAACCTTGACCAGCTTGTCGCCCTGGAAGAACTCCGCGAACACCAGTGCGTTGCCAGGCTGGCAGCGCATCGAGACCGACGCCTTGATCGACGGCGGCAGCTCGACGGCCGGCGCGTTCTTGAGCGCGGTCTCCATGGGGTCGGGCGCGCGGTCGGAGACGACTTCGGGTTCGGGTTTGCAGGCGGCGAGCGGCAGAAGCGCGATCGCGATGGCAGCGGGGAGGAGGCGCATCTTCATAGCGGCCGCTCCTTTTGCTTATGCAGCATTTAACGTCAAGAGTTACGTTATCTCGCGGGTAAACCGGTTTCGCAGTGCAACAGAGAAGTTTCCGGATTCACTCGTGAAATTCATCCATGTCCGGGATACGCCCGAACGCAATTTTCGTTCCCACCCGGTCGGTCCGGCTGCCGTCCATCGGCCCGACCGACACCGCGTGACGCCCGAACTTCTCGTTGATTCTGTCCATCGCCTTGCTGAGCGAGAGCGTACGGGTCTCGCGTGCGAGCGGATCATTCGGGTCGAGCGCCGCGAACAGCGACTCCTGCTCGCCCTCCAGCGGTGCTATTTCGGCCAGGGTCACGCCGATCATGCGGATCGCGAACCCATGCGCGCGGGCGCGGCCCGCTTCGGCCAGCCGCGGGAAGATCGAATCGAGTGCCTGGAGCACGGTGAAGCTGTCCTGCGTCGAAGGCAGCTTGATCGAGGTGCGCCAGGTCGACTTGTCGTCCTCGAACCGGGCGTGGAGCACGAGCAGCCGGCTGACATAGCCCTTGCGCCGCAGCCGGCTGGCGGACTTGAGCGCGAGGCGGCGGGCCGTGAGGCGGGTCGGCTCTAGGCCGCGCTTGCGGGGACTGAGGACGTGGCTGTGGCCGATGGTGCGGTTCTGAGTCGGCTTTTGGGGCAGGTCGAAACCGTGGAGCAGATACCAGAGCCGGTCGCCATTGACCCCACCCCAGGCCGAACCCGCATCGCGCGGCCGCCGCTCGCACAGCTGACCGATGTCGAGGATGCCCTGCTGGGCAAGGCGCTTCTCCATCTTCGCGCCGATCCCGGCGATGTCGCGGAGCTTGAGCGCGAACAGGTGGTGGGGCAGCATGTCCTGTGTCAGCACGGTAAGCCCGTCGGGCTTCTGCATGTCGCTGGCCAGCTTGGCGAGCAGACGGTTGGGTGCGATCCCGACCGATGAGGTGAGGCATTCGCCGACATGGTCGCGGATCCCGGCCTTGATCCGTTTCGCCAGCGCGATCGCGGTTTCGGGATCATTCTCGTTGTCGAGCAGGCGGCACGCGACCTCGTCGATCGAACCGATCGAGGTGACCGGGATATGCTTCCAGATCTCGTCGACGATCAGATTGTGGAATTCGACATATTTCTCGTGCTGGCCGGGCGTGACGATCAGGTCGCGGCACAGCCGCTTCGCCTCCCACACCGGCGTGCCGGTACCGATGCCGAATTTCTTGGCCTGAACCGACGCGGCGATCGCGACGGTGGTGTCGCTGTTGACCGGCGCGACGATGATCGGTTTGCCGCGCAGGTCCGGGTTCAGCTGCTGCTCGACCGCCGCGAAGAAGCTGTTGAGATCGAGATACAGCCAGCGCAGCGGCCGCGGGGGCAGGTCGAGAAGCGGCGCGGATGCCATGCCGGAACAATAATAGAACGGCGCAGCAGAGTCACGCGCCGCCCTCTGGCCGTCACCCCGGCCTTGTGCCGGGGTCCACAGAGCGGCGATGGCTGTGCAAGGGGCTCAAGTCCTGCGACTTCCTCCCGGTGGATCCCGGCACAAGGCCGGGATGACGGTTGGGTGGGAGTGCTAGGGGCTAGAGGTGCGGCTCCGCCACGAGCATGATGTGCGCGGCGCTGTCGATCAGCACCTCGTCCGCGGCGCAGAGCTGTTCGAGCCGGGCGAGCCGCTCCGCGGTCTCCGCGCCGTTCGCGCCTGCCGGGTTCCACGCCGGATTATATGCGAAGCGGCTGTGGAACAGGTCGAGGCCGGTCAGCTCGCGTACCGGGCAATGCGGACTGAACAGCGCGGCCAGTTCGCGGGCGCGGAACAGGTGTGAATCAAAGGCGAGATGGGTGCCGTCGGTCAGATCGACCTCCATCCGGTCGGCGTCATTGTCCTGCACATAATGCGCCGCCTGCTCGATCCCCGCGACATAGATGGTCGGCAGGCTGCCCACGCTGCGCGCGGTGACGATCAGCGTGCCGCCATTGACCCGCGCCAGCGCCTGCGCGGCGGAGGCTCGGAGCGGGGCGGCGAGGTGGTTGAAGACGCCATAGAGGCACAGCACCAGATCGGCGCCGTGATCGTCTTCCGACGCGAGGGCGCTGTGCAGGTCGGTGACTTCGAAGCTCAGGCCGATCGCGGCGCTTTCGACTGGGGCCGCCGTCTGCCGCGCCAGCGCGATCATGCCCGGCGACGGGTCGATGCCGCGGCATTCGATCGCGGTGAAGCCCAGTTGCGCGGCGCGGCGGGCGGTGCGCATCGTCCAGGTGCCGGGCCCGCAGCCGATGTCGAGGATGCGGATCGCGCGGCGTCCGCTGGCGTGGAGTGCGATCAGGCTGGCCTCGATCCGGTTCCACAGGGTCCGGTCGGCAAAGGCGTAGCGGCTGGAGAATTCGAGCGGCTGATCGCTCGAGCCGTCGGCATAGTGGAGATAAGCGGTGCCGGTGGCGTCATAGGCATCGGCGGCGTGGCGCGCGCTGACGGGGCGCGGATCGGCGGACCCCATGCCGGCGAGCGGCGGGGCGAAACGGTACGACATGGATGTGACTCCGATGGAGTGGAGATCAGGAGCGGGGCGTGACGTCGCCATCGACGGCGCGCCAGAAGCTGGTCAGCGAAAGCGGCCCGGAAAAGCGTCGTCGCGGGCCAGCCGCGATCGGCGGCGCAGCAGCCGCTCGACCAGCGCGGCGTGGGTCCGCGCCTGACGCCGCTGCCGCTGGCTGAGCCGGAGCAGCAGCACGAGATTGAGGATGCCCAGTGCGAGCAGCCCGAACTGGAGAAGTGCGACATTCATGGTCGTCACTCATGGGTTGGAGTCCTGCGGCGCGAAACCGGCCGCGTGGCGCGAGCGCACCATGCGCCGCCCGCTTCAGATAGCGGGCGGCGTCATTAGGTTTCGACGGCGATTGACGTGCTTTGGCATTAGCAAAGCAGGAAAATCGGTTCAGGCGACGGCATGGCCCGGCCGGCGCACCGCGCGGACCTTGCCGCTTCCGCCGCCACCGCAGAAAAAGCGGCCGGCGCCGTCGGATTCGAGGCCGGAGATGCCCGTGCCTGCCGGCATGTCGAGCTGTTCGAGTATCTTGCCGCTTCCCGGATCGATGCGGCGCAGCCCGCTTTCGTCATCCTGCCAGGTGGCGTGCCACAGCTCGCCATCGACCCAGGTGACCCCGGTCACGAAGCGGTCGGACTGGATCGTGCGCAGGACCGCGCCGGTTTCGGGATCGATTCGGTGGATGCGGGCGGCGCGATACTCGCCGACCCATAGCGACCCTTCCGCCCAGGTGAGCCCTGAATCGCCGCCATTGCCCGGCGCGGGGATCGTGGCAAGGACCTCTCCCGTCGCGGGATCGACCTTGCGGATCACCGCCTCGGCGATTTGGAAGAGATGCTTTCCGTCGAATGCGGTCCCGGCATCCGCAGGGACGTCGAGCGCGCCGGTGATCTCCCCGCTTTCGGGATCGAGCGCGTTGATCCGGCCATCGGCGGCGAACCACACCTGCGCGCCGTCGAAGCTGACTCCGCCAACGTCGCCGGGAAAGGGGCCGTACTCACGGAGGATTTCGGCTGTAGCGGGTTTCATGCGTTTTCTCCTGTCGAGGCCGGTGTGAGTTCCGGCGGGAGTCTGGCGAACCGGATGAGCGCGGGGTCGAGCGTGTCCCAAACATGGCCGCTGCTGGCCCAGTACACCACTTCCGGTCGGTAGCGTGACGGATCGTCGAGGCTGGCCGCGCTGGTGATGAAGATCTGGGGCATGTCGGGTAGGGCGATGAAGACCGGGGCGCCACAGGTCGGGCAGAAGCCGCGCTGCTTGCGGGTGCCGTCGATACCGGTGGTTTCCCAGCGCGCCGCCGTCCCGGTGAGCGTCACTTCCGCACCGGCGAAGGTGAGGTGCGCGCCATGGCCGGTGCCGCTCTCACGCTGGCAGGTGCGGCATTGGCAGAGGTTCATCGCCGCGGGTTCGCCTACGATCGAATAGCGGATCGCGCCACACGCGCAGCCGCCGGTATAGGGTTTGGTCATGTCGTCGCTCCGTGTTTGCGGAGCCACGGTTATCCGCCGCCCGGAAGCGCCGGGAGTAACAAGCTTGTCGGGAAACCCGGCACCTGCCGCGCCATCCAGCGGCAGGCGCGGCCGCGCCCGAAACTGTCGGCCTTGTTCGCCGACGCCAGCGTTTCGAGCGCGCGCTGGACGGTGCGCGGGCTGACGTCGAGCGCGAGCGCGAGCGCCGAACTCGACCATGCCTCGCCATCGGCGAGCAACGCGAGGATGTCGGCATGCGCCTCCTCCTGAGGCGGCATCAGGATGGCGACGGGGCGGTTGCCGCGGGGCTGCAGGACAAAGCCGTCCTCAGTGGCGCTGATGCCGGCGAGAGGATCGAGCTCCGCGCGCAGGCGCCCGATCTCGACCCGCAATCGGGCGCGATGCGACTCGTCCACCTCGCGCGCGCGGAACGCACGCTGAAGCAGGGCGAGGCGGGCGACGTCGCGCGGCCACGCCTCGGCAAGCGTACGGGCGAGAGCGAAGAGGATCGGGCGGTTGCTGAGCGGTATGGTCGTCGCGCCGGTACGAACGACGTTGCGGCAGGCATCGACGACCAGCGTGTTCGAAGCCAGCAGGTCTTCGACTCCGGTGAGATCGATCTGTGTTTCCCCGTGCGGCGTGCGCAGCCGGGCGGCCGGCGCGGCGAGGTTGTTGGTGGCGCGCTCGACCTCGGCTGTCAGTCCGGGAATGCCGGCCTGTTCCGCCGCCGCCGCCGCGCGGTCGAGTGCTGCGCGTGCTGGGGTGGCCTCGATGCGGCGTATGGCGATGCCGGCGGCAACGAGCCAGGCGGCGGCGCGCGAGGCGGGCGGCAGTGCGGCGGGATCGATCGCTTCGAGCGTGCGCGCGGCCGCGTCGAGCTGTCCGATCAGCAGCAGCCGCCTTGCCTTGAGATAGGCGGCATGGGCGGCGTTGGTGCGGTCGCCATGGGCTTCGAGTGTCGCCCGCGCGTCGTCCAGCCGCTGCGCCGGCTCGCCCAGGTCGCGGGAGACCAGCGCGATCTCGGCCTCGGCGACGATGCAGCGGGCGCGGGCGACCGGCTCGCGCGTGCCGAAGGCGCGAGCGGCGCGGCGGAGCAGGTCGCGCGCAATCGCCAGGTCCCCAAGCTGCGCCATCGCGATGCCGCGCAGCGCCAGCGCGGGCGGATCCTCGCGCAGCGCGACGCGGTCGAGCGCGGCGAGCGGATGGCCCGTGGCGAGCGCGCGGGCGGCGGCGTTGATCAGCGAGTCCATAATCGCGTCACACTTGTAACTCTCACCCCGGCGCCGCGCGGACCTAGGTTCAGGATCGAACCGACGGAGACGCGAACATGGCAAGGCCGATGGCACCAGACAAGCAAGCGCAGTTGCTGCGCCTGGCCGCCGCGCCGGTGTTCGCGGCGATGGCGCTGATCTCCGCAACCGATGCCCCGCCGCTGTCGCTGTGCGCGGCGGGCGCCACGGTGCTGCCGGTCGACGGCATGACCGCGATGTACCTGCTGATGAGCCTGTTTCACCTGCCGCCCTGGCTGAACCGGCGCGGCTGACCTCAAGAAGGAGCAAGACGATGCAACATGAGATCGTATCGCGCGAGGAATGGATGAGCGCGCGCAAGGCACTGTTCGAGAAGGAACGCGCGATGACCCACGCGCTCGACGAACTGCGTGTCGAGCGGCGCGGGCTGCCCTGGGTCAAGGTCGAGAAGGATTATGTGTTCGACGGGCCGGACGGGCTGCGCTCGCTGAGCGATCTGTTCGGGGAGCGCAGCCAGCTGGCCGTCTATCACTTCATGCTGACGCCGGGGAAGGATCACCTCTGTCCGGGCTGCTCGTACACGATGGATCATGTCGATCCGGCGCGGCAGCATTTCGAGCATGCCGACCTCGCCTTTGCCGCGGTGTCCCGCGCGCCGGTCGGGCAGATCGAGGCGGCGAAGGGGCGGATGGGGTGGACTTTTCCCTGGGTGTCGTCGGGCGAGAGCGATTTCAACTACGACTTCTGCGTCTCGTTCACCGAAGAGGAGCGCGAGGCGGGGACTGCGCTCTATAATTACGGGCTGACGACGATCCAGCGCAGCGCCGACATGTTCGGGGTCAGCGTGTTCGCCAAGAACGCCGCGGGCGAGATCTTCCACAGCTACTCGACCTATCATCGCGGCACCGAGCTGCTGATGGGCGCGATGAACTGGCTCGACCTCGCCCCCAAGGGCCGCAACGAGACCGGCGGCACGATGAGCTGGGTGCGGCTGCACGACGAATATTGACGAGCGCGGCGCCCCGGTCTCAGCGCCGGGGCGCCGCCTTGCACTGGATATAGACCGGGTTGCCGATCAGCAGCTTGCGATCCTCGGGGCCGAGGATGTTGACCGCGATCCAGCCGCAGGCGGCAGCGCGGGGAATGCTGAAGCTGACGGTTGGTGCCGAAGGTGTACGGGCATGTTCCTTGCCGTTGGCGATCAGCTGCGCCGTGCCCGCCGCAACGCCGGTGATGCGTGCTTCGACGGATAATGTGGCGGCGGGGCCGGTGATGGTCTCGCCCATCGCCGCGCGCGTCTTGCCCGAGATGATGGCGACCTCGAGCATCCGGTCGCGGCTGCCCTCGACATCGATGAACACGTTGCCCGCCCGGATGCCGTCGAGGATGGCGGGCTGGGAGAGGTCGCGGGCATGCACGACGGTGGCGGGGCGGCCGATCGGCGCGCTGCCCGGACGCGCGGTGGCGGGGTCGTGATTGTCGCTGCTGCCGATGCCGGTGATGCGATAACCGCGGTTGAGCTTGTCGTACCAGAAATCGAGCCCGGCGAGCGGGGGCTGGGTGGTGAGGCCGTTGATTGCCTCGATCGCGGTGACCTTGCTCCAGTCGGTGCCGGGCCAGACCCAGCCGCAGCCCATGCATGCCTCGCCCGAAGGCAAGGCAGGGTGATTGACCGAGAGGATCGCGCCCGCCGCCGCGACATCCTTCTGGAGCGCGGCGATGTCGGGGACGCTCGGGCTGCCGACGCGGAAGTCGACCCAGCGCGACTGGCCGAAGATATTGGCATGGCCGCCAAAGGTGGTGATCTCGGCGCCGGGGATCAGCAGCAGCTTGTCGTGGAAAGGCTGGAGCTCGCGCAGCGCCGAGAAGTGCGAGCTGGTATTGTGATCGGTGACCGCGATGAAATCGAGGCCTGCTTGCGCTGCAACTTCGACGGTGCGGTAGAGCGGGCAGGGGACGCGCTTGCCGCTCTGGCTGTCGCAGCTGCCGTCCGAATGCGCGTTGTGCATGTGGAGGTCGCCGCGATACCAGCCGGGGCTGGCCTTCAGCGGCGCGTCGGCGATGGCGGCGCTGGCGTTGCGGGCAGTGCCGCGGTCGAAGAAGATCTCGACGCGCCAGGCGCTGCGGGCGTCCTTGCGCGCATTGGGGACGCCGAACTGGACTTGCCAGCGGCCGGCGGGCAGCGCGCCGGGGAGGTAGCCGGGGGTGGCGTCGCTTGCGCTCAAGGTGAAGCGGTCGCGCGTGCCGCCGCTCCAGCCCCGGAAGCGTTCGGGGTCGAACACGCCAAGGTCGACGACGGTCTTGTTGGCCTTGTCATAGGTCAGGCGGACGGTGATCCGTTCGACGCCCGCGGGGACGTCGAACGGGATCGCCTTGTAGGTCTGATGATCGGCACCGGTGATCTCGCCGGTGACGGTGCGGTCCGCCTCCTGCGCCGCGACGGGTGTGGCCAGGCACGCAAGTGCCGCGAGCAGGAGGCGGCGCATCAGAACTTGAAGTCCACGGCGAAGCGGAAGTTGCGGCCGAGGATCGGGCGGCCGATGAACAACAGGTCGTTGGCCTGGCCGCTGGTCAGCTCACCCGCGCGCGGATTGCCCTCGGTCAGGCCGATGGTGTTGGTGAGGTTGTCGCCATAGGCCCAGAGCTGGATATTCTCGGTGACCTTCAGGCGGACGCTGGCGTTGACCACGGTATAGGCCGGCAGCGTCGAGGTGTTCGCCGCATCGGCATAGCGCTTGCTGTAATGCTCGAGATCGGCCTGCGCACGCAGGCGGTCGCCGAACAGGGTCACCGCCGGGGTGGCGCGCAGCGCGAGGCGCGGCACGCGGAGCAGCTGGTTGCCCGAATAGTCGCGGTTGATCAGCGTCGGAGTCGGCGGCGTGGTCGAATTATTTGTTCCCAGCTCGGCATAGCGCAGGTTGCGGAAGGTCGGCTCCTGCCAGGTCGCGTTGAGCGTGAAGTCGAACCAGGGCGCGGGGCGCACGACGCCCTCGAACTCGACGCCATAGGCGCGGGTGTCGGTGTAGACGGTCTGGCTGATATAGCCGTTGGTCGCTGTGTCGAACCGCGTATTGCCGATGCCGTAGGAGTCGAAATCGGTGAGGAAGGCGGTCGCGTAGAGGCTGAGGAAGCGCGAGCTGTACTTGAGGCCCGCTTCCCACATGTCGATCCCCTGCGTCACCGGCTGGGCGGTGGCGCTGGTGATGAAGCTGCCGACGCTGGGCAGGCGGAAGGCCGAGGTGTAGCGCGCGAAGACGCCGGCATTGTCCATGAACTTCCAGTCGGCGCCGAGCGTCCAGCCGAGCTTGTCGAACTTGCGGTTGAAGGGCGTGAACACGCCGTTGCCGGTCAGCACGCTGTCATCGGCGAGCGTCGCGGCGTTGCCGAGATTGACGGTGCGGCTGCCTTCCTGCGCGCCGCGGGTGGTCACTTCCTCGTACCGCAGGCCGCCGTCGATGCGCAGTGCCGGGGTGATCTGCCATTCGTCCGAGGCGTAGACGGCAAAGGTGCTCTGCGAGCCATAGCCATTGGCGAATTCGGAGCCATAGCGCGCGACGCCATTCTCGGTCAGCGACCCGACGACCTGGCCCGCCGCGTTGAGCGCGACGAGGTTGAGCAAGCGGCTGTTGTTCGACACGTCCTGAACGGTCGAGGCCGAATAGCGGCGGAAGGTCTCGTCGATATGCGCGTAGTAGACGCCGACCGCAAAGTCGTGCGTGCCCGCCGCCTCGAACCGCCGCGCAATGCGCACGTCGTTGAGCAGCTCGCTCTCCTCGATCGTCACCGGACGCGCGGCGTTGATGAAGACGTCGCCATTGCCGTTCTGGCCGGTGACGTTGAACGCGGTGCCGTCATCGACATAGCGGAGCTGGACGCTGGTCGCACCCGGGAAGGCGGTCAGGACCTGCGGGCGATAGGTGTTGAGGAACGCCGTCGCGGTGCTGATCGAGGCGGGATAGACGCCGTTGCGCACCGTGTTCGACTCCCGGTAGCGCAGCTTGTGGCTGAGCTTCCAGCCATCGCCGAACTCCCAGTCGGTGATCCAGCTCAGCTGATCGAGCCGGATGCGCGACCCTTCCTCCTGGCGGAAATCGACCGGGCCGGTGGCGCTCTTGAGCGTCAGGCGGCGGGTCTGGCGGCTGGCGGTGGTGCCATAATGCGGGTCGAAGCCGGGCAGGCCGACGATCTCGCCCTGCGCATCCTTGGTCAGCGGGATGCCGGTGTAGAAGATCGCATTGTCGGCGAGGTGCTTGTAGCTGATCGAGGTGCGGCCGCCGGCGAACTCGCCATGCACCGCGGCGCGGATCTGGCCGCCCTTGTTGCCTGTATAGCCCGGATCGCGCACGCCGCGCTCGCTGCGATAGAAGCCGCCGACATCGACCGACCAGCCTTCGGCGATCGGCGTGCCGACCCAGCCGTCGAAGCGATAGAGATCGGCGGTCGGGCCATAGAGCAGGCGGGCATTGCCCGTCGTCTCGGTCATCGCGCGGCGGGTGATGTAGTTAACCACGCCGCCCGGGGCGTTCGAGTAGAAGACCGAAGAGGGACCGCCGCGAACGACCTCGATCCGATCGATCGATTCGTCGATGCGGAAGGCCTGGTCGGCATTGAGATAGCCGAGCGCCGGATCGTGCTGAACGGGCAGGCCGTCCTCGAGCAGGTTGATCGAGCCGAAGCCGTCGACCGGGATGCCGCGCGCGCGGACGTTGCCCGAACCTTCGCCGCCCGATGCCTCGACCCAGAAGCCCGGGACGGACTTCAGCGTTTCGGTCACGCTGGACGGCGCGCGCGAGCGCAGCATGTCGTTCGAGAGCGTAGTGACCGCATAGCTGGTGTCGAGCTTGGTGCGATCGCCGGCGCCGGCGCGGCCGGTGACGATGATCTCGCCATCCTGGGCTTCGGGCGCGGCGTCGGTCGCCTGATCCTGCGCCAAAGCGGGCAGGCTGACGGAGAGCAGAAGCGCGGAAACGCTGGCGCGGGCAAGCGCCTTGCGGATGGTCATGGTCGTCCCCTTTGGATGTTACGGGCAGCGAGGCTGCCGGCGCGGCCTAGGGGTAACCGGTTTCACATTGGCGGCGGGGCGATGACCGGACGGTGACAGCGCGATGACCGGTTCGCGACGTCAGCCGGGAATCGGCGTCGCCCTTCCGTCGGGCCCGACCGCGACCATCGTGAAGGTCGCGGCGGCGGACTGGCGGCGGTTGCCGGTGAGCAGATCTTCCGCCCAGAGCTCGACCGCGACCGCGACCGAGCTGCGGCCCTGCATGCGGATGCGCGAGACCAGTTCGACCATCTCCCCCGCGCGGATCGGCGAGGTGAAATCGATGCGGTCGGATGCGGCCATCACCATGACGGCGCGGGCATGGCGGGTGGCGGCGATGAAGGCGGCCTTGCCCATCATCTTGAGCGCGTCGCCGCCATAGAGCGTGCCGTAATGGTTGGTCTGGGGCGGGAACACCATTTCGGCCATGCGCAGCACGCCGGGTTCGGGGGCCGGTCCCGCTGCGAGCGGGGGGAGGGGCAGGCGGGTGTCCGGCCCCTTGACCGCGACGAGCGTGAAGACGCCGCGGGTGCACAGCCGCCGCTCGCCGCTGACCGGCGCCTCGGCGACCAGCGCGATCTCGACATCGAGCGAGCTGGTGCCGACGCGGACGATGCGGCCCGACGCCTCGACCATTTCGCCCGCGCGCGCCGGGGCGGCGAAGTCGATCCGCTGCGAGGCGGCGGTGACGAAGGGTGCGCGGCCATGGAGGCTGGCCGCGAGGAACGCGACCTTGTCCATATGCGCGAGCGCCACCCCGCCGAAGAGCGTGCCATGGTGATTGGTGTCGCCCGGGAAGACCATGTCGATCAGGCGGACGATGGGGGTGTCGGTCGGGGGCATTTGGGGTTCCGTCAATCTTCCCTCGCCCCTTCAGGGGAGAGGGATGCGCAGACTTAGGTCTTGCGGAGCAAGGCCTTAGTCGGAGCTGGGTGAGGGGTGTGCGGAGCGAAGCTCCGCGCGGCCGCTGTGCAGCCGCTTACCCCTCACCAACCTGCGCTAGGCGCTGAAGCGCCAAGCTCCGGTATCCTCTCCCCCGAGGGGAGAGGACATTCGCCTTACGCCGCCACCGTCACTTCGGCACGCAGGGTACGGGCGGCGGCGACCATCGCGTCGATCGCCGGACGGACCTCTTCCCATTTGCGGGTCTTGAGGCCGCAATCGGGGTTCACCCAGAGCTGCGCGGGCTTGAGGTGCGCCTGAGCGAGCCGCATCAGCGCGACCATCTCTTCCTCGCCCGGTACGCGCGGGGCGTGGATGTCATAGACGCCCGGCCCGATCGCGGCGGGATAGTCATAGGCGGCGAAGCCCTCGAGCAATTCCATCTGCGAGCGCGCGGTCTCGATCGAGATCACATCGGTGTCCATCGCGCCGATCGAGGGCAGGATGTCGTTGAACTCCGAATAGCACATATGGGTGTGGATCTGGGTCGCGTCGGCAACTCCGGCGGCGGACAGGCGGAAGCAATCGACCGACCAGTCGAGATAATGCTGCCAGTCCTTGCGGCGCAGCGGCAGGCCTTCGCGCAGCGCCGCCTCGTCGATCTGGATCGCCTGGCAGCCCGCCGCCTCCAGATCCTGCACCTCGTCGCGGATCGCGAGCGCGATCTGGCGGCACGAGGCTTCGCGCGTCTGGTCGTCGCGGACGAAGCTCCAGTTGAGGATCGTCACCGGGCCGGTGAGCATGCCCTTGACCGGCTTGTCGGTGACGCTCTGCGCATAGCGCCACCATTCGACGGTCATCGGGTTTGGGCGCGAGACGTCGCCATAGAGGACCGGCGGACGGACGCAGCGCGAGCCGTAGCTCTGGACCCAGCCATTCACCGTGAAGGCGAAACCGGCGAGCTGCTCGCCGAAATACTGGACCATGTCGTTCCGCTCGAACTCGCCATGGACGAGCATGTCGATCCCGGCTTCCTCCTGCCAGCGGATCGCGCTCAGCGTCTCGGCGCGCAGGAACGCCTCATACGCCGCGGCGTCGAGATTGCCGCGATTATACTCGGCGCGGGCGCGGCGGACCTCGGCGGTCTGCGGGAAGGAGCCGATCGTGGTGGTCGGGAAGAGCGGGAGGTTCAGCACCTCCGCCTGCGCGGCGATGCGCGCCGGATGGGCGGAGCGGCGCTCGCGCATGTCGGGCGTGATCGCGGCGATGCGCGCGGCGACGGCGGTGTCGTGGATGCGCGGCGAGGTGCGGCGGTTGGCGGCGGCCTGTGATGACGCTTCCAGCTCCCCGGCGACGGCAGCGCGGCCCTCGTTGAGCGCGCGCTTGAGGATCGCCAGTTCCTCGACCTTCTGCACGGCGAAGGCGAGCCACTGCTTGACCTCGTCGTCGAGCTTGGTTTCCAGCCGGAGGTCCACGGGGACGTGGAGCAGCGAGCAGGACGGCGCGAGGATCAGGTCGCGCTCGGCCGCGAGTGGCCCGATCCGGTCGAGCAGCGCCGCGAGGTCGGCGCGCCAGATGTTGCGGCCGTCGATCACGCCGAGAGACAAAGCGAGCGTCTTCGGTGCGGCCTTGAGCACGGGCGCGAGCTGCTCGGGCGCGCGGACCAGATCGATGTGCAGGCCCGCGACCGGCAGCGCGGCGGCGAGGGTGAGATTGTCGCCGAGCCCGCCGAAATAGGTGGTCAGCATGATCTGCGGCGTCGCGCGCGCGAGCCGGGCATAGGCGCGGGTGAAGGCGCGGCGCTGCTGTTCGGTCAGGTCGGTGACGAGGATCGGCTCGTCGATCTGCACCCACTCCGCGCCGGCATGGGCGAGGTGGCCGAGGATCACGCCGTAAAGGCCGAGCAGCTCGTCGAGATAGTCGAAGGGATCGACGCCGCTGGCCTTGACCAGGCTGAGCCAGGTGACCGGGCCGAGCAGGACCGGGCGGGTCTCATAGCCCTGCGCCTTCGCCTCGCGATATTCCTCGACGATCTTGAGGCGGCCGAGCGCCAGCTTCTGGCCGGCGGTCAGTTCCGGGACGATATAATGGTAGTTGGTGTCGAACCATTTGGTCATCTCGCACGCGGTGAGGCTGTGCGAATGGGCGCAGCCTTCGTGGCTGCCGGTCGTGCCGCGGGCCATGGCGAAATAGGTGGCGAGCGTCGCCTCGCCATCCGCCGCACCGTAGCGGGCGGGGATCGCGCCGAGCATCACGCTCAAGTCGAGGACATGGTCGTAGAGCGAGAAATCGTTCGACGGCAGCCAGTCGGCGCCGAGCGCGGTCTGGCGTGCCCAGGCGGCGGTACGCAGGCCCGCTGCGGATTCGAGCAGGGCGGCTTCGCCGGTCTTGCCCGACCAGAAGGATTCGAGAGCGTGCTTCAATTCACGGCGCGGGCCGATGCGCGGAAAGCCGAGTGTGGCGATGGTGACGGTCATTGATCTTCTACCCCGAAGAAGGCGGGGAGAAGCCGGACGCGTGCGGGTCTGCACGGGCGGTAGGGAACCGGCCGCGCATTGCGCATGCGGCCAGACCGGGCACCCCGCCGGTGGACGTTATCGTGTCGCGGGCAGGTCTTCTGGCTCACGGGTCAATGCGGACGGTCTGGCCTTCCCGGGAAGCGAGCCTCCCAGTGACACGTATCGACCGCCGCTCTCCGCTTACAGTTGCGGGGGCAGCGCCGGAATTCAGTCCGAAGACTGGCACCGGCTTCCCATCTTAGCTCCGGCGCGGACAAGCCGGCCGCAGCACCTTCGACCCCATCAGCATCGCGCCGATGGGGCCGAGTGTCAAGCGTGATATAAAGACTTCTTTATATCTTTAATTGTCACTCGGGCCTTTCAGCTCGACGACATTGCCTTCGGGGTCGCGGATATAGATCGAAGGACCTTCGCCCTCGGCGCCGTAGCGCGGCCCTTCCTCAAGGATATCGACGCTATGGGCGGCGAGATGCGCGCCAAGTGCGTCCCGGTCGAACGGTTCGATCGCGAGTGCGAAATGGTCGAGGTTGCGGCCCTCCGCACCGGGCGCTGCGCCGCCTCGCGCGCCGAGCTTGCCGTCGAGCGTGACCAGATCGATCAGCGAGGCGCCCGCACGAAGCTGGTAGAGGCCGAGCTCGGGTTGTTCGCGCTCGTCGGTGCAGCCGAGGACGTCGTGATAGAAGGCCAGCATGCGCGGCAGATCGGCGACGCGCAGCACGATATGGTCGAGTCCGCGCATCGCGAAGGGTTGGGTCATGGCTCTCTCCTGTAGGGCGGCGGGCGCCGCCCGCGCTCAATGACGGAGATGATCGCGCAGTTCCATCCAGGCGGGCAATTTCCGGTCGAAACCGACGGTATGCAGCGGGCTGGACGAGGGGAGGGCGACGGTCGCGTAGCGGGTTGCGCCCAGCTGCTTCAGGCCGTGTTTCAGCGCGGTGCCGCCGTTGAAGGCGATGGTGCGCAGATCGGGCAAGGTCGTCGCAAGTGCGGCGATGTCGTTCGGGGCGATACCGCTGAGCGCCGCGTCGGTGCTGCCGGGCCGGTGCGCGGTGGCGACGACGTCCCACAGCCCGACATGTGCGTCGAGCAGCGCGGCAAGGCGATCGGGATAGGCGAAGGCAGTGAGGTCGCGATCGACCACTGCCGATATCAGCCGCCAGAACTGGTTCTGCGGATGCGCATAATATTGCCCCGCGGCGAGCGACCGGTCGCCTGGCAGGCTGCCGCAGATGAGGACGCGGACTGCGGGATCGACGACGGGCGGGAAGCTGGATTTGCGCGGAGTTGATTGCGTCACGCCATCGTCCTAGCATCCGGTGATGGCGCGCGCGATCACCCGCTATGCCGATTTCTGGCCCTATTATCTTCGCGAGCATGCGAAGGCGGAGACGCGGGCGTTGCACTATGCCGGAACAACGCTGACCTTCGTCGCGCTCGCGGCCGGTCTCTGGCTCAACAGCTGGTGGTTTCTCGCCGTCCCGCTCGCCGGCTACGGCTTTGCCTGGGCAGCGCATTTTGGGGTGGAGAAGAACCGGCCGGCCACCTTCACCTATCCGCTCTGGTCGCTGGTCAGCGACTATCGCATGTTCTTCTTGTGGCTGAGCGGGCGGCTCGGCCCGCATTTGCAGCGGGCCGGGGTCGCTTAGCGCTCCTTCAGCGACCGGCGCATTTCCTTCAACGCACGTTCCGTCGCTTCCTGCGCGACTTCGGCCGTTGCGAGCGCGACCTTGGCGCTCTTCATCGCGCGTTCGACATGGCGGTTCGCCCGCTCCGAGATGCGGTTGGACATCGCGCGCAGCTCGCCATCCATCGGGATGCGTTTGCCGTTAGCGCAATGCAGCGTGTCGTTGCTGATATTGATGTTGTCGCTCTTCGCCTCGTTCGCGCCATAGCCGCATTTCCGTGCGATCAGCGCCTTGTCCTCCGCGGTGACGATCGGTCCCTGCGCCGTCATCTCGCGCTCGACCGCTGCGGACAGCCGTTCTTCGGCGGTCTCGCGTGCGCTGCCCGGCGCGGCGGCAAATGCCGCGATGGATACGATGGCAAGATACGCAATACGGGTCATCCGGCTTCTCCCAACCTTATGACTACAGTTGTAGTCAGTGGCCGGGAGCGGGTCAAGCGAGTGCGTCAGGATGTTGCCATGCGCCAAGCATCGCTTGCTTGCCGTGCACGGCAGGCCGTGCAAATGGTCGCGCCATGCAAGTCGCAAACGATACCATCGCGCTGATCGGCAACACCCCGCTGGTGCGGCTGAAGGGACCAAGCGCAGCGGCGGGCTGCGACATCTATGGCAAGTGCGAGTTCGCCAACCCGGGTGCCAGCGTGAAGGATCGCGCTGCACTGTTCATCGTGCAGGATGCCGAAGCGCGCGGACTGCTCGCGCCGGGCGGCACGATCGTCGAGGGGACGGCGGGCAATACCGGCATCGGGCTGGCGCTGGTCGGCAACGCCAAGGGCTACAAGACGATCATCGTCATGCCCGAGACGCAGAGCCGCGAGAAGATGGACACGCTGCGTGCGCTCGGCGCCGAGCTGGTCCTGGTTCCCGCTGCGCCCTATTCGAACCCCGGCCATTTCGTGCACACCAGCCGCCGCATCGCCGAAGAGACGCCCAACGCGATCTGGGCCAACCAGTTCGACAATATCGCCAACCGCAAGGCGCATATTATCGGCACCGCCGAGGAGATCTGGACGCAGATGGAGGGCCGGGTCGACGGCTTCACCTGCGCGGCCGGTACCGGCGGGACGATCGCGGGCGTCGGGCTGGGCCTCAAGGAAAAGGATGAGCGCGTGACGATCGCGCTGTCCGATCCGCACGGCGCGGCGCTCTACGAATATTATGCGCATGGCGAGCTCAAGGCCGAAGGAACCTCGGTCGCCGAAGGGATCGGGCAGGGACGAATTACCGCCAACCTCGAAGGCGCACCGATCGATACCCAGTTCCGCATCTCTGATGAGGAAGGGCTGGAGTGGGTCGAGCGGTTGCTGGCCGAAGAGGGGCTGTGCCTGGGTCTGTCATCGGGCATCAACGTCGCCGGCGCGGTGCGTCTGGGCCGTGAACTGGGCCCCGGAAAGCGAATCGCGACCATCTTGTGCGATACCGGATTCCGTTATCTTTCAACGCTATACAATCGTGACTGGCTTCAGTCCAAAGGGCTGCCGGTGCCCCCTTGGCTCGCCGGGGCCTGACGCAAGCGTAAAACAGGGGCTTCGCAAAAGGCGGAAAGGGCGTTACATTTATGCCACACCGCTATGAAGTCGCTCCCGACCGATCCCAAACAAAGCATGCAGCGCGTCCGCGTCGGCCTTACCGGCCTGGCGACCGTATTGCTGCTCATCGGCGTGGCGAGCGCGATCTTCTCGTCGGCGAACAAGGAGGATCCGGTCGTCGCTGACGGCGGGTCGAAGCCCGAAGTGGTCGCCAACATGACCGACGGCGTGATCGTCAACGACGCCGGCCTCGAAAAGGACGAGCCGATCGCGGAACTGGGCATCGCCCCGCGCACCGCCGAAAGCCCCGCGCCCGCCATCACGCCCTATCCCATCCCCGACAAATGACGGGCCAGGCTGCCTCGGCGGCGCCGTCCCGCGGGAAATTGCCCCACCGCGCTCCAAACACTGCCCGTCCGCTGCGGACGGTGCGATTTCGCGCGCTGCGTCTGGCTGGATCCGTTTGGAACAGATCGGGTCCAAAGATCGAATAGCTTTGGTACGGCCCCGATTTCAGGCAGAAAGTGGGGCTGATTACCGTAGATTCCCACGTTCAGGCATTGAAAACCATTGGCGCTTAAGATACGCCGCTGGTTAACAGGGCAACCTTATCGTCAGCCGGAATCGGGTCCGGGGCGCACGGCATCGTGCGCTTCCGGGGACGGGAAAGGTTTGCCCGCCGCAAGCGAGGGCGGGAGTGAACCGAACGGGGTACAGAGGCGTGGGGTTGCAGCTGGTGGACGACAAGGGTCGTGTCGCCATCCCCTCGACCCTGCGCGCCACCCTCGAGAAGAACAGTGGCTTTCCCGCCGACACCAAGGATGCCCGCGTCGCCATCCTCTCCAGCCATGAGAGCGACCGCTGCCTGATCGCCTATGACGAGCCCTACTTCGATGCCCTGATGGAGCGGCTCAACGCGCGTTCGCTGGAATATGCCGGCGATCGCGGGCGTGCGGATTCGAACATCTGGCGCGAAGGCGTCGGCCCCAGCGAGAATATCGCCTTCGATCCGTCGGGCCGCTTCGTCATGCCGGGGATGCTGTGCCAGCATGCCGGCATCCGCAAGTCGGGCTACGCCTTCTTCTATGGCGTCGGTCCCGTGGTCGAGATCTGGGATCCGGCCACCTTGCTCGCGCATCCTTCGCTGCCCGAGAGCATGAAGGCGGCGTGCCGTTATCACCTCGAAGAGAAGAAGGTGACGTTGTGAGCGCCGCTTTGCCCGGCACGCGCCCGCACGTCTCGGTGCTTCTCGACGAGACCGTCGATGCGCTGGCGATTCTGCCCGGTTCGCGCATCGTCGATGCAACCTTTGGTGCCGGTGGCTACAGTTTGGCGTTCCTCGAGCGGGGAGCCGAGGTGGCCGCCTTTGACCGCGATCCGGACGCGATCGAAGGCGGCCAATCCATCGTCACGGCCAGCGGCGGCCGGCTGGTGCTGATCGAGGCGCCCTTTTCGGCGCTGGACAGCGAACTTGAGGCGCGGGGCCTCGCGCCGGTCGACGGCGTCGCCATGGATATCGGCGTCTCGTCGATGCAACTCGATCAGGCCGATCGCGGGTTCAGCTTCCAGCAGGACGGGCCGCTGTCGATGCGCATGGCGGGCGAGGGGATGACCGCCGCCGATTTCGTCAACGAGGCGGACGAGGCGGAGATCGCCGACGTGCTGTTCCATTATGGCGAGGAACCGCGCGCGCGCCGGGTCGCAAAGGCGATCGTCGCCGCGCGCCCGCTGACGCGGACCGGCGAGCTGGCGAACGTCGTCCGCAAGGCGCTGGGCTACAAGCCGCACGACAAGAAGGACCCGGCGACCCGGACCTTTCAGGCGATCCGCATCCATGTGAACCGCGAGCTCGACGAGCTGGCCGAGGGGCTGGCCGCGGCGGAGCGGGTGCTCAAGCCCGGCGGCCGGCTGGCGGTGGTGACCTTCCACAGCCTCGAAGACCGGATGGTCAAGAAGTTCCTGCGCGAACGCTCGGGCAGCGAGCCGGCGGGCTCGCGGCACCGCCCGGCGGTGGCTGCGGCGCGTGCGCCGAGCTTCGAGACCCCGGCCAAGGCGGTGCGGCCGAGCGAGGAAGAAATTGCGGCGAACCCGCGTGCCCGGTCCGCGACGCTCCGCGTCGCCCGGCGCAGCGCGGCTCCGGCGTGGGTGAGTTGAGGAGGCGGACATGGCGATCAAGGCATTGAACGGACTGGGCTGGTACGCCGCGGGGCTGATCGTGGCGCCGGGCTGTTACCTCGTCTCGTCGATGGTCGCGGCCGAGCGCACGCACGTCGAGTCGGTCGAGCGCGCCATCGCCAAGGCGAAGAAGGACATCCGCCAGCTCGAAACCGAATTCGACACGCGCGCCAACCTTGCCCAGCTCGAGCGCTGGAACGGTGAGGTGATGCGCTACACCGCGCCCACGCCGCAGCAGTTCCTTGCCAGCGATACCGCGCTGGCGTCGATGCGCGCGCTCGAGACCGAGGGTGTGGCGGAGCGCTATGCGGCGATGGTGGTTCCGGAGGGCGTTCCCGACGCGATCGCCGGATCCGCGCCGACCGCGAGCGATGCCGTCGCCGCTGTCGCGCCCGCGCCGGTCAAGTCCGCGCCGCTCAAGGCGGTGGCCGAAAAGGCCGTCGCGCCGAAGCTGGCCGCGGTGAAGGCGCCGGTCGCAGCGCCCGCCGCGCGCCAGCAGGTCGCGGCTGCGGCGGTCAAGCCGCCCAAGCCCGCGCCCAAGACCGCCCGGGAACAGGCCGTGGCTTCGCTTGATCGCAGCCTGCTCCGCGATTCGAGCTTTGGCGACCTGATGAAGGGCGTCCGTGCCGAGGCGCGACGCGCCCGGTGACCGTCCTCGTCGCCCCTGCGCCCCGCAATCGCACGCGGCCGGGAAACCGGCAGGCGAGCCTTGCCGTCGCGCATGTGCGGCTGATGATCCTGGCGCTGGTGTTCGCGGCGGGCATCGCGGTGATCGTCGGGCGGCTGACCTTGCTCGCGCTGTTCGCCGAACCGGCGGTAGCGACCAGCGTCAACGCGATGCTGGTGCCGCTCCGCGGCGATCTGGTCGACCGCAACGGCGCGCCGCTCGCGCGCACCATCGACGCCTGGTCGATCGGCGTCCGGCCCGACAAGGTGATCGGTGACAAGGGCGAGCTGGCGCGGATGCTCGCGGCAACGCTGCCCGGCAAGAGCGAGGGCGACTATGCCAAGCTGCTGAGCAGCGATTCGCGTTTCACCTACCTCCAGCGGCGCGCGGTGCCTGAACTGGTCGCGGCGGTGCATGCGCTGGGCGAGCCGGGGATCGAGTTCGCGCGCGAGCCGCAGCGCCTCTATCCGCAGGCCAGCCTCGGTGCGCATGTGCTCGGCTATCTCGACTTCGACGGCAACGGCGTCACCGGCATGGAGCTGGCGCTGAACAAGCAGCTGACCGATCCGGCGCGGCGCGGCCAGCCGGTTGCGCTCTCGCTCGACCTGCGCGCGCAGGCGGCGCTGGAGAGCGAGCTGGGCGCGGCGATGACCACCTTCCAGGCCAGAGGGGCGGCGGGTGTGATCCTCGACGTCGCGAGCGGCGAGGTGATGGCGATGGCATCGCTCCCGACGTTCAATCCCAACAACATCAAGGGATCGAACCCCGAGCATTTCCGCAACAACGTGACGCAGAGCGTCTATGAGCTCGGCTCCAGCTTCAAGCCGCTGACCATGGCGTTCGCGATCGAGAGCGGCGTCGCGACCTCGATGGCCAAGCGCTACGATGCCACCGTGCCGCTCCAGGTCGGCGGCTTCCGCATCCGCGACGACCATGCGCAGAAGCGCTGGCTCAACATCCCGGAGACGCTGATCCATTCGTCGAACATCGCCACCGCACGCATCGCCGACGAACTGGGTCAGCAGCGGATGGAAAGCATGTTCCGCAAGCTCGGCTTCGACCAGCGCCCGGATATCGAGCTGGGCGGCAAGGCCGCACCGCTCTGGCCCAAATATTGGGCGCGCACGACGGTGATGACCACGGCCTATGGACATGGCATCGCGGTGACGCCGCTCCACCTTGCCAGCGCCTATGCCGCTTTGGTCAATGGTGGGGTGTGGCGCCCGGCGACGCTGCGCAGGATCGAGCCGGGCAAGGCGCCGGCGGGCCGCCGCGTCGTCTCCGAAGCGACGAGCGCGCGGATGCGTCAGCTGCTGCGCCTGGTCGTGACCTACGGCACCGGCGGCAAGGCCGATGCGCCCGGCTATCGCGTCGGCGGCAAGACCGGCACCGCCGAGGTGCCCGGCGCGGGCGGCTACAAGCGCAATCAGAACGTCTCGACCTTCGCAGCGGCTTTCCCGATGGACGCGCCGCGCTATGTGGTGCTGGTGATGCTCGATTCGCCTGTCGGAAACGCCCAGACTCACGGTTTCTCGACCGCGGGCTGGACCGCCGCCCCCGTCGTCAACCGCGTCATCATGCGCACCGGCGCGATGCTCGGCGTGGTGCCCGACGAGACGCGCGACGTGAATGTCTCCGACCTGACGCCGCTGCTTTGGAAGGCCGAGCCGAAGAACAAGCCCAAGGGCGCCGCCGCTGCGACCCCTATCGTCGCACCGGGAGCGGGCGAGTGAGACTGGGTGAGCTGACCGGCGGCACCGAAGAGACGATCGTCACCGGGTTCGCGATCGATCATCGCAAGGTTGCCCCCGGCACCGTGTTCGGCGCCTTCCGCGGCGCGCGCTTCAACGGCGAGGATTTCATTCCGCAGGCGGTGGCGAGCGGTGCGATCGCGGTGATCGCGCGGCCCGAGGCACGGGTCGAGGGCGCGGTCCATATCGCGACCGATCATCCGCGCACCGAATTCGCGCGGATCGCGGCGAAGTTCTTTGCGCCCTTCCCTGAAACTGCGGTCGCGGTGACCGGCACCAATGGCAAGACATCGACGGTCGAGATGGTCCGTCAGCTCTGGCGCATGGCGGGCTTCAACGCCGCCTCGATTGGCACGCTGGGCGTAACCACCGCGGACGAAGCCGTGTCGACCGGGCTCACCACGCCCGATGTCGTCACCTTTCTCTCTAATGTCGCCGGGCTGGCGCGTGAGGGGGTGACGCATCTCTCCTTCGAAGCATCGAGCCATGGCCTGTCGCAATACCGCACCGAGGGGTTGCCGGTGGCTGCTGCGGCCTTCACCAACCTTTCGCGCGATCACCTCGACTATCATCAGGACATGGCGGACTATTTCACCGCCAAGCTGCGCCTGTTCGCCGATGTGCTCGACCCTGACGGCACCGCCGTGGTCTGGGCCGACGATCCCCATTCCGAACGCGTGATCGACATCGCCCGGATGCGCGGCAACCGCGTGATGACCGTGGGCGAGCATGGCAGCACGATCCGCCTGGTCTCGCGTGAGCCGACCCTGCTCGACCAGAAGCTGGTGGTCGCGATCGAGGGGCATGACCATCGCGTCAGCCTGCCGCTGATCGGCGGATATCAGGCCGCCAATGCGCTGATCGCCGCGGGACTGGTGATCGCGACCGGCGGCGATGTCGCGACGACGCTTGCCAATCTCTCACGGCTTCAGCCGGTGCGCGGACGGCTCGAGCGCGCCGCGATCAGCCGGACCGGCGCGCCGGTCTATGTCGACTATGCCCATACGCCCGACGCGCTCGAAGCAGCGATCGCGGCGCTGAAGCCGCATGCCGCCGGACGCCTGATCCTCGTCTTCGGCGCGGGCGGCGACCGCGATCCGGGCAAGCGCGAGCCGATGGGGCAGGCGGCCGCCGCGGGTGCCGACATCATCATCGTCACCGACGACAATCCGCGCAGCGAGGATCCCGCGGCGATCCGCGCCGAGATCCTCAAGGGCTGTCCCGGCGCGCTCGAAGTGGGCGACCGGCGCGGCGCGATCTTCCTCGCGGTCGGCAAGGCGGAGCCGCAGGACATCGTGCTGATCGCGGGCAAGGGGCATGAGCAGGGGCAGATCGTCGGCGATCTGGTGCTGCCCTTCGACGACGTCACCGTGGCGCGGGAGGCGGCGGCGTGAGCGGAACGCTCTGGACCTCCGCCGAAATCGCCGCCGCGACCGGCGGCACCGCTTCCGCCGAGTTCGAAGTCGATGCCGTGGCGTTCGACAGCCGTGAGGTCGGGCCGGGCGCGCTGTTCGTCGCACTGTCGGGCGAGACTACCGACGGGCATAACTTCCTGGATCAGGCCTTCGCGAGCGGGGCCGCGGGTGCGGTCGTGTCCTCCCAGACGCCGCACCCCCACATATTGGTCGGCGACACGATGGTCGCGCTGGAGAATCTGGCGCGGGCGAGCCGCAAGCGGATGACCGGCATCGTGATCGGCGTCACCGGATCGGTCGGCAAGACCGGGACCAAGGAAGCGCTGTTCGAGTGCCTCGAGCGGATCGCACCGGGCTTCGCGCACCGCTCGGTCAAGAGCTACAACAACCATACCGGCGTTCCGCTCAGCCTCGCCCGCATGCCGCGCGAGACGAAGTTCGGCGTGTTCGAGATGGGCATGAACCATGCCGGCGAGCTGCTCGCGCTTACCCATATGGTCCGCCCGCACATCGCGCTGGTGACGACGATCGCGCCCGCGCACACCGAATTCTTCGCGAGCGAGGAAGCGATCGCCGACGCCAAGGGCGAGATCTTCCAGGGCCTCGAGCCCGGCGGAACCGCGATCGTGCCCTTCGACAGTCCGCATCGCGACCGGCTGATCGCTGCAGCGGAGCCGCACGCGGCGCGGATCGTTACCTTCGGCCTTGGCGAGGGCGCGGACGTCCGCGCGCTGGAGATCGTTCCGGGGCAGGCGGGCGGCACCTATGTCACCGCGCAGATCGGTCCGGACCGTACCCTGGGCTTTACCTTGTCGCAGCCGGGCGATCACTGGGTCGCGAACGCGATGGCGGTGCTGGCCGCGGTCGATGCAGCGGGCGGCGATCTCGAGCAGGCCGGCCTTGCGCTCGCCGAGATGGGCGGGCTCGCGGGACGCGGCGCGCGCTTCAAGACCGCGGTAGCTGGCGGCGAGGCGCTGGTGATTGACGAGAGCTACAACGCCAACCCCGCTTCGATGCGGGCGACGCTCGCCGTGCTCGCCGCGACACCGGCGACGCGGCGGCTCGCGGTGCTGGGCGAGATGCGCGAGCTGGGTGACCAGTCGGCCGCCTTCCACGCTGCGCTCGCGGAACCGATCGCCATGGCAAACGTCGAAGCGTTGCTGCTTGTCGGCGAAGGGATGGCGCCGCTCGCCCGCGCGCTTGAGGGGCGGATCGAATTGGTCCATGTGCCCGACGCCGCGACCGCCCGTGAGCGCATCGAAACGATGCTCCGCCCGGGCGACGCGGTTCTCATCAAGGGTTCGAACGGGGTCGGGCTGTCGCGGGTCGTCGCGGCGCTGGCCGGAAGGGCATAGCAAGTGCTGTACGAGATCGCCGAATGGCTGGGCTTTCCGAGCATCCTCAATCTGGTTCGCTACCTCTCGTTCCGGATCGGCGCGGCGGTGGCGACGGCGCTCATCATCGGCCTGATCATCGGCCCCCGCTTCATCGGCTGGCTGCGCGTCCGCCAGGGCAAGGGGCAGCCGATCCGCAGCGACGGGCCGCAAAGCCACCTCGCCAAGCGCGGCACGCCGACCATGGGCGGGCTGATGATCCTCACCAGCCTGGCGCTGTCGGTCTTCCTGTGGATGGACCTCAACAACCCCTATGTCTGGGCGTGCATGTTCGTCACGCTCGGCTTCGGGATGATCGGGTTCCTCGACGACTATGACAAGGTGAGGAAGGCGAGCACCGCGGGCGTTTCCGGGCGGGTCCGCCTGCTCGGCGAGTTCGTGATCGCGGGCGCGGCGGCCTGGGTGATCACCCAGCAGAACGGCACCGTGCTGTACGTGCCCTTCTTCAGCCAGTTCAGCGTCGATCTCGGCTATTTCTACATCGTCTTCGCCGCCTTCACGATCGTGGCGTTCGGCAATGCGGTGAACCTCACCGACGGGCTCGACGGGCTTGCGACCATGCCGGTGATCATCGCCAGCATGGCGTTCCTGCTGATCGTCTACCTCGCCGGCAATGCGATCTACGCCAATTATCTCGGCATCCCGCATGTGCCGGGCGCGGGCGATCTCGCCATCTTCTGCGGCGCGATCGTCGGCGCGGGGCTGGCCTTCCTCTGGTTCAACGCGCCCCCGGCGGCGGTGTTCATGGGCGATACCGGCAGCCTCGCGCTCGGCGGCGCGCTCGGCACCATCGCCGTGGTCGCGCATCACGAGCTCGTGCTGGGGATCATCGGCGGCCTGTTCGTGGTCGAGGCGATGAGCGTCATCATCCAGGTGTTCTGGTACAAGCGCACCGGTAAGCGCGTGTTCAAGATGGCGCCGATCCACCACCATTTCGAGCAGATGGGCTGGAGCGAGCCGACCGTCGTGATCCGCTTCTGGATCATCGCCTTCGTGCTCGCGCTTGCGGGCCTGTCGACGCTGAAGCTGCGATGATCGCCAGCAGCGCCTGGCGCGGCAAACGCTTTGCGGTGCTGGGGCTGGCGCGGTCCGGGCAGGCGACGGTGCGCGCGTTGCTGAGCGCCGGGGCAGAGGTCACTGCGTGGGATTCGAACGAGGCGGCGCGGGCTGCTCTCTCTCCCTCTCCCCTCTGGGGAGAGGGCCGGGGAGAGGGGGCCGGTGTCTCACCGAGCGCATCGCCTGCGGATAGGCCCCTCTCCCAACCCTCTCCCCTCTGGGGAGAGGGCGTGAAGCTCGCCGATCCGGTCGAGATCGACCTGACCGGCTTCGCGGGCGTCGCCGTGTCGCCCGGCGTGCCGATCAACCGCCATCCGATCGCTGCCAAGGCGCGTGACGCAGGCGTGCCGCTGATCGGTGATATCGAGCTGTTCGCGCAGGCGCGGGCCGAGCTGCCGCCCCACAAGGTGGCCGGCATCACCGGCACCAATGGCAAGTCGACCACCACCGCGCTGATCCACCATATCCTCGAGACCGCGGGCATCTCCGCGCGGCTCGGCGGCAATATCGGGCTCCCGATCCTCGATCAGGCGCCGCTGCCGCAAGGTGGCGTCTATGTGCTCGAGCTGTCGAGCTACCAGATCGACCTGACCCGGACCCTCGACTGCGACGTCGCGATCCTGCTCAACATCACCCCCGATCATCTCGACCGCTATGACGGGTTCGAGGGCTATGCCGCGTCCAAGGCACGGCTGTTCGCGATGCAGTCCAAGGGGCATGCCGCGATCATCGGCATCGGTGACGAGGCATCGCAGGCGATTGCGAAGCAGGTGTCGCGCTCGGGCCGGGCTGAGGATCTGACCAAGATCGCACCGGGCGTCTGCATGGACCAGTCGCGCTGGCCCGCGCTGCAGGGGCCGCACAACGCCCAGAACGCGCTCGCCGCCATCGCTGCGTGCGAGGCGCTGGGGGTTTCGCAGGACGCGATCGAGGCGGGGCTGCGCAGCTTTCCCGGCCTGCCGCACCGCATGGAGCGGGTCGCGACGCGGGGCGGCGTGCTCTACGTCAACGACAGCAAGGCGACCAACCCGACTTCGACGGCGCCCGCGCTGGCGGCGTTTGATCGCATCCATTGGATCCTGGGCGGGCAGGCCAAGACCGGCGATCTCGACGCGTGCCGTCCCGGCTTCGGCCATGTCGTGCGTGCCTATACGATCGGCGACGCGACCGAGCTGTTCGCCGGACTGCTCGACGGCGAGTTTCCGGTCGAGAAGAGCGGCACGCTCGATGCCGCGGTGAAGTCCGCAGCGGCGCAGGCCAGACCGGGCGAGACGGTGCTGCTGTCGCCCGCCTGCGCCTCGTTCGACCAGTTCAGGGACTATGAGGATCGCGGCGCGCAGTTCCGCGCGGCGGTGGGGGCGTTGCAATGACCGATGTGAGGCGCAACCTCCCCGTCGTGCGCAGCAAGGGCTGGCGCGCGCGGGTCGAGGACAAATTGAGCCGCGGAAGCAATTCGAGCTTCGGCCTGTGGTTCTGGGAAATCGACCGAATCCTGCTGCTGCTCGCGGTTCTGCTGATCGGTATCGGGCTGGTCGCTGTCGCCGCAGCTTCGCCCGCCTCGGCGGTTCGCTATTCGGACGGTGCCACCCAGTTCGCGTCGATGCACTATTTCTGGCGCCAGGCAGTCTGGGTCGGTCTGTCAGTACCGGTGCTGCTCATCGTCTCGATGCTGCCGGTCGCCTATGCGCGGCGCATGGCGATCCTGGGCACTGCGGTGTGCATCATGCTGGTCGCCGCTGCTGCCTTCTTCGGTGCCGAGGTCAACGGCGCCCGGCGCTGGATCGGCATCGGCTTCGCCAGTGTTCAGCCGTCGGAATTCCTCAAGCCCTTCTTCATCGTCACCACGGCGTGGCTGCTGTCGATGCGGTCGAAGGATGCGGATCTGCCTGTGATCCCGCTCACCGGTGTCCTGACCGCGCTGGTCGCCGCGCTGCTGATGAAGCAGCCCGATTTCGGCCAGACGATGGTGTTCGGCCTGGTCTGGATCGTGCTGCTGATGCTCGCGGGTATCTCCACGCGGGCGATGGGTGTGCTGGGCGGGGGCGCCGTCGCAGGCGTGATCGCGGCCTATCTCTTCTACGATACCGCGCGCACGCGGATCGACAGCTTCCTCTTCCCCGATCCCGAAAAGGCGGCGGCGGAGCATTACCAGACCGACATGGCGCACGCGGTGCTCACCGGCGGCGGCGCGACCGGCACCGGCCCCGGCGGCGGCACGGTCAAGTTCAAGCTGCCCGAGGCGCATACCGACTATATCTTCTCGGTCGTCGGCGAGGAGTTCGGGCTGATCGCGTGCATCGGCATCGCGATCCTCTATCTCGCGATCATCCTGCGCGTGCTGATCAAGCTGCTCGACGAGGAAGACAATTTCCGCATGCTCGCGGCGGCGGGGCTGGCGGCCCAATTCGGGATTCAGGCGCTGATCAACATGGCGGTGAACACCGGCCTTGCGCCGTCCAAGGGCATGACCTTGCCCTTCATTTCCTATGGCGGTTCGTCGATGGTCGCGCTGTCGATCGGGATGGGACTATTGCTCGCCTTCACGCGGCGGAATCCGTATCTCAAGCGTTCGCCTTACACGGTTCGGGGAAGCGGTTGATGAGTTCGGTTAAGCGTTACGTATTGGCGGCGGGCGGCACCGGGGGGCACATGGTCCCAGCGGCAGCGCTCGCGACCGAGCTGATGCGGCGCGGGCACAAGGTTGCGCTGGTATCGGACGAGCGCGGGGTGCGTTTTCCCGACCTGTTCGACGGGATCGAGACGCGGGTAGTGCCCGCCTCGCGCTTTTCCGGCGGGCCGATCGGCTGGCTCAAGGCGGCCAATGCGATGCGCAAGGGGCGGGCGCAGGCGCGCGCGCTCTATCGCGAGTTCCGTCCCTCGGCGGTGATCGCGTTCGGCGGCTATGCCTCGCTTCCCGCGCTGATGGCTGCCTTCTCGGCCCGGGTGCCGGCGGTGATCCATGAGCAGAACGCCGTGCTCGGCCGCGTGAACCGGCTGGTCGCCGGCAAGGTTTCGGCGATCGCGACGAGCTATGCCGATGTCGAACGGCTCAAGGAGAGCTACGAGACCAAGACCCATCTGGTGGGCAATCCGGTGCGGCAGGCCGTGCTCGACCTGCGCCTGCGGCCCTATCCCCCGCTGGACGAGGACAGCATCTTCCGTGTGCTCGTCACCGGCGGCAGCCAGGGCGCGTCGGTGTTGTCGCAGGTCGTGCCCGACGGCCTCGCGCTGCTCCCCGTCCATTTCCGCCGGCGGCTTCAGGTGACGCATCAGGCGCGCGTCGAGGATATCGACGAGGTGCGCCGCAAATATGCCGATCACGGCATCCCGGCCGAGATCGCCACCTATCTGCCCGACCTGCCCGAGCGGCTGGCCTGGGCGCATCTGGTGATCGCGCGCGCGGGCGCCTCGACCATCGCGGAGCTGACCGCGGCGGGCCGCCCTGCGATCCTCGTGCCGCTGCCTTCGGCGACCGATGATCACCAGACCGCCAATGCGCGCGAGATCAGCGAGGCGGGCGGCGCGCGGACGATCCAGCAGCGCGCCTTCACCGCGCAGGAACTCGCCAAGCAGATGCAGAAACTGGGGCTGGAGCCCGACGCCCTCGCCAATGCCGCCGCCTGCGCGCGCAGCGTCGGCCGTCCCGATGCGGCGCGCGACCTGGCCGACCTTGTTGAATCGATCGACGCTGACTGGGCTTCGGCGGGGCAGGGCCACGCAAAACCCCAGCAGATCGAAGGAGCAGCGTATGCGTGATGTAAGCCTCTTGCGAGGCTTGGGCGCATGAAGGGCGTCGCCAAGGATATCGGCACCATCCATTTTGTCGGCATCGGCGGGATCGGCATGTCCGGCATCGCCGAGGTGATGCACAATCTCGGCTACAAGGTTCAGGGCAGCGACAGCGCCGAAGGCTATGTGGTCGAAGGGCTGCGCAAGCGCGGCATCGCGATCGCGATCGGCCAGTCCGCCGACAATCTCGGCGACGCTGCGGTGGTGGTCACCTCGACCGCGATCAAGCGCGACAATCCCGAGGTGCAGGCCGCCTATGCCCGCCGCATCCCCGTGGTGCGCCGTGCCGAGATGCTGGCCGAGCTGATGCGCCTCAAGTCCACCGTCGCGGTGGCAGGGACGCACGGCAAGACCACGACGACCTCGATGATCGCCGCGCTGCTCGATGCAGGCGGGGTCGATCCCACCGTGATCAACGGCGGCATCATCAACCAGTACGGCTCCAACGCGCGCCTCGGCGACAGCGAGTGGATGGTGGTCGAGGCCGATGAGAGCGACGGCAGCTTCCTGCGGCTCGACGGCACGATCGCGGTCGTCACCAACATCGATCCCGAACATCTCGATCACTATGGCAGCTTCGACAAGGCGAAGGACGCCTATGTCGAGTTCGTCGAGAATGTGCCCTTCTACGGCGCGGCGCTGCTCTGCCTCGATCATCCAGAGGTTCAGGCGATCATCCCGCGTGTGCGCGACCGGCGGATCGTGACCTATGGATTTGCCGCCAGCGCCGATGTGCGCGGCGTCAACGTCCAGCCCTATCCGGGCGGCAACCGGTTCGAGGCGATCATCCGGTCGCGCGACGGCACCACCCGCTCGATCGAGGGCATCGACCTGCCGATGCCCGGCCGCCACAATGTCCAGAACGCGCTCGCCGCGATCGGCGTGGCGCTCGAGATGGGCATCGACGACGCGACCATCCAGAACGGCTTCGCCAAGTTCGGCGGGGTTAAGCGCCGCTTCACCAAGGTCGGCGAGATCGGCTTCGACGGCGCCAACCCGGCGATCGTGATCGACGATTACGGCCACCACCCGGTCGAGATCCGCGCGGTGCTGGCGGCGGCGCGCGAGAGCGTCGAGGGCCGGGTGATCGCCGTGGTCCAGCCGCACCGCTACTCGCGGCTCGGCAATCTGATGGACGACTTCGCTCAGGCGTTCAACGACGCCGACATGGTGTTCGTGAGCCCGGTCTATGCCGCGGGCGAGGCCCCGGTCGAGGGCGTCGATGCCGATGCGCTGGTCGCGCGCACCAGCGAGCGTGGTCATCGATCGGCGGCGACCATTGCCGACGCCTCGGCGCTGGCCACGAAGGTCGCCGAGATCGCGCAGCCGGGCGACCTGATCGTATGCCTCGGCGCGGGTGACATCACCAAATGGGCCGCGGGCCTCGCCGATGCGGTCAACG
Source organism: Sphingomonas sp. GW821-FHT03E12 (assembly GCF_059420685.1). NCBI lineage: Bacteria > Pseudomonadati > Pseudomonadota > Alphaproteobacteria > Sphingomonadales > Sphingomonadaceae > Sphingomonas > Sphingomonas sp. GW821-FHT03E12. Next base: position 257,279 of record NZ_JBWKUF010000002.1, read on the forward strand.
CGCAGCGGAAGGTCGCTGCATGAGCGACTGGTTCACCCTCGCCACCGACATGCAGCGCGAAATCATCCGCGCGCAAAAGGCGCATCTCGACGCGGCCCAGCGGCTGCTCGATGCGGGCGAGCAGGTGAACGAGCTCCAGCAGGCCGGGCAGAAGGCGGCCGAGGCGAACCTGAAATACTGGAAGCAATGGGCGAAACTATGGGGGGTGAAGTGAGCGTCGCGCTGCTCCCCAAGGTCCGCGGCAAGCTCACCGCCGATGCGCCGCTGGCGCCGCTGGTCTGGTTCAAGAGCGGCGGCACCGCGCAATGGCTGTTCGAGCCGGCGGATGTGGACGATCTCGCCGACTTCCTGCGCGATCTCGACGGCGATGTGCCGGTGATGGCGCTCGGGCTCGGCTCCAACCTGATCGTGCGCGACGGCGGCGTGCCCGGCGTCGTGGTGCGGCTGGGCAAGCCCTTCGCCAAGGTCGAGCGGATCGACGCGACGACGCTGAAGTGCGGCGGCGGGGCGAGCGGCATCCTCGTTTCCTCCAGCGCGCGCGACGCGGGCATCACCGGCGTCGAGTTCCTGCGCTCGATCCCCGGCACGGTCGGCGGCTTCGTGCGGATGAATGGCGGCGCCTATGGCCGTGAGACCGCGGACATCCTGGTCGAGTGCGAAGTGGTGCTGCGCTCGGGCGAGCGGCGCACGCTGGCGGTCGACGCGCTCGGCTATACCTATCGCCATTCCGAGCTGCCCGAGGGCGCGGTGGTGGTGAGCGCGACGTTTCGCGGCGAACCCGGCGATCCCGCCGCGATCCAGGCCGAGATGGACCGCATCGCCGCCGCGCGCGAGGAATCGCAGCCGCTGCGCAGCAAGACCGGCGGCTCGACCTTCAAGAACCCGCCCGGTGACAAGGCGTGGCGGCTGGTCGACGCGGCGGGCTGTCGCGGCCTGCGCAAGGGCGGCGCGCAGGTGAGCGAGAAGCACACCAACTTCCTGCTCAACACCGGCGACGCGACCAGCGCGGATATTGAGGAGCTGGGCGAGGAAGTGCGGGCCAAGGTGAAGGCAAGTTCAGGGATTGAGCTGGAATGGGAAATCCAGCGCGTGGGAGTGGCGAAGTGACTACACAGCCGCGATCCGAAGAATCTAGCATGCGCTTCTGGCAATTGCTCAGCGTAGCCGATCGAACGTCGATTTCCGACGTCGCCGCGCGTCATTCCGATTGGACCTCCTATGGCGCGTGGACGGCTGACTTTGCTAGCATTTGCGATAGTCAAGATCGGGCAAAGCTGGACCACATTCTACCCCATGCGCTGGTTCGAGAAGTTCTGGCCGGTGAATCCAAACGACTCTTTTTGTCGGGAGATCACCTGCGTAGCTATCGACACACGGCGTCCGACCTCGAGCTCTCGATGCTTGAAGCCTTCGACCGGTTCGGGGGCGTCGCGGTGGAGGAAAGTGTCGAAAAGGGAAGCTTTAGCGTCCGCGGTCTCAGCGGCGGAGACCACCAATGAGCCCCCTCCACATCGCGGTCCTGATGGGCGGCTGGTCGGCCGAACGCCCGGTGTCGCTGATGTCGGGCACCGGCATCGCCGACGCGCTGGAGTCGCTCGGGCACAGGGTCACGCGGATCGACATGGGCCGCGACGTCGCGGCGAAGCTGACGGCCGCCAACCCCGATCTCGTCTTCAACGCGCTGCACGGCACCCCGGGCGAGGATGGCACGGTACAGGGCATGCTCGACCTGATGGGCCTGCGCTACACCCATAGCGGCATGGTCACCTCGGTCATCGCGATCGACAAGCAGCTGACCAAGCAGGCGCTGGTGCCGCAGGGCATCCCGATGCCGGGCGGGCGTATCGTCCGGACCGAGGCGCTGTACGAGCATGACCCGCTGCCGCGCCCTTATGTGCTCAAGCCTGTGAACGAAGGCTCGTCGGTCGGCGTCGCGATCGTCACGGCGGAGGGCAATTACGGCAACCCGATCTCGCCCCAGGCGACCGGCCCCTGGCAGGAGTTCGACGAACTGCTCGCCGAGCCGTTCATCCGCGGGCGCGAGCTGACCACCGCAGTGCTGGGCGACCAGGCGCTGCTGGTGACTGAGCTCAAGCCCAAGAGCGGCTTCTACGATTTCGACGCCAAATATACCGACGGCATGACCGACCATATCTGTCCGGCGGAGATCCCCGACGAGATCACCGAGGCGTGCAAGCGCCTCGCGCTCGACGCGCACCGGCTGCTCGGCTGCAAGGGCGCGTCGCGCTCGGACTTCCGGTGGGACGACCATCTCGGCGTCGAGGGGCTGTTCCTGCTTGAGGTGAATACCCAGCCGGGCATGACCCCGCTCAGCCTGGTACCCGAACAGGCGAAGCATCTCGGCATGAGCTATGCGCAATTGGTGCAGGCGATCGTGGATGAGGCGATGGCCGATGCACCCGTGGCGGTGGAGGCGGCGGGATGAGCCGCAAGCCCAGCCCGGCCAGGCGTCCTGCGGTCAAGCCCAAGCGGCGCGCACAGCAGCCCAAGAAGAAGCAGGCCAACGTCCTCGACCTCGCGGTCGCGGCGCTGCCGGTCAGCGAGGCGACGCTCCACAGGATCACCGTATGGGGCATCACCGGTGTCGCCATCGCGACGGCGCTCGGGGTTGCGACGCTGTTCGGCGTGCCCGGCATCATCGGCACTGCAGTGGCCGAGGGGATCGGTCGTGCGGGCTTCCGGGTCGAGGATGTCGCGGTGAGCGGTATCAAGCGCGCCGACAAGGAAACCGTGTTCGACTATGCCTTCGGCCCGAAGTCGCAGGCTATGCCGCTGGTCGATCTGGAGGAAGTGCGCGGCAAGCTGATGACGATCGGCTGGGTTGCCGACGCGCGTGTCTCGCGCCGCCTGCCCGACACGCTGGTCGTCCAGATCGTCGAGCGCAAGGCGGCGGCGGTGTGGCAGCATCAGGGACAATTGATGCTGATCGACAGCGAGGGCGTACTGCTCGAACCCGTCTCGGCTGAGGCGATGCCCGATCTGCCTCTGGTGATCGGCGACGGTGCCTATGCGCAGCAGCCCGCTTATCAGCAATTGCTCGACGCCGCGCCCGCGCTCAAGCCGCTGGTCAAGGCGGCGACCTGGATCGGGAACCGGCGCTGGGATCTGTCGTTCAACACCGGAGAGCGGCTGGCGCTGCCCGAGGGTGAGGCGGCAGCGGCCAAGGCGCTCAAGAAGTTCGCCGAGCTGGACGGGGCGGACCGGCTGCTCGGCCGGGGATATCTGAAGTTCGACATGCGCGATCCTTCGCGGCTGGTGGTGCGGATGCCGGGACAGGCGGCGCCCAAGCAGATCGAAACTGCAGGCGTGAGTGAGTAGGGGGTAGGGACAATGGCAAAGACGGCGCCCGAGGGATTGATCACCGCACTGGACATCGGCTCGTCCAAGGTGTCGGCGCTGATCGCGCAAAAGGGGGACGGCGGCGAGCTGGTGGTGCTCGGCACCGGCCAGCGCGAGAGCCGCGGCGTCCAGCGCGGCTATGTCGCCGACATGCACGCGACCGAAATCGCGGTGCGCGAGGCGGTCGAGCAGGCCGAACGGATCGCGGGCACCAATATCGAGGATGTCTGGGTCAGCTTCTCGGCCGGCGGCCTCGTCTCCGACATCCTGCGGCTCGAAGTCGATCTGGGCGGACATCGCGTCGAACAGTCGGACATCGACGATCTGCTACGTGCCGGCCGGGAGTCGATCAATCCGGGCGGACGAATGGTCCTCCATGCCCAGCCGACGCGCTACACGCTCGACGGGCTCGCCGGGGTCAAGCAGCCGATCGGCCTCCATGCCGAACGGCTGGGCGTCGACATCCATGTCGTCTCGACCGAGGGGGCGCCGGTGCGCAACCTCGACCTCTGCGTCCGCTCGGCGCATCTCGAGGTCAAGTCGATCATCGCCGCGCCGGTCGCGACGGGCCTGTCGTGCCTCAGCGAAGAGGAACGCGAACTTGGCGTCGCGCTGGTCGAGATCGGCGCGGGCGTGACCAATGTCTCGGTCTACAAGGATGGCGTGCTCACTGGCCTGTCGTCGATCCCCAGCGGGTCGGCCGATATCACCGACGATATCGCCAGCGCCTTCGGCACGCGCCGCGGCCAGGCCGAGCGGATGAAGTGCTTCTACGGCAGCGCCAACATGACGCCGCGCGACAATCACGACATGATCGATGTCGCCCCGATCGCCGCTGACGAGGAAACCGCCGAAGGCGGGCGCATCACCCGCGCGCAGCTGATCGCGGTGATCCGCCAGCGTCTCGACCGGTTGATGGTCGAGATCGGCAAGGAACTCGCCAAGTTGAATTTCGAAGATCCCGTCGGCCGGCAAATCGTGCTGACCGGCGGCGGTGCTGAACTCAAAGGTATCGCCGACTATGCACAGCAGGCGCTTGGCCGGTCGGTCCGTGTCGGCCGTCCGCGCGGACTTTCGGCGCTGCCCGAGGCGCATGCCGGGCCGGCCTTTGCGACGCTGGCGGGGCTTGCCAGCTTCGCGGCGGCCGATCCGGTCGACCTGCGCGCGCTGCAACAGAACCATCAACTCGTTACGCGTGCGACACCAAAGGCGATGTTCCAGCGGATGATCGCCGCATTTCGGGCCAATTACTGAATAAATGTTGTTGATGACTGGTGAATTACGCTGGCACCGCTCATCGGCATCGTGCAGAAACAGGGATTAAGCAGGCGCCACTCGTGGGGCGTGGGGCCTGAGGAGAATAGGTAAGATGAGCATCGATTTCCTCCCGCCCGACCTCGACGAGCTGACGCCGCGGATCACCGTGATCGGCGTAGGCGGAGCCGGAGGCAACGCGATCGCCAACATGATCAACGCGGAAGTGCAGGGCGTCGAGTTTCTCGTCGCCAACACCGACGCGCAGGCGCTCAAGTCATCGACTGCGGCGCACCGCATCCAACTTGGCGCGAAGATCACCCAGGGCCTGGGTGCGGGTTCGCGTCCCGAGATCGGCCGTGCCGCTGCCGAGGAGACGATCGAGCAGGTTCAGGAGGCGCTCAACGGCGCGCATATGTGCTTCATCGCGGCCGGCATGGGCGGCGGCACCGGCACCGGTGCAGCGCCGGTGATCGCCAAGGCCGCGCGCGACATGGGCATCCTCACGGTCGGCGTCGTCACCAAGCCGTTCGCCTTTGAAGGCAAGAAGCGCGCTCAGTCGGCCGATGCCGGCATCGAGGAGCTTCAGAAGTACGTCGATACGCTCATCGTCATCCCCAACCAGAACCTCTTCCTGGTGGCCAATGCGAACACGACCTTCAAGGAAGCGTTCCAGATGGCGGACGAGGTGCTGCAGCAGGGCGTGCGCGGCATCACCGACCTGATGGTCATGCCCGGCCTCATCAACCTCGACTTCGCCGACGTCCGTTCGGTGATGAGCGAGATGGGCAAGGCGATGATGGGCACCGGCGAAGCGTCGGGCGACAGCCGCGCGATCGAGGCGGCGCAACAGGCGATCGCCAATCCGCTGCTCGACGGCGTGTCGCTCAACGGCGCCAAGGGCGTGATCGTGTCGATCACCGGCGGCGAGGACATGCGCCTGCTCGAGGTGGACGAAGCCGCAAACCATATCCGCGAGCTGGTCGACGACGACGCCAACATCATCTGGGGTTCGGCGTTCAACACCGAGCTGGAAGGCAAGATCCGCGTCTCGGTCGTCGCGACCGGTATAGAGGCCGATGGCGTACAGCCTGCGGTCGCAGCGCCTGCGGCCGACGCCGCGCGCAGCTTCTCCTTCGGTTCGGTGCGCCGCCCGCTGGCGCCCGCCGCGCCCGAGCCTGCTCCGGCGTTCGAGCCCGAGCCGGTTGCCGAAACGCCCGCCGAGCCGGTTGCCTCGTTCGAGGATCCGGCCGTTGCCGCGACCCCGCCGGCCGCCGAGGACGAACTGACGCTCGAAGCGCCGCTCCCTGCTGAGGAAGCTGCCGACGAACTGGTGCTGGGTTCGGATGCGGTTGTGCCCGAAACGCCGGCTGCCGACGATCTTCCGCCCGAGCCGACGATCCGGCGCCGCTGGCTGACCGGTGGCGGCGACGATGAGCCGGCTCCGGCCGCCGAAGAGCCCAAGCCGCGGACCGGCGGCACGCTGTTCGAGCGGATGGCTGCGGCACGCAATGCGTCGAAGGATGACGACGCCAAGGACTCGCTCGATATCCCGCGTTTCCTCAACCGCCAGAACAACCAGTAACCTGACCTGCGCGTCTCGTCGCTGCGGCGTCTCGTCCTGACGATGACGCCGCGGTTCGACAGTATCGGTTCAGGCGCGCACCTGTGTAGCGGCGACATCGCATGAAACGTGATCCTCGCCTTTGCATCCGATTCCGCTGGGGCGCCGCCTTGATCGCGCTCGCTGTCTGCGCCGCCTCACCGGCATCCGCGCAGGAAGTAGCGCCGGTCCCGACCCCCAACGCCGACCGGCTGGCCGAGGAGATGCGGACGCTGGCGCGCGACCCGCGCAACGTCCGTGCCCTGCTGACGGCGGGGGAGATGAGCGCGCGGCTCAACGATGCCGCTGCCGCGGCCGGGTTCTTCGCCCGTGCGCAGGCAGTCGATCCTTCCAATCCGCGCGTGCTGGCCGGTCAGGCGATGGTGATGGTGCGGATGGAGCGGCCGGGCGAAGCGCTGCGCCTGTTCGCGGAGGCTGAGCGTCATGGGCTGGCGATGGACGACTATGCGTCCGATCGCGGTCTCGCCTATGATCTGATCGGTGCGCAGGGCCATGCGCAGCGCGAATATCGCACGGCGATGCGCGGTGCGGCCGATGACGAGACGATCCGGCGCTATGCGCTCTCGCTCGGGATCAGCGGGCAGACCGGGGAGGCGATGCGCGTGCTCGACCCGCTGCTCCGCCGCAGCGACCGCGCTGGGTGGCGCGCGCGCGCCTTCATCCTGGCGATGAGCGGCGACGCGGCCGGGGCGGACAAGATTGCGGCCAGCATGATGGGCGGCGTCGGAACGGCGCTCGCGCCCTTCTTCCGGCGGCTGCCGACGCTCAATGCGTCCGACAAGGCCTTCGCGGTTCATTTCGGCGAGTTGCGCCGTACCGCCGCGCGCATCGCCGACGCGCAGCTTGCGCCACCCTTGTCGCGGCTGGGGCAGGAGTCGGGCGTCGCCGTCGCGGCGGCGGACGTGCCGCGCCGCGAGCCACAGGCCGATTCCGGCCAGGCGGATCGCCGCAATGCCAGATCGCGCAACTCGGGCGTGCGCGAACCGCTGGGATGGCGGACGAACGAGCAGGCCGAGGCGCGGCTGGCGCGCGAGCGTGAGGCGAAGCGCCTTGCTGATCTCAAGGCGCAGCAGGAGCGTGAGGCGCTGGCGGCAAGGCAGCGCGAGGCGGAACGCGTCGCCGCAGAGCAACTGGCAGCGCGCGAAGCGGAGGCGCGCCGCGTCGCCGAGGCACAGGCCCGTGAGCGCGCTGCGGTCGAGCTCGCCGCGCGCGAAGCCGAGACGAAGCGCCTCGCGGAGGCGGAACGGCTTGCCGAGGCCCGGCGCCTCGCCGAGGCGCAGCGGCTTGCCGAGACGCAAGCGCAGCCGGCCGAACCGGCTGCTCCCGTGGCTGAACCGGTTGCCGTTGCTGCGGCGGCAACGCCCGCAGCAAACGAGGTGCCGCCCGCCCGAATGGCGGAAGCGGCTCCGCCGCCGCCCCGTATCGGCGGTGAGGACAATGTCATCGCACGGATCATCGCGGGGATCACGATCCCGGCGTCGGAACTCGGCGTCGCGCCCATGCCCGGCCGCGCGGAGCCCGAGCCTGCCCCGCCGCCCGCGCCGGTCGAGGTCGCCAAGGCCGAAACCCCGGCCCCGCGGCCGCCGGTCGAACGCCCCAGGCCCGAACCCGCCAAACCGAAACCTGAGCCGGTCAAGGCTAAAGCGGAAGCGCCGAAGCCCGAAACGGCCAAGGCCGAGACCGGCAAGCTGGTGCGCGGCAAGCCTGCGGACCCCAAGGCCCCTGGTGCGAAGCCAGCCGATCCCAAGGCCGCGGCGGCGAAGCCGGGAGACCCCAAGGCTGCGCCCAAGGGCAAGGCGGCCGCAAAGGAAAAGGCCAAGCCCGATCCGGCAAAGACCGATCCGGTGCGCCATTGGGTTCAGGTCGCGGGCGGCGCCAATGTGAGCGACCTGCCCAAGGCGTGGCGGGGGCTGCTCGCCAAGGCGCCTGTGGAACTGAAGGGGCGCCAGCCCTGGACGACGCCGCTGCGCTTCACCAACCGGTTGCTCGTCGGGCCGTTCAAGACGCCGGCGGAGGCACAGGCCTTCGTCAACACCATCGGCAAGAAGGGCGTGTCCGCTTTCGCCTGGAGCAGCGAGGCGGGACAGAAGATCGAGAAACTCGCAGCGAAATGATCTATCGCGCGGCGATGCCGATTCGAGCCGTATCGCCGCGCTGCACCGCATGAGGCCATTGGCCCCCTATGCCAGCGATCCGTCGCTGAGCCGCGGCCGGCTGCACGGTGAAGGCAGCGGTACAGCGCGCGGCCCCCGCGACGCCTTTCAGCGCGACCGCGACCGCATCATCCACTCCATCAGCTTCCGCCGCCTGCGCCACAAGACCCAGGTGTTCATGGCGCCCGACGGCGATCATTTCCGCGTCCGCCTGACCCACAGCCTTGAGGTGGCGCAGATCGGCCGCGCGGTGGCGCGCACGCTCGGCCTGAACGAGGATCTGACCGAGGGGTTGTGCCTCGCGCACGACATCGGCCATCCGCCCTTCGGCCATGCCGGGGAAGATGCGCTGAAGGACGCGCTGACGGGGCAGGGCGGGTTCGATCACAACGGCAACACGCTGCGCGCATTGACGGTGATCGACAGCCCCTATCCCGGCTGGGACGGGCTGAACCTGAGCTGGGAGACGCTGGAGGGGCTGGCCAAGCATAACGGCCCGGTGCGGCATCCCGGCTGGGCGCTGGCGGCGGCGGATGCGGCATTTCCGCTCGAGCTTGGCACGCACAGCTCGCTCGAAGCGCAGGTGGCCGCGATCGCCGACGATATCGCCTATGATAATCACGATATCGACGACGGGCTGCGCGCCGGTCTGCTGACGCTCGACCAGCTTCTCGACGTGCCGCTCGTCGCGCAGGGCTGGGACGCGGTGCGCGCGCGCTTTCCCGGAGCGGACACCAAGCGGCTGATGCGCGAGCTGGTCCGCGCGCAGATCGGGACGATGGTCAACGACCTGATCGCCGAGACGCAGCGCCGCGTTGCCGAGGCGGGCGTCGAAACCGTGGAAGAGGTGCGTGCCGCGGGCCGCGCGCTGGCCGTGTTCTCGGACGAGATGCGGGAGGCGGAGCGGACGCTCAAGCGCTTCATGTACGCCAATCTCTACCATCATCCGCGTCAGGTCGCGGCGGCGGATACGGCGCAGGGGATCGTGGCCGGGCTGTTCGCGGCCTATAGCGCCGATCCGGCGCTGATGCCCGAAGGCTGGGGCGATTGCCTGCCCGCGGACGAGCCCTGGCGCAGCCGCCACATCGCCGACTTCATCGCCGGCATGACCGACCGGTACGCGATCACGCGCTATCGCGAGGCAGTCGGCCCGATCGACCTGCCCGAAGGGTTCTAGGCTTCGCTGGCGGCACCAGCCCGCTCCCCCACCTAGCCACCCATAGAATACACTGGCGTTGGGTGGCCGGGTGGGGGAGCGGGCTGGTGCCGAACCCGGTCCGGCATGGCCGGACCGGAAAGCACGCTCAGCGCTGCGCCGTCTCGACCTTCTTGACGAGCGGCTTGGCGATGCTGAACGACACCGGGGTGCCGCCGACATGGCCCGTCACCTTCCGGCCGCGGACGGTAAGCGTGTAGGCCGAGCCGTTGGGCAGTGCCTTGCCGCTCAGCACCGTGGTCTCGCCGCGCTGCTCGCTGGAGTAGACATAGGTCACGCCGTCGCGGGTGAAGGTCCGCTCGCCGGCATAGGCTGCAACCGGCAGGCTGAGGAGGACGGCGGCGCTGATGAAGGTCTTGATCACGATCTTTCTCCCTGTTTGCAGAGCCAGATCGACATCCCCTTATGTTCTGTGAGCGAGGTTATGTTGCGACGCAGCAACCGCCAATCGCGAAGGATGCATGTGCGATTGCGTCCGGCGCAGCCGTCCGGGCGTTGTCCCGGCGGGACGAAAATGCGCTGCTGGCAAAGATTTGCGACAAAGCGCGCATAATGTCGCCGCGAACGATCGGAGAGGGCCATGTCCGAAGCCAGTATCGCGCTGAACCGGTTCGGCATGGGCGCGCGCGCGAATGAAGCACCTCCCGCCGCGCCGCGCCGGATGCTGATCGAGCAGATGGAGCGGTTCGCGGTGCTGCCCGCCGCTGTGTCGGTCTATCCCCGTACCCCGGCGCTCGCCGCCGATCTGGCTGCCGCCTATGATGCCGTCCAGATGCAGACGCGCGCAGCGCGGCGCGACGGCCAGAATGCCGATGCCGTGACGCAGGAGGCGCGGCAGGCTGCGCGGCAGCGTGGCCGCGACTATTATACGCAGGCGGTGGGTGTTCGCGCGCAGGCCGCGGTCGCGAGCGACACGCCCTTTGTCGAGCGGCTGGTGCATTTCTGGGCCAACCATTTCGCCGTGTCGGCGGACAAGCAGATCATGGTCGGCCTGACCGGCGGGTTCGAGTTCGACGCGATCCGCCCGCATGTGCTGGGCAGGTTCCGAGACATGCTCCACGCGGTCGAGCGGCATCCGGCGATGCTGCTCTATCTCGATCAGGCGCAATCGGTCGGGCCGAACAGTCCCATCGGCCAGCGTTTCGCGCAGCGCGAGCAAGGCCAGCGGCGCCTCGGCCTCAACGAGAATCTGGCGCGCGAGATCATGGAACTGCACACACTCGGCGTCCGCTCCGTCTACACTCAGGCCGATGTCACCGAATTCGCGCGCGCGATGACCGGCTGGACAGTCGCGGGCCTGGGGCGCGGGCAGGGCGCACGGCTGGCACAGGCAGGCGGGGAAGCGGGCGGCTTTGCCTTCGCGCCGCGCATCCATGAGGCGGGGCCGCGGACGATCATCGGCAAACGCTATGACCAGCAGGGTGAGGCGCAGGCTTCCGCGGTGCTCGACGATCTCGCGGTCCACCCCGCCACCGCGAAGCATCTCGCGACCAAGCTCGCGCGCCATTTCGCGGGGGACGAGCCGCCTGCGGCGCTGGTCGGCAAGCTCGAAACCGCCTTCCTCAAATCCGGCGGCGACCTGCCCACCGTCTATCGCGCGCTGATCGACGCGCCCGAGGCGTGGGTACCCCAGCCGGTCAAGTTCAAGACGCCGTGGGAATGGTCGATCTCGACGATGCGCGCGCTCGGGACGCAGGAAGTTCCCGCGCAGGCCGTGCTCGGGCTGATGAACCAGCTTGGCCAGCCGGTGTGGCGGCCCGGATCGCCTGCCGGCTATGACGATATCGCCGCGAGTTGGGCCGGCCCCGACGCGGTGATGCGCCGGGTCGAGGCGGCCGAACGCTTCGCCTCGCGCACCCGCGAGACGATCGACGGCCGCACCCGCGCCGCGCAGCTCTTTCCCGATGCCCTGAGCGCGACGACGGCCCAGGCGATCGCCCGTGCCGAAAGCCCGGCACAAAGCGTCGCATTGATGCTCGTCTCGCCCGAATTCCTGCGGAGATAGGTCATGCTTTCACGCCGCAACTTCATCGCCACCGGTACCGCTGGCGCGCTTTCCTTGGGGTTCGCCCCGCGTCTCGCCTTTGCCCAGGCGGCGACCGACAGGCGCTTCGTCTTCATCATCCAGCGCGGTGCCGCCGACGGTCTCGCCACCGTCGCGCCGGTCGGCGACCCGGCTTTCGCCGCGCAGCGCGGCGTGCTCACGCAGGATTTCGCCGAAGCGGTGAAGCTCGACGCGATGTTCGCGCTGCACCCCAGCCTCCAGAATGTCGCCCAGCTCTATGCCGCGAAGGAGGCGATGTTCGTCCATGCGGTGGCTTCGCCCTATCGCGACCGCTCGCATTTCGACGCACAGAATGTGCTCGAGAGCGGCGGGACGGCGGCGTACCAGCTCAAGGACGGCTGGCTCAATCGACTGCTCGGCGTGCTCCCGAACGACGAACGCAAGGCGATTGCGGTCGCCGCGACGATCCCGATGGCGATGCGCGGGCGTGTCGAGGTGTCGTCCTATGCCCCGTCCAGCCTGCCCGATGCGTCGGACGACCTGCTCGCGCGCGTGTCGATGCTCTACGCACAGGATCCGCAACTCCACGCGATCTGGCAACAGGCGACGGCGACGCGTGCGCTCACCAGTGATCTCGCCGCCGACAATGGCCGCAACGCCGCGGCGACCGGTGCGCTCGCAGCCAAATTGCTCGTGCCCGACAATGGCGCGCGGATCGCGATGATCGAGACCGGCGGTTGGGACACGCATGCCCAGCAGCGCGGACGGCTTGCGGGGCAATTGAATGGCCTCGACCAGATGATCGCCGCGCTCAAGACCGGGCTGGGGCCGCTCTGGAGCAAGACTTTGGTGCTGGTCGCGACCGAGTTCGGCCGCACGGTCAAGATCAATGGCACCCAGGGCACCGATCACGGCACTGCCTCGGTCGCGTGGCTGCTCGGCGGCGCGGTGCAGGGCGGACGCGTCGCCGCCGACTGGCCCGGATTGGACGACGCCGCGCTTTATGAAGGCCGGGATCTCAAGCCGACCGCGGGCCTCGACAGCGTGATCGGCGGCGCGGTGGCGAGGCACTTCGGGATCGATCCGCAGCGCGCGATGCCCGCCTTGTTCCCCGGCCAGTCCGCGAAACCGATCGGCGGCCTGATCCGCGCCTGAAGCTTTGGCTTGCCTGAGCGCCGGTCAGGCCTCACGCAAGGCGCATGACCTATGTGGGCCTGTTCTTCCTCGTCTTCGGCCTGAACCTGTTGCCGGCCTTCGCGCCGCCGACCTGGTCGATCGTCGTGCTCTACGGGCTCAACGGCCAATTGCCGCTCTGGGCGCTGGTGGTGACCGCGGCGGTGGCGGCGTCGCTGGGGCGGTTCACGCTGGCCTGGGGCTGCCGTATCTTCGCCTCGCGGCTGCCGCAGCATCTTCGCGACAATCTGGAGGCGGCGCGGATCGCGCTCCACCGCCGCAGCCACAACGTCATCCTCGCGCTCGGCCTGTTCCTGCTCTCGCCCTTGCCGTCGGCGCAATTGTTCATGGCGGTCGGCCTCGCGCGCGTGCCCCTGCTCGGCTTTACCGCAGCCTTCTTCGTCGGGCGGCTGATCACCTACAGCCTCTATGGCTGGACCGCGCGCAAGATCCAGCAGTCGAGCATCGGCGACGCCTTCATGGAAACGCTCAGCAGCCCCTGGGGAATTCTCCTCCAGGTAACGATGCTCGCCGCACTGGTCGCGCTGGTCCGCATCGACTGGGCAAAGCTGCTCGGCGTCACCCCGGCAGAGGTCGAGGCTTCGCGCAAGGACAAGTAAGCTTTCGCAAGCAACAGTTTCGATTGGCGAAATAGCGCGCGCGATACCTTGGCGCAGCGCAGCATCATCCCTACTTCCCCGCCATGGCCCGTGCCGATCCTGCCCCAGCGCCCGAGCGCCTCGACCGCACCGGGCTGATCCAGGGGCTGGGCGCCTATGGCATCTGGGGCGTGCTCCCGCTCTTCTACTGGCTGCTCGCCGGCTCGGATGTCGGCGAAGTGGTCGCGATGCGCGTGCTGTGGTCGGTGGCGTTCCTCGCCGCCGTGATCGTCGCGGTGCGGCGTGGCCCGGCGGTGTTTGAGGCGCTGCGCAATCCGCGCACGATGCTCTACCTCGCCACCAGCTCGCTGCTGATCTCGACCAACTGGCTGGTCTATATCTGGGCGATCCAGAACCACCATGTGCTCGAATCGAGCCTCGGCTATTTCCTCAATCCGCTGGTCAACGTCCTGATCGGCGTGGTCGTGCTGCGCGAGAAGCTCAACGCCGCGCAGATCGTCGCGGTCGCGCTTGCCGCGGCTGGCGTGTCCGTCCTCGCGCTCGGTGCGGGCGGGGGCATCTGGATCAGCCTGACGCTCGCCTTCACCTTCGGTTTCTACGGCCTCGTCCGCAAGGTTGCCCCGGTCGGCGCGCTCGAGGGCCTCGCGCTCGAGACGCTGATCCTCGCGCCGCTCGCGCTCGGCTATCTTGCCTGGCTGGGCGGCGGGCAGGGGCTGACCTTCGGCACCGGCTGGGCGCCGACGCTGCTGATGATCGCTTCGGGCGTGGTCACCGCGGTGCCGCTGCTGCTGTTCGCCGCCGCTGCGCGCCGCCTGCCCTATTCGACGCTGGGGCTGCTCCAGTATCTTGCCCCGACGATCGGCTTCATCCTCGCCATCACCTTCTTCGGCGAGAAGATGACCACCGCGCACATGATCTGCTTCGCGTTCATCTGGACCGGGCTGATCATCTTCGGCGCGCACGGCACGATCACCGCGCGCCGCCGCCGACTTGCGGAAACGCGCGCCGCGTGACGAACGCGTGCGGGTGCGCTAGAGCGCCCGCCTCCTGCAATCATCGGACCAGCAAATGACGCTCTACACCCGTTTCGCCGCCCATCTGGATGCTGCCCTCGATGCGCTCGTCGCGTCGGGCGACCTGCCGGCGGGGCTGGAGCGACGCGCGGTGACGGTAGAGCCGCCGCGCGACGCCAGCCATGGCGATCTCGCGACCAACGCCGCGATGGTCCTCGCCAAGCCCGCGGGCACCAACCCGCGCGCCCTGGCCGAGAAGATCGCCGCCGAGCTGGAGAAGCTCGACGAGGTCTCGGCCGTGTCGGTCGCCGGCCCCGGCTTCATCAATATGAGCCTCACCGACGCCACCTGGCGCGACGAGCTTCAGGCAATCAACGCCGACGGCGACGCCTATGGCCGCTCGACCACCGGTGCCGGGATCACCGTCAACGTCGAGTACGTCTCGGCCAACCCGACTGGCCCGATGCACATGGGCCATTGCCGCGGCGCGGTGGTGGGCGACGCGCTCGCCAGCCTGCTCGAGGCGATCGGGCACAAGGTCGTGCGCGAATATTATGTCAACGACGCGGGCGGGCAGGTCGACGTCCTCGCCCGCTCGGCGCATTTGCGCTACCGCGAGGCGCTCGGCGAAAGCATCGAGATCCCCGAGGGTCTGTATCCCGGCGAGTATCTGAAGCCCGTCGGTGAAAAGCTCGCTGCCGAATATGGCGACACATTCGTCGGTCAGCCTGAAAGCGAATGGCTCGCACTCTTCCGCAAGGAAGCGGTCGCGTCGATGCTGGTGATGATCAAGGACGATCTCGCCCAGCTCGGCATCCATCACGACCTCTTCTCCTCGGAGGCTGAGCTTCAGGCCGCGGGCAAGCCCGAGGCGGCCGAGGCGTGGCTGCGCAAGCACGACCTGGTCTATGACGGCGTACTCGAAGCCCCCAAGGGCGAGACGCCCGAGGATTGGGAGCCGGTCGAGTTGCCGCTGTTCCGCTCGACCAAGTTCGGCGACGATCAGGATCGCCCGATCAAGAAGTCGAACGGGCAATGGACCTATTTCGGCGCCGACCTCGCTTATCATTTCCAGAAGGCGCAGGCAGCCGACCAGCTGATCGACATCTGGGGCGCCGACCATGCCGGCACGGTCAAGCGGATCGTCGCGGCGGTCGCGGCGCTGACCGAGGGCAAGACCCGCTTCGACGTCAAGCTCGTCCAGATGGTCCGCCTGCTCCGCGCGGGCGAGCCGGTGAAGATGTCCAAGCGCTCGGGCAATTTCATCACGCTTGCCGACATGGTGAGCGAAGTCGGCAAGGACGTCGTCCGCTTCACCATGCTCACCCGCAAGGCCGATGCCCAGATGGACTTCGATTTCGCCAAGGTGGTCGAGGCGTCGAAGGACAATCCGGTCTTCTATGTCCAGTACGCCCATGCGCGAATCGCATCGCTCCACCGGCGCGCGGCGGAGGCGGGGATCACCTGTGGTACCCCCGATCTGTCCCTGCTTGATACACGCGAGCTCGCGCTGGTGAAGCTGGCGGCCCAGTTCCCGCGCACGGTCGAAGGCGCGGCAGCGGCGCGCGAGCCGCACCGGATCGCTTTCTATCTCTATGATCTGGCGGCCGAATTCCACTCGCTGTGGAATATGGGCAATGACGATCCGTCGCGCCGCTTCCTGTTGCCCGACAATCAACAAGTAACATGCGCACGGCTTTCCCTTGCCGACGCGATCGGGCAGGTTATCCGCAATGGCCTCAGCATCATGGGCGTGGAGGCGGTTCAGGAGCTGAACTGATGAACGCAGGAGAGGATAAGCCGGAAAGCGCGGTCGATGAGGCCGTCGCGGACGAACTCGAGACCGGAGACCGGCTGCCCTGGCTGGAAACGGCCGATGATGACTATGAAGAGAAGCCGCCGATCCTCGGCAAGCTGCTGACCGCGATCGCCGGTCTCGCAGTGATCGTCGCCGCGGTCGGCGGCGGCTGGTGGGTGTTCCAGCGTACCGGCGGCGGAGGCGGCGGCAGCGGCGCGCTGATCAACGCCGCCGAGGGCGACTATAAGGTCAAGCCCGACGATCCCGGCGGCATGAAGGTCGATGGCGCGGGCGACACGGTCTTCGCGGCGAGCGAGGGCGCGACCACCAACGGATCGATCAATGTCGGCGCGGTGCCCGAGGCGCCGGTCGCCGGCAAGGCAGCGCCCAAGGCGGCGCCGGCCCCGGTGACGGGTACCAGCCGTGTCACCGCGAGCGTGCCGTCGGCACCCGCTGTCGCGAAGGCGGCGGCTCCGTCGCAGCGCGCGCCAGGGGCATCAGCCGGCAGCGCGATCATCCAGCTCGGCTCCTTCCCGGCCGAAGCGGGCGCGAACGCGGCATGGGCACGGCTGTCGAAGCGGTTCAACTATCTCGCGCCGCTCGGCAAATCGGTCGAGAAGGCGGAGGTGAACGGCAAGACCGTCTACCGCCTGCGCGTCAACACCGGCAGCAACAGCCAGGCGAGTGAGCTGTGCGGCAAGCTCAAGGCGGCGGGCGAAGCCTGCTTCCTCGCGCCGAACTAATAGTCCTCCCCTGAGCTTGCTCAGGGGAGGGGGACCGCCGCCGAAGGCGGTGGTGGAGGGGTGGCGGTTGAAAACCGCCGTCTGCGCGGCGGCCCCTCCGTCAGCGCTTTGCGCTGCCACCTCCCCTGAAGGGGAGGAGCTCAACGCTTTCCGCTGGAAAAGTTGGACTTCGCCTGATCTAGTCGGCGGATGCCTAGCCGTTCCTGTGCCCGCGCGAAAAACCGCGCATATGCGTCAACTTCGTCAACCGCCTGTCATGTTGGGGATGCGGCATGAAGCCTGTCATCTTCGGCCTCTCGGGCACCGCGCTCACTGCTGACGAGCGTGCCTTCTTCCGAGACGCGGACCCGCTCGGCTATATCTTGTTCAAGCGCAACTGCGAGACGCGCGCGCAGATGCTGGCGCTGACCGACAGCCTGCGCGACCTGTCGGGCCGCGGCGATGTGCCGATCCTGATCGATCAGGAGGGCGGGCGTGTCGCGCGGATGCAGCCGCCTGAATGGCCGGCCTTTCCCGCCGGGCCTGCATTCGACAGGCTCTATGATCTCGCCCCCTCCTCGGCGATCGAGGCGGCGCGCGCCAATGGTCATGCGCTCGCGCTGATGCTGGCCGAGGTCGGGGTCAATGTGAACTGCGCACCTTTGCTCGACGTGCGCCAGCCGGAGACGACCCCCGCGGTCGGCGAGCGCACCTTCGGCTCGGACCCGATGCAGGTCGCGGCGCTCGGCCGCGCGATGCTCGACGGCATGGCGCGGGGCGGGGTGGTCGGTGTGGTCAAGCATATGCCCGGTCACGGCCGCGGCGTGGTCGACAGCCATTACGAGCTGCCCGTGGTCAAGGCGTCTGACGCTGAGCTTGAGCGCGACATCGAGCCGTTCCGCACGCTCGCCAACGCGCCGATGGGCATGACCTGCCATGTCGTGTTCGAGGCATGGGATGCGGAGCGGCCCGCGACGCTCTCACCGACGGTGATCGCGGATGTCATCCGCGGCCGGATCGGTTTCGACGGGTTGTTGATGACCGACGATATCGACATGAAGGCGCTGTCGGGCACGGCGGGCGAAAAGGCGGCGGCGGCGATCGCCGCGGGCTGCGATGTCGCGCTCGATTGCTGGGCGCGGATGGACGAGATGGTGGAGATCGCCGGGCGGCTCGGCGACGCGTCGGCGGCGACGCTGGCCCGGCTCGAACGCGCAATGGCCAGCATCCGGCCGGAGGACGCGCCGATGGACGCGCTGATCGCCAAGCGGGACGAGCTGCTTGCGCTCGCCTGATCTTCCACGCGGCGTCGCGCGGCTCGGTGGCGCTCGCGCGCGTGTCAGTGTGACTTTTGGGACTTTTGGCGTCGTCCGATGAGCGAAGCGGCCGAAGCCCTGACCATCGATATCGACGGCTGGGAAGGGCCGCTCGACCTGCTGCTCGCGCTGGCGCGCAACCAGAAGGTCGATCTGCGCCAGCTGTCGATCCTCCAGCTGGTCGACCAGTATCTCACCTATGTGAACGAGGCGCGCGAGCTGAAGCTGGAGGTCGCGGCCGACTATCTCGTGATGGCGGCGTGGCTGGCCTATCTCAAATCGGCGCTGCTGCTCCCGCGCGATCCCGAGATCGAGCCGAGTCCGGAGGAGCTGGCGCTGCGGCTGCAATTGCGGCTGGAGCGGCTCAACGCGATGCGCGAGGCAGGCGCCCGGCTGATCGCGCGCGACCGGATGGGCCGCGACGTCTTTCCGCGTGGCGCGCCCGAGGGACTGAAGGTTGTCCGCAAGTCGCGCTGGCAGGCGGAAATCTATGACCTGATTTCGGCCTATGGGCAGATCAGCGCGCGTACCCGCCCGGTGTTCCATGTCGTCGCGGTGCGGCCGGTGATGACGCTGGAGGATGCGATCGCGCGCGTTTCCGAGCTGGTCGGAGAGCGGATCGACTGGAGCACGATCGAAAGCTTCCTGCCCGCTGAGGCCGAGGGGTTGTACCGCAAGTCGGCGCTTGCCTCGTCCTTCGTTGCGGCGCTCGAGCTGGCACGGCAGGGACGGGTGGAACTCAAGCAGAAATCGGCGTTCGCGCCGCTCTATCTCAAGGCTGCGCAGCTATGACCCGGCCCGACGAAACGATGCGTGCGGTGGAAGCGGTGCTGTTCGCCGCCGAGCAGCCGATGACGATCGCCGACATCCGCGCCTATGTCGGGGAAGAGGTCGATCTCGCCGCGGCGCTGGCGGCGCTGGCCGAGCATTATGCCGGACGCGGGATCGAACTGGTCGAGCGCGGCGGGCGCTGGCATTTCCAGACTGCCGCCGATCTCGCCAATTTCCTGCGCCGCGACCGCGAGGACAGCCGCAAGCTCAGCCGTGCGGGTATCGAGACGCTGGCGATCATCGCCTATCACGAGCCGGTGACGCGCGCGGAGATCGAGGCGATCCGCGGGGTGCAGATTTCCAAGGGCACGCTCGATGTGCTGATGGAGGCGGGCTGGATCCGCCCGGCGGGCCGCCGTGAGGTGCCGGGGCGGCCGCTGATGTTCGCGACGACGGCGGAATTCCTCACGCATTTCGGCCTCGCCAGCCGGCGCGATTTGCCCGGAATCGACGATCTGCGTGCGGCGGGGTTGCTCGACCCGGTCGATCTCGCGTTCGAGGCCGCGCATTCCGGTGCGGAAACCATGGTAACCGCCGACGAAGAAGACTAGATGGGCCGGGAATCAACGGAGAGTTCCGATGGGTGGTATGAGTCTGATGCACTGGCTGATCGTCGGTGTTCTCGTGATCCTTCTGTTCGGGGGCAGCCGCTTCTCGAACATGATGGGTGACGTGGCCAAGGGCATCAAGCAGTTCAAGAAGGGCATGGCGGAAGAGGAAGAGACGCCCGCCAAGCCCGCCGAGATCGAGGCCAAGCGCGTCGCCGATCCGCAGCCGCAGAATAGTGCGGCCGAAACGCGTTCGACGCCGGAAGAGCGTTGAGTTCAACGCCGCGGCCCCGTGCCGCGGCCTTCCGGGCCGGTCGATAGATGCTCGATTTCAACGCGCCTGAATTCCTGGTGGTGGCGATCGTCGCCCTGCTGGTGATCGGGCCGAAGGATCTTCCCAAGGCGATGCGCTTCGTCGGCCACTGGGTCGGCAAGGCGCGTGGCGTCGCGCGCCAGTTCCGCAGCGGCTTCGATAATATGGTCCGCGAGGCCGAACTGGCCGAGATGGAAAAGAAATGGGCGGAAGAGAATGCGCGCATCATGCGCGACTATCCGCCCGAAAAGGCGCTGCCCGCGCCGGTCTATGACCCCAATCCCGAAGGCACCGCGCCCGCGGCGGTCGAACCCGAGGATGCGCCGCCTGCGACCGTCGAGCCGCCCGCGCTGAAACCGGAGGCGGCCGACGCCGCGATCGAGGAAGCGCCCGCCAAGCCCGCCCGCAAGCCGCGCGCGCCGCGCAAGAAGGCCGCATCGTGAGCGACAACGAACTCGAAGGCACCGAAGCCCCGCTGCTCGAACATCTGATCGAGCTGCGCCGCCGGCTGCTCTACTGCGTGCTCGCGTTGGTGCTGGCGTTCGCGGTCTGTTTCTATTTCGTGAAGCCGATCTACGGTTTCCTGGTCCATCCGCTCGCACAGGCGGGGCAGGACAAGCTGGTCTTCACCAGCATCATGGGCGGCTTCTTCGTCGAGCTGAAGGTCGCGTTCTTCGCCGCGGTGATGGTCGCGTTTCCGATCGTCGCCGTTCAGCTGTGGCAGTTCGTCGCACCGGGTCTGTACCGCAAGGAGAAGAAGGCGCTGTTGCCCTTCCTGCTCGCGACCCCGGCCCTGTTCGTCGCGGGTGCGTCACTGGCCTATTGGGTGACGATTCCGACCGCATTGCACTTCCTGCTGGGATATCAGGGCGAACTTGGCGGAGGGGTCGAACAGGTCGCCTTGCCCGATGCCGAGAAATATCTCGGCTTCGTGATGCAGTTCCTGTTCGCGTTCGGCATCTCGTTTCTGCTGCCGGTACTGCTGATGCTGCTCGAGCGGGCAGGCATCGTCACCTATGAGCAGCTCAAGGGCGCCTGGCGCTATTCGGTGGTGGCGGCGTTTGCGATCGCCGCGGTGCTGACGCCGCCCGATATCGGGTCGCAGCTGCTGCTCGCCATCCCGCTGTGCGGGCTTTACTTCCTCTCGCTGGTCGCGATCTGGTTCACGCGCCGCCGCCGGGAAAAGGAAAGCGAAAAGGAAGCGGCGGCCGAAGCCGCCGCCGGAGAATAGGCTTTCAGGCCTGATTACTTGGCGCCGTCGGCAGTCTTGGCGACGGTGTCACCCGCCGATTTGACGTCCTTGCCCACGCCCTCGATCGTGTTGCACGCCGACAGGGCCAGTCCAACCAGCGCCATCGCAAGCAGCTTACGCATCTTCAGTCTCCATCTCGAATTGCCGGGGATCAATGTGCGGCGGCTGGCTTCGTTCCGCAACAGCGCCGAAATCCTTTGCCCTGAAGACGAATTAGGCCCGGACGCATCACCGGGGGGGGGAGGGTGGATGCGTCCGGGCCTGTTTCGTGGATAGCGAGAGCGGGGGGGCAAAAGGTCACTATCCGAGGTGCAGAACGCGGTCGGCACCTGCCGGTTCCGCGTTCCCCGAAACTTTTTTCGATTTTTTTAGTGGCGGCCTGCAACCGCGATCGAAAGCGCGAATGCGCCCGATGCCGCGTCATGATCGAGCCGCGAGCGGAGTTGGCGCACCAGCCCGGCGATTACGCGTCCGTAGCGATTGTCGTAGAGATCGTGGAATTCGGGGCTATCCGACAGCGCGGGCGAGCCGATCTGCAGGACTGCCTGACCCGTATCCTGCGGACTCGCCTTCATCGCGATATGGATCTGCGCCGCATGGCTCACATTCATCGCCAGCTCCGCGATCTCGGTGATCAGGAACGCGATTGCGACGGCATTGTCCTGCGACACCAGCCAGGGATCGACGTCGAGCACGATGCCGATCCGCGAATCCTCGGGCGCGGTCGCGCGCAGGTTCGACGCCAACTCGCCGATCACCGGGCGTATCTCGATGCCGAGCGTTTCCTCGAACCCCGCATAATGGTGGCGATGGACCACCGCCAGCGCATCGACGCGGCGCTGGATCGAGGCATATGCGCCCAGTGCCTCGCCCGACTTCGCGCCGCGGGCGTGGAAATTGATCAGGCTGGCGATGACCTGGAGGTTGTTCTTGACGCGGTGGTGCACCTCGCGCGTCAGCTTGGTCTGCCGCGTCAGCGCCTCGGCAAGATCGAGTTCGTGCGCCTGGACGGTGCGGCTGAGGCCGCGGAAGGTTTCGCCCAGCTCGCGGATTTCCTGCGCCGGGATGTCGCTGCCGGCCTCCGGGTCGATCAACTCGCCCGGCTGATAGGCGCTGACGGTACGGCGCAGGCGGCGCAGCGGCCGGATCAGCAGGCGATCGACGACGAACCAGGCGATGCCCGCCGCCAGCAGCCACATCAGGAAGGGCGACAGCGCCGCGATCACCATCGATGAGGTGATGGGCGCGCTGCCCACGGTCATCTCGAGCGACAGGCCCTGAACCCCCAGATCGACCCGTTGCACTTCGCGCCGGTCGAGCGGGCCGCTTGCGGCCAGGCGGCGCAGCGCCAGCGATGTCTCGTTGCTCGCCAGCGTGATGCCATAGTCGCGCGTCATCCCGCTCGGCTCAGCCGACGCTGCGAGGAACTGTGTGGGGAAGAAGGCGCGTGCGATGTAGCCGGTCGATCCGGTCACCTCGATCTGTGCGCCCGAATCGGGGAGCAGGTGCACTGCGGAGCCGCCACGGGCGAGCGTCTGGTTGCCCGCGGTGGGCAGCGGCGTACCGCACAGCAGCCGCTTGTCGGTATCGAGCAGCGCGTAACGCACGCCGTTCATCGCCTGCGGCTCGAACACGCCTGCAAGCCGCCCGCAATTCGGCGGCGCACCCTCGATCGCAGGGAGCGCAGTGCGGAGTTCGCGGAGTTCCCAGGCGATTTCGCTGCGAAGGGCGCGTGCGGACTCGGCGCTGGCGAGGCGCAGGCGGCCGCGGACCTCCTGATCGGCGAGGCGGGTGGTCTGCAGCGATGCGAAGAAGGCGATGAGCGCGAGCGGAAGAAGGCCCGCGCTGAGAATCAGGAAAACTTTGGCGCCGGTCGGCATCCGCGCGATCGCGGCAAGGGGGCGGCCGCGCGTGCGGTGTGTCAGCTCGTCCCCGTCCATGGGTTCATGCGTTTAGTCGAGCTTGCTCAGAAGATCGAGCAGATCATCGGGGATCCGTTCGTCGGCGGCGTCCTGATAGACGCGGCGAAGCGCCTCGCCGATATTGCGGTCCTTGCGTGTAGCCATCCCGCCGCCAGTCCGCCCAAGCGGCTCCTTTTTCTTCTGATCGGCCGAACGCACTTCGTCCCCCTCAAAGCCCTTGGGAAATGGGCGGATGCACAAAAACGCCGCCGGCCGCAAGCCGCCGGGTACACACAAGTACACATGTATGCGTCGCGTGAAACCAATTTACGGCTCGTTGGTTCCATAGGGCTGATGCGAAATCCGGGGAGGGGCATTCTTCGGACAGCGCAGCATGACTTGCATTGCGAAATCGCCGCCAGCACAAGGGCAGCGATCCGAAGGAGAATGAAAAGACCATGTCGCTTGGACAGCAGCTTGCCCCCCACCTTCCATTTCTGCGCCGTTATGGTCGCGCGCTTACCGGGAGCCAGATGGAGGGCGATCGCTATGTCCGCGCCACGCTGGAAGCGATCGTCGCCGCGCCGGACGAATTTCCGCGCGAGGTCGATCCGCGACTTGGCCTCTACCGCACCTTCCAGGCGATCTGGGGTTCGACCCATCCCGACGAGCGTGTCGAGGATGCCGACCCGCTGAGCGACAATGAGGCGATTGCGCGCGCGCGTCTTGCCCGGCTCGCACCGCGCTCGCGCCAGGCCCTGCTGCTGACCGCGATGGAAGGCTTCACGGCTGAAGACGCCGCCTATCTGCTCGAGGAAACGCCGGAATCGGTTGATACCCTCGTCGCCGAGGCGCTGGCCGAGATCGACAGCCAGACCCGCGCGCGCGTGCTGATCATCGAGGACGAGCCGCTGATCGCGATGGATCTGGAGACGATCGTCCGCGACCAGGGGCATGAAGTGACCGGAGTCGCAGTGACCCGCGATGAAGCCGTCGCCTTGGCGATGGACGACCGGCCCGGGCTGGTGCTGGCCGACATTCAGCTTGCCGACGACAGTTCGGGCATCGATGCGGTCAAGGACATCCTTGCCCAGTTCAACGTGCCGGTGATCTTCATCACCGCCTTCCCCGAGCGGCTGCTGACCGGCGAGCGGCCCGAGCCGACCTTCCTGATCACCAAGCCCTTCCAGCGATCGACCGTGAAGGCAGCGATCAGCCAGGCGCTATTCTTCGATCAGTCGACGGTGCCGGCGACCTAAGGAGCGACCGCGGGTTCCATTTCTTACGGAGCCAAAACGGTTCTCAAGTGTTGATGCTGCATGGTCGATCCCGACGAACCCATGCACATCGACACCGAGCGTGTCCGTGCCGGCGCCACGCCGCACATGACCCGCTATATCCTGTCGGTCTCGCTGGTGCTGATCATCGCCATCTACGCCGTCTACCTGCTTTACAGTGCGGGTTGAGGGGCGGGTGCGACCAGCGTATCTATCTGAAGCGAAGCCGCATTTGGCGGGCGAGAACGAACGGACCCGAATGACCGATACCAACCAGGAAGGCGAGGACGATGCGCCGCCGGCTGAGCATGTTTCGCTCTCCGATCCGGAGTTCAAGAAGCAACTCGCTCTGGTAATCCCGCATCTGCGCGCGTTCGGGCGGTCGCTTTCGGGCAGCCGCGACGTCGCCGACGATCTGGTCCAGGAAACTTTGCTCAAGGCATGGGCGGCACGCAAGCGGTTCCAGGCGGGCACCAATATGCGCGCCTGGACCTTCATCATCCTGCGCAACCTGTATCTGAGCCAGATGCGCCGTGCGCGCTTCCGCGGCGAATGGGACGATCTGGTCGCGGATCGCCTGCTGGCGGCACCGGCGGCGCAGGACAAGCATGTCGATCTGGCGGACATGCAGCGCGCCTTGCTGCACCTGCCTCAACCCCAGCGCGAGGCGCTGATCCTGGTGGGCGCGGGGGGCTTTGCCTATGAGGAGGCGGCCGAGATCTGCGGGGTCGCGGTCGGCACGATCAAGAGCCGTGTGGCGCGCGGTCGCGTCGCGCTCGAGGCGCTGATGAATGACGGCAACCTTCCGTCGCGCCGCGAGTCCGAGAGCGACGGGCGCACCGCGCTCGACACGATCATGGATGAGGTCAATCAGCTGAGCCGCGACCGCTGATCGCGGCGGGGCGAAGCCGGTTTCCGAAATCAGCCCCGGGTTCAGCCTTTGTCGTTGTGCGCCCTGCCGTTCCGGGCGCCGTTCATCCGGCGCAGTAATACGGCCATGTCTTCGGGCAGCTCGATATCGCGCAAATAGGAATCGCGCAGAACGACGCCGATCGCATCGTGCGGACGCGGCAATTCCACGCGATAGCCGGCCGGCTGCTGCGCATTGCCCTCTGGGGTGGCGTGACGAACCATGAACATTGAAACGACCGATCGCCGGTTTTGTTGCTTGACATCATGCGCTTTCATCGCCTGACCGGTTCGCGATGGACGGGATGAATGGCGATGCGGGCGCGCTGCGCGACGCGATCGAGCGGGCGCGGGTCTGGTCGCCCTTTCTGGCGCACCTGATCGAGCGCGAAACCGAACTGCTCGCGCGCCTGCCGCAGGTGCTGGCCGATCCGCTGGCGCAGGTGCGGATCGATGATCCCGCGATGCCGGTTGGCAAAAGGTTGCGCATCGAGCGGCGGCGGCTGGCGCTGAGTGTGGCGCTCGGCGATCTGGCCGGGCTGCTCGATTTCCGGACCGCGACGCAGGCACTGTCGGACTTTGCGGACTATGCGCTGGATGCGGCGATCGCCGCCGCGGTGGCCGAGCGTGTTCCGGGCGCCGCACCAGAGGGATTCGCCGCGATCGCGCTGGGCAAGCAGGGCAGCCGCGAGCTCAACTATTCGTCGGACATCGATCCGATCCTGATCTTCGATCCTGACACCTTCCCGCACCGCGAGCGCGAAGATGCCGGTGAGGCGGCGGTGCGTGTCGGGCGGCGCGTCGTCGAGTTGCTGCAGGCGCGCGATGCCGACGGCTATGTGGTGCGCATCGACCTGCGGCTGCGCCCTTCGCCGGAGGTGACGCCGATCGTCCTGCCCGTTGAGGCGGCGATCAGCTATTATGAATCGCAGGCGCTGCCCTGGGAGCGTGCGGCATTTATCCGTTCGCGTGCCGCCGCCGGCGATACCGGTCTCGGCCGCCAGTTTCTCGAGACGATCCGTCCCTTCGTCTGGCGCCGCGCGCTCGATTACGGGACGATCCGCGAGATCCGCGGCATTTCGCGCCGCATCCGCGACCATCATGCGCAGGGCCAGGCCTTCGGGCCCGGCTATGACCTGAAGCGCGGGCGCGGCGGCATTCGCGAGATCGAGTTCTTCGCGCAGATCCACCAGCTGATCCATGGCGGGCGCGACCCTGCGCTGCGCGCGCCGGCGACGCTCGATGCGCTGGCCGCGCTTGCCGAGGCGGGGCGGATCGATGCGGAGGACGCGGCGAAGCTCGCCGACGCTTATATCCTGCTGCGCACGATCGAGCATCGCGTGCAGATGATCGACGATCGCCAGACACACCAGCTGCCCGACGGTGAGGGGCTCGACCGCGTCGCGCGGCTGCATGGGCTGGTGGACGGTGCGGCGCTGCTCGACCTGCTCCGTCCGCATGTCGAGTTTGTCGGCCGCGTCTATGATTCGCTCGACGATGCGCCGGAAGCCGGCGCGCAGGTGGCGAATGAATCGGGCGTCGAGCAGGCATGCGCAGCGGCGGGGTTTGCGGATACCGAAGCGGCGGCGCGGCTGGTCGCCGGGTGGCGCGACGCGCGCTACCCGGCGCTGCGCAGCGCCCCTGCGCGCGCGGCGCTGGAGACGGTATTGCCGCGGCTGATCGCGGCGATCGGATCGGCGCCCGATCCCGATCAGGCACTGGCCCGGCTCGATACGATCCTGTCGCGGCTGCCGAGCGCGCTCAACCTGTTCAACCTGCTCGAAGCCAGCCCGCGGCTGACCGAACTGCTCAGCACGATCCTGAGCCACGCGCCCACGCTGGCCGAGGCTCTGGCGCGGCGGGTGGAGTTGATCGACGGGCTGATCGACGCGACCGCACTGGCGCCGGTAGGCGATGTTGCAATGCTCGCCGACGAACTGGGCGCGGGTGAGGCGGGGGACGATTATCAGCGACTGCTGGATCGCGTGCGGCGGCTGGTGGGCGAGAAGCGATTCGCACTTGGATCGCAGATCGTTGCCGGGGCAAGCGATCCGCTCGACGTGTCGGCGGGCTATGCGCGCGTCGCCGAGGCGGCGCTTCAGGTGCTGACGCGGGCGGCGATCGACGAGTTCGCGGTGCGTCACGGGCGCGTGCCGGACAGCGAACTGGTGGTGCTGGCGCTGGGCCGGTTCGGAGGCGGGGCGCTGACCCATGCTTCGGACCTCGACCTCATCTTCCTGTTCACCGGCGACCATCTGGCCGAGTCCGATGGCGAGAAGCCGCTGGGGGCGGTGACCTATTACAACCGGCTGGCGCAGCGGGTGATCGCGGCGCTATCGGTCGCGACCGCGGCGGGCGCGCTGTACGAGGTGGATACGCGGCTGCGGCCCTCGGGCGGGCAGGGGCCGCTGGTCGTCTCGCTCGACGGATTCGCGAAATATCAGCGCGAGGACGCCTGGACCTGGGAGCATATGGCGCTGACCCGCGCGCGGCCGGTGTTCGGATCGGCGGCGGCGCGCGCGCAGGTGCAGGCGGTGATCGATGCGGTGCTGCACGGCGAGCGGCCCGAACGCGACGTCGTTGCCGAGGCGCGCAAGATGCGGGCGGACATGGCGGCGCACAAACCGCCCGCCGGACCGCTCGACGCCAAGCTGCTGCCGGGGGGGCTGGTCGATCTGGAATTCGCGGTCCACACGCAACAGCTGGTGCGACGCACCGGGTTCGATCCTGAGCTGCGGCGGGCGATCGGGCTGCTTGCGGCTGCGGATCTGTTGCCTGTGGAACTTATAGCGGCGCTCGAGTTCCTCACCCGTCTGCTGGTGACACTCCGGCTGGTCGCGCCCGATGCGCAGCCGCCGGCGCCGGCAACCCGTGCTGTGGTCGCGCATGCAGTCGGCGCGGCGGATTGGGACGCGGTGCTTGCCGCGCTCGACCGGCATCGGCAGGAGGTGGCGCAGGCCTGGGCGGCCGTATCGGAGAAACACGCATGACGATCGAAATCGGCGACCGGATTCCAGCGGTCGAACTGCTCGACAGCGACGACAGGCCCTTCGCGCTCGACCGCTATGCGGGTGCGCCGCTGCTGCTCTATTTCTATCCCAAGGACGATACCGCGGGCTGCACGCGCGAGGCGCAGGAGTTCAGCGCGGAGAAGGCCGCATTCGATGCGCTGGGCGTGCAGTTGCTCGGCGTATCGCGCGACACCGCGGCCAAGCACCGCAAGTTCGCGGCCAAGTACGATCTGACCGTAACGCTGGCGACCGACCCCGACGGCAAGGTGCTGGAAGCATTCGGCAGTTGGGTCGAAAAATCGCTCTATGGCCGCAAATATATGGGGATCGACCGCTCGACCTTCCTGTTCGATGCCGGCGGCAAGCTGGTGCAGGCATGGCGCAAGGTGCGCGTCCCGGGTCATGTCGAGGCAGTGCTGGCGGCGGCGAAGGATCTGGGCGCGCGCTGATGCAGACGGTGGCGCAGGCGGCCCGCGCGGTCCTGCTGACCGCAGACCCGAAGGCGAAGGTCGCGGCGGCGCGCAAGGCGGCGCGCGACTGGCGGCTCGGGCGGCTGGCGCATGATTTCGACGTCGCGATGCCCGATCGGCCTGCCTGGCCAGCGGAGCCCGAGTTGCTGCCGTTCAACCGCATGCCCAAACGCGGCCGCGGCGGATCGGAGCGTGGACGGACGGCGCTGATCCATGCGCTGGCGCATATCGAGTTCGTTGCGATCGACCTGGCGTTCGACATGGCCGGGCGGTTCGGCGCGCAATTCCCGCGCGAGTTCACCGACGACTGGATGCAGGTGGGCGCGGACGAGGCGATGCACTTCGCGCTGCTCGACCGGCGGTTGCGGCAGCTGGGCAGCCATTATGGCGCGCTGCCCGCGCATGCCGGGCTCTGGGAAGCGGCCGATGCGACTGCACAGGACGCCGCCGCGCGGCTGGCGGTGGTGCCGATGGTGCTTGAGGCGCGCGGGCTCGACGTGACACCGGTGACCATCGATCGCTTCGAGGCGGTCGGTGACGAGCCGAGCGCGCGGATTCTGCGGCGGATTTTGAGCGACGAAATACGCCATGTCGCGGCCGGCACGCGCTGGTTCGAATCCTCCTGCGCAGCGCGTCGAATCGCCCCTCAAGCGGAGTGGCGATCGCTGCTCGAACGCTATTTCGGGGGCTCGGTTAAGCCGCCATTCAACGACTCGGCGCGTGCGACAGCCGGTTTAACGCGCGATTACTACGCAGCGCTTGCCCCCAGCTGAATGGGCCGTTCTAACGACCTCCGTCAGGTGCGGAGGGGCTGCTCCCGACAGGTTGTTGGTTTTAACGAAGGCGTGTGCCGCTGTTGGCGCGTGTCTGTGGTTGCCGGGGACTCATGGTCAGCACTGCACTCAACGCGAACGTCGTAACGCGGTTCCGCAATTTCTTCACGACCCGTGATTTCATTTTCCATGACGGCCGCGACCTGAAGCGTTTCAGCGTCGCCGGGCGCACCCAGGCGATCCTGGCGGGCGTCGCTGCCGTCACGGTCACCTTCTCGGCCTATGGCGTTTCGCAGGCGGCGTTCGGCGCCGTGGTGGCGAGCGGCATCGCGGGTGAGGCTTCGACCCCCGAAGCGAAGCTCGCGAAGATGCGCGCCGAAGTCGCGCAGATGGAAGCTGATGTTGCCGCAGTGAAACAGGCAGCCCAGCTCCACGCCGCGCGTGTCGAGCAGCGCCAGAAGATCATCGCCGGCGTGCTGACCGGCAAGGGTTCGCCCGAGGATGTCGGTGCGCCGGTCCCTGCGGCTCAGGTTTCCGAGACCAACGCGATGGCCCGCGACGTGCTGGCCCCGCTGCGCGCGGTCGAGGCGCGTCAGGCGAAGCTCGCCGAGCAGGCGCGCAAGACCGCGCAAGTCCGTCTCCACCTCACCGCGCGTCACCTGCGCAGCCTGGGTATCAAGCCCGAGCGCTACGTCGCCGGCGGCATGGGTGGCCCGTACGAGCCGGTTTCTGCC
This sequence comes from Sphingomonas sp. GW821-FHT03E12, assembly GCF_059420685.1. NCBI lineage: Bacteria > Pseudomonadati > Pseudomonadota > Alphaproteobacteria > Sphingomonadales > Sphingomonadaceae > Sphingomonas > Sphingomonas sp. GW821-FHT03E12. The sequence goes on from NZ_JBWKUF010000002.1 coordinate 287,552, forward strand.
GAGGCCGCCGCTGCCGCGGCGGGCGCGGCCACTGCCGAGGGTAGCGCCGACGCGCAGTTCCGCTCGCTCTTCCAGACCTGGCAGAAGCTCGACGTTCTGGAGCAGACGGTGATCGCGATCCCGTCGATGCAGCCGGTCGAGAATATCAAGCTGACCAGCAGCTTCGGCGTCCGTTCGGACCCGTTCCACGGCAGCGCCGCCATGCATGCCGGCGTCGACATTCCCGGCCCGATCGGCACGCCGATCTATGCCACCGCCGATGGCGTGATTGGCCGTTCGGGCCGCTTCGGCGGCTATGGCAACCTGATCACTGTCAACCATGGCAAGGGCATCGAGACCCGCTACGGGCATCTTTCGAAGATCCTCGTCGCCGCCAACACCCGCGTCCGCCGCGGTCAGCTGATCGGCCTGATGGGTTCGACCGGCCGCTCGACGGGCAGCCACCTTCACTATGAAGTGCGGATCGATGGTGCTGCGGTGAACCCGATGCCGTTCATGCAGAACGCCAATGTCCTTGATCAGATTCAGCAGCGCGCAGCGCGCGTCCAGTTGACCGCCGCGACCGGCAACTGAGCTTCACGAGATAACAGGAGAGGGGAGAGGGGCCGCCCGGCATGTCCGGGCGGCCCCTTCCTGTTGCGGGGCGGGCCATGCTCCCCTATCTCCGTCGCATGGTCACCACACTTTCTTCAGAGATCGGCCTGACGCCGCCGGCCGCTGCGCGCATCGCGGCGATCGCGGCCAAGCAGGGTAAACCCGCCATCCTGCGCCTGTCGGTCGAAGGCGGTGGCTGTTCGGGCTTTCAGTACAAGTTCGAACTGGCGAGCGGGTCTGAGGCAGACGACGCGGTTGCGGAGACCGATGGCGTGCAGCTGGTGGTCGATCCGGTCAGCCTCGACCTGGTGCGTGGCGCGAGCGTCGATTTCGTCGAATCGCTTGGCGGCGCGGCGTTCCGCGTGACCAATCCTAATGCTGCGTCGGGCTGCGGCTGCGGCACCAGCTTTTCGGTCTGACCGTCTTGAAGATCGTCACCTATAATGTGAACGGCATCAAGGCGCGCCTGCCGCGTCTGATCGAGTATCTCACCGAGCAGCAGCCCGATGTGGTCTGCCTGCAGGAGCTGAAATCGGCGGACGAGGGCTTTCCCGAAAGGGAGATCCGCGAAGCCGGCTATGGCGCGGTCTGGCACGGTCAGAAGGGGTTCAACGGTGTCGCGATCCTGGCGAAGGGCGCGGACCCGGTCGAGCGCCGTCGCGGGCTCGACGGAGAGCCCGAGGATGAGCATAGCCGCTATCTGGAGGCCGAGGTGAACGGCGTGGTGATCGCCTCGATCTATCTGCCCAACGGCAACCCGGTGCCCGGCCCCAAGTTCGATTACAAGCTGCGCTGGATCGAACGCCTCTCGGCGCACGCACGCACGCTGCTCGCCGAGGAAAAACCGGTCGTGCTGGCAGGGGATTATAACGTCATTCCCAATGACGACGATGTCTTCTCGGTCCGGGCAATGGCGGACGATGCGCTGATGCAGCCGGAATCGCGCGACGGCTACCGCGCGCTGCTCGCGCAGGGCTGGACCGACGCGCTTCGCACCTTCTTTCCGGTGGGCGGTATCTGGACCTTCTGGGACTATCAGGCGGGCGCCTGGCAGCGCGACGCGGGCTTCCGCATCGATCACCTGTTGCTGAGCCCGATCGCTGCAGACCGTCTGACGGGCGCCGCAGTCGATAAGGACTATCGCGGCCGCGAGAAAGCCAGCGACCACGCGCCGACCTGGGTCAGTCTCCGCGGCTGATTTCCTGCTGATTGGTGTTTTTCACCAGTTTTCGGTGAAACATTTCCAGATCGTAACATCTGCTACACGCTAACTTATTGATTTTGCTTACTTCTAGTGTTTGGCACGCATAATGCACTAACACGGGAGCGGGCAGGATGCAGCCAACCTTCGACCCGCACAGGTGCAGAAGAGGAGCTGTATCATGCGTACGATGTTCAAAGGTTTCACCGCTGCCGTCTTCGTCGTCGGCCTTGCCGCCACCGCCCATGCCGAGACCAAGCCCGGCACCCCGGCCCCCGCGGCGACCCAGGCCCCCGACGCCAAGCCCGTCAAGGACAAGCGCTACTGCGTGGAAGCCGCGCTGACCGGCTCGCGCCTTGCGCGCAAGGAGTGCAGGACGCGCGCCGAGTGGCTCAATGACGGTTTCGATCCCCTCGATCCGAAGTAACGGATCCTCGATATGAGGGGGCGGCCCGGGGTTCCCCTATGCCCCGGGCCGCAACCCCCCGTTCAGAGGGGCTTGTTCAGAGCGGCTTCGCGTAGACCTGATAGACGCGATTGACCTTGCTCTCGATCGTGTCGGCGATGGCGATCATCCCCTGATTGTCGTCGAGAACCCAGCCGATCTCGCCGCGAACCGCGCCGTAATTGGCAGTCGCCGAGCGGCGGATATATTCGATCATCATGAAGGCGAGCTGGCTCGCCATGCGTGATCCCTGAAGTTTCTTGACCACGCCCATCAACGGCACGCGCATCCCGCGCGCCTTGGGCTTGCGCAGCCACCATAGCAGCTTCGCCCAGCCGAACGGGAACAGATTGCCGTTGAGCGGCGCGACCGCCTCGTTCAGGTCGGGGAGGGTGATCATGAACGCGACCGGTTCGCCGTCGAGCTCGGCGATTCGGATCAGATCCTCGAACACCAGCGGCTTCAGCTTCTTGCCGACATCGTCGATTTCGGGCTGGGTCAGCGGCACATAGCCCCAATTGTCCGACCAGGCATCGTTGAGAATGGCGAGGATGATCGCGGCTTCCTGATCGAAGCGCGACTTGTCGACCTTCCGGATGCGGATGCGGTCGCTCTTCTCGCCCATCGCGACGATGCGCTGGACCAGCGGCGGGAAGTCCTTGGTGATGTCGAGTTCATAGGTCAGCAGCTGCTTGACCGGCTGATAGCCGGCGCCCTCGATCCAGCCCTGATAGGCGGGGCGGTGATGCCCCATCATCACCATGGGCGGATGATCATGCCCCTGGATCAGCAGCCCGGGCTCTTCCCAGATCGACAGCGAGACGGGGCCGATCGCGCGGGTCATGCCCTTGTTGCGCAGCCAGCCTTCGGCGGTCTCGATCAGCACCTTTGCCGTCGTCGCGTCCTCCGCCTCGAACAGGCCCCAGAATCCGGTGCCCGGGCCGAAGCCCTGCTCGGCGGGCATTTCGAGCGCGAGCTTGTCGATATGCGCGGAGATGCGCCCGACGATCCGCCCTTCGCGCTCGGCGAGGAACAGCTGCGCAACGGCATGGCTGAACCAGCCATTCTTCTTGGGATCGATGGTCCCCGCGACCTCGCTGCGCAGCGGCGGCACCCAATTGGGATCGCCGCGATTGAGCCGAAAGGCGAGCTCGATGAAGTCGCGAGTGTCCGTCTTGGTCTTGACCGGGCGGACGGTGAGGGCAGGTTTGGCCAAGCGCGGCGCCTTTCGTTGATGCGCAAGTCGTTGATGACTGCGAAGCGGTCACGCATTGCGCCCGCCAAGTCAATCGTCACGCGCGCCTTCACGTCCGGGCCGATGAAATGCCACGCAATGGCCACTATCTGATGCGAATGGCCGATCCCATGAATACGCTTACCCTCGATGCGTCCGGCGCGGATGCGCCTGCCAAGGGCGCGAAGATTCGCCTGTCCGGCGTCGCCGACGACCGCGCGATGTTGCGCGCGGTTGCGGATCTGACGCGCGACCTGCAGACGCCGAACCCGCTGATCTACTGGGGCGATTTCCTCGGCTCGGCGGCGGTCGGCTATGCCGCGCTCGCCGGTGCGATCCTGCTGCCCTCGGTCGGCTGGGCGATCGCCAGCGGCGTACTGGCGGTGATCGCGCTCTATCGCGCCAGCCTGTTCATCCACGAGATCACGCACCTCAAGCATTCGCTGCTGCCGGGGTTCCGCGTCGGCTGGAACCTGATGCTCGGCATTCCGATGATGCTGCCGTCGTTCATGTATGAGGGCATTCACACCATCCACCACAGCCGCACCAAATACGGCACGGTCGAGGATCCCGAATATCTGCCGCTCGCACTGATGAAGCCCTGGACGCTGCCGGTGTTCCTGCTGGTTTCGGTGCTGATGCCGATCGGCCTGCTGCTGCGCTTCGGCGTGCTGGGCCCGCTGTCGATGCTGTCGCCCAGGCTGCGGAAGCTGGTCGTCGGTCGCTATTCGGGCCTGCAGATCAATCCGGCCTATGAGCGCCGTGCGCCCGAGGGCGAGTTCGCCAAGCAGTGGCGCTGGCAGGAGATCGGAGCGAGCCTGTGGGCGATCGCGCTGATCGCGCTGGTCGCCACCGGCGTGATCCCGCTGAAGGCGTTCGCGATCTTCCTTGCCGTCATCTCGGCCACCGCGGTGCTCAACCAGGTGCGCACGCTGGTGGCGCATCTGTGGGAGAATGACGGCGAACCGCTGACCGTGACCGCGCAGTTCCTCGACAGCGTCAACGTGCCCGGCGGTTTCCTGCCCTATATCTGGGCGCCGGTGGGGCTGCGCTTCCATGCGCTGCATCACCTGCTGCCGAGCATCCCCTATCATGCCCTGGCCGAGGCGCACCGCCGCATCTCGGCGGCGCTGGGGAAGGATTCGATCTATGAAGGCGCCAACTATCCCACGCTGCGCGGGCTGATGGGGCGGCTGGCGACGAGCACGATGAAGCAGCGCGCGAGCTGATCCGCTCCCAAGCGGTTCGCGGGCAAGAGGCGGCGGTTGGCGACGAGCCGGCCGCCGCTTTGCTTTGTGTTGAGGCTATTCCTCGGTCTTGAGCAGGACTGCTTCGCCGATCATCGCGAACAGCAGGAAGGGCGCCCAGGCGGCGAGAAAGGGCGGATAGGCGCCGAGATTGCCCATCGCCAGCGCGAAATTGTCGGCGACGAAATAGAGGAAGCCGAGGCCCATTCCCATCACCGCGCGCACGAACAATTTGCCCGATCGCGCGATGCCGAACGCGGCGACGGCGCCGAGCAGCGGCATCAGCACCGCAGAGAGCGGTCCGGACAGCTTGTGCCACAGCGAGCCTTCCAGTGCCTTGGTCGGGCGGCCCGCGGCCTTCAGGTCGTCGATCGCTTCCTTGAGCGCGCCGAACGACATCGAATCGGCATCGACGTTGGAGAGGGTGAACTGGTCAGGCCGCACGCCTTCGCCGACGATGGTGCTGCCGAGCGGGGTGAGCTGGCCGCTGGCGACGTCGAAGCGTTCGGCATTGTCGACACGCCAGCCCATGCCTTCGCGGCGGCCGGTCTTCGCGCGCACCAGCGACTTGAGCACCGTACCGTCGCGCTCATAGACGGTGACGTCGGCGAGCTGCGCGGTTTCGCCGCGGCCCTTGATCTGCTGGGCATGGATCAGATGGCTGCCGTCGCGGACCCAGACATTGCTGCGGTCGCCCCTGTCGATCGGCAGTACGCCGTAGTCGACCTTCTTCCATTGCGCGAGCGTCGCGCTGGCGCGGGTGACGACGCGGTCGTTGAAGGTGAAGGAGATGGCGGCGACGGCCAGCCCCGCGATCATCAGTGGCGCAAGCACCTGATGCGCCGACAGGCCTGAAGCCTTCATCGCAATGACTTCGCTGTTCTGGTTGAGCGTCGACAGCGTGATGATCGTGCCCAGCAGCACCGAAAAGGGCAGGAAGGTCGCGATGATCTGCGGCGTGCGTAGCCCGACATAGCGCCAGATCTGTGCGTCGCCATTGCCCGCATGGGCGAGAATGCGGCTGGATTCGCTCAACAGGTCGAGCGTCTGCAGGATCAGTACCAGTCCGAACAGGAAGGCGAAGGTGCTGATCAGGAACGACCGCGCCATGTAGAGCGAGATGGTGCGCGACGGGAAGAAGCCGGCGATCGGGTTCATGCGCTCGCCACTTTCCGCCGCCGTCCGGGCAGCCGCTTGGCGATCGCCTTCCACGCCTTGGCGAAGAATTTCTCGAGTGCGCCGATCGGCTGGCCGCCGGGCACATAGGCGATCGTATAGTACATCCAGAACACCAGCCCGGCGAAGATCACGAATGGCGCCCACAGCGCGATGATCGGATCGACCACGCCGCGCGCGCCGACGCCCTGCGCATATTCGTTGATCTTGTGATAGGTCACGATCATCACGATCGACAGGAACACGCCGAGTGCAGATGTCGACCGTTTGGGCGGTACGCCGAGCGCGAGCGCGAGGAAGGGCAGCAGCAGCATCGTCGCCACTTCCACCACGCGGAAATGGAAGGCCGAGCGGCTGATGGCGCGTTCCGCCTCGGGCGTCCTGGGATCGCTGCCCATCTTGGCGAGCTGGGGCAAGGTCAGTTCCAGCTTGTTCTCGCCGCGCTGGCGGAACTGCTCGAACTTGGGAAGGTCGATCGGCAGATCGTGCGCGTCGAAGGTGAGGACGCGCGGCACCTTGAACCGTGGCGACTGGTGGATCAGCGAGCCCTTGGTCAGGCGGAAGATGATGACGTCGGGATCGTCGGTCCGGAGGAACTGGCCCTTCTCCGCGGTCGCGGACACGCTGTCGCCGTTCGGCGTGCGCGCGCTGACGAAGATGCCGGAAAGATCGGTGCCTTCCTTGCGGCTGTCCTCGATCCGCAGGGTCATGCGGTCGCCCAGATTGGTGAATTCGCCGACCTTGATCGATGCGCCGAGCGCGCCGGTGCGCAGCTCGAACCGCAGTCCTTCGTAATTGTAGCGCGCGAGCGGCTGGATGAAGCCGACGATGGCAAGGTTCAGCGCGGCGAGCGCGATTGCGAACATGAAGGGCACGCGCAGCATTCGCCCATAGCTCATCCCCACCGCACGCAGCACGTCGAGTTCCGAACTGGTGGCGAGGCGGCGGAAGGCGAGCAGGATGCCGAGCATCAGCCCGATCGGGATGCCGAGCCCCAGATACTCTGGCAGCAGATTGGCGAGCATCCGCCACACCACGCTGACCGGCCCGCCTTCGGTTGCGACGAAGTCGAACAGCTTCAGCATGCGGTCGAGCACGAGCAGCATCGCAGAGATAATCAGCGTCGAGATCAGCGGAACCGCGATCAGGCGCGCCATATACCGGTCAAGGGCGGTCATGCGGGGAGGGTCTGCGGCCTGATCTTCGCGTTGGCGCCGGCGAACCGGCTGTAGTCCAACGCTATATCGTACGGCACGGTTAAATCTACCCCGCGGCCGTTATGGCGTGTGCCGCATTGCCGTTTGCGACTGCGTCGGCGATCGCCGTCTCCAGCCCGGCGAGAGTGAAGGGCTTGCGCAGCACCGGGCGACCGCCGAAGCGATCCGGATCGGCGGCATCGCCGGCATAGCCGGTGACGTAGAGAACCGCGACCCCATCGAGTTGCGGGTCGAGCGCAGCGATCATCTCCGGTCCTGTCTGCCCCGGCATGATGACGTCGCTGACGATCAGATCCAATGCCCGGAGGCCGGCGACGATTCGCGGCGCTGCGAGCGGGTCGTTGCACGCGACGGGCCGGTGACCCAGTTCCTCCAGCGCCGCGAGCGTCGCGGCAAGCACCCGCGGGTCATCCTCGACCAGCAGGATGTCGAGCGCCCGATGCGGTTCGGCCAGCGGTCCGATCCGGTATGCAGTATCCGGAGCTTTGGTTTCCGCGGCGCCGTGGCAGGGGAGGAAGAGCGTGACGGTCGTGCCCTCGCCGGGTGCCGAGTCGATGCGGATTTCGCCGCCCGACTGACGGACGAAGCCGAAGATCTGGCTGAGCCCAAGGCCCGTTCCCTTGCCGACAGGCTTGGTGGTGAAGAATGGTTCGAAGACGCGTTCGACCACCTCGGGCGCCATGCCAGCGCCGGTGTCGGAGACGGCGATGGTGACGTAGTTGCCCGGACCGCACTCCGTGGCCGCCTCGCCCTCCAGCGTCGTATGCCCGGTCGAGATGGTCAGCGTACCGCGGCTCTCCATCGCGTCGCGCGCATTCACGGCGAGGTTGAGCAACGCATTCTCGAGCTGGTGCCGGTCGGCCCAGACGTGCCAGCCTGTGGCCTGGGCGCAGGTCTTGACGACGACGCCCTCGCCCAGCGTGCGTTCGAGCAGGTTGGTCATGCCGCCGATCAACTCGGCAGGGTCGATCGCCTGCGGGGTCAGCGGTTCCGCGCGGGCAAAGGCGAGCAGGCGGCGGGTCAGCGTCGCGGCGCGGCTGGCCCCTTCGCTGGCATTGTCGATATGCCGTGCGGACTGTTTGGCGCCTTCGGGCAAGTGGCGCTTGGCGAGCTCGAGGCCGCCCAGGACGATCGCGAGCATGTTGTTGAAATCATGCGCGATGCCGCCGGTGAGCTGGCCCACCGCCTCCATCTTCTGGGCCTGGCGCAGCTGCGCTTCGGCGGCGGCGCGTTCGCGGGCTTCTTCCTGAAGGCCGGCCGTGGCGGCCGCGACCGCGGCCTCAAGCTCGATCGCACGTTCGCGCTGCGCCTGCGCCTCGGCGGTGACGGCGGCGCGCTCGCGGATCGCGCGGATGTTGAGCCAGCCCAGGACCATCGCGCCGATCACGATCAGCATGCCGAACAGGATCAGGTTGCGCGTTTCCTCCTGTGCCTCCGCCGAGGTTGTGCGGGCACGACGCGAGCGCTCGTTGAGCAACTGCCGCTCGGCGGCGACGATCCGGGCAAGCAGGGTGCGGATGCGCGGAAGGACGGGCGAGCGGCGCGCTTCGTCGAAAAAGGCATAGGCGGCCTGGTTGCGGTTGAACCGGGTGTTGAGCGCGATCTGCGACAATTCCTTGCCGCGTTCGGCCACGGCGGCGCGCAGTTCGGCGATCAGGCCCTTCTCCGGATCATGGTCGCGGGTGCGGCGGGCGAGGAGGGTGAGCTGCCCTTCGGCCCGCTGCCACTCGGCGACATAGTCGCGGCCGACGCTGTCATCGCCGCTGACGACATAGCGTGCGAGCGTCGCCTCCGCGCTGGCGATCGTGCCGGCGAGGCTCTGGGCGAGGATCATCACCTCATAGCTTTGCGACTGGCGGGCGAGCGCAGCGTCTCGCTCGGCGTCGGCGGTGCGCTGGTTGGTGATCAGCGCCGCGAGCACCCCGATGCCCAGGATGGCGATCAGGATCATCAGCATGGCACGCCAGTCGAGCCGGGCGATACGCTGCGCCAGTCCGCTAGTTTCGCTCATGGCGGCGATGCTAGGGCCGCAATGCCGCGGTGGCCAGCCCTAGCCGATGACGCCCACGGCCTGGCCCGCGGCCTTGAACATCGCGAGGATGCGCTGGACCTGCTCGGGCGTATGCTCGGCGCAGAGCGAGCAACGCAGCAGGAAGGTACCGGCCGGGGTGGCGGGCGGGCGTGCCATGTTGACGTACAGGCCGTTGTCGAGCAGCGCCTGCCACATCATCACCGCCTGTTCCTGATCGGTCAGGATCACCGCGATGATTGCGCTGTCGCAGGTCTCGGTGCCGAGCTTGAACCCCATTTCGGTGAGGCCGGCATGGACCGCCCGGGCGTTTTCCCACAGATGCTGGCGCTTGTTATGCGCGTGCTTCAGCTTGCGGATCGACGCCGCGGCGGTCGCGACGACGCTGGGCGGCAGCGACGCGGTGAAGATATAGGCGCGGCAGGCGAGGCGGATCGCCTCGAACTTCGGATGGTTCGACACGCAGAAGCCGCCGACCGTGCCAACCGACTTGGAGAAGGTGCCGACGATGAAGTCGACATCGCCCTCGCATCCCTGCGCTTCATAGACGCCGCGGCCGTTCGGGCCATAGAAGCCCATTGAATGGGCCTCGTCCGAGAGGACCATTGCGCCATGCTTCTTGGCGACCGCGACCATTTCCTTGAGCGGGGCGACGTCGCCAAGCATCGAATAGACGCCCTCGAGCACCACCAGCTTGCCCGCTTCCGGTGGCAGGCGGCCAAGGCGCTTGTCGAGATCCTCGACGCTGTTGTGGCGGAAGCGGACGATCTCCGCATAGCCCTGCTTGCAGCCGTCATAGATGCTGGCGTGGCTGTCGGCGTCGAGGATGACATAGTCGCCCTTGCCGGCCAGCGTGGCGATCATGCCGAGATTGGCCATATAGCCGGTCGAGAAGACGATCGCGCCGGTGGTGCCGTAGAAATCGCGCAGCGCCTCTTCGACCTCCATATGGTCGCGGAAGGTGCCGTTGAGCATGCGGCTGCCATTGGTGCCGCTGCCGAACTGGTCGAGCGCGTCCTTGCCCGCCTGGATCACGTCCGGGTCGAAGGTCATGCCCATATAGTTGTAGGTGCCGAGCAGGATCGTGTCCTTGCCCTTGATCACCGCCTCGGTCGGCGATTTGACTTGTTCCATCACGATCGCGAACGGATCGGTGACGCCGCTGTCGAGCAGGGCCTGACGCTCGGCGATCAGGCCGTCGAACTTGCTCATCAGGTCGCCCTGCGTGCCGACGGGCACGTCGGGGGCATCCGGGGTCGCGATCGAGTCAGTCATGTCAGGCGGCCTTGAGCTTCTGGACGGCGTCGACGAGCTGGCCGACGGTCTCGATTTCGGCCTGCATGTTCATCGTGATGATGATGTCGAATTCGTCCTCGATCGCCGCGACGAAGTCCATGACGGTCAGGCTGTCCCACTCCAGGTCGCCGGCGAAGGTGGTGGAATCGGCAAGGTCGATGCCCTTCTTGTTGAAGGGTTCGATCAGGCCGGAGACGGTTTCGAAGATCTGGGTACGGTCGCTCATGTGCGGTCCTTAATTTGCTTGCCGCCAAGTGCCAAGCGATTGCGGCGGAAACGGGGTGAAGCCGGGGCGAGGCTGAGCCGGGCTGGTTTACAGCCTCCGGAGGGGAAGTTGACGAAGAACGCATGTTTTTCGCGTTTCGTGTCAAGCAATCGGCGGAGCCGGAGAATGAGCCGATCGGAACAGGCGAATTCCAACATTGCAAGGCCGGTCAGAGCAATCCTTCCGCCCGATACCAGTCGGCAGTCTGCTTGAGCCCGGCTGGAGTCTCGATCTGAGGCGCCCACAGCGCAGCCGGTGGCCGGCGGCCGGGATCCGCAGTCCAGTCGGGGTGGCTCAGATAGGCCGCGCGGTCGGGGGTCAGCTTGGCATTCGCCTCGCGGAAGAAACGATCGGCGCGGGCGGCGAGATGGAGCAGGCCACGGGGCACCGAAAGGGGAAGCGGGCGCTTGCCCACCGCCTGCCCGACAAGACGCGCGAACTCGCCATGCGTGTAGCCCCCGTCGATCCCGTCGTCGCACTCATAGATATGGCGGCCGGGATCGGTGAGCGCGAGGGTGACGAGCAGCCGCGCCAGGTCCGCGACATGGACCAGCGAGATGCGGCCCGCGGGCGGCAGCAGCACGAGCCCCGACTTCGCCATGCGGAAGATGTCGCGCATCTCCATATCGCCCGGGCCATAGACGCCGGGCGGGCGGATCATCGTCCAGTCGAGGCCGGAATCGCTGACCTCCTGCTCGGCCAGCGCCTTCGAGCGGCCATATTGCGAAAGCTGCGGTTCGCGCGCCGACATCGACGAGACATGGACGAAGCGCCTGACCCCCATCGACGCCGCGGCGGCGGTCATGCGGCGGGTGCCGTCGACATTGCCGTGGATGAAGCCCTGGGGCGTGGGCGCGTTGACCACCCCGGCGATGTGAATCACCGCATCGGCGCCGCTGGCAAGCCGGGCGAGCGCCTCTTCATGCTCCAGATCGCCGGCGATCCAGCTGACGCCCTCGCGCGCCGGTTGCTCGCGCCGGGTGAGCGCGCGGACATGGATGCCGCGGGCGAGCGCATGTGCGACCGCCGCCTTGCCGACGAAGCCGGTGGCGCCGGTGAGCGCGACGGTGGTCACAGCAGTGCCATATGATTGCGGTGGACCAGCGTCGACCGGGGGGCATAGCCCAGGATTCCGGCCTGATCGTCGCTGCGGGTGCCGAGGATCGCCAGGGCGTCAGGCGCATCATATTCGGAGAGGCCGCGCGCGATCGGGCCGTTGGGTCCTTCGATCGTCACCAGATCGCCGCGGAAGAAGACGCCGCGGATCGCGGTGGCGCCGATCGCGAGCAGGCTGCGACCCTCGGTCAGCGCATGCGCCGCCCCGGCATCGACGGTGATGCTGCCCTTGGCAGTGAGGCGTCCGGCGAGCCACGCTTTCCGCGCACGCGTGCGCTTCTCGGGCAGGAAGACGGTGTGGCGGGCATCGGCGGAGAGCGGACGGTCGATCCGGCCGCTGGCGATGGCGAGGCTGACCCCGGCGGAGGCGGCGATGCGCGCCGCTTCGATCTTCGAGACCATGCCGCCCGAGCCCATGCCCGAAGCCGAGCCACGGTCGGCCATGCCCTCGATCCGTCCGTCGATCCGGTCGACCACCGGGATATGGACCGCGCCGGGGAGGGCCGGGTTGCGATCGTAGAGCCCGTCAATGTCGCTGAGCAGCACCACGCCGCTGGCGTCCGCCGCCTGCGCGACGCGTGCGGCGAGCCGGTCATTGTCGCCGAAGCGGATTTCGGCGGTGGCGACGCTGTCATTCTCGTTGATCACCGGCACCACGCCGAGCGACAGCAGCCGGCCGAGGGTGGCGGCGGCGTTGAGATAGCGGCGGCGATCCTCGAGATCGTCGAGCGTCACCAGCATCTGCGCGGCGGTGAGGCCGTTGGCGGCCAGCACTTCGGCCCAGACCTGCGACAGCGCGATCTGGCCGGTGGCGGCGGCGGCCTGTGCATCCTCGAGGCTGGCGCGGCCGCCCTTGGCGAGCTTCAGCCGCCGCGCACCGAGCGCGATCGCACCCGATGAGACCACGGCGACCTGCTGCCCCGCCTGCACGCGCGCGGCGATGTCGGCGGCGATCCCTTCCAGCCAGTCGCGCCGGATCGCGCCCTCCGGATCGACGAGCAGGGCCGAGCCGATTTTGACGACGAGACGCGGGCAGGAGGCGGGCGGGAAGAGATGCATCGAACCGCGCTTAGCGCGCGGCGCCCCCGCCGCCAATCTTACTCTTGGTGCTTGCCGCCAAAGCTGTAGCTCAGCGCGAAGCCCAGCCATGGCTGGTTGCGCGAGCCGGCAGTACGCACATAGGGCGACGCCGCCGCGTCACCGACCAGCCGGTAATAGCTGCCATAGGCGGCGATGCCCCAATGCCGGTCGAGCTGTCGCAGATAGCCGATCGTGGCGCCGACGCTCTCGATGCCGCTGCCGGGGGTGTAGCCGGGCAGACCGGACGCGACGCTGTCGGCGGGCGTGATGCCATACCATGCCCGGTGATAAGTGGCGTCGGCCAGCGTCACGCGCGGCCCGATCGACAACAGCCAGTCGTCGCGGTCGCGCAGGACATAGTCTGCGCTGACTTCGCCAACCCAGCCGCGATGGCCGCTCACCGCCTTGCGGGCTTCCGCGCGCACGCGCAGCTGGTCGGTGAGCCAGGCCTGAGCGAAGCCGCCGAGCTCGAGGCTGAAGCCGACGCCATGCAGCGGCATGCCGATATCGGACGCCTTGCGCTTGTTTTCGAAGCTGAATGACGGGCCGAACTCGACCGCGCCGATGTGCGCGATGGCGAAGCCCTCGCTTTCGTCTAGCGCCTCGAAGGTGAAGGGCTGGTCGCCGCGGGCGCGCGCGACGTCGAAGAACGGACCGAGCGAGAGCTTCGATGCGCCAGGCGTCGCGGGTGCGATCTGCGGACCGATGAAGATTCGCGTCCGCATCGGCTCGCGCGGCTGCTCCGGGACATCGGTTTGCGCGGCGGCCGGGAAGGCAAGGGCCAGGGCGACAAATGTCAGGGCATGCGAGACCGACGATCCTGCGGTCCTTCCGCCGCAAGGACGATCGAGACGTTGGCGCCCGGTCAGATCGGCGACCATTCGATCTCGTCCTCGCCCTCGTCGTCATCGGTGACGCGCGCATGGTCGGGGCCGATCGCTTCGAGCAATTTGTCGAGCGCCCAGTCGACGCCGACGCCGCTGGCGCCGCTGATCGGGATTACCTCGGCGCCGCTGGCCTCTTCCAGCTCGGCGGAGAGCGCCGCGATCAGCTCGTCGTCGAGCATGTCGATCTTGTTGAGCGCGACGATGATCTTCTTGTCGAGCAGGCCGGCGCCATAGGCTTCGAGCTCGTCGCGAACGATGCGGTAGCTGGTGGCGACGTCTTCATCGTTCGCGTCGACAAGGTGGAGCAGCACCTTGCACCGCTCGATATGGCCGAGGAAGCGGTCGCCGATACCGGCGCCTTCTGCCGCGCCCTCGATCAGGCCGGGAATGTCGGCGATCACGAATTCATTCTGCTTGTGGCGGACGACGCCAAGCTGGGGGCGGGTGGTGGTGAAGGCATAGGCGCCGACCTTGGCCTGCGCGTTGGTGACGGCGTTGATGAAGGTCGACTTGCCGGCGTTCGGCAGCCCCACCAATCCCGCGTCCGCCAGCAGTTTGAGCCGCAGCCAGACATACATTTCCTCGCCCGGCCAGCCGGTACCGTGCTGGCGCGGGGTGCGGTTGGTGCTGGTCTTGTAGCTGGCATTGCCGCGGCCGCCGTCACCGCCCTTCAGGAAGACGATACGCTGGCCCGCTTTGGTCAGGTCGGCGAGCAGGGTGCGCTCGTCGTCATCGGCCAGGATCTGGGTGCCGACCGGGAGCTTGATGACGAGATCGTCGCCGCCCGCGCCGGTCTTGTTGCTGCCCGACCCGCCATGGCCGCGCTGTGCCCGGAAATGCTGGGTGTAGCGAAAGTCGATCAGTGTGTTGAGGCCGGGTACCGCCTCGAAGATGATGTCGCCGCCCTTGCCGCCGTCGCCGCCGTCGGGACCGCCATATTCGATATATTTCTCGCGCCGGAAACCGACGGCGCCGCCGCCGCCCCAGCCGGATTTCACATAGATCTTTGCCTGGTCGAGAAAATGCATGGAGGTACCTGAATTGGGGAGCGGGCCGGTGCCGCTTTACTTAGTCAAAAATTCGCCGCGGCCATAGGGCGGGGTCGTCCGGCCCTTGATCCAGTCGCCGAGCAGGCGGAAATAGCCGTTGGTGACGCGGGTGGAGGAGCGTTCGCCTTTGGCGTCCTGGGTGAACTCGACCATGCCGTGATCGGTATCCGGGAAGCGGACGATGGCGATGTCATGCCCTTCGCGGCGCAGCGTCTGGAGCCGGTCGATGGTGGTCTGCGGCGGAGCCTCACGGTCCTCGGCGGCGATCACCCAGAGTTGGGGAACCTTCACCTTGCGCATCCACCCCATCGCATCATAGCGCCAGTCGAGTTCGAGATTGTCGAATTTCGAGGCGCCCTCGCGGCGCAGGGTCGTTTCGTCGAGTGCAAGGATATCGCCGGTGAACTCGCCCTTGATCTTCGCGAACCAGGGCTGGGTACCGTATCGTGCCCTCACAGCTGCCAGCTGCTCATAGCCCTGCCTGAAATGCTCGGCCATGACGTTGCCGGTGGCGTCGGTGATCTCGCGCGCCTGTTTGAGGACGTCGGCGTTGTAGCCTGCTTCGGTCAACTCGGCGGCGACCTGCGAGGCGTCTTCCTCAAGCGGGTCGATCAACAGGCCGAAGCCGATGGCGACGAAGTCCGCGCCCGCGTCATTGGCCGCGCGCGGGGCGACCCAGCCGCCCTGGCTGCCGCCGAGCAGGCCGAAGCGCGAATAGCGGCCGGCGGCGAGTCGCTTCGCTTCCTTCGAAGCGGCGGCCGCGTCGGCGCCGAGGGCGTGGAAATTCTGGTTGTAGCTGCCCTGCGATTCGCCGGTGCCTCGCTTGTCATAGACGAAGGCGGAGATGCCCTGCGCGGCGAGGACCCAGGGGTAGGAGGCGAATTTGACCGCCGGGGTCCGCTCCGAGCCGTGGACGGTGATGACGAGGGGCGGTTTGGCCCCGGCCTTCACCTGAGGCTCGATGAGCAGGCCGTTGAGAATCAGGTCGCCGCTCCTGAACTTCGTCGGTGTGAGGCGGACCGCGACCTTCCTGTACGCGACGCGCTTCACGTCGAGCGTGTCGCCGTTGCAGATGACGCCGCCGTCATTGGTCAGGCCGAAACGGCCGTCGTCCGCCCACCAGCGCCACGCGCCCGTCTGCGCAGTATCGGAGCGCTCCATGATGACCATGAAGTGCCCGTCGGGGCCGGTATAGGCACCGGGCTGGCACGGAAGGGCAGCCGCCTGCGCGGCGAGAGCAGCGGCGGCAAGCAGCATCTCAGTTCTGCTGATTGTGCATGAGTGCGTTGCGCGCGATCTCGCGCGCGCGCTCGCGGGGGAGATTGAGTGCGCGCGCCATCGGTCCGCCCAGCAGGGCGTCGCCCAGCGCCATCAGTACCAGCTGGAGCGTCTCGTCCTGGATCGGCCGTTCCTCCTTGGAATGATCCTCGGAAAGCTCTTCGACCAGATCGTGGATGGCCGTCAGGATCGGATCGAGCGCATCTTCGTTGCCCGACAGGATCATCCAGCTCGCCAGCGCGCCGCCGCCGCCCTGGCCAAAGGCGTCGAAGGCCAAATCGACCACCTCGCGCGGATTATGGTCGCCTTCGCGTGCGCGGAACACCGCCTCACGGATGGTGGTGGTGATGAAGTCCGCCATGCGCTCGATCAGCGCGCGCTGAAGCCCCGCGGCAGAGCCGAAATGGTGGAGGAGGTTGGCGTGCGTGCGGCCGATACGCGCGGCGACCGCCTTGAGCGTCACCGCCTGCGGCCCCGCCTCGATCAGGATCGCGCGCGCAGCCTCAAGCGCGGCGTCGCGTGATTCCTCCGGAGTGAGGCGCTTCCGTTCGGGAAGGGGTATTATTGACATTGATGTAAGTAAGGCATAATTTCGTTCGTAACTGCCTTGGAGGAAAATGGTGGCGAACGCAAAGACTCCCGCTGATCTGACGATCAATCCGCGCGATCGCCGCTTCGGACGCGGGCAGGCGCAGGACCGGTTGTGGCTGGGCGGCGATGTCGTGGGCACGGCCTTCTACAATGCGCTGTCGGTGACCTTCCCCAAGGGCGAGGCCTTCTTCATCGAGAGCGTGAAGGCGTTCCGCGAAGGCGTGAGCGAGAAGCTCGCGCGCGAGATCAAGGCATTCACGATCCAGGAAGTCGTGCACAGCCGCGAGCATGTCGCGTTCAACAAGCGCGTGCTCGACCACGGCTATGACATCAGCCGGCTCGAAGCGCGGATCGACCAGGTGCTGGAGATTGCGCGCGCACGGCCGGCGATCGTCCAGCTCGCCGCGACGATGGCGCTGGAACATTATACGGCGATCATCGCCTCCGAACTGCTGAGCAATCCGAAGCATCTGGCGGGCGCTGATGCCGAGAGCGGCGAGCTGTGGCGCTGGCATGCGCTGGAGGAGATCGAGCACAAGGGTGTCGCCTACGACACCTTCCTGCATGCGACCCGGAACATGAGCCGCTGGAAGCGCTGGAAGATCAAGTCGCTGACGATGCTGCTGATCAGCGGCACCTTCTGGAAGCACCGGATCGAAGGAACGTTGGACCTGATGGCGCAGGACGGTCTTACCGGCTGGCGCGCGAAGGCGGCGCTGGCGAAATATCTGCTGGCCTCGCCCGGCATCGTCCGGCGCATGATCCCGGCCTGGTCGAGCTATTTCCTGCCGGGATTCCATCCCTGGAACCATGACGACCGCGCGCTGATCAAGCTGGCGGAAAGCGCGTATGCAGAGGCACTTATGCCCAACGTTGTGGCAGCAGCGTGAGACCATACCCGAATTACTGAACGGAAAATTTCAGAAATTATCCGTTGCGGGGTTGAAACCTCCGCTTCGTCCCCCCAATTGCCGCGGCGCAGCAAAGGGGAAAGAATAATGCGGTCTGCAATCGCCATCGTGGCTCTGACTCTGCTTTCGGCTTGCGGAGGCGGGGAAGGTCCGCCGCAGCAAGCCGCGCCTGAAGTAACGGTCGCAACCCCCTTGCAGCGCGAAGTCGTCGACTGGGACGATTATACCGGCCGCTTCGTCGCTCCGCAGGACGTCGAGATCCGCGCGCGGGTCAACGGTGTCATCACCGCGATCCATTTCCGCGACGGTCAGGATGTGACTCAGGGCCAGCCGCTCTTCACGATCGACCCGCGCCCCTATCAGGCGCAGCTTGCCCAGGCACAGGCACAGATCGCCCGCGCGAACGCGGCGCTGACCAATGCCCGCCAGGTGACGGCGCGCAGCCGCGCGCTCGCCAGCGCGCAGGCGGTGAGCAAGGAAGAGCTCGAGACCAACATCGCTGCCGAGCGCAGCGCCGCCGCCGATCTGGCGGCTGGCCGCGCTTCCGCAAACGCGGCGCAGCTCAACCTCGGCTTCACCACCGTGCGGGCGCCGTTCAGCGGCCGCATGTCGGACCGCAAGGTCAGCCTGGGTGACTCGGTTGCCGACGGGCAGACGGTGCTGACCCGCATCGTTTCGATCGACCCGATCCGCTTCGAGTTCGAGGGCGCCGAGAGCTTCTACCTCAAGAATCTGCGCCAGGATCAGCGCGGCGAGCGCGGTTCCTCGCGCAACACCGCCAACCCGGTTCAGATCCAGCTCGCCGACGAGACCGAGTATCGCTGGAACGGCCGGATGCGCTTCCTCGACAGTGCGGTGGATCCGAATTCGGGCACCATCCGCGCCTATGCCGAGGTTCCCAATCCGACGCGCTTCCTGACGCCGGGCATGTTCGGCCGTGCGCGCCTGCTCGGTTCGGGCACCTACAAGGCGATGCTGATCCCCGATGAGGCGATCGTCACCGACCAGACCCGCCGTCTCGTCTATGTCGTCAGCAAGGACAACAAGGCGACCCCGCGCGTCATTGAGGTCGGCGCCAAGGTGGAAGGGCTGCGCATCGTTCGCGACGGGCTTGCCCCGACCGACCGCGTGATCATCGCCGGGATGGGCATGCTCCAGCCGGGTGCACCGGTCACGCCGAAGAAGGGCGAGATCAAGCCGGATGCGACCAAGCAGGCCGCACCGACCGCCCCGACCGAGGAGCCGGCATCCGGCCAGGCCACCGTCCGCTAAAGGACCGAAGCGATGAAATTTCCGCATTTCTTCATCGAGCGGCCGATCTTCGCGGCGGTGCTCTCGATCCTGATCGTGATCGTCGGCGCCATCGCCTATCCGGCGCTGCCGATCGCCCAATATCCGAACATCGCCCCGCCGACGGTGGTGGTGACCGCCACCTATCCGGGCGCGAGCGCGGAAACGCTGGCGGAGACCGTTGCCGCGCCGATCGAACAGGCGATCAACGGCGTCGACAACATGATGTACATGACGTCGTCGTCCACGGGTAACGGCCAGACGCAGATCACCATCGCGTTCAAGCAGGGCACCAACGTCGATCAGGCGCAGGTGCTGGTGCAGAACCGCGTCCAGCAGGCCGAGCCGCGCCTGCCCGAGGATGTGCGCCGTCTGGGCATCACGGTGAACAAGAACTCGCCCGACTTCCTGATGGTCGTGTTCTTCACCTCGCCCGACAACAGCCTCGATATCCAGTATATCTCGAACTACGTGACCCTGCAGGTGCAGGACCGCATCGCGCGTATCCCGGGCGTGGGCCAGGCGCTCGCGTTCGGCGGGCGCGACTACAACATGCGCCTGTGGATCGACCCCGGCCTTGCTGCCGCGCGTGACATGACCATCGACGAAGTGGTCAACGCCGTCCGCGGGCAGAACGTCCAGGTCGCCGCCGGTTCGGTCGGCCAGCCGCCCTATGGCAATGCCAGCCCCGCCTTCGAGCTGGGCGTGCAGGCCAAGGGCCGCCTGACCACCCCCGACGAGTTCGGCAGCATCGTGATCAAGCGCGATGCCGAGGGCAAGCTGACCCATCTGCGCGATGTCGCGCGGATCGAGCTGGGCGCGCAGGATTACAGCTTCAACGGCTATCTGAACGACAAGCGCGCGGTCGGCGTGGGCGTGTTCCAGCTGCCCGGTTCGAACGCGCTGGCGACCGCCGACGCGGTGAAGGCCGAGCTGGAGACGCTTTCCAAGCAGTTCCCGCAGGGGATGAAATACTCGATCGACTACAACCCGACCGAGTATATCGACCAGTCGATCAACGCGGTCGAGCAGACGCTGGTCGAGGCGCTGATCCTGGTGGTTCTGGTGGTCATCATCTTCCTCCAGAGCTGGCGCGCGGCGATCATCCCGATCATCGCGATCCCGGTGTCGCTGGTCGGCGCCTTCGCGGTGCTGCTCATCTTCGGCTATTCGCTGAATACGCTGTCCCTGTTCGGCCTCGTTCTCGCCATCGGTATCGTCGTCGACGACGCGATCGTGGTTGTCGAGAATGTCGAGCGATTGATGGAGGAGAAGGGGCTGTCGCCACGCGAGGCGGCGCACGAGACGATGGACGAGGTGTCCGGCGCGATCATCGCGATCAGCCTCGTGCTCGTCGGCGTGTTCATCCCGACCATGTTCATCCCGGGCATTTCGGGCGCCTTCTACCAGCAGTTCGCGATCACCATCGCCTCGGCGACGATCATCTCGGCCTTCGTGTCGCTGACGCTCTCGCCCGCACTCTGCGCGCTGGTGCTCAAGCACAAGGGCCATCATTCGGAGATTCCGCAGGGCTGGCGCGGACTGCCCGCACGTGCAGGGCTCAAATTCAACCAGGGCTTCAACTGGCTGTCCGAGAAATACGGCCAGCTCACGTCGAAGCTGGTGCGGATGCTGATGGTGGTCGGCGTGATCTATGTCGCGCTGATCCTCGTCGCGGGCTGGCGCTTCACCTCGACCCCGTCGGGTTTCATCCCGCCGCAGGATCAGGGCTATCTGATCGGCGTGGTCTCGCTGCCGCCGGGCTCGTCGCTCCAGCGCACCGATGCCGTGGTGCGCGAGGCGATCGGTATGGCCAACAAGGTGCCGGGGATGCTCTATTCGGTGGGCTTTGCCGGCCTTGACGGGGCAAGCTTCTCGACCGCACCGAACGCGGGCGTGATCTTCCTCGGCTTCAAGCCGCATGCCGACCGCAAGGAGACGCAGCAGGACATCAAGACGGCGCTGGAAGCCAAGTTCGCCGGGATCAAGGGCGGAACGCTGTTCATCGTGCCGCCGCCGCCCGTGCCGGGCATCGGCAATGGCGGCGGGTTCAAGATGATGATCCAGGACCGCAGCGGGCAGGGCTATCATGCGCTGGCCGGCTCGGCGATGGCCATGATGATGGGCTCGTTCCAGCAGGAAAGCGTCGCCAGCGCGTTTACCCAGTTCAACACGGGTACGCCGCGCCTGACCGCCGATGTCGACCGCGAGCGCGCGGAGCGGATGGGCGTGCCGGTGCAGAACATCTTCTCGACGCTCGGCTCGTATCTGGGTTCGGCCTATGTCAACGACTTCAACTATCTGGGCCGGACCTTCCGCGTGACGGCACAGGCGGACGCGCCCTATCGCGATGATGCGTCCGACATCCAGATGCTGAAGACGCGCTCGGCCGCGGGCGAGATGGTGCCGATGAGCTCGGTGATGACGCTCAAGAACGACAGCGGTCCGTATCGCGTGGTGCGCTACAACCTCTATCCGGCGGCCGAACTGCAGGGCGATACCAAGCCCGGCTATTCGACCGGCCAGACGCTGGATGCGATGGAGGCGCTCGCTGCGAAGACCTTGCCGCGCGGCATGGGCTTCGAATGGACCGAGCTGGCGTTCGAACAGCGCCAGGCGGGCAATACCGGCGTGCTGGCCTTTGGCCTGGCGGTGGTGTTCGTCTTCCTGCTGCTCGCCGCGCTCTATGAAAGCGTGGTGCTGCCGCTGGCGGTGATCCTGATCGTGCCGATGTGTCTTCTGGCCGCGATCCTGGGCGTCAATCTGATGAAGATGGACAACAACATCCTCACCCAGATCGGTCTGATCGTGCTGATCGGCCTAGCCGCGAAGAACGCGATCCTGATCGTCGAGTTCGCGCGCCAGAACGAAGAAGAGGGCATGGATATGTGGGAGGCCGCGAAGCATGCGGCGCACCAGCGTATGCGTCCGATCGTCATGACGTCGATCGCGTTCATCCTCGGCGTGCTGCCGCTGGTGATCGCAAGCGGCGCGGCGGCGGAGCTTCGCCAGGCGCTGGGTGTCGCGGTGTTCTTCGGCATGATCGGCGTGACGATCTTCGGCCTGCTCTTCACCCCGGCCTTCTACGTGATCTGCCGCAAGCTGGGTGACTGGGCGAGCGCGACGTTCGCCAAGATGCGCCACAAACCGACCCACGACCCCAAAGACCCCGTAGTGGAGCCCGCAGAATGAAGCGCCTCAGTCTGATTGCTCCGTTGCTGGCGGGCTCGCTGCTCGCGGGCTGTGCGGTGGGGCCGAACTATGAACGCCCCGAAACGCCGCCCGCGGCGGCCGGCGCCTTCGTCGATCCGGGTATCACCAAGGTGACGCCGGGCGCGGTCGAGGGCGAATGGTGGCGGCTGTTCAAGGATCCGGTGCTCGACCGGCTGGTGGTGGAGGCGCTGGCGCACAACACCGACATCCGCCAGGCTTCGGCGAACCTCAAGCGCGCGCGGGCGATCCTGTCGGAATCGCGCGGCCAGCGGCTGCCGGGCACGACGCTGCAGGGCCAATATACCCGCCAGCGCACCGGCGCGGAGAGCGTTCAGGGACTGCCGCCGGGCGTCGACGGGGTCGAGAACGACTTCTTTCGGCTTGGGTTCGACGCGTCCTATGAGGTCGACCTGTTCGGGCGGGTGAGCCGCTCGATCGAGGCGTCGCGCGGCGATACCGAGGCGGCGCAGGCTGCGCTCGACGGCGCACGCGTGGCGGTCGCGGCGGAAACGGCGCGGACCTATGCTTCGGCATGCGGGTTCGCGGCACAGGCCGAGGTGGCGCGTGAAACGGTGCGGCTCCAGACCCGCACCTTCGAGCTGACCCAGCGGCTGGTCGAAGCCGGGCGCGGCACCGCGCGCGATATCGATCAGGCGCGCGTGCTGACCGAGAATGCGCGTGCGCAGGTTCCGGCGTTCGAGGCCGAACGGCGTGCGGCGCTCTATGCGCTGGCGACGCTGACCGGCAAGCCGCCGGCCGAGCTGGATACCGATGCGAGCGCGTGTGCGACTCCGCCGGGCGTTTCGGACCTGATTCCGGTGGGCGACGGCCAGGCGCTGCTCGCGCGGCGGCCGGACGTGCGCCAGGCCGAGCGGCTGCTCGCGGCGGACACGGCGCGTGTCGGCGTGGCGACCGCTTCGCTCTATCCGTCGATCCGTCTGCTGGGTTCGGTGTCGCTTGGCGCACAGAATCTGGATGATCTGGGCAAGAGCTCGTCGTTCAACTTCTCGCTCGGGCCGCTGCTCAGCTGGAATTTCCCCAACATCACTGCGGCACGGGCGCAGATCCGCCAGGCCGAGGCAGGCGCCGAAGGGTCGCTCGCGGCGTTCGACGGCACGGTGCTGACCGCACTGCGCGAGGTCGAGCAGGCGCTGGCGCGCTATTCGGGCGAGATCGAGCGCAACGTTGCGCTGCGCCGCGCGGATACTGCGGCGACCAACGCCGCGCGAATCGCGATCCTGCGCTTCGACGCGGGACGCGACAGCCTGCTCCAGCGGATCGATGCCGAGCGTGACCGCGCCGGCGCGCGTGCTGCGCTCGCCCAGTCCAACGCCGCGCTGGCCGAAGCACAGGTCGCCTTGTTCAAGGCGCTGGGCGGCGGCTGGGAAGGCGCGCCCACGCCGGTACGCCGCGAGGCTTCGGCCGCGACCCCTTAGGGCAATGCCCTGAACCCCAGGAGCCGGACACCCGCCGTGTAGCGTGACGGTGGTGGGTGTCCGGCTCCGTCCTCGGGGGTGGTAGTGGCGCGCGGAAACCGCCATCGTGCCGAACCGAGGACCGTATGACGCCCTTTCATCACCTGCTGATCAACAATCTGGTCGCGAACATCACCAACTTCACCGTGTGGTTCGCGGTGACCTTCTGGGTGTTCCTCGAGACCAAGTCGGTGTTCGCGACGGGCATGATCGCGGGGATCTACCTCGTCCTCACCGCGTCGCTCGCAATCTGGTTCGGCAGCCTGGTCGATCATCACCGCAAGACGCGGGTGATGATGGTGTCGAGCGCGGCGTCGCTGCTCCTCTATGCGCTGTCGCTGGCCGGATACTGGCTGGCGCCCGAGGGGAGCATGTCGAAGATCGCCGCGGTACCGCTATGGGTGTTCCTGTTCACGGTGATGCTGGGGGTGATCGCGGGCAATCTGCGCAGCATCGCACTGCCGACGCTGGTGACCCTGCTGGTGCCCGAGGATCGGCGCGACAAGGCCAACGGGCTGGTCGGCATGGTGACGGGTATCGGCTTCCTCACCACTTCGGCGATCAGCGGTTTCCTGGTCGCCTGGGGCGGGATGGTCGCGACGCTGGCGTTCGCGATCGGGCTATCGGCGCTGGCGATGCTCCATCTCGCCTTCATCGAGGTCGACGAGAAGGTCGCTTCGGATACGCATGACGAACCCAAGCGCGTCGATCTTGCCGGTACGATCAGGGTCGTGGGTGCCGTGCCGGGGCTGTTCGCGCTGATCTTCTTCGCCGCGTTCAACAACCTGCTCGGCGGCGTGTTCATGGCGCTGATGGATGCCTATGGCCTGTCGCTGATGAAGGTCGAGCATTGGGGGCTGCTCTGGGCGTTCGTCTCCTGCGCCTTCATCCTTTCCGGGCTGCTGATCTCGCGCACCGGGCTTGGCAAGAATCCGCTCAGGACGCTGCTGCTGGTGAATGTGATCGTCTGGGCGGTCGCGGCGGTATTCACGATCCAGTCGTCGATCGCGCTGCTCGCGGGCGGCTGTTTCATCTGGCTGTTCCTCGGTCCCTATGCCGAGGCGGCCGAGCAGACGACGCTGCAGAAGGTGGTGCCGTTCGAGCGGCAGGGCAGGGTGTTCGGTTTCGCCCAGTCGATCGAGCAGGCGGCCTCGCCGCTCACGGCATTCATGATCGCGCCGCTCGCGCAGTTCGTCTTCATCCCCTTCATGACCACCGGCGCGGGGGCGGAGATGATCGGCGACTGGTATGGCCGCGGGCCGGAGCGCGGGATGGCGCTGGTGTTCAGCATTGCCGGCGTGATCGGCGTGCTGGTCGCCTTTGCGGCGTTCAATTCGCGCGCCTATCGCCAGCTATCGGCTGCCTATGCGCGGGAGGAAGCGGCGGCATGAGGCCGCGGCGCTGGCTGCGGCAGATCGCCGTGCTGGTAGCTTTGTTTCTGCTGATGTTCGTGATCGCCGAGCTGCGTGCGCCACCCGAGCGGCTCACCGCCGAAGGTGCAGCGGTGCAGGTGATCGATGGCGACAGCCTGCGGATCGGCGAGCGGACTGTCCGGCTCCAGGGCATCGATGCGGTCGAGTTCCATCAGCCGTGCCGCATGCCCGACGGCAAGGAATGGCGCTGCGGGGTGGAGGCGCGCAAGGCACTCGCCGCGCTGACGGGGAAGGGCGGGCTGGCCTGCGAGCCGCAGGCGACCGACACTTTCGGCCGGGCGGTGTCGATCTGCTCGGTCACGGGTGTCGAGGATATCGGTGCCGCGCTGGTCGCGCAGGGCTGGGCGGTCAGTGGCGATGGCGAGCGGGAAGGGGGCTATACCGCCGAGCAGCAAGCCGCCCGGGAGGCGAAGCGTGGCATCTGGCGCGGCAGTTTCGACCGGCCTGCGATATGGCGCGCCGCGCATCCGCGCAGCGCGCCATCGTCAGTCCCGGCCACCTAGCTCACGCCGCCATTCGGTCGCACGGGTCGTCGTTGCGATCCTCGCCCGACAGGCGGTGCTCGTACTCGACGCACTGCACCTCGCCGCCGCGGCCGCGCGAATAGCGGGGCACGACGCGGCCGGTGGCCTGGAAGCCGAGCTTGCGCAGGACCCGGCCCGAGGCGGGGTTGTCGATATAGTGGCCGGCCGCGAGCCGCGGGACGCGCAAGGTGCGCGCCATCGCGATCACTGCCTGCCCCGCCTCGGTCGCATAGCCGCGGCCCCAGGCGTCGGGGGTGATCCAATAGCCCATCTCGTGCGGCTCATTGTCATAGGGACCGAAGCCGATCCCGCCGACGATCCGGCTGGTGCCGTCCTCGAGCGCGCAGATCAGAAAGCTGGTCTTGCGCTGCCGCTCGGGGCTGGACAGGAATGCCTGCGCGTCGCCGAGCGTGTAGGGCCAGGGCGCACGGCCGAGGTTGCGGACGACCTCGTGATGGCCCATCGCGCGCGCCAGTTCGGGGGCGTCCTCGATCCAGCCGGGCCGCAGCATCAATCTTTGCGTTCTCGCGAACATCATACTCTCCTCGCGTGGTCGCCACTGGCCCCGTTTGATGACGGAACAGCGACGATCTGGATGGGAGGGAGCAAGAAAAAAGGGAGACCGGGGCGACCCGTCTCCCTTATGCGGTCCCCTGAAGCGGGGACCCGGATCGCCCTGGCGGGCAACCCGGCTGGTTACCCAATGTTACTCGGCTGCTTCCGCAATCATGTCTACCGAACAGAATTTGCGGCCGAGCTTGCCGTCGTGGAATCGCACGCGGCCGTCGGTAAGCGCGAACAGCGTATGGTCCTTGCCGATGCCGACATTGACACCCGGATAGAACTTAGTGCCGCGCTGACGGACGATAATGTTGCCGGCAATGGCCTGCTGGCCGCCAAACAGCTTCACGCCAAGGCGCTTCGATTCCGAATCACGGCCGTTACGCGAAGAGCCGCCTGCTTTCTTATGTGCCATTTCGCGTTACTCCTTACGCTTCCGCAGCCGGGGCAGCGGCTTCCGCCGGTGCCGCATCGGCCTTCTTTGCCTTCGCCTTCTTCTCCTGCGCACCGATCGCGGTGATCTTCAGGATCGTGTGGTTCTGGCGATGGCCGTTCTTGCGGCGATAGTTGTGCCGGCGGCGCTTCTTGAAGACGATGACCTTCTCGCCCTTCGCCTGCGCGACGATCTCGGCGGAAACGGTCAGGCCGTCGGTGGCCTTCAGCTCCGAACCTTCGCCAGCGAGCAGCACGTCACCGAGGGTGATCGTCGAACCGGCTTCGCCCTCGAGCTTCTCGACGACGATCTTGTCTCCTGCGGCAACGCGATACTGCTTGCCGCCCGTGCGCACGACTGCGAACATGGCTCTTTCTCAATTCCAAATGCTTGTGCCCGCGCAGGACAAACCCGCCGGGAGGAAGGGCGCGCCTAAGCGAATCGCTGTTTCAAGTCAACCTTTGTGCCGGACTTTTCGCTTGGAGCGCCCGGAGGCGGTGCCAGCCCGCTCCCCCACCCGGCCACCCATCAAGATACACTGAAGTGGGTGGCCGGGTGGGGGAGCGGGCTGGCACCGCAACGGCGCGTGAGCGCCGTTACCAAATCAGTGCCGGTGTTCGCGCTTCAGCCGATAGCGCCCGTCGCCCAGTTCGTCGAACAGGCCGCCGATCGCCGGGTGGTTGACCGGTTCGTCGCTGTCGTCGCTCACCAGATTCTGCTGGCTGACATAAGCGACGTAGCTCGATTCGGCATTCTCGGCGAGCAGGTGGTAAAAGGGCTGGTCCTTGCGAGGACGCGCGTCCTCGGGAATCGCCTCATACCATTCGTCGCTGTTGGCGAAGACCGGGTCGATGTCGAAGATCACGCCGCGGAAATCGAACATCCGGTGCCGCACCACGTCGCCCACGTTGAAGCGCGCATGCGCGATCGGCGGAAC
The DNA here is from genome assembly GCF_059420685.1 of Sphingomonas sp. GW821-FHT03E12. Classification (NCBI taxonomy): domain Bacteria; kingdom Pseudomonadati; phylum Pseudomonadota; class Alphaproteobacteria; order Sphingomonadales; family Sphingomonadaceae; genus Sphingomonas; species Sphingomonas sp. GW821-FHT03E12. The sequence goes on from NZ_JBWKUF010000002.1 coordinate 315,034, forward strand.
GGGAACCCCGGCGGTGGAAAGATCGAGAAAGTCATGGGCGCGAGTCATATGCTCAATCTAGTGCGGATTGCGCGCCGCACAAGAAGTGCAGGAAGGGCGCTTGTGCGGCTCGATTCTTTGGTCTAGAGGCGCCCGCTCGACTGGCCGGACCGGCAATTGCCGTCCCCCGGATCCCCTCGCGGAGAGGTGGCAGAGTGGTCGATCGCGCCGCACTCGAAATGCGGTTTACGGGGAACCGTAACGTGGGTTCGAATCCCACCCTCTCCGCCACTTCCTTGTCATCCATTGCACAGGGCCCGGGATATCCGGCGCGAGGCCAGGATTCCGCAGCGTCAAATCGATATCGCCAGGTTGAAGATTCCTGGGCGCGATCCGGCTATACGTGCGTCAATAGAACAGGGCCGTAGGAGATTGGGGGGGACGTGGCTGCAGAAGCGGTTTCCGATCTGGAACGACTGGTCCGGCAATTCCGGCCGGCGCTGGTCGCATTCTTCTCGCGCCGCGTCGCCAGTCCCGCCGAGGCCGAGGACCTGACTCAGGAGGTTTTTGTCCGACTCGCGCAGTCCAATATCGATGCCGTTGAATCGACCGAAGCCTTCATCTTCCGCGTCGCGACCAACCTGTTGCGCGACGGATCGCGCCGGGACCGCGTGCGCGCCGCCTATCGCGCGTCCTTCGAACAGGAGGACGGGATCGGCATCGACACGATCGATCCGCACCGCATCGCGGCATCGCGTGAGACGATCGGCATCCTGTGGGCCGCCATCCAGGCGCTGCCTGAACCGACGCAGCAGATCTTCATCCTGTACCGGGTCGAGAACATCCAGAAGCAGACCATCGCAGATAATTTCGGATATAATGTGCGTACCGTCGAAAAGCATATTTCCCGCGCCCTTGTGTTTCTGGCGCGCCGCATGGGAGGCCGGGCATGACCGCGCCGACCGACGACGACGGTGTCGCCATGGGCTATGAGGAGCAGGCCGCCGAATGGTGCTGGCGGATCGCGGAGCGTGCGCTCACCGATGAGGAGCAGGCGGCCTTCGATCGCTGGATCCGGGCCGATCCGCGCCACCAGCAGGTGTTCGACGAGATGGTGGCGGTCTGGAAGGGTACCGACACGATCGCCGAAATGCCCGGCTTCCTGTCGCTGCGCGCCCGCGCGCTGACGACGATGGAGAGCGCCCGCGATCTCAACGAGGTGTCGTCCTATGGGCGCAGGAACTGGTTCCGGCGCTTTGCGGCGGCCGCAGCGGTTGTCCTGGGTGTGTTCGGCGGCTTCTGGTATTTCTCGGACGGCGCTGACGTCTACGGCACCGGTACCGGAGAGCGGCGGGTCGTGCAGCTTGAGGACGGGTCGCGCATGTCGCTCGATGCGTCGAGCCGGGTCGTCGTCGCCTATTCGGACGACCGGCGCGCGCTCCGGCTTGAGCAGGGACGCGCGAAGTTCGATGTCGCAAAGGACCCGCTGCGTCCGTTCACAGTGACTGCCGGCAATCAGACCGTGGTGGCGACCGGCACCGCGTTCAGCGTCGAACTGCTGCGCGATCAGATGCGCGTCCTTCTCTATGAGGGCGAGGTTGCGGTGGTCTCGCAGCCGGCGGCGGCCGGGCGGGCGGCTGCCGTCAAGTCGGTCAAGGCGACGACAGCGGCGGCACCGCCGCCGCCGGCCGGTGCGATGGAGCAGCTCGTGCCTGGACAGGAACTGGTTTCCAGCCTGGTGTCGGGGAAGGTCAGGATCGCCCCGGCACAATTGGACCGTTCGCTGCTGTGGGAGGATGGCAGGCTCGACTTCGTGGACGAGCCGCTGGCGCGCGCGGTCGAGCGCATCAATCGCTATACCAATACGCCGATCGTCGTCGGCGATGCCGCGGCGAGCCGGCTTCTGGTGAACGGCGTGTTCGATGCGGGGGATACCCAGAGCTTCGTCCGGGGGATGACCGCATTGTTCCCGCTGTCGGCCAGATATGACGGGACGAAGGTCACGCTGGTAAGCGGCAAGGAGCCGCTCGCTTCAAAATAAAATAGATGGGCGCGAATCCGCCCGTACCGCGTCTCTAGAAACAGAGGGGCGTATCAATCGACCCCTCAGAAATTGGGGGAGATGATATGTCGCAAAGGCCGTACCTGCTTTCCGGATTGGCGAGTGTGGCGTTAATTGCCAGTGCGACTGCGTCGCCGGCCTATGCACAGCAACTCTATGATTTCGATATCCCGGCGCAGGACCTTGGCAGCGCGCTGCGCGCCTTTGCCCGGACGTCCGGCGTCCAGGTGATCTTCGACGGCAGCGCGATGCGGGGCAAGCGCAGCCTGCGCCTTCGCCAGCGTGCGGCTCCGGATGCGGCATTGAACAGCCTGCTGCGGGGCACGGGGATGAACTATCGCCGCGACGGCGGTATTTATGTGATCACGCCCACGAGCACTGTGAGCCGCCCGGCGGTGACCACGTCGCCATCCGCTTCGCCCGTGCTGCCCGCGCAGCAGGAGCCGGCGGCCGAGGGCGATGCCGAGATTATCGTGACCGCGCAGAAGCGCGAGGAGCGGATCACCGACGTGCCGATCGCGATCACCGCCCTTTCGGGGAGCGCGCTGGACGACCGCAAGATCGAGGGCGGATCGGAACTGCTGCGCGCAGTGCCGAACGTGAATTTCTCCAAGACCAACTTCAGCATGTACAATTTCTCGATCCGCGGGGTCGGGACCCAGTCGATTTCGGCGTCGAGCGATCCCGCGGTTGCGGTGAGCTTCAACAACACGCCGCTGGTGCGCAACCGGCTGTTCGAATCCGAATTCTTCGACATGGCGCGGGTGGAAGTGCTGCGCGGGCCGCAGGGCACGCTCTATGGCCGCAACGCCACCGCGGGCGTGGTCAACATGATCCCCGCGCTGCCTGGCCGCGACCTTGGTGCCGAGGTGCGTCTGGAAGCGGGAAGCTATGGCAGCATGCGCGCGAACGCGATGCTCAACATCCCGCTCGGCGATACGCTCGGCGTGCGTCTGGCCGGAGCCTATACCAGCCGCGAAGGCTTCGACTACAACAGCTTCACGAAGCGGCACGTCAACGACCGCAACCTCTGGTCGACGCGCGCCACGCTTGCATGGGAACCGAGCGACCGGTTCCGCGCCAATGTGATCTGGCAGCATTTCGAGGAAGACGACAACCGGTCGCGCACCGGCAAGCAGCTGTGCACCAACGATCCCGGTCCCACGCAGGTCGGCAATGTCGCCGTCACCGATCCGGTCCTGCGCGGGCGCATGAGCCAGGGCTGTCTGCCCGGGTCGCTCTACAACGATGCGGCGTTCGGCGTGCCCAATGGCATCAGCCTCGTCTATCTGTATCTGCCCAGCACGCTGACGGTGGGGCAGACGCGGCCTCCCGGTGGCGCGCCGCGGCGGAATGTCTACATGGTCGACGTTCTGGACCCCTTCGCCGGCGTGACCCAGTCCCGCGACCTGCGCGAAATCTCGACCAACTATGATCCCAAGTTCCGCGCGACGAACGACGTGTTCCAGCTCAATCTGGAATTCGAGCCGGCCGACGGCCTGCAGCTGGTGTCGCAGACGGCCTATGCGCGCGACCGCTTCTACTCGACGCAGGACTATAACCGCTTCGTGACGGTGCCGCTGTTCGGGGATTCGTCGCAGCCCTATCTCTATACCGGCACCCGGCCGGTGGATTCGGTGCGGTTTCCCGGATCGACGCCGGGCGGCATCTATTGCGATCCGCAGCTCGGCTGTTCGGACCGCATGGTGTCCGCGGATCTCAGCCGGTCGCGCAACCGGCAATGGTCGCAGGAATTCCGCCTGCAATCGAGCTTTGACGGGCCGGTCAATTTCCTGATCGGGGCCAACTATCTCGATTTCAAATCGCAGGATGACTATTACGTCTTCAACAACATGTTCACGTTGCTCGCGGACTGGTTCTACAGCCGCGGGGTTGCGTCGGCGCAGAACCCGGGCATGTTTCTCCTGCCTTGCGAGCTTGGCGACGAAACGCGCGAGTGCGTCTATGTCGACCGTAATCCGATCGATAGCCTCAACAACAAGGGGCATAACTATTTCCTCAGCCAGAACGGCGTGCGGATCAAATCGGGCGGTATCTTCGGGGAGTTCTACTGGAACGTCGCCAGCAACCTGAAGCTGACCCTCGGCGGGCGTTACACCCGCGACCGGAAGCGCGCCGATCAGGTCCCCAGCCAGCTGCTGCTTGGCGGCGGCGCCAATAATCCCTTCGGCTCGCCGGCGGGCGACATCACCGGCGGCCGGGTGAACAGTGGCTACCCCGCGCTCCCGGAGATCGTGCAGACCTGGGGCCGCTTCACCGGCCGTGCCGTGCTCGACTGGAAGCCGGACCTCAGCTTCACCGACGACACGCTGATCTACGCCTCGGCATCGCGCGGCTACAAGGGCGGCGGCGTCAATCCGCCGCGCGTCGATTTCAACCCCGCCGTGGTTCAGTATCAGTTCCTGCCGCAGACCTTCCGGCCGGAATATGTGAACGCGTTCGAGATCGGCACGAAGAACAGCTTCGCCGGCGGCCGGTTCACGCTGAGCGCAACGGCGTTCTACTATGACTATAAGGACTATCAGGTCTCGCAGATCGTCGATCGCATCGCGTTCAACGAGAATTTCGATGCGACCAGCTGGGGCCTGGAGTTCGAGGCGGCATGGCGGCCCTCGCGCGCATTCCGGGTCGATGCCAATTTCGGCTATCTCAAGACGCGGCTCAAGGACGGATCGAAGTCGATCGACGTGATGAACCGGACCCAGGGCGACCCCGACTGGGTCGTGCTGCGCCCGTGGCTGCAGGTGCCCTCCAACTGCATCGCACCGCGCAAGATCGTCGAGCAGGTGCTGACACGGCGTCTCGTCCCCGACATCGCCCTTGCGACTTTGTGCCCCGGCGCGTCCCGGGTCGGCGGCTGGAATCCGGCGGTTCCGACACGCGGGCCGAATTTCGCGAACCTGTACGGCATCACCTATGATCCGTTCGCGCCCTATAATCCGGACACGGTCGGCCTGAACATCAATCAGGGCGGCAGCGGCGCGCCCAACGGCGGTCGCGGCTTCTATGCCGATCTGTCAGGCAACGAACTGCCCAACGCGCCGCGCTGGACCGGCAATATCGGCGCGCAATATACCGTGTTCATCGACAGCGGCGCATGGGAACTGACCCTCCGCGGCGACTACTACCGCCAGTCGAAGAGCTACGCCCGCGTCTACAATACCGAATATGACCGGCTGCGGGCCTGGGACAACGTCAATGCCGCGCTGACGCTGCGGCGGCCGGAATCGGGACTGTCCTTCCAGCTCTATGTCAAGAACCTGCTCGATAGCACGCCGATCACCGGGTTCTTCACGAACAGCGATGATACCGGCCTGACGACGAACGTATTCACGCTCGATCCGCGGATCGTAGGGTTCAACGTCTCAAAGAAATTCTAGAATATGTGAGTTTAATACAGGGGAGTTTGCCTATGGAGTTGAAGTTGTATTGATCCTTAAGTCCCAAGATTGGTTTATTCTATTTCGATATATTACTATAGGAGAGGAATATGAATAAGTTGATTTCCAGCCTCGTTGCTTGCACCGCGCTCATGGCCGCGCAGACCGCAGCGGCACAGCACACCAGCCCTTATCTCGACCCTGCGGCACCGTGGACCTTCACGGGTTCGGCGGACGTCTCGAAGGGGCTCTTCCTGCCGGGTTGCGCAGTGACGATCGTGCTGAGCGGTCCGGACAATAACGGGGACGGCCTGTCGATCAGCCACACCGATCTTTCCAATGTGAGCGCGACGATCACGCTTGCAGGCGGTCTGTGCGGCGCGGTCACCATCGACCCGATCCCCGCCGGCAAGGTCAAGTACAGCGGCACCTCCAGCTCGGGAACGCTGACGTTCGAGGACGTCTATGCGCACACGATCACGCTGGGCGATTGCTCGGGCGATCTCGTGGGTGCGTGGGATCAGGGGACCGGGACCCTGACCATCGCTTCGGGCACGATGCCGCCGGTCAACGGTGGTCCGCCGTGCACCATCGACGGGGAAGTTCAGCTGAGCAGCCCGTCGGGCGGTACGATTGTTCCGTAACGCAGCGACGCGTTGCCGATGTGGGAACATTCATTCTCTCTTAGGCGGACGGGCGCGCGATTTCGCGCGCCCGTCTTATCGCGGGTGGAGGATGTATGCGCCGGTCCGTCCGGTTACGCTCTTGTCATCGGATCGGTGCCGGTGTTTCTGACCTCCGTATGATCGATCAACCGCCGCAGAGCGGGAGCGTCCATTTCGGAGGGTGAGAGTAGCTTGGGGAAAGCGGGCGTACTTCCATGACCCTGCATCGGCTCGCCGCGTCGCTTATCCTATTGCCCCTGACGCTCATTCCGGACGCAGGGGCTCAGACAGATAAAGGGGGCGCCCGTGCGGCGGTGGGTTCGCAGGAACCTGCCCCGCCGGGCGATCTATCGAAAGAGGACGAGATCCTCATCATCGGCCAGCGCTATGGCGACGCCAAGGTGGCGTCCGAGAGCGAGTTCGGCGAGGACGAAATCTCCAGCCACGGCGCCGACAGCATCCGGGATCTGCTGACGCGGCTTCAGCCCGTGATCGGGGATGGCGACGAACCGGTCCTGCTCATCAACGGCCGGCCTGCCGGGTTCGATCGCTCGGTGCTCGCCTATCCCACCGAAGCATTGGATCGTGTCGCCGTGCTGAAGCCGGAGGCGGCCGGGCAATATGGTCATCCGTCCGGCCGGCGCGTCGTCAATCTGGTGCTCAAGAAGCGTTTTTCGAGCCTGACCGTCGATCTCGGCGCCGACGGGGCGACCGGCGGCGGGCAATATGGCGGCAATCTCGCCGCCGGCCGGGTGATGATCGACGGGCCGACGCGCTGGAACGTCCAGGCGCGGCTGGGCTATGACAGCGCGCTGCGCAGGAGCGCGAGGAATGTTCCGCCGCGCCCGGGTGTTTTCGACACCACCGGCCATGTGTCCGGGATCGGCGGCGGAGAGATCGATCCGGCGCTCAGCCTTGCCGCCGGGAAGGCCGTCACCATTGCGGGGTTTCCGCCGCCGGGCGCGGCGCAGGCGCCTGTGCTGGCCGATTTCGTGGCCACCGCGGGGGATATCGATCCGGTCGATCCGAATGATTTCGACGATCTGCTGCCGTCGCGGCGGAGCATGTCGTTCAACCTCGGCGTAGCCCGGCCGGTGGGCGCGGCATTGGCGGGTTCGCTGAACATCGCCGCCAGCACCAGCACGAGCCGCAGGCTGCGCGGTCTGCCGATGGCATCGATCATCCTGCCCGGTGCCAGCCCCTGGTCTCCCTTCGCCGGCGACGTGATGCTGACACGGCCATTGGCGGGCGATCGGCCGCTCCGGAGCGACAATGATGCCGACATGCTGAGTGTCGCATTGACCTTGGGCGGCGTGATCGACGGCTGGGAGACCAATGTTTCCGCGGGCTATTCGCGCAACTGGTCGCGCAGTTTTCTCGAGAGCGGAATCGATGTTGCGCGGATCCAGCCGCTGGTCGACGGTGCCGAACCCGGCTTCAACCCTTATGCGCCTTGGAGCGACCGCTTGCTGCTTGCTCGCCGCACGCGTTCGAACGGCGAAGCGCTCAACGGCCGGTTCAATGTCAGACGGAATGTCGTGACGCTCCCGGCCGGACCGCTCGTCGCCAGCCTTTCGCTCAATGCCAGCCGGAGCCGGACCGAGAACCGGCTGAACGGCAGTCCCGACGTTCCGGACACGATCCTCCGGATGACGCGCGATCTGATCGACGGCGCACTTGTGGCCAGCCTGCCGATTGCGCGCCGCGGGGAGGGGCTGGTTGCGTTCCTCGGGGACATTTCCGTCGATCTGACCGCTGGCGGACAGACGGTCACGGGGAGCGGACTGCGCAAGCGGTTCGGCGCCGACCTCAACTGGTCGCCGGTACCGATCGTCCAGCTTCGCGGTTCGATCGACCATAGCGAGACTGCGCCGACGCTGGAGCAGCTGGACGGGCCATTGGTGACGACCGTCACCCGGATCTTCGACTATGTGCGCGGCGAGATTGCCGAACCGGTCTGGATCCTCGGCGGGAATCCGGCCCTGACGCGCGGAAGCCGTGACAGTCTGGCGCTGACCGCAACGGTGCGGCCCCTTGGCGACCAGAGCGTATCGCTGAACATCGGCTATCGGCGGACGGATGCCAAAGGCGGCGTCTCCGGATTCCCCGAGCTGACCCCCGCCATCGAAGCGGACTTTCCCGAACGCGTGACACGCGACGCGCAGGGCCGTCTGGTGACGATCGATGCGCGGGCGATCAACATCGCCAGGAATACCGATTCAGAACTCGCATCGGGTATCGCGCTGCGCTTTCCGGCAAAGCAGCCCGCGGGCGCGTCGAATGCGCCGCAGTTCACCTTCTCGCTGCGGCACCGCTGGCGGCTGACGAGCGAGCTGCTGACCCGAGCGGGCCTTCCGGTGATCGATCAGCTCACCGAGAGCGGCCAGTCCCGGCACAATCTGACGCTCCAGGCTACGGCGGGCCGGCGCGGGTTGGGTGCGACCCTTGCGGGGACCTGGAACAGCGCATCCAGCGTTCCCAGCGGGAACCAGACCTTCGAGGTCAAGCCGCCCGTCACGCTCAACCTGTCGATGTTCGTCGAGCCTGACCGCCTTTCCGGTACGGCCAAGAAAGGCGGCCTGATGCACGACCTCAAAATCTCGTTCGAGGTGCAGAACCTCTTCAACGGCTATCGCCGGGTGACGCTCGAGGATGGCAGCGTGCCCGCCGGATACAGCCGTGACGAGATCGATCCGCTGGGCCGCGTCGTCCGGCTGTCGATCCGAAAGAAGCTGTAGCGTCAGCGTGTTCGCGTCCAGATCTTGGTGCGGCAGAAGAAGGCGACGCAGCCCTTGAGTTCGAGCTTGCCGTCGGGAAGCAGCTTCAGATAGCCCTTGCGCGCACCGCTGCCCGTTTCCGGATCATAGACCGGACCCCCCTGCCACTCGGCGGGGCCGCCGGTGAACCCCTCCAGCACGACGAGCCCCTTCAGGCGGCGATTGCGCAGCTTCGGGTCCGAATTGCGCTGGTCGGTCAGGTCCGGGTTGGTGCGCAGCCGGGCGGCATCGACGACCTTGCCGCACAACGCCGCGCCGCAGCGGTAGATCTGGACGCGGCCGCCCTCGGTTCCCGTCGCCCAGATGCCGGTCAGGTCGCGTGCCGACGCTGGGAGGGCGATCGCGGTAAGGAAGGCAAGGGTCGTGACGGTACGGATCATGCGGCAATCTCCGGAGTTGCCGGGGGCACGAAGGTGGCGAGCGCAGTGGCGACCAACTCCCGGTCGTCCTCCTGCCACGGATGAAAGCCCGGCTTCATATAGCCGACGATGCCGCGGAGCAGGGCGCGAAGCAATCCTGACCGCCCATAGAGGAAGCCGAGCAAGGGCCGCCAGGTCGCCCAGTCGTTGATCCCGTCCTGCCTGAGCAGATCGGCGGTGTTGCGGAAGATGACATAATGGAAGCGGACGGTGGTGAAGGTCATCACCGAACAGCGCTTGAGCCAGCGACGCAGCGGCGTCAGGTCGCGTGTCGCGTGGAGCCAGGTATCGTACGCCACGGCCTTGTGCTCGATTTCCTCGATCGCATGCCAGCGCCACATGCGCTGGGCCTCGCTGGTGACGCCGGAGAGGTGTGCCGGGTTGGCGAGTGCATCATGCGCGAGCGTCGCGGTGAAATGCTCGAGCGCGCAGGTCGCGGCAAGCTGCTGGAGCGGCGATCGCCGTTTCGCGAAGGCGATCGTGCGGCGCGTCCGTTCCTCCAGCGGTGCGATGTCGTAGCCCGCATCCTCAGCCTGGCGGTTGAAGACGACATGCTCGCGCGAGTGCATCGATTCCTGGAAGATGAAGTCGTCGATCTGGCTGCGCAGCGGCTCGGACGTCCCGTCGCGATAGTGGCGGACGGCGGTCATGAAGAACTTCTCGCCGAGCGGGAAGGTCGAGGAAAGCGCGTTGAAAAAGGCCGTGCGGCCGGGATCGCCGCTGTGCCACCAGCGGGGGTTGGGATTGTCGCGTCCGAACTTCCAGTCGCGCTTCACGATCGCAAGGTCGCCGGGGGTGAGGGCGGTCATCGGGCTCTCCACGCTTGATTCGTACATTTACATCAATGTTTATATATCCCACAGGTTCCGCGTTCAACCCGGTGAATCCGAAGGCGGGTGGAGTGGCAGTTGTGACAATTTCACACGTTGGGCTAAGGGAAAGGGAAGGGGGCGCGAGGGCCAGGAATGAACCGGAACTACAGGCAGGCGCAGCCCGCGCAGAAGCGGCGGAAGCGGCTGGGGTCCGAAGTTCGCGAGGAGGGGCTGGCGGCGGCGCGCAAGCTGCTGCTCGCGGGCGGTCCGGCGGCGGTGACTCTGGCGAGCGTGGGGGCGGAGATCGGCATGTCGCATGCCAATGTTCTCCACCATTTCGGATCGGCGGCCGGGCTTCAGTCCGCGCTGATGGGGTCGATGATCAATGACCTGACCGGCGCGCTCGATGATGTCGTCACCCATCTCAAGACCGACGCCGCCGCGCCCCGGTCAATCGCCGACCGGGTGTTCGACGCGTTCGACAAGGGCGGGGCGGGGGCGCTTGCCGCCTGGATCGTCCTGTCGGGCGAGGTCGGGCATCTCGAGCCGGTACGTCAGGCGGTGCGGGATCTGGTCGCGGCGATCGCCGCGCAATCCGACGATCCGGGAACCGAGGAACGGGTGCGCGGCGCGGTGCTGATGATGGCGGTCTGTGCGTTCGGCGATGCGGTGATCGGCCCGCATGTCCGCGATATGCTCGGCGAGCCCGACGACGCGATGCGCGCATTGGTCGCGCGGATGCTGCCGATGTTCCTCGTCCCGCCGGCCTGAGGGTGCGGAAAATGGGGACGGCGCGAACGCCATCCCCAGGTCCCCAGGAGCGTGGGTCCGTCAGAAGGCCTTGCGGACCGAGAAGCCGAAGATCCGCGGATCGAGCGTGAAGACGTTGGTCGTAAGCCCCGTATCGTCGGCGTTGGTGAAGAAGTCGGTGATCGGCGCGTCGTCGAACACGTTCTTCACATAGAATTGGAAGATGAGGTTGGAGGCCGGCCGCGCCAGCGTCACCGCCAGGTTGAGATTGTCCCACGCCCGCAGCCGGTCATACTCGGTGTTGTAGACACGCGCGAAGCTCTTCGACTGGCGGTAATAGTCGCCGCGGAAGGTCAGTTCCCAATCCCCGCCGTCGAGGAAGAAGGTGTATTGCGCCCCGACATTGGCGGTCCAGCGTGGCGCGTTGGGCAGCTCGTTGCCGGTCAGGTCCGCTGCGAAACCGCGTCCGCCATTGGGGGCGCCGCTGCCGCCCTGGTTCATGTTCAGGCCGACGGTCGCGGGGTTGTAGGGCGCCGTCGGTTCGTAGGTGAAGCCGTAGAGCGCCTGCAGCGTCAGGGCGGTCTGCCCGTTTGGCGCTGCGGGATTGAAGTCGCCCATCCGGGTCGATCCCTGGCACAGTGAAGCAAGCGCGATCGTTCGCAAGCTTGCGGGACCGGTCAGGATCTTCTCCACGAACGCGCGCGGCGCAATGCAGTTGGACGGCACCTGGATCCACGGGCGCAGCACGACCCAGTCGGCGTTGCTCTGCGTCCGGTTCATCACGTCGATCGACTGCGCGCCCTTCTTCAGCCGCGTCCGCAGATAGCCGAGATTGGCGTCCATCCGGAACGCGCGTGACGGACGCCATGCCGTCTCGAACTCCAGGCCCCAGCTCGTCGCATCGAAATTCTCGTTGAATGCGATGCGATCGACGATCTGCGAGACCTGATAGTCCTTGTAATCATAGAAGAATCCGGTGGCGTTGAAGGTGAACCGCCCGCCGTCGAAGCTGTTCTTCGTGCCGATCTCGAACGCGTTCACATATTCCGGCCGGAAGGTCTGCGGCAGGAACTGATACTGCACCACCTCCGGGTTGAAATCGACGCGCGGCGGATTGGTGCCGCCGCCCTTGTAGCCGCGCGCGGCCGAGAGATAGATCAGGGTATCGTCGGTGAAGCCGAGATCAGGCTTCCAGTCGAGCACCGCACGGCCGGTGAACCGGCCCCATTGCTGCTCGATATCGGGCAAGGCCGGATAGCCGCTGTTGACCCGGCCGCCTGTCGTCGTGCCCGGATATGTTGTCCCGGTCCCGCCGCCCAGCAGCAGCTGGCTCGGGATCTGGGTCGAGACCTTCTGGTCGTTGGTGTAGCGCGCGCCGAGCGTGAGCTTCACCGTGTCCGCGACGTTCCAGTAGAGCTCGCCAAAGGCCGCCCAGCTCTTGATGCGCACGCCGTTGCGGCTGAGGAAGTAATTGTGCCCCTGATCATCGAGCCGGTCGAGCGGGTTGCGATCGACATAGACGCATTCGCGACCTTCGAAGCCGCGTTCGCAGGGAAGCAGCGCGTTCTGGCCGGCGTTCGGGTGGCTCGCAGGCGGCACCTTGCTGTAGAACCAGTCGGCGATCATCGTGAACAGGTTGTTGAAGACGTAGTAATCGTCCTGCGATTTGAAATCGAGATAGTTGACCCCGACGTTGAAGTTGACCGGGCCGGCGAAGCTCGACTGGAGGCGCAGCTCCTGCGACCATTGTTCGTTGCGCGAACGGCTGAGATCGGCCGAGAGCATGCGATCGGAACAGCCGAGCTGGGGGTCGCAGAAGATGCCGCCCGGCGTAGGTCCCGGAAACTGAACCGTATCGAGCTGGCGGCTGCCGCTGAACAGCGGCTGGGTCGAGCTGTTGAACAGCGGGTTGCTGACGAAACGGTTATAGTCCTGCGTCGAGTAATAGCGGTCGCGCGAAAAGGCGGTCTGCGACACCAGTTGCAGGCCGTCCGAAGGCTCGAACTGAAGGTTGAGCTGGAACACATCGTTGGTCGCGCGGAACTTGGGATCGTAGCTGGTCGAGATCTCGCGCAGGTTGCGGGACTGGGTGACGCCGGCAAACGGATCGCTCGAATTGGTCGCGAAGACCTGCGGGCCGGGGCGGTTGTTCACCCGCGGCATGTTGCCGAGGCTGATCCCTTCGGCGGGGAGGATCGCATAGACCAGGCTGCGTCCGTTCGGAACGCCATAGGCGGCGTCGCTGTAGAGCGAGCCGGGCAGGCATCCCTGGCTCATCCGTCCGCGCAGGCCCGGATCGGTCACCGCGACATTGCCCACGCGTTCCGGACCGGGATCGTTGGTGCAGAGCTGCTTGCCCGTGCGCGAGCGGTCGTCATCCTCCTCGAAATGCTGCCAGATCAGGCTGGCGCGGAACCGGTCGGACGGTTCCCACTGCGCCGAGACGCGGGTCGACCACAGCTCGCGGCCGTTCACCCGGCGCCCGGTGAAGCTGTTATAGTCATAGCCGTCGCGGCTGGTGAACGCGCCTGCGACGCGGATGCCCAGCGTGTCGCTGAGCGGAACGTTGAGCATGCCGCTCGCCCGCATCGTGTCGAAATTGCCGACCTCGATCTTGGCCTCCATGCCGAAGTCGGGGCCGGGAAGCGCCGGGATCAGGTTCACGACACCCGCCGTGGCGTTGCGGCCATAGAGCGTGCCCTGCGGCCCGCGCAGCACTTCCACCCGCTGCATGTCGAAGAACTCGGCTTCGAACAGCCGGTTGCGCACCAGCGGCGTGTTGTTGAAGCTCACTGCGACAGCCGGGTCGCTCGCCGCCGAAATCGCCTTGGTCCCGACCCCGCGGATCGAGAAATTGTACATGCTGAAGTTGCTTTTGGAGAAGTTCACATTGGGCACTGCGCGGAGCAGTTCGGCCCCACCCTCGATCTTGCGGTCGTCCAGCGCCGCCTTGGACAGCGCCGTGATCGCGATCGGCACGTCGGTGATGCGCTCCTCGCGCTTCTGCGCGGTGACGATGATCTCGGGCTCGGCGTCGCCCTCACCGGCTCCGGCGCGCTCCGGCCCGCCCATGCCGGGCGCCTGAACGGGCGCCGCCGCGCGCTCGACCATCATCACGCCGTTCGCGCCGCGCCGGGCGACAAGGCCGCTGCCTGCGAGCATGCGGTTGAGCGCGGCGTCGGTACTGAACGCCCCCCGGATCGCGGGCGAGCGCTTGCCGCGCACCAATGCCTCGTCGAACAGGATCTGGATGTCAGCAGCGACCGCCAGGCTGCGCAGGGCGCCGCCCAGATCGCGCGCCGGAATGTCGAAGCGCACGCCCTGGGCCTGTGCCGCCGCTGGTGTCAGCAACACCGCGGACGGAACCAGCACCGTGGCGCTCAGCAATGCGGCGCGGGCCGCGGCACGCAGATAGGCGTTCCTCATCCTGTCCTCCCCATGACTGCGGCCGTTTTCGGTCCGCTGAGGAGGATTACGCAGGCGATCCGAAAAGCCGAACCGCAGGCACGAAAAATTCAGTCGCCGGGCGCGTGCCGGGTGGCGAGCGTCACCTGCCCGGGCGACTGATCGGTGAGTGTGACGGGCAGATAGGCGGCGACCGCTTCGGCGAACCGGTCCGCTTCGGCGGTCTTGAAGACACCGCTGACCCGCAGCGAGCCCGCCGCGCTGTCGGCGAGGACGATCCTGCGCCGCGCGTGGCGGTTGACGCGTTCGACGGCGAGCGCGAGCGGTTCATCCGCGAAGATCAGCCGGCCCGATTGCCAGGCGGTCGCGCCCGCGACCTCGGCCCGGTCGACCCGCTCCGTGGCGCCCTGTGCCGCCAGCCGGTCGCCGGCGTTCAGCGCGACGTCTGCCCGTGCGCTGGAGGTGTCTGCGGCCGGGGTCACCCGGACATGTCCTTCGATCATCGTGACGACGACGCGGCTGCGGATCAGGTCGATGTTGAATGCGGTTCCGGTCGCGGTGACGATCCGGTTGGCTGCGTGCACCGAAAAGGGGCGCGCGGCGTCCTTCGCCACATCGAAGCGTGCCTGCCCGTGGTCGAGCCACAATTCGCGCGCGCCGCGCCCATAGCGCACCCGCACCGCGGTCGCCCCGTCGAGCGTCAGTTTCGATCCGTCGGCCAGTGTCACCATCCGCCGTTCGCCGACCCCGGTCCTGTAGACATCGTCCGCGCCGAACCCCGGCCAGACGAACAGCGCCAATAGCAGCGATGCGGCAATCGCGGAGAAGGCGCCGGCTCCTTGCCGGAACCGCCTGCGCCGGCGTTCTGCTTCGGCCGCGGTACGGGCTTCGGCGGCGGCGACGCGCAGCGCGGAACCGGCATCGCCGCCGAACAGGTTCCAGCCGCGCGCAACCTGCTCGAAGGCGGCGTGGTGGGCCGGACTCGCGTCCCGCCATGCCTCGAACGCGGGGCGTGCGCCCGGATCTTCGGAAAGCCGCAGCTGCCAGCGCGCAGCGGTCTCGATCAGCGCGTCGCCGATCGGCGCGGGGTCGGCCGGGCGGCTCATGCGCGGTCGCGCCGCCGGGCAAGGTGCGCGGCGGCCTTCACGATGTACTTCTCGACCATGCGCACCGACAGTCCATAGAGCGCTGCAATCTCCTTCTGTTTCATGCGCTCGACGCGATAGAGGAGGAAGATGTCGCGGCAGCGCTCGCCAAGCTCATCCAGAGCGGCGAGCGCCGCGCGCAGTTCCTCCTGCTCCACCAATACGCGGTCCGCGGCCAAATCCGCACTCGCGACCGTCGCGGCTGCGGAGTCGCCCGCGTCGATGCTGACATGATGACCCGTGCAATGCGACTGGTCGCGCCGTGCGCGGTCGCGCAGCAGATTGGCTGCGATCTGGAAGACATAGGCATCGGCCGTCGGTTCGCGCAGCGCATCCTCGCGGCGGAGCAATCGCACGAACACGTCCTGGGTCAGGTCTTCGGCATCGGCTGCGGTTGCGACCCGGCGCCCGAAGAAGCGCAGCAGCGGCCGCCGGAAATGCGCGTCGAACAGCGACGCGTCCAGCGAGTCCGGCGCGGGGAGGGGGATAGGTTGGAGCCGCCGCCGCATCAGCGCGTTTCCAGTTCCCCGAGCGGCGATACGGGCCTGTGCAAGGCATCGATCCTGCGCAGCAGGCGCACGCGTCCCCTGATGGCCATGACCCCTCCTGCGGCCCGCTGCCCTGCATGGAGCGGCGGGAATTCCGGTCGCAAGGCTCCTTTAAATTAACAATGATGTCAATGAACATGTCCGCACGAACGGCAGCGCATTCCGGTGGCTGCTATACGCTCGCAGACGGCCCGCCCGCAGCCAGCGACTGCCAGTCGAGGTCGAAGCGCGCGAGATATTTGCGCAGCCGGTCGGCGTCGTTGGACGAGGCGCGCCGCGCGCGCGATGCCGCGAACAGGGTGCGCCCGGCTTCGGACAGCGACCGGCTGGTGCGGCAGGTGACGACGACATGGGCGAGCTGGACGCGGTCGAACGGATCGAGCGCGTCGAGCATCGCCGCGGGCAGCAGTCCGGCAAGCGGGTCCGGCATCGCGGTCCCGCCCTCCCAGGCGTTGCGCAGCCGTGTAATCTCGGCCCGCACCCCGTCGATCCCGATCCGCCCTTGCGGCGAGAGCGTCGCCATGCGCGTGACGCTCGCCGAAAGGTCGCGGAAATTGCCCGGCCAGCGCGCGCCCGGCGCGGTGGCGAAGGCCAGATAGGCCTGGTGCGCTTCCTTGTTGAAGGTGACGCGCACGCCTTCGCGCTCGGCGAAACGGTCGAGCTCATAGTCGAGGTTCGGCGCGATATCCTCGCGGCGCTCGGCGAGGCCGGGCAGGGCAAAGGTCCACAGGTTTAGGCGGGCGAGCAGGTCGTCGCGGAACCGTCCCTCCGCCACGGCGCGGCCGAGATCGCGGTTGGTGCCCGCGATCAGCTGGAAGTCCGAGCTCGCCTCGCTGTCGGCGCCGACGGGCAGGAAGCGCTTCTCCTCGATCGCGCGCAGGATCATCGCCTGCTCGTCGAGCCCCAGTTCGCCGATCTCGTCGAGGAACAACATGCCCTTGTCGGCGGTGCGGAGCAGGCCGGGACGATCGGCCGCCGCGCCGGTGAAGGCGCCGCGCTTGTGCCCGAACAGCGCCGACATCGCGCCATCGCCGGTCAGCGTCGCGCAGTTCACTTCGACGAACGCGCCCTTCACCTGATGCTTCAGGCGCTTCAGTTCGTAGATGCGGCGTGCGAGCTGACTCTTGCCCGCGCCGGTCGGGCCGGTGAGCAGGATCGGTGCACGCGATCGGCCTGCGACCTGCTCGATCTCGTCGATCAGCCGGTTGAACCCGGCATTGCGGGTCTCGATCCCCGATTTGAGGAACGAGCTGCTCTCGGCACTCGCTGCGGCGAAGCGCGTCGCGATGCTGTCGTAGCGCGAGAGGTCGAGGTCGATCGTCGTCCAGCGGCCCGGGGCCGATCCGCTCTCGAGCTTCGCCGCGGGCTGGGTCTGGAGCAGGCGGCCGGGCAGATAACGCGCCTCGGTCAGCAGGAAGAGACAGATCTGCGCGACGTGCGTGCCCGTGGTGATGTGGATCAGATAATCCTCAGCCTCGGGATCGAAGGCATAGCCCCGCGCGAAGTCGAGCAGCTTGCCGTACACTTCCTCGAAGTCCCACGGGTCGTTGAACTCGATCGGCTGCTGCTCGACCCGCGTCTCGGGCGAGACCGCCGCGATATCCTCCGCGACATAGTCGGCGAGGCGTCCGTGCTTGCGGCTGTGCAGCATCACGAAGCGATCGACGCGCAGATCCTCGTGCATGGTCAGCGCAACGGAGGGGCGCCACTTGCTCCAGCGCGAAGGGCCGAACTTGCTCGCGTCCAATGTCGAGCCGAGGAAGCCGATGACGACGAGCGGTTTCATGGCGATCTTATACAAATGTATAAATTCGTATCGCAACCGATAGTTTATTCCGGCTCGTTCGCACCCGGAGAATGAAATCGCGCAACAGTGCGTCGAAAATAAATAACGTGAAATCAGATATTTGTATGAATTTCGCGTTCCCGCTCCCGAAACTGGCACGCCGCCTGCAATTCTGATCCCGTCGGCACAATCGGCCGACAGCGCAAAGGCAGGGGCGGCCGGAATGGGCCGGCCGCCCCGGAACCTGCGACGGATTTGAAAGGGACGTGTCATGGCCAACAAGGGCCTCTTCGCCACTGCGATCGCGAAGCTCCTGCCGGCGGCGGATGCCGTCAACCGGGAGGGCGCGCCCGCTTATGCTTATGGTCCGGAGGCGCTGCTTGCGCAGCTCGCGGCCACGGGAACTCTTGGCGACGCCTATTACGCAACCGCCGAGGAGCAGCTGAAGCAGACGCTCGACGCGCTTGCTGCGGTCGATCCCTTCTACGCGGCGCAGGTCGCGGTCTATGCCCGCAAGGCGGGCGCGATGAAGGATATGCCCGCGCTGATCGCCGCATGGCTGACGGTTGCCGATCCGGACCTGTCGGTTCGCGTCTTCGGGCGTGTGATCGACAATGGCCGGATGCTGCGCAACTTCGTGCAGATCCTGCGCTCGGGTCAGGTCGGGCGTACCTCGCTCGGCTCGCGTCCGAAGCGGCTGGTCCAGCGCTGGCTGGAGCAGGCGTCGATGCGCGACCTGATGGCGGCCGCGACGGGCAATTCGCCCTCGCTCGCCGATATCGTGCGGATGGTGCACCCCAAGCCTGCGGATGCGGAGCGGCGCGCCTTCTATGGCTGGCTGATCGGCAAGCCGTACGATGTCGCCGCGTTGCCGGCTGAGATCGCTGCGTTCGAGACCTGGAAGCGCAATCCCCGCGGGATCGCGCTGCCCCCGGTGCCGTTCGAATGGCTGACTGCCTTTCCGCTGCGCGATGTGCAGTGGGGGGAACTGGCCGGGCGGATGGGCTGGCAGGCGCTGCGGATCAACCTCAACACGCTGGCGCGCAACGGTGCGTTCGGGGTGAAGGGGGTGACCGAGGCGGTTGCCGCACGGCTCGCCGATCCGGAGGCGCTGACGAAGGCGCGGGTTCTGCCCTACCAGCTGATGGTGGCGCTGAACGCGGCCGGCGAGGGCGTTCCGCTCAAGGTCCAGGCCGCGCTCGAGGATGCGCTGGAAACGTCGCTTCGCAACGTTCCTGCGATCCGCGGAAACGTGGTCGTGTGCCCCGACGTCTCGGGGTCGATGAGCTCGCCGGTCACCGGGGTCCGCAAGGGCGCCACGACCAAGGTACGTTGCATCGACATCGCGGCGTTGGTCGCCTCGGCGATGCTGCGGACCAACGCGAAGGCCCGCGTGCTGCCGTTCGAGCAGCGCGTGGTTCGCCTGAACCTCGATCCGCGTGCCCGTCTCGCCGTCAACGCGGCGAAGCTGGCGGCGGTTGGGGGCGGCGGGACGAATGTGTCGGCACCGCTGGCGCAGCTCGTGTCGGAGAATGCGGCGGTCGATCTGGTCGTGATCGTTTCGGACAATGAGTCGTGGGTGGACGCAAACCGCCGCGGCACGACCGAGACGATGCGCCAGTGGGACAAGATCAAGCGGCGCAACCCGGGCGCGAAGCTCGTGTGCATCGATATCCAGCCCTACGGGACCACCCAGGCCACCGGACGGGCTGACATCCTGAATGTCGGAGGCTTCTCCGACGCGGTGTTCGACACCGTCGCACGCTTCGCCCGTGGCGAGACGCGCGACTGGGTCAGCATCGTCAAGCAAGTGGAGGTTTGAAGAACGGCCGTGGCGAATGCTGGTGGGACTACATCCACCACGATAGTCCGGAGAGTAAAGCGCCCAGGATCGCTGCAAGGCACCCGGGAGATGCGGGTTCGAATCCCGTCCATTGGAGGTAGCTTAAGGACGCATCGTCTCACCAACTCTCGTCGCCACGGCCGACGAATTTTTTCCGGCGAATGCCGGCGGGACTACATTGTGGATCTCAGGGTCGCCGGTTCGAATCCGGCCGGGCTTCGGCCTGTAGCTCAGCGGTTAGAGCATGAGGAATGTCTCGCCGCCACTCGTCGCCCGAACGAACACTCACGGCGAATGCCGATCGGACTACATGGACTGTCATTCCCGAGGCCGCGGGTTCGAATCCCGCCGGGTCCACCAATGGGGGCCCGTAGCTCAGCGGTAGAGCGCGTAACCGTCCGGTCAATTTCGTCGCCGTGACCACGAACAAAGCTGGCGAATGCCGGCGGGACTACATCGGTAGAGGCCTTCGGGCCGAGGGGTTCGAATCCCCGCCGGGCTTCGGCCCGGACGTCCCGCCATTCTCGTCGCCAGTACCAACGCCAGGCCGGCGAATGCCGGTGGGACTACAGGGTTAGAGCACCCGCCGCAGGGCGGGAGGACGGCGGTTCGACTCCGCCTCGACGCAAGTCGGTAGCTCAGGGAAAACGTCTCGCCACATCTCGTCGCCGGCACCATGATAGCAAGCAGGAGGTCGCGATGACCCAGCAGACGACGTTTGAATACCAGCATGTCGAGGGCGGCGTGCCGATCAAGAGCTGGACCCGCGGCGTGCCCGTGGACGACAAGGCGCGCGACCAGCTCGCGCGCGCGGCGAAGATGCCGTTCGTCTTCAAGCATGTCGCGGCAATGCCCGACGTCCATGTCGGCATCGGCGCCACGGTTGGATCGGTGATCCCGACCAAGGGCGCGGTGATCCCGGCGGCGGTCGGCGTCGACATCGGCTGCGGCATGATGGCGGCGCGCACCTCGCTGATGGCGCATGATCTGCCCGACAATCTTGAGGGCATCCGCAGCGCGATCGAGCGCGCCGTTCCGCACGGCCGTTCGGTCGGGCGCGGGACGCGCGGCGACAAGGGTTCGTGGGGCATGCCCCCGGCACCGATCGTCGAGGCATGGGCAACGCTCGCGGCGCGCTTCCAGCGCATCGTCGACAAATACCCGCGGCTCGAGAAGACCAATAACCTGGTCCATCTCGGTACGCTCGGCACCGGCAACCACTTCATCGAGCTGTGCCTCGACGAAGATGCGCGGGTGTGGGTGATGCTCCATTCGGGGTCGCGCGGCGTGGGCAATGCGATCGGTACCTTCTTCATCGAACTGGCGAAGCAGGACATGCGCAAATGGCACATCAACCTGCCCGACGCGGATCTGGCCTACTTCCCGGAAGGGACCGACCATTTCGACGACTATGTCGAGGCGGTCGGCTGGGCCCAGGACTTCGCGGCGCTGAACCGGCGCGTGATGATGGCGAACGTCATCACCGCGCTCCGGGGCCAGATCGCCAAGCCGTTCGAAGCGGAGGCCGAGGCGGTGAACTGCCACCACAACTATGTCCAGCGCGAGAACCATTTCGGTGAAAACGTGCTGGTCACGCGAAAGGGTGCGGTTCGTGCGGCGAAGGGCGTGATGGGTATCATCCCGGGATCGATGGGCGCCAAGTCGTTCATCGTCCGCGGCCTCGGCAATGCCGAGAGCTTCGACAGCTGCTCGCACGGCGCGGGGCGCGTGATGTCGCGCACCGAGGCGAAGAAGCTGGTGACGCTCGACGAGCATATCCGCGACACCGCGGGGGTGGAGTGCCGCAAGGACGAAGGCGTGATCGACGAGACGCCGCGTGCCTACAAGCCGATCGAAGCCGTGATGGCCGCTCAGGCCGATCTGGTGGAGATCGTCCACACGCTCAAGCAGGTGGTGTGCGTGAAGGGGTGACCCTTCACGCCGCCGTCACTGAAAGTCCGGCCATGGTGCAATCGCTCTATTGCAATCGATGCGGCGCGCGCCTGACTGCTCCGCTGAACATTCTGTCGCCGGACGCGGCGCGAACGGCGTGGCAGGGTCTGGCGGACATGGCCGATATCGTAGAACCCGGCTCTGCCTATCTTTCCGATGAGGCAGTGCCCTGGATGGGTCATTATCAGGATCGGCCACTCAGCTTCGCGCCACAATATTGGATCAATCCGGACGACATTACCGATGCCGTGACCGATACGAGCGATGTCAGCCGACTACTCGGCTGTTGCAGCACAGCGGGCTATCGCGGCCCCAATCAGATTTGCCGCTGCGAGGCTGAGATCGGCACGCTCCATCTGGATTGCATGGGACCGAGTTTCTTCATTCCCGAACCTCGCGCCACGACGATGCGCGAGGGAGCAAAAGACTATTGGAACTACGAATGACCGACCTGAACGCTACCATCCCCAGCCCCGTCCGCCGCGAGATCGAGCGCCGCCTGTCCGCGATCGAGCGCGAGGACGGCGTGCGCGTGCTGATGGCGGTCGAATCTGGTTCGCGCGCCTGGGGCTTTCCCTCGCCCGACAGCGACTACGACATCCGTTTCCTCTATGTCCGCCCGCGCGACTGGTATCTCCGGCTGCGCCCGGGCCGCGACGTGATCGAGCGGCCGATCCTCGACGAGATCGACCTGAACGGCTGGGACGTGCGCAAGGCGCTCGGCCTGCTGCTCAAATCGAACGCGGTGGTCAGCGAGTGGATCGAATCGCCGATCCGCTATCGCACCGACGATCCGTTCGTGGCGAAGCTCGCCGCGCTGGCGGACGCGCTGCTCAACCCGCGTGCGCTTGCCTATCACTATGCCAAGTCGGGAACGACCGCCGCCGACCGCTGGCTCGACGGCGACGGGGACGTGCCGGTGAAGAAATATTTCTACGCCCTGCGTCCGGCGCTCGCGATCCGTGCGATCCGGCTCGATCCGTCGCGCCGCCCGCCGATGAACCTGCCCGCGCTGATCGCGGCGAGCGATTTGCCTGCCGGGCTGGTCGAGCAGATCGGCGAGCTCGTCCAGGCCAAGGCGCGGACCAATGAGCGCGCCAACGGCACCCGCCTGACCGAGATCGACGCGCTGATCCGCGGCGAACTCGGCCGCGCGGGCGACCTGCCGGTGCGCAAGCTGCGCGATCGCTTTGTCGATCGCGCGACGGACCTCTTTGTGGAACTGGTGAACCAATGATCGTCATCGACGGATCGGAAGGCGAGGGCGGGGGACAGGTCGTGCGCAATGCGTGCGCGCTGTCGCTGATCACCGGCCAGCCCTTCCGTATCATCAATGCGCGCGGCAAGCGCTCCAAGCCGGGGCTGATGCGTCAGCACGTCACCGCGGTCGAGGCCGCGTGCGCGCTCGGCAATGCGGCGTGCGAGGGGCTGGCGGTCGGCGCATCGGAAATTGCCTTCACCCCCGGCACGGTCGTGCCCGGCGAGTATCGCTTCGCCGTGGGGACGGCGGGCAGCACCGGGCTTGTGCTCCAGACGCTGCTGATGCCGCTGGTGCTGGCGGACGCGCCCTCGCGCCTCGTGCTGGAGGGCGGAACGCACAATATGCTCGCCCCGCCGTTCGAGTTCATCGCGCGCACGTTTTTGCCGATCCTCAACCGGATGGGGCCGACGGTCGAGGCGCGGCTGGTGCGGCATGGCTTCTACCCGCGCGGCGGCGGGCGGATCGAGGTGGATATCACCCCGGCGCCACTGACGCCGATCGAATGCGTGGAGCGTGGCGCGCTGCGCGAACGGTCGGTGACCGCGTTGTTCGCGGCATTGCCGTTCGACATCGCCAATCGTGAGATCAAGGCGGCGCGCAAGGCGCTCGACTGGCCGGAGGAAAGCTTTGCGGTGCGTGAGCTTCCCGACGACCAGGGCCCCGGCAACATCGTGCTGATCGAGGCCGCGTTCGACAATGTCACCGAAATCGTCAGCGGCTTCGGCCAGCTCGGCGTGCCGGCCGAAGCGGTGGCGCGCAAGGCGGCGGGGCGAATGGCCGGCTATCTCGAATCGGCGGCCTTTGCCGGGCCGTACCTGCAGGACCAGTTGCTGCTTCCCTTTGCATTGGCCGGGGGAGGCAGCTTCACGACGGTCAAGCCCAGCCAGCACAGCCTGACGGCGCGCGACGTGATCGAGCGCTTCACGGGCCGCCGCGCCGTGTTCGTGAACCAGCCCGACGGGGCGTACCGGATGAATCTGCGCTGATGTCCCGCGCTGTGGAGCGCGGGACATCGCCAGTCTGTCGGGCCGGCGCTACGCTGACGGCATGATTCGCGCGCTCGTCATTGCCGGCTGCGTCGGACTCGGGGCCAACCCGGCCAGCGCACTCTGCATCTATCGCGGCGTCGACTATGCGAAGACCACGATCGCGCAGGAATTTCGCGATTCAAGATGGGTCGTGCGCGCCCGGGTCGTTTCCGCCGACTATCATTGGTCCGACGAGGGCGAATCCTGGACCCTGTACCGGCTGCGGGTGGTGGAAACCTACAAGGGCGGGCTCGAGCCGAGGTTCGCGCTCTTCACTGCGCGCAACAGCGGCGGCTTCTATCTGGATGGCGATGGCGGCGGCCCCGATCTGGACCGGGACTATCTGTTGTTCCTGGCGCCCGATCCATGGCCAGAGAAGCTTCCGCCCGCAGCGAAGGGGGCGCTTTCGATCAACTATAGCTGCGGCCAGTCGAAACCCTGGGCTGAGGTGACCAGCACGGAGATGCGGCAGCTCGCAACGGCTTCCCGCGATTGAGTGAGGTAATCGGCGATCCGCGCAGCGCCCCTGGCTGGCGCACGCTGGCGATTACGGATTTTCGAGAAGATTTGGTCGGGGCGACAGGATTCGAACCTGCGACCCCCACACCCCCAGTGTGATGCGCTACCAGGCTGCGCTACGCCCCGACCGAGGCACGGCCCTCTAGGCGCACCGGACAGGCGATGCAAGGGGCCAATGTCTGCCGGTGCGGCGGGGCGTTGCAGCCAGGCCACAGTCCCGGCAATGGTTGCACGTCCGCAGCACGCATGGTAGCGCGCGCCGCTTGAACGGCTGGCCTCCAGCCCCCACCATTTCGGCCAGCAGCAAGGCCCCGGGGAACCATGATCATCTCACCAGCATATGCACAGGCCGCAGGAAGCGCGGCAGGACCGGCAAGCGCAGCAGGATCGTTTCTGTCGATCGCTCCGCTGATCCTGATCTTCATCGCCTTCTACTTCCTGATGATTCGCCCGCAGCAAAAGCGGATGAAGACGCTTCAGGCATCGATCGGCGACATGAAGAAGGGCGATACCGTGGTCACCGCGGGCGGCCTGGTGGGCAAGGTCGTGTCGGTCGATGACGTCTATGCCAATGTCGAGATCGCACCGACCGTGAAGGTCAAGGTGGTCAAGGCCACGATCGTCGAAGTCCAGCCGCTCGGCGGCAAGCCGGCGAACGACTAACCCATGCTCGATTTCCCGAAGTGGAAGGTGTGGGCGGTCTGGCTGTCGATCGCCGCCTGCTTCCTGCTCGCCATTCCGAGCTTCGTGCCCGAGAATATGCGCGAACGCTGGCCGGGCTGGATCCCGCAGCCTTCGATCAACCTCGGCCTCGACCTTGCCGGTGGCAGTTCGATCCTGCTCGAAGCGGACGTCGCCGATCTCGCCCGCACGCGGCTTGCCGCCAAGCGTGACGAGATCGAGACCGAGTTCCGCCGCCAGGATCCGCGAATCGATATCGGCGAGATCTCGATGCGCGACGGGACGATCAGCTTCATGGTGCGCGACGTCGCCAAGGTGGACGCGGCGCGTGAGCGGCTGCTCCAGCTGACCGGCAGCGGCGCCGGCATGACCGGGCAGCGCGAATGGACGATCGAGGTGCGCGACGGGACGCGCTTCATCGTCACCCAGACCAATGCCGGCCTCGATCAGGCGGTCAAGCAGGCGATGGCCGACGCACGCGAAGTGGTCGATCGCCGCATCAACGCGCTCGGCACGCTCGAGCCGACGATCGTGCTCGAAGGCCGCAACCGCATCCTCGTCGAAGTGCCGGGTCTCAAGGATCCCGAAGCGCTCAAGCAGCTGCTTGGCAAGACCGCACGGCTCGAGTTCAAGCTGGTCGACATCACTGCCAACCCCGCGCAGATCGCGGCAGGCAATGCGCCGATCGGCAGCGAGCTGATGCCCTATCCGAACGCGCCGCAGGGCATGCCCTATGTCGCCTATCCGACGCGCGAGGGGCAGCAGCCCATGATCGCGCTCAAGCGGCAGACGATCGTCAGCGGCGATCAGCTGATCGACGCCAAGCAGGAATTCGACCAGAACCAGCAGGTCGTGGTCGGCTTCACCTTCGACAGCCAGGGCGGGCGCCGCTTCGCGCAGACGACCCAGCAGAACACCGGCAAGCCGTTCGCGATCATCGTCGACGGATCGGTGATCTCCGCACCCAATATCAACGAACCGATCCTGGGCGGCCGCGGCCAGATTTCGGGCGGGTTCACCGTCGAAAGCGCCAACGAGCTCGCCATCGCGCTGCGTTCAGGCAAGCTGCCCGTCGCATTGAAGGTGGTCGAGGAGCGTACCGTTTCGGCCGAGCTCGGTCAGGAATCGATTCAGAAGGGCATCCTTGCCGGCGTGATCGGCACCGTGGCGCTGATCATCTTCATGCTGTTCACCTATCTGCGCTTCGGGGTCTACACCTCGCTCGCGCTGCTGGTGAACGCGGTGATGGTGTTCGGCGTGATGGCCTTTTTCGGCGCGACGCTGACCTTGCCCGGTATCGCCGGCTTCGTGCTGACGATCGGCGCGGCGGTGGACGCCAACGTGCTGATCAACGAGCGTATCCGCGAGGAACAGCGTATCCGAAATCGTGCCGCGGTTCCCGCGGTCGAGTTCGGCTACAAGGAAGCCAGCCGCGCCATCTTCGACGCGAACATCACCAACGTCATCTCGGCGGCGATCATGTTCATGTTCGGCTCCGGCCCGATCCGCGGCTTCGCGGTCGTGCTCGCCATCGGCATCGTCACTTCGGTCTTCACCGGCGTTACCTTCACCCGTCTGCTCGTTGCGGACTGGCTGAAGCGCAACCGCCCGAAGACGATCAACATTTAAGGGCCGCCGGTCATGCGTCCGCTAAAGCTCGTTCCCGACAACACCAACATCGCGTTCCTGAAATACCGGAACGTGGCGATGGCGCTGTCCGTATTGCTGATCGCCGGTTCGATCGCGCTCTGCTTCATCAAGGGGTTCAACCTCGGCATCGACTTCGTCGGTGGCCAGCAGACGCGCGTCACCTTCACCCAGCATGTCGATATCCCGACGCTGGGCGAGCGCATCCAGGCGCTCGGCGTGGGTGAGGCGACGGTGCAGCAGGTGGCCGACACCACCGAATATTCGATCCGCACCCCGCTGCCCGAAGGCGGTGAGGAAGCCGCGAACAAGGCGGCGAGCGCGATCCGCGCTGCGCTGATCAAGGACTATCCGGGGGCGCAGGTCGCCGGTGCGCAGAGCGTGTCGGGCAAGGTGTCGGAAGAGCTGTTCCGCAACGGCGCGATCAGCCTCAGCCTCGCGATGCTCGCGATCGCGCTCTACATCTGGTTCCGCTTCGAATGGCAGTTCGGTGTGGGCGCGCTGTTCGCGCTATTCCACGACGTCGCGCTGACGCTCGGCTTCTTCGCGCTGACCCAGCTCGAATTCGACCTCAACATCGTCGCCGCGGTGCTGACGATCATCGGCTATTCGCTCAACGACACGATCGTCGTCTACGACCGTATCCGCGAGAATATGCGCAAATACCGCAAGATGGAGATGGAGGAACTGCTCAACCTCTCCATCAACGAGACGCTGTCGCGCACCGTCGTGACCTCGCTCTCCATCGGTATCGTGCTGACGATCCTGCTGGTGGCGGGTCCGGACGTGATCTTCGGCTTCACCGCCGCGATGCTGCTCGGCATCGTGATCGGCACCTTCTCGTCGGTCTATGTCTCGGCGGCGATCCTGCTGTGGCTCAAGCTGCGGCCCGACAGCTTCCTGCCCAAGGAAGCCGCGGGGCCGAAGGGCGTCGAAGGCGCCGAACGCGTCAGCTTCAAGGACATGCCCTGATGAAGATCGACCGGACCCGGATCGAGGGTCCGGTGGTGTCGGGGTTCTCGGGCGGCGGCTTCCGGGTCGATGACAATGTCTATCTCGGGCTGCTGCTCACCCCCAGCCGTGCCGAGGGCTGGATCCCGCCGCCGCTGGAGGAACTGACCGCGGACGCCTTCGCGCCATTGCTGGCGCTGGACCCGCAGCCCGAATTCCTGCTGCTCGGCACCGGAAGCCGGCTGCGCCGCCCGCCGCCCGCGCTTGAGGCGGCACTGCCCTTCGGGATCGAGGTGATGGACAGCCGCGCCGCCGCACGCGCCTGGGGCGTGCTGCGCGCCGAACTGCGCTGGATCGCGGCCGCGCTCTACCCGCTCGACTGAGATCGCGCGGCGACCAGCCCCGAAAGATGATCGTAGAGCGCCGCGGTGTTCGCCTCCCAGGTGAAGCCGGCCGCCGTCGCACGCACCGCATCGCGCGCTGGCGGGGCTGCAAGCAGGTCGCCGATCGCAGCGGTGAAGGCCGGCGCGGAGCGAGCGACGATCCGGCCGGCATCGGGTGAGGTGACGACCTCCGCTGCGCCGCCCGCATCGGGAATGACGATCGGCGTGCCGCTCGCCAGCGCCTCGACCCAGGCATTGGCGAGCCCCTCGGAGGACGAGGCCAGCGCCATCACGTCCGCGGCCGCGAGCAAGGGCGGAAGTTCGGCATGCGCGACGCTGCTGAGCAGCTTCACCCGTTCGTCCAGCCCCAGCCGCGCGATCTGCGCGGCAAGGCGGAGGCGTTCCGGTCCTTCGCCCGCGATTCGCAGCTGAACGCCGGGCAGCGCCGCCACTGCGTCGATCACGATATCATGCCCCTTGCGCGGGATCAGCGCACCCACCGAGACTACCAGCGGCCCATCGATGCCCAGCCTGGCCTTCTCGGCGTGCTGGGCGCGCGGCGCGAAGCGGGTGAGGTCGACCCCGGTGTGATGCACGCGAATCCGCTCTGCCGGGATGCCCAGCGCGGCGATGTCGGCCTTCATCGCCTGCGAGACGGCGAGGATGCCGTCCGCCGCGCGCCCGGCCGCGATTACCTGTGCCGCGGTCGCCGGGGCATGTCCCCAATGGTGGATATCGGCGCCGCGTGCCTTGATCGAAACCGGGACGCCGAAGCGCCGTCCCAGCGTGACCGCAGCGGGGCCGTCCGGGAAGAAGAAGCTGGCATCGATCACGTCGAACGCAAACTCGCCGCGGATCTGCGCCAGCAGCGGCGTCAGCGCGCGTGTCAGCATCGCTGCATGGAAACGCCCGCCGGTGCCGGGCAGGTTGAGGAAGCGCGGACGCCAGGTCTCGACGCCCTTCCACGTTTCGTGCCGGGGCAAAGCGGCGAGCGGCGCATAATGACCGCGGCGGCTGAGCGGCCAGGGCGGCAGGCCGAGCGGCGCGATCAGCTTCAGCTCGACATCGGGATGCGCGGCAAGGCCGAGCGTCTGCCGCTCGACGAACACTCCGAAATTGGGGCGCGAGGCATCGGGAAACAGCGAGGAGAGGGTGAGCACGCGAAGCATTGCCCCGCATGCTACACTCGCCCGGGTTAAAGCGCGATTAGGTCAGCCGCTCGAATTCAGCGGCAGCGCACCTTGCCGGCCGGATCGGCAGTGCTGCCGATCGCCGCGCCGCCGGCCGCGCCCAGGATCACGCCCAGCGTCTTTGATCCGCCCGGCGCAAGGATGCTGCCCAGCACGCCGCCGGCAAGCCCGCCGACGATCAGCCCGGCCGATCCGTCGCTGCGCCGGCAATAATAGCGGCCGTCGCGGCCCCGATAGACGCGCTCGTCGCGGCCCAGATCGCGCTCCTCATAGCGTCCGTCGCGATAATAACGGGGCGCGTCCCAGTAATCGTCGCCACCCGCATAGCCGGGGCGGTCATAGCCATCGCCATAGTCGGCACAGGCGCCGATCGCGGTCATTGCCGCGGCGCTCGCTGCGATCATCCATTTCCTCATCGGGCATCTCCTCTTCCGGGATGCCCCCCGACTCGTTCCTCAAACGAAACGGGGCGCCGAAGTTTCCCTCGGCGCCCCGTCTTTCTTGGCTGCGACCGGCTTAGCGGCAGCGGCCCTTGCTGCCGGCGCGCTCGATCTCGCGGCCCGCGACCGCACCCGCGGCGGCGCCCAGCAGCGTGCCGACCGTGCGGTCGCCGCGTGAATCGATCGTGCGGCCGACCAATGCACCCGCGACGCCGCCGACGACCAGGCCGGTCGTGCCATCGGACTTGCGGCAATAGCGGCGGCCGTCACGGCCGCGCCACTCGCGGTACGAATGGTTCCGCTTCTGCACGCCTGCTTCGGCCTTCGAAGCGGGCAGGACGGCCGCGGCTGGAATTGCCAGCGACGCAGCGCCAAGAGCCATCATCAGATTACGCATCGTAAAACTCCATCTCTACCTGAAACCTTGTCCCCCCAACGCCCTGTCTATCGGGCCGGTTTCATGAACGTAACATTTCGTGTCATTTAGCCGCGATGCAGGAAGCGAAATCCCCCGCCCAATCCGTCGTCGAAACCCTTCAACTCGTCCCGCACCCCGAAGGCGGCTGGTATCGCGAGACCTGGCGCGCACCGCCGGCCGAAGAGGGCGGGGAGGGCGCGCGATCGCCCGGAACCGCGATCCTCTATCTGCTCGAGGCGGGATGCCGCTCGCACTGGCACCGGGTCGATGCGGACGAACTGTGGCTCTGGCATGCGGGCGCGCCGCTCGATCTGTTGATCGCCGATGCAAATGACGAAAATCCGGCCAGAATCACGCTTGGCGGCGATGTGACCCGCGGCTACACGCCCCAGGCATTGGTCCCCGCGACTCGCTGGCAGGCGGCGGAAGCAGGGGATGGCTGGGCGCTGGTCAGCTGCATCGTCGTCCCCGGCTTCGATTTCGCTGGGTTCGAGATGGCCCCGCCCGATTGGGTACCGCCCTCCCTCTGAATCGCCCGATCGGTCCCCGTTATCCACGTTATCAACAGGTCGTATCGCGTCGATTGCGGGTTTGCGCGACTCGGAATCGATGACAGCATCATCCTTGTAAGCAGACGGTGACGCAGCGAGAAATCAAAGCGAAATCAGAGGTTTACAACGGATCGAAACGCGCATCTTCCTTCGGGAAAGGCTCGAATCGGTACGGGGACACCACCCCGGGAAACGGCCTGTCCCGCTCGCGAGAGCGGGTGGGATGGAAACGAAACGGATCAGGCGTCCAAAACGTCTCTCGCATGCTTCGGCACGCGAAAGGCGGGTTGCCAGGGCAGGAAATGCTCCCCCGGAGCGTGGACAAGCCAGGCGGCCAAAACGCGAAGCCGATGCCTTCGGGCAGGAGTGGAGCGGGTTGTCAGGGCAGGCAGGTGCTTCGGCACAGGTCAGGCCGGATGACCAAACGTTCGGAACGGAACGCCTTCGGGCGGAATGGACCGGGCGAGGCCATCGAGACACGATGATCCTTCGGGGCCGTCAACTCTGGATGACCGAAAACGCGAAGCCGATGCTGCATGGCAAAGGCGGAGCAAAGGACATCGAGGTGGGAAGCTGATCCTTCGGGGTCACACCCGCCCCGGTGACCTGCCCCAAGGCGGCTTGCCGCCGGACGGGCAACCCACTGTGCGGCTTGCCGCTGGTGGTTTCCTCCGGATGGCTTGCCGTTCGGAGATGGCCAACGGGAGGCGTCCGCCAAGCGTTGACCAGGACGCGAAGCCCGCAACCCTTGCCGGCGCGGGCCGAGCATGCCGCCGACATGAAGGTGCGCGCCGCCCCCTGTGGTGGGCGCGATGGCCGAAAAGTCCGGCGACACGGGGGGCTGGCGGAAACGCCGGCCCCCTTTTCCGTTTTGGAGCCAGGCTCTTTCCCCTAGCGCGCCGGCATCAAATATTCCGGGGCCCCAAAGTGCGTTTGTCATCGTCAGGCTCGCTGCTAGCTTCCTCGTATGGCGTCGAATGAAGTAACTTATGGCCTGAAGCTCGCATGGCGGGCCCTTACTGGCGTTGCGATGTTGAAGGGGCGATCGCGACGGGCCGAGCTTTTATACTATTTGCTCGCGGCCTTGCTTCTGTCGTGGCTGTTGGGTTGGCTGACGGAGCTCCTGTTTCCGCAGGTCGTGGACAGGCCGTCGTGGCAGGCCCGTCAAGTCGCCGAAGAGGTAGTGAAACTGGTGGTGTTCCTGCCGTTCTTTGCGCTGTTCGCGCGGCGGATGCACGATCAGGATCGCACTGGCTGGTGGGCGCTGGCGCTGGCGCTGTTCGTGGCGATGAGCTCGTACGATCGCTTCCGGTTCATTCTGATCGATTCACAGACCGGGGTGAGGGCGCTGCACGACCTGCCCTGGTGGGGCAGGCTTGCGAGTATAGCGTGCTGGTTGACCGTGGTCGCTTTTCTGTTTCGGTCGGGAACCGCCGGCCCCAACCGCTTCGGTCCCGATCCGCGCGACGAGGATCCGCGCGCCGCCCGCTTGCCATCGGCAGACTCGAACCTATCTTCCGCCTCATGACGATGTTCATCCGCACCATTCACGGCTTTCCGCTCCTCGGCTGAACGGACCGGCACCGCCGGTCCTTCGCCTGTGCGACGCCGCCGGACGACGCGTCCGGCGTGCCCTTCAGCCTGAGGAACTTTCGTCATGACTTCCAATACCGATGCGCCGGGCCTGACCCCGGCCCAGATCGACGCGTTCGTCGCGGACGGCTTCGTCCGCATCGACAACGCCTTTCCGCGCGAGCTTGCCGAACAGGCCGCCGCGATCCTGTGGCGCGACGCGGGATGCGATCCCGGCGACCCCGCCAGCTGGCGCGCGCCGGTGATCCGCCTCGGCCAGTACGGCCAGCCTGTGTTCCGTGCGGCTGCCAACACGCCGATGCTGCATGCCGCCTATGACCAGCTCGCTGGCCCAGGCCGCTGGCTGCCGCCACCTGCGCTCGGCACCTTCGTGCTTCGCTTTCCTCTGCCGCAGCCCCCCGGTGACGATGGCTGGCACATCGATGTCAGTTTCGGCACCGAAGCGCCCGACTTTCTCGACTGGCGCGCCAACGTCGTCAGCCGCGGCCGCGCGCTGCTGATGCTGTTCCTGTTCACCGATGTGGGGGAGGACGATGCGCCCACCCGCATCCGCGCGGGATCGCATTTCGATATCGCTCGCCAGCTCGCGCCGGCGGGGGAGGCGGGGCTGACGCTGCGCGACCTTGCCGCCGACGGCTTCGCGCGGTCAGCGCACCGTCGTGAAGTGCTGGCGACCGGGGCGGCGGGCAGCGTCTATCTGTGCCACCCGTTCGTGGTTCACGCCGCGCAGCCGCATCGCGGCACGCGACCGCGCATCCTTGCCCAGCCGCCCTTGCTCCCGGCGGTGCCGCTTGACCCATGGCGCGCCGATGCGGAGCCGGTCGAAACGGCGATCCGCGATGCTCTAGGCTGAAATGGGGAGACCGGTGGGCGGCCTCAGCAGCCGCCCACCGCCTTTTTGAGCTTGTCGAAGAAGCCGGTCGATGCCGGGCATTCCTCGCCGGTCTCCAGTGTGCGGAACTGCTCCAGCAGCTCGCGCTGCTCCACCGACAGCTTGGTCGGGATCTCGACCTCGATCTTGACGACCAGGTCGCCACGGCCGCGGCCCTGCAGCACCGGCATGCCGGCGCCGCGCTGGCGCACCTCGCGGCCCGATTGCGTACCGGGGTTGATGCGGATGTTGTGGAGCTCGCCGTCCGGCCCGGGAATCTCGATCTCCCCGCCCAGCGCCGCGGTGGTGAAGCTGATCGGCGCGCGCGCATAGAGGGTTGTGCCCTCGCGCTCGAAGATCGGGTGCCGCGCGATGTGGAGGAAGATGTAGAGATCGCCGGGAGGCGCGCCGCGTGCGCCCGCCTCGCCCTGGCCGGACAGGCGGATGCGTGTGCCCTCGTCCACGCCCGGTGGCACGTTGACCGCCAGCGTCACGGTGCGATCGACCCGGCCTTCGCCGCGGCAATTGCGGCACGGATCGGTGATCGTCTGTCCCGCGCCATGGCACGACGGACAGGTCCGCTCGACCATGAAGAAGCCCTGCTGCGCGCGCACCTTGCCATGGCCGCGGCAGGTGCCGCAGGTCTTGGCCATGGTGCCGGGCGACGCGCCGGTGCCGCCGCACGGATCGCAGATGCCGGAGACATCGACGGTGATGTCGGTCTGCTTGCCATGGAAGGCGTCTTCCAGGCTGATCTCCATGTCGTAGCGCAGGTCCGCGCCGCGCCGCTGGGCCTGCTGGCCGCCACGGCCGCCGCCCATGAACTCGCCGAACACGCTTTCGAAAATGTCGGAGAAGGCGTCGAAGCCCGGCCCCTGGCCGCCGCCGCCCATTCCGTTCGGCCCGGCATGGCCGAACCGGTCGTACGCGGCTCGCTTTTGCGGGTCCTTCAGGCAGTCATAGGCTTCGTTGATCGCCTTGAACTTCGCCTCGTGATCCTTGCACCCGCCATTCTTGTCCGGGTGGAATTTGATCGCGAGCTTGCGAAAGGCCGACTTGATGGTCGCTTCGTCAGCGCTGCGCTCGATTTCGAGCAGCTCATAATAATCAATCTGGGTGGTCATTCACTCGGCCCCCGCCCGTACCCCCGCCATTCCCGGAATTCGAAAATGGCGGGGGTGAGCATAGCTTACGCCTTGTTGTCGTCCACCTCGGAGAATTCGGCATCGACGACATCGTCGCCGTCCGCCTTGGTCTCCGCCGTATCTGCCGCATCGGCCTGAGGCGAAGCCTCGGACTGCTGCTGCTTCTCGTAGATGGCCTGACCCAGCTTCATCGCGACCTGCGCGAGGGCCTGGCTCTTCTCGTTCATCGCGTCGGCGTCGCCGCCCTCGACCGCAGCCTTGGCTTCGTCGATCGCGGCCTGGATCTCGCCCTTCAGCGCCTCATCGACCTTGTCGCCATTCTCCGCGAGCTGGCGCTCGGTGGTGTGGATGAGCGATTCGGCGTTGTTCTTCGCCTCCGCGCCCGCACGGCGCTTCTTGTCCTCTTCGGCAAAGGTTTCGGCGTCGCGGACCATCTGGTCGATGTCGGCGTCGCTGAGGCCGCCCGACGCCTGGATGCGGATCTGCTGCTCCTTGCCGGTGCCCTTGTCCTTGGCGCTGACGTTGACGATGCCGTTGGCGTCGATGTCGAACGTCACCTCGATCTGCGGCACGCCGCGCGGGGCGGGCGGGATGCCGACCAGGTCGAACTGGCCCAGCATCTTGTTGTCCGCGGCCATCTCGCGCTCACCCTGGAAGACGCGGATCGTCACGGCCTGCTGATTGTCGTCAGCGGTCGAATAGGTCTGCGACTTCTTGGTCGGGATCGTCGTGTTGCGGTCGATCATGCGCGTGAACACGCCGCCCAGCGTCTCGATGCCAAGGCTCAGCGGAGTCACGTCGAGCAGCAGCACGTCCTTGACGTCGCCCTGCAGCACGCCGGCCTGGATCGCGGCGCCGATCGCGACGACCTCGTCCGGGTTGACGCCGGTGTGCGGTTCCTTGCCGAAGAACGACTTCACGACTTCGCGCACCTTGGGCATGCGCGTCATGCCGCCGACCAGCACGACCTCGTCGATCGCGTTCGCCTTGACGCCGGCATCGGCCATCGCCTTCTTGCACGGCTCCAGCGTACGCTGGATCAGATCGTCGACCAGCTTCTCCAGGTCGGCGCGGGTGATCGTCCGGACCAGATGCTTCGGACCGTTCTGGTCAGCGGTGATGAAGGGCAGGTTGACCTCGGTCGTCGCGGCCGACGACAGCTCGATCTTCGCCTTCTCGGCGGCTTCCTTGAGCCGCTGGAGCGCGAGCTTGTCCTTGGTCAGGTCGATGCCTTCGTCCTTCTTGAAGCCGTCGGCCAGATACTGGACGATCTTGGCATCGAAGTCTTCGCCGCCCAGGAAGGTGTCGCCATTGGTGGCCTTCACCTCGAACACGCCGTCGCCGATCTCGAGGATCGAGATGTCGAAGGTGCCGCCGCCAAGGTCATAGACCGCGATCGTCTTGCCGTCGGTCTTCTCAAGCCCGTAGGCGAGCGCCGCGGCAGTCGGCTCGTTGATGATGCGCAGCACTTCAAGGCCCGCGATCTTGCCGGCGTCCTTGGTCGCCTGGCGCTGCGCGTCGTTGAAGTAGGCAGGGACGGTAATGACCGCCTGGCTCACGGTCTCGCCGAGATAGGATTCGGCGGTTTCCTTCATCTTCTGAAGGATGAAGGCGCTGATCTGGCTGGGCGAATAATCCTCGCCGCCGGCCTTGACCCATGCGTCGCCGTTCGGGCCCTTGGTGATGGTGTAGGGCACCAGTTCGGTGTCCTTCTTGGTGATCGGATCGTCGAAGCGGCGGCCGATCAGGCGCTTCACCGCAAAGATGGTGTTGTCGCCATTGGTCACCGCCTGGCGCTTCGCCGGCTGGCCGACCAGACGCTCGCCGTCCTTGGCGAATGCGACGATCGAAGGCGTGGTACGCGCGCCTTCCGCATTCTCGATCACCTTGGGCTTGCCGCCCTCCATCACTGCGACGCAGCTGTTGGTGGTGCCGAGATCGATTCCGATAACCTTTGCCATGAGTCCTTACTGGCCCCCGTGTCCTAATCTAAAAGTTTCAACCATTTACCGGATCCCTGAATCGGCAATCCGGCTATTACCAGTGGCGATATAGGTGGACTGCGCCTTGTCGCAAGACAGGGCGGGGCATAGGACCGCCCCCAAGGTTCCCGAATCGGGAGGAGAGGGCATGATGCGGGCGGTTTTCAGGCTGGTCGGGGCCGGGGTTTTGGCGGGCGCGGTATTGGCGGGCTGCCAGCAGGCCGAACTCACCGTCACGGACGCCACGGTGCAGCTCCCGGTGGTCAGCGGGCGCCCAGGAGCGGCCTATTTCACCGTGAAGGGCGGGGCGCAGCCTGCCAGCCTGGTCGCGGTCTCGAGCCCCGCGGTCATCCGTGCCGAAATGCACGAGATGAAGGACGAAGGCGGGATGATGACGATGACGCCGCTCAAGGACGTCGCGATTCCCGCGGGCGGCACGGTCGAATTCAAGTCGGGCGGCAAGCATGTCATGCTCTTCGACATCTCACCCTCGGTGCGTTCGGGCGGCACGCTTCCGCTGCGCCTGTCCTTTGCCGACGGCAAGACGATCGAAGTGAATGCCGTCGCGCGCGGCGTGGGCGACGCCACGGATCATGGCGCACACTAGGTTGGGCACGAAAGAATCCTCCCGTCAGGGAGGGAACTGAGACGGAAATCAGGGATTGGCGGCGGTCGCTGCGCCCGTGCCGATGAAGCGCGGGGTATAGCGGCGCGCTTCGCCGGTGAAGATGCCGGCCTTGACCGCGGGATCGTCCGCGATGACGGCTTCCGCTGCGGCCTGATCGGCGGCGTGGAGGATGATCAGCCCGCCGTCCGGCCCCATGGCCCCCGCATAGACGATGCCGCCGCGCTCGTGCAGCGCCTTCACATAGTAGAAATGGTCGCGCAGCCCCTGATCCTTCATCGGCACGCCCGGCTTCCACGCCGGACCCGCGCGATAGACGATCGCGAACAGCGGGCGGGCGGCTGCCTCCGGTTGCTGTGGCGGTGCCGGTTGCTGCGATGCCGGCGCTGCATTGGCAACCGCACCGGTCGCCAGGGTGATGGCCAGAACGGCCCGCGACATGATTCGCATGAAATCCCTCCGCTGTGTCCTTGCGTTGACGGTATCAGATGCGCGAACCCGCCGCACCGGCACGGGCTGTCCGTGCCCCGTCTTTGCGTTATGCTTGCGTACCGAAGCGACAAGGAATCCGCATGTCCCAATCGATCGACCGCTTTCGCTCTTCGACCTGGGGCTGGCTGCGCGGCACGCTGGCGGGGTGGGGGACGCTGCTGCTCTGCCTGATCGGCGTCGGGCTGATCATCATCCTGGTCAAATGGATCGCCAACCTTGCCACCACCTATGAGGTGACCGGGGACCGGCTGATCCTGCACAAGGGCATCTTCGTGAAGTCGATCGACGAGATCGAGCTCTACCGCGTCAAGGACGTGCGCATCGACTTCAGCCTGATCAACCAATGGGCGGATATTGGCACGATCACGATCAACTCGTCGGACGAGACGACCAAGGCTGGGCCGCTGGTGATCCGCGATGTCGCGGCGGCGCGCGCGCGGCGCGAGAAACTGCGCGAGCTGGTCAATGCCGCCCGGCGCGAGCGCGGGGTGCGCGAGATCGACATGGTGCACGAAGATATCTGAGGTGACCGAGCCTTCGCGCAGCGGGGAACGCCGCCCGCTCACCGCCGGGGAAATCGCGCTCGCCGCCGGCATCTTCGGCGATGCGATCGATTATGATCGCGCGCAGGTCGCGAACCGCAAATGGATCTTCTTCCAGCCGCGCACGATCACCATGGCGCCGATGGGCTGCATCCATTTCCACCCCAAGGGCTGCGATTATCGCGATGACTTCGCGACTGCGCCGCTGCACCTCCAGGGGCTCTTCATCCACGAGATGGCGCATATCTGGCAGCATCAGAAGGGCATCTTCCTTCCCCTGC
This sequence comes from Sphingomonas sp. GW821-FHT03E12, assembly GCF_059420685.1. Taxonomy (NCBI): domain Bacteria; kingdom Pseudomonadati; phylum Pseudomonadota; class Alphaproteobacteria; order Sphingomonadales; family Sphingomonadaceae; genus Sphingomonas; species Sphingomonas sp. GW821-FHT03E12. Next base: position 353,179 of record NZ_JBWKUF010000002.1, read on the forward strand.
GCCGTCATCCCTTTTGCCGCTACGCCTACAGCCTGAAGCCCGGCTGGCGGCTCGAACGCTATGGGCTGGAGCAGCAGGCGGAGATCATCCGCCATGTCTTCCTGCTCCGCCAGGGCGCGCTGGTTCCCGGCGCGCCGCCGCTGGAGCAGTATCGCGGTATCCTGCCCTTCATTCCCTCGACGGGCCGGATCGCCTGACCTAGCGCGGATCCCCGGTTGCCGGTTCGAGCTGCATGGGCGCCTTGGGCGGTGGCGGTGGCGGTGGCGGTGGTGCGGGCCGCGGCGTGAATTGCGGACGCTCCACGGGCTGCGCGCGCGGCGGCGAATGGGGACGCTCGGTCGGCGCGAAATCGGGCGGGCGCGTGAAATTCGGACGCTCGGGTCTGACACGCGGTGGCTGCGGTGACGCACCGTCTGGCGGAGTCACGCCGGGGCGCGGCGCGCCGTCGGAGCGCCAGCGCGGGCGCGCATCGGGCGAACGAGCCGGCCGGTCCGGGTTGACGGGTGCCGTCGCCCCCGGCTGCGCGCCCGTGACCGGCGGCCGCCGCCACCCCCAGCCGGGGTGGTTGGGGCGCTGCGGCCGCTCCGCATCCGGATTGGCGGGCGGTTCGGTCGTGGGCGGGATGCTGGTCACCGGCGGTCGCGGCCGGACCCAGCCCGGCCGGTCGTCGGGGCGCTGTGGCCGGTTCATGCCCGGAGTCCAGCCCGGCCGAGGCGTCCAGCCAGGGCGGGGCGTCCAGCCCGGACGCGGCGGGCGGACGCCCGGCACGGGTCGTGTCCCGCCATCGCCGAAGCGCGGCGGCGGGCCGCGGAATCCGTCGCGCTGCCAGCGCCGGAACCGGTCGCTCTCGGACCAGCGCCGCTGGCGCTCCACCGCAAGCGGCCCGAGCCATTTCCCGGCACCGTTGCGGCCGTGCCAGCGCTTCCAGCCATGATGCCGGTCGCGGCCATGGGACCAGCGCAGCCGCAGATCGACGATGAACGGGATTTGCTGCGCCCAATATCCCGCATCGACGGCCTCCCAGCCGCGGTCATTCTGTGCCGAAGCATGGATCGCCCGCCCGCGGCGATAGAGTTCCTCAGCCAGATCCGCCTCGCGGTCGCCCTCGCTGCGCGACAGCAGCCGGCCATCGGCGTCATAGACGACGATCAGCCGCCCGCCCGGCCGATAGCCGAAGGCGAAGTCCGTATCCTGCACCAGAAAGGGTTCGCGGCTGCCCGGCTCGAAATAATAATAGCGGATGCCGCCGCCGATCGGCTCGCCATAGACCTGGTGGCCCGTGCCGGTGCGCCAGCCCCAGATGTCGGCGCCGTCGAAGGCGAAGGTGAAATCGGGCGGCGCATCGCCGATCGTGTCGAGCAGCGCGTCGGCATCGTCGATCCAGCGATAGTCGGCATCGTCCACCGCGGGCAGGTCTTCGGGCGCCTGTTCGCGCAGCTGCACGGTCGCCGGCTGCGCGAACGCAGGGTGCGTGCCCATCAGCGCCAGCGCGCTGCAGAGTCCCATTCCGGTCAGTCGTCCGATGCCGCGCATCTTCTCTCTCCCCACCATCCCGGTGACGGGATGTGCGCCTTCATCGATGAATGGCGGCTGCATGTTTCGTTCAGCAAACAGGGCGGTTCGGATTGCCGGGCACCGGGGGCGGTCCTAGCTTGTGCGGCATGAACAGGAGAGATGAATGCGCTGGATTCTTCCGCTGACCTTGCCGTTGCTCGCCGCCGTTCCCGCCGCCGCCCAAACCTCCGCGCAGACCCCCGTTCAGCCCGATGATCCTTATGCGCCGGCGCGCGCGATCGTCGCCGATATCGGCCGGATCGTGGCTCCCAAGGGGGTGCAGGAGACTTTCGAACTGACGCTCGGCGGGGCCCGGCAGGTGGTGAACGTCCGCGGCGCGGATCGCGACAATCCGATCCTGCTGTTCATCCATGGCGGGCCCGGCGCGGTGGAAATGCCGATCGCCTGGACCTTTCAGCGGCCCTGGGAGGATTATTTCACCGTCGTGCAATGGGACCAGCGCGGCGCGGGGCGCTCCTATCCGCTCAACGATCCCGCCAAGCTCGCCCCGACCCTGACCTTCGATCGCTATGTCGATGACGCGATCGAGCTGATTGACGACCTGCGCAAGCGCTATGGCAAGCGCAAGGTCGTGGTGCTCGGCCACAGCTGGGGTACCGCCGTTGGTCTCGCGGTCGCAGAAAGGCGCCCCGACCTGCTCCACGCCTATATCGGGATGGGCCAGGTGATCGACTGGCGTGCGAATGAGCGCGCGGGCATGGCCTGGACGCTGGCGCAGGCGAAGAAGCGGGGCGATGCCGAAGCGGTGAAGGGGGTGGAGGCGCTGGCACCCTATCCCGATGGCGACCGCTTCACGATCCAGCAGGCCGACGAATGGCGCAAATATGCGATCCGCTACGGCTCGCTCGCGGCCTATCGCGCCGACGCGAATTTCTACCACCGCTCGACGCGCCTCTCGCCCGAATATACCCCCGCCGATCGCAAGGCCTGGATCGACGGCAGCCTGTTCACCGTCACCACTTTGTGGCCGCGGCTCGCCGATGTCAGCTTCATGAAGCTGCACAAGGTCGAAACCCCGGTGATCCTGTTCCTCGGCCGCCACGACACGACGACCGATTCGAAGCTCGCCGCCGATTGGGCTGCGCGCCTCTCCGCGCCGCGCAAGCAGGTCGTGTGGTTCGAGCATTCGGCACATCTGCCGATGATCGAAGAGCCCGGCCGCACCTTCGCTGCGCTGCTCCGCGAAGTGTTGCCGCTGACCGCCTCCGACTCGAAAAAATGATGGCGGCAGACGGGGTTGCCGCTAGTTTCGCGCGCAACAAAGGGGAGTTCTGAAATGCGCCGTATCGCTGCCGCCACCGCCGCCCTGCTTGCCGCCACCCCGCTCGCGGCCCAGACGGCAGCGCCTGCGGTCCCCAAGGTCAAGTTCATCCATGCCGGCGCGCTGCTCGCCAGACCGGGTGAGGCGCCGCGCGGGCCGAGCACGATCGTCGTGCGCGACGGCAAGGTGGCGGAGGTCCGCGACGGTCACGCCACGCCCGACGCCGGGGCCGAGCTGATCGACCTCAGGGACCGGTTCGTGATGCCGGGGCTGGTCGATATGCACGTCCATCTCTGGGGCATTGGCGGCGATCCCGCGCGCAGCCGGATGACTGCGCTCAACCGCGACGACGGCGACAACATGATGCTCGCGATCGACAATGCGCGCGTCACGCTCGAGGCGGGGTTCACGACGGTGCGCGATCTGGGCGGCGATGCGCGCGGGATGCGCGCGCTGCGTGAGGGGATCGAGCGCGGCACGGTCGCCGGGCCGACGGTCGTCAATGCCGGCAACCCCATCTCGGTCTCGGGCGGCCATGGCGATCCGACCAACGGCCTTGCCGAAACCTTCGCCGACGCGGTGCACCAGCATGTGATCAACACCTGCAACGGTCCTGACGATTGCCGTCGTGCGGTGCGTCAGCAGGTGTCGCTGGGTGCGCAGGTGATCAAGTACATGTCCACTGGTGGGGTGCTTTCCAACGTCTCGGGCGGGCTCGGCCGCGCGATGACCGATGAGGAGATGAAGGCGATCGTCGACACCGCGCACGGCCTGGGCCGCAAGGTGGCGACGCACAGCCATGCGGTCGCGGGGACGAAGGCGGCGATCGCGGCGGGCGTCGATACGATCGACCATGGCTCGTTCCTCGATGACGAGGCGATCGCCGCGATGAAGGCCAAGGGTGTCTGGCTCGTCCCCACGATGATTGCGCCGGTCGCGGCGCTTCAACAGGCGCGTGCCGGGATGCTTCCGCCCGCGACGATCCCCAAGGCCGAGGAAGCCGCCGCCGCCGCGATGGCGAGCCATCGGAAAGCCTTTGCCGCCGGGGTGAAGGTCGCGTTCGGCACCGACAGCGGCGTTTCCAGGCATGGCGACAACGCCACGGAGTTCGCGATGATGGTGAAGGCCGGCATGTCCCCGGCACAGGCGCTCAGGGCCGCCACGATCAACGCTGCCGAAGCGCTGGGCCGGTCCGCATCGATCGGCACGATCGAGCCGGGCAAGGATGCCGACATCATCGCCGTCGCGGGCAGCCCGCTCGAGGATGTGACGCGGATGGAGCGCGTCGATTTCGTGATGCGCCACGGGGTCGTGCACAAGGCGGACGGCAAGCGGCGCGCTTTCCCCGCCGACTGACGCTGCGCTCCGGCTGGTGCGCCTAGAGCGTGACCAGCCGGTCTTCGCCCAGCGCGGCGAGCAACGAGACGAGCCCGCCCGGCTCGACGCCCGGCACCAGCGTCTCGAACGCGATTCCTGCGGCGGCGAGCCCGGTCTGGCAGGCGATCAATGCAACGCCGCTCTCCCGCGCTTCGGCGATCAGCTGCGCCCGGCTGGCGAGACCCTTGGCGCCGAGTCCGGCATCGCCGGGATCGCTGCCGGGAACCAGCAAGGCCACCGCCGCCTCATGGCAGTAGAGGCGCGTGGCGCCGCCCAGTGCGGCATGCGCGCAGGCGAGCGACAGCGCGGCGCGGAAGCGCTCCGCATCCGCGGTCGCGGCGATGATCGTCAGCCCGCGCATGCCGGGCATCCGGGGTCCTTGGGCAGGGTCAGCGTGCGGAAGCGCAGCGCCAGCGTGTCGGCGATCAGCAACTTGCCCGCGCTGTCCTCGCCGAACGGCACGATCACGCGGATCGTCTCGAGCGCGGCAAGGCTGCCCATCAGCCCGGTCAGCGCGCCGATCACCCCCTGTTCGGCGCAGTTGATGCCGGGCGTTTCCGGGGTGCCGCCGGTGAAGCAGCGATAGCAGGGCTTGTCTGCCTCCCAGCCGCGGAACACGCCGAGCTGTCCCTCGAACTCGCCCACCGCGGCGCTGACCAGCGGGATGCGGTGGCGCAGCGCCGCTTCGGCGACGAGCAGGCGGGTTTCGAAATTGTCGGTGCCGTCGAGGACGGCATCGTGTCCGGCGAGCAGGACGTCGGCATTGGCGGCGTCGATCCGGACGGGGTGCACGGTGACCTCGACGTGCGGGTTGAGCCGTGCCAGCGCTCGGGCGGCGGCGTCGCCCTTGCCGCTGCCTGCGTCATCGGTACCGAAAAGAGTCTGGCGCTGAAGATTGGAGAGGTCGACCCGGTCGTTATCGACCACTGTCAGCCGGCCCACGCCCGCTGCGGCGAGATATTGAAGCGCCGGTGATCCGATCCCCCCTGCGCCGATCACTGCGACCCGCGCCGCCTTGAGCCGCATCTGCCCGGCGCCGCCGATTTCCTTGAGGATGATGTGCCGGGCGTAGCGCTCGAGCTCTTCGTCGCCCAGGAATCCGTCGTTCTGCTTCATCACTTCCAGATAAAGGTCACGGTCGCGCGATACCATTGCTCTGCGGCGGCCGTGCGCGGCGCGAGGTTGTTGCGCGCGAAGCTGGAGACAAGGCCCGCGGCATATTGCTCGACCGCGGCACAGCCGATCGCGCGGGGGATCGATGTGCGGACGCCGTCTTCGGGATGGACCAGCACGGCCACCTCAACGCGCATCGCGGGGCGGCCATCGATGGTCCGGCGCTGGCGGCATTTGTTCACGCGTGCCTGCCCGGCGACATAGGCGTTCATCGCCGGGGTCATCTGCGGGGGCTGGCGATAGGGTAGGTCGGGAAGCTTGGTCCAGTCGATCCCCGCGCTTTGCTCGGGCGCAGGCGCGGGCGCCGGGGTTTCCTGCACCCCGGCGGCAAATAGCAGGAAAGGAAGCAGCGCTTCCGGCATCAGCGTCCTGTCGATCCGAACCCGCCGGCGCCGCGTGCCGTGTCATCCAGCGATGCGACTTCGGCAAAGACCGCGCGCTGCACCGGCGCCGCGACCAGCTGTGCGATCCGCTCGCCGCGCGTGATCGTGAAGGGATAGCCGCCCAGATTGGCGAGGATCACCTTCACCTCGCCGCGATAGTCGCTGTCGATCGTGCCGGGCGTGTTGAGGCAGGTGATGCCGTTCTTGAGCGCCAGGCCCGAGCGCGGGCGCACCTGCACCTCAAAGCCTTCGGGGATCGCGATCGCGAAGCCGGTGGCGACGGCGTGGCGCGCGCCCGGCGCAAGAATCAGATCTTCCGCGGCGACCACGTCCATTCCCGCCGCGCCTGCGGTGGCATAGGCGGGCAGCGGCAGACCCTCGCCATGGGGCAGGCGGGTGAGCTGGATCGTGATCGGTGCAGCGGTCATGCAGGTTTCCGGGGCAGGGCGGCGGCAAGGCGGCGTGCCGCCTCGATCACCTGGGGATCGTCGAGGATGTTGCTGCCGCGCGCCGGCAGGATGCGGAAATCGGTGGCGATGCCGCGTAGCGTCAGCGCCTCGGCATAGGACCGCGCGAAGCGGGCGGGCACCTTCTGGTCGTCGCCGCCGCTCACCAATGCCGCGCGCAGATCGGGGGCGATGCCGCCTGCGGTCTGGAGCGGATCGAGGCTCTCGACCTTCGCGCGCCAGGGATCGGCGGGTTTCTCGCGCCCGGCCATGTAGCGGCGCCATTCGGGCAGCGCGCAGGGGCAGGAGACGAGCACCATTCCGTCGAGCAGATCGGGCTTGAGACCTGCTATGTTGGCGACGATCGCCGCGCCGCCGCCTTCGCCGATCGCGATGACGCGCGCGCGGCGATAGCGTGCGCGCAGCGCGGTGATGGTGTCGGCGACCGCTGCGATGCGGTCGGCGGTGTAATTGTCGCCATTGCCGTCGCCCTGAACGCCGGTCGACTGGTTGCCCGCGCCGTCGGCAAAGCCCGGGCGCAGCAGCCGGACGACGGCGCTTCCCGGCGCGGCGGCCGCGAGCGACTGGGCGAAGGGCCTGAGGTCGATCGCGGTGCCGCCCTTGCCGTCGCCATGGACGATGACGAACAGCGTCTCGGCGTCGCGCGTCGCCGTGCCGGCGGCTTCGGTGAACAGCGGCGGCTCGGGCAGCGGTGCGTCGGCGGCGCCGCGGGGCATCGAGGCGCAGCCCGCGAGCAGCAGCGGCGCGAGCAGCAGCGCGGTCAGGCTAGAGCGCATCGGCGATCCGCTGCGCAAGGCGGCGCGCAACGTCCTGCTTGGACAGTCTTTCCCAGCTTTCGGTGCGTCCTGCGGTGACGAGGTGGACGGTGTTCGCATCTCCGCCCATCACATCGCCGGAAACATCGTTGGCGACAATCCAGTCTGCGCCCTTGCGAGTCCGTTTCGCGGTAGCGTGTTCGATCACCCGTTCGGTTTCGGCGGCGAACCCCACCACCAGCTTCGGCCGGCCTGCGCTATGGCCCAGCGTGGCGAGGATGTCGGGATTCTCGGTCAGGCTGAGCGTAGGCGTGTCCGTGCCCTTTTTGATCTTCTGCTCGGCCGCATCGCCGGTGCGCCAGTCGGCGACCGCTGCGACCATCACCGCGGCGTCGGCGGGCAGCGCCGTATCGACTGCGGCGGCCATCTCGCGCGCGGTCTCAACGTCCACGCGATCGACGCCGCGCGGCGTCGCCAGCGTCACCGGCCCGGCAATCAGCGTCACGCGCGCGCCCAGCTCGGCCAGCGCCCCGGCGATCTCGAACCCCTGTTTCCCCGAGGAGCGGTTGGCGATGTAGCGCACCGGGTCGATCGGCTCATGCGTGGGCCCGGCGGTGACCAGCACATGCTTGCCCGCCAGCGGTCCCGCCTCCGGCGCCAGTGCAGCCAGGATCGCGTCAAGGATCGCTTGCGGCTCGGGCAGGCGGCCCGGACCGTACTCGCCGCACGCCATCGGCCCCTCATCGGGCTCCATCACCGTGACGCCGTCCGCGCGCAGCTGCGCGACGTTGCGAACCGTCGCGGCGTGCTGCCACATCCGCACGTTCATCGCGGGAGCGGCGAGCACCGGCTTGTCGGTCGCGAGCAGCAAGGTGGTTGCCAGATCGTCGGCATGCCCCGCCGCCATCTTGGCGAGCAGGTCGGCGGTCGCGGGCGCGACGACGACAAGGTCGGCGTTCCGGCTGAGCTGGATATGCCCCATCTCCGCCTCGTCCTTGAGGTCCCACAAGGTCGTGAACACCTGGTTTTCCGACAGCGCGGCCAGCGTCATCGGCGTCACGAAATGCTGCCCCCCTGCGGTGAGCACGCACGTGACCCCGATCCCGGCCTTTCGCGCAAGGCGGATCAGTTCGCACGCCTTGTAGGCCGCGATCCCGCCGCCGACGATCAATAGGATGCGCTTCATCTTGTGATCCTCTGCACCCGCACGCCCCGCCTGTCGAGGGCACGGGTCATGAGGTCGCGCAACCCGTCGGGGACGAAGACCAGTCCGACAAGGAAGACAGGCGCGATCAGCAAGACCCAATAGAAGGTATCTGTCCGCGCAAAGAGGGCGAGCATCGCGGCATAGAGGCAGAAAGTGAGCAGTACACGCAGCGCGAGCGGGTCGCGCCACACGGTCCAGCCGAACAGGGAAAGGCCCGCAAGCACCGCGGCGAGCCAGGCGGGTGCCAGCATCAGGGCGGTCGAGACGCTGATCGCGTTGATGAAGAACCCGATGCCCAGCATGCCCGACCAGCCGGGGGATGCCGGATCCAGCGGGCTCACCACGCGCGCAACGGCAAAGGCATGGGCCATCAGCGCGATCGCGAGAATGGCGAGGACGGCGCCCCAGCCGAATGCCTCGCGCCGCTCCCGGTCGAGCCAGGCAGTGACCGCCATCACGGCGAGGTACAGCGCCGCGGTTTCCCGGATGAGCGCCGCCAGCAGGCCGACCGCCGCCGCTTCGATCCACTTTCCGGGGCGCCGCAGCGCCAGCGAAAGGGCAATCAGCAGGCCCGCCCATAGCTCGTGAAAGGCCCAGAGGTCCGCCTGTACAAAGGCCATCAGCCCTCCTGCCAGCAGGGCGAGGGCGATTGCGCGCGCGGGCCAGTCGGGAAGCGCGTCGCGAAACCGCGCATACCAGGCCAGCGCAACGGCGAGCACCAGTGAATAGAGCAGCGCCAGCACCGCGGCATGCGGAAGATGTGCCTGAATCATGGCAAGCGCCGGCATCCGCATCGTGATGAAGGGGCGGAGTGGATAATTGCCGAGGCGGAGCGCCTCTGCCGCCGTCGGATAATAGGTGCCGCCGTGACGGATGGCATCGACGATGCTCTCGTACAGGATGATGTCGCGCTGGTCGTCGGCGCTGCTTTGCACGCCCGCCCCGGCTCCGGCCGGCGGCGGCGCCGGCGCCGTAAGGCTGGTGAGGCAGCCGATCAGCACCAGCGCCAGCAACGCCGCGGCAAGGCGCGCGCGGGTCTGCGAAAGCTGTGCGAGGCGAGACGGCTGGCCAAGCCAGAGCGGCTTCATGCTGATCATTGCGATGGGCTTCTACCGCAGCCGGTTGGCGCTGTCAGGTGAGCAGTAGCGTCGCTGCAACGCCGGCCGCGCCGGCAAGCAGCGCGACCGCCGCATAGCGCCACCCGCCACCGACCCGGACCACCTCGATCTCCCTGAGCGGCGGCGCAGGCGGGGCGCCGCCGGGATCGGGGAAATGGCGCTCGATATTGCGGATCAGCTTGGGCAGCCGGGCCAGTGTCTTGATGTCCTCGGACAGGCGATCCGCGATGAACGCCTCCGGCCCCAGCTCGGTGCGGATCCATTCGCGCACGAACGGCGCGGCCGAATCCCACAAATTGATGTCGGGGTGCAGCCGCGTCGCGACGCCCTCGACCATCACCATCGTCTTCTGCAGCAGCAGCAGATGCGGCTGGGTCTGCATGTCGAAGTCGCGGGTGATGTTGAACAGGCTGTCGAGCATCATGCCGACGCTCATGTCCTTGACGGGCAGGCCGCGCATCGGCTCGCCCACCGCGCGCAACGCCGTGGCGAACTCGGCGACATTATGGTGCGCGGGGACATAGCCCGCCTCGAAATGGATCTCGGCCACGCGGCGGTAATTGCCGGTGATCAGACCATAGAGGATCTCGGCCAGCCAGACGCGCGCGCGGCGGTCGATCCGGCCCATGATGCCGAAGTCGATCGCCGCGATGTGGTTGCCGGGGAGCGCGAAGAGATTCCCCTGGTGCATGTCGGCGTGGAAGAAACCTTCCGAGATCGCCTGGCGCAGGAACGCGCGAACCAGCGTGTTGGCGAGCTTCTCGGTATCATAGCCCGCGGCGACGATCGCATCGCGGTTCGACAGCTTGATGCCGTCGATCCACTCCAGCGTCAGCACCTTGCCGGTGGTGCGCTGCCAGTCGATCGTGGGCACGGTGAAATCGGGCTCCGCCTCCATCGACTCCGACAGCTCGGAGGCGGAGGCCGCCTCGCGGCGCAGGTCCAGCTCGCGCGCGGTCCAGCGCTTGAACGTCTCGATCACAAGGCGCGGGCGCAGCCGCGCCACCTCGCCGCCCTGCGCCTCGAGCTGCGCGGCAGCCCATTCATAGGTTTCGATCGCCTTGGCGAACTCGGCCTCGATTCCCGGGCGCAGCACCTTGACCGCGACCGTGCGGCCGTCGGTAGTGGTGGCGCGATGGACCTGCGCGATCGACGCGGCGCCGATCGGCACTTCCTCGATCTCGGCGAACAGTTCGCTGACCGGCTTCTCGAAACTGCGCTCGATTGCCTCGCGGATCACCGGGAAGGGGACCGGCGGCAGGGCGTCCTGCAGCCGCATCAGGTCGTGCGCTGCGGCCTCGCCGATCAGGTCGGCACGGGTGGCGAGCGTCTGGCCCAGCTTGATCGCGGCCGGGCCGATCGCTTGCAACGCGTCGGCGTACCGCGGCGTCTCGGGCACGCGTGCGCCGAAGCGCGCCAGCCGCGCCAGTCTCCGCACCGGGCGCGGCGTGTTGCGGTCGCGCTCGATCCCGCGCAGCGCGCCGTGGCGCGCCAGCGTGCGGCCCCATTTCAGGAGGCGCCACAGATGGACGGCGGGAGCGGTCAAATCTTCCAGCCGCTATGGATCGCGACCAGGCCGCCCAGCATCGGTTCGACGCGCGTCTGCACGAAACCGGCCTCTTTGATCATGCGTTCGAAGGTCGGCATGTCCGGGAAGCGGCGGATCGATTCGATCAGGTAGCGATAGCTGTCCTCGTCATTCGCCAGCAGCTTGCCGAGCTTGGGCACGACATGGTGCGAATAGGCGTCGTACACATCCGAAAAGCCCGGCCAGACGGTGGTCGAGAATTCGAGGACGAAGAAGCGCCCGCCGCGCTTGAGCACGCGATGCGCTTCACGCAATGCCTTTGGAATATCGGTGACGTTCCGGATGCCGAAGGCGATGGTGTAGGCGTCGAAGAACCGGTCGGGCCATTGCAGCGTCTCGGCATTGGCCTCGCTCCACACCAGGCCGTCGATGCCGCGCTTGGCCGCGCGCTCGATGCCGACGGCGAGCATGTCGGGGTTGATGTCGGCGACGGTCACCGCCGCGCCCGATTCGGCCATGCGGAAGGCGATGTCGCCGGTGCCGCCCGCCATGTCGAGGATCGCTTCGCCCTCGCGCGGCTTCACCCGGCGGACGAACACGTCCTTCCAGATGCGGTGCAGCCCGCCCGACATCGCGTCGTTCATCAGGTCGTAGCTGGAGGCGACGCTGGAGAAGACGCCGCCGACGCGGCGGGTCTTGTCCTCGGGGGCGACATCTTCATAGCCGAAGGAGACGGTGTCGGTCATGGCGTGCGCTCTAGCCAAGGCTTGTGGACGGAGCAAACGCAACATAGCTCAATCCGATGCCAGAGCTTCCCGAAGTCGAAACCACCGTCCGCGGTCTCGCCCCCGCGCTGGAGGGGCGGCGTATCCGCCGCGTGCTGATGCGGCGGCCCGATCTGCGGCGCCCGATGCCGCAGGATCTGGGCCAGCGGCTCACCGGTGCGACCGTCACCGCGCTTGGCCGCCGCGCCAAATATGGCCTGATCGACACCGATCGCGGCGACACGATGATCTTTCATCTCGGCATGTCGGGCCGCTGGCGCGTCGATCCGTCCGAGGTGCTGGCGCACGATCATCTGATTCTCGAGACTGAGGAAGGGCGCTCGCTGGCGCTCAACGATCCGCGGCGATTCGGGTCGGTCGACCTGGTTCCGACGGCGGGGATCGCTGCGTGGCCGACCTTCGCGGCGATGGGGCCTGAGCCGCTAGGGCCGGATTTCACCGCCGCGCACCTCGCCGCCGCGTTCGAAGGGCGGGTCGCGCCCGTCAAGGCGCTGCTGCTCGATCAGCGAATCGTTGCGGGCCTCGGCAACATCTATGTCTGCGAGGCACTGCACATGAGCGGGATCGCGCCGGCGCGCGCCGCGGGCAGAATCGCCACGCCGCGGCTGGTGCTGCTGGTCGACGCGATTCGCGCGGTGCTGGCCTCGGCGATCGAGGCGGGGGGATCGAGCCTGCGCGACTATGTGCGGCCCGATGGCGAGCTCGGCTATTTTTCGAAGCAATGGCGCGTCTATGGCCGGGAGGGCGAGCCGTGCCTGTGCGGCGCCCCCGTTCAGCGGCGTGTCGATAGCGGGCGATCGACCTTCTTCTGCGCGAAATGTCAGAAGTGACGATGCGTCCAAAGGTTGACCGAATCGCGCACCGTCGCTAAGGGGCGCGCTTTCCCGGCGTGGGGATGAGATTTCCGCGCCTCTTTTCGCATCGAAAACAGGAACGAACATTCATGGCGAACACGCCGCAAGCCAAGAAGCGCATCCGCCGCAACGCCGCCCGCGCCGAAGTCAACGGCGCACGTGTCAGCCGCATCCGCACCTTCGTCAAGAAGGCGGAGAGCGCGCTCGAGTCGGGCGACAAGTCGGCGGCCGAGTCGGCGCTGAAGGCGATGCAGCCGGAACTGGCACGCGGCGTGGCCAAGGGCGTCCTGCACAAGAACACCGCTGCACGGAAGTTTTCGCGTCTGACGAAGCGCCTCGCCGCGCTCGCCTGAACTCACGCGATTTCAGCGATTTAGAAACCCCGCCGGAACGATCCGGCGGGGTTTTTCGTGCTTGTTCAACTGCTTGATCGATGCCGGACCTGCGAATCGGCGGATTCGCGCGAGTCGCGTCGTCACGCCATTGTAACGTTGCGAATTTCCGGATGGATTACAGTCACTTGTGACTTGAATCGCGGAAATCCGGGCGTCAGACGAGTCAACCCTACATATTTCACATTCTTTACATCCCGCCCTCTTGATCGACTCTGAAAACCATCCCTAAAACGACCTCCCGCCGCGGTGTTTCTCGCAGGCGGTTTCAGCGAAGGGCTTCGGATCAGCGCGGATGCGATTCCGCCTGAGGGTAGCTTTTGCCTGATTGGAATCGAGGTGCGGAGGAGGGGGCTTTTCCGCATCGGGGAAGCTTTTGTCCGCGCGCAGGCGGTAATTTGAGAGGGGTGTCTAAGGAATGGATCAAGCCAAGGCCTGGACACGCGTGCGCGGAAACCTGCGGCTTTCTGCGGGTCAGCGGCTGTTCGACCAGTGGCTCAAGCCCATCGTGCTGATCGAGGGCAGCGATCCCGAAACCGTGCGCCTCGGCCTGCCTTCGCCCTTCATGACGAACTGGGTGAAGAGCCATTATGCCGAACGGCTGCTGGTGGAATTCCGTTCGCAGCTGCCCGAGGTGCGTACCGTCTCGATCGAGACGCTGGCGCGCGAATCGCGTGAACTCGCGCCCGAGGCCGAATCGCCCGCTGCGGTCGCGCCCGTGGCTGCGGTATCGCCTGCCGCGCCCCGGCCCGCCGGCGAGCGCCCGCGCTTCGATTCGCGCTTCACCTTCGACCGGTTCGTGGTCGACACGTCCAATCGTGTCGCGTTCAATGCCGCCAAGGCGCTCGCCGAACCGGGCAAGCCGCGTTTCAGCCCGCTCTACCTCCACAGCTCGACCGGCCAGGGCAAGACGCACCTGATGCATGCGATCGGTCATGCCTTTCTCGAGGCACGGCCTGAGGCGACCGCGATCTACATGCCTGCCGAACGCTTCATGTTCGAATTCGTCCGCGCGGTGCGCGAGAAGGATACGTTCGCGTTCAAGGCCCGGCTGCGCGGCGTCGATCTGCTGATGATCGACGATCTCCAGTTCATCGCCGGCAAGGAATCGACGCAGGAGGAATTCTTCCACACCGTCGACGAGTTCATGCGCGAAGGGAAGCGCCTGGTCATCGCCGCCGACCGCAGCCCGCTGGCGCTCGAGGGGATCGAGGCACGGCTGGCATCGCGGCTGGGGGCGGGCCTCGCCGCCGACATCAAGCCTGCCGAGCTCGGCCTGCGCCGCGCGATCCTCGCCCGCAAGCTCGAGGACATGCCGGGTGCGTCGGTGCCCGCAGAGGTGCTCGACCTGCTCGCCGCGCGGATCAGCAGCAGCGTCCGCGAGCTTGAGGGCGCGCTCAACCGCCTCGTCGCCTATGCGCAGCTGAATGACGAGACGGTGACGATCGCGTTCGCCGAATCGGTGCTGGGCGAGGCGCTGCGCGGCAGCCAGCGCCGCATCACGATCGACGAGATCCAGAAGGCGGTGTCGTCGCATTTCGACGTCAAGCAGCTCGATCTGGTGTCGCAGCGCCGCGCCGTCGCGATCGCGCGTCCGCGCCAGATCGCGATGTACCTCGCCAAGCGCCTCACCACGCGCTCGCTGCCCGAGATCGGCCGCAAGTTCGGCAATCGCGATCACTCCACGGTGATCCACGCCGTCCGCCGTATCGAGGAACTGCGCGGCACCGACAGCGAAATCGACACCGCCGTCCGCAACCTAATGCGCCAGCTCGAAGCCTAAGCGTTCCGCAGAGCGGAATGGGGGCGGGGCGGAAGGTCTTGGACCTTCCGCCCCGGACGCATTCAGGACCGGACACACCCCATCGCGGCAAGCGTGGTGTGCACCGCGACATCGAGCGGCGTACGCGGCTCTTCGCCCAGCGCGGCCCGCAGTCGGCTGTTGTCGAGCCGCACGGGCCGTTCCCACAGATAGCGCATCTCGATCAGTTCGCGCAGCAGCGGGACGAACGGTGCCGCCAGTCGCATCGCCCACCACGGCATCGGCGTGACCGGTATCGCCGGCGCGCCAAGCGCACGCTGGATAGCCATGGTCATTGCCGTGCCGTCCGCATCCCAGTGACCGTCCATATGGAAGCGTGCGAAATCGTCGAGCGTGGGGAGCGCGAGCAGCCGTACCATCGTTTCGGCGACGTCGGAGAGATAGGCCCATTGGTGGCCAATGCCGCGGCGTGCCGGATTCTGGATTTTCTTCGGCCGCCCGCCCGGCGCGACCAGCCCCTGGCTGAACCAGCTATTCCCCGCCCGCGGCCCGAAGAAATCGCCCGCGCGCACGATCAGGACGCGCGCCTGGCCCGCCCGGGCCGCGGCCTCCAGCCGGCGCTCCATCTCGACGCGGATGCGCCCCTTGCGCGTCAGCGGATGCTGCGGTGCCTCTTCGCCGATCGAAGGAAAGGCGTCGGAGCCGTAATTGTACACGGTGCCGGGCAGCAGGATGCGCGCGCCGTTCATCGCGGCAGCCGTGATGCTGTTGTCGAGCATGGGCAGCACCAGCCGATCCCAGTCCCGATAGCCGGGCGGGTTCACGGCATGGACGATCAGTTCGGTGCCGGCCGCCGCTGCGGCGACGTCGCCTGCGCGCATCGCGTCTCCGGCGATCCACTCGCTGGCGGTCGCGGGCTCCGCGCGGCCGGGCGAGCGGGCCAGAGCGCGCACATGCCAGCCATCGGCGAGCAGGCGCCGCGCAACCTCGCCGCCGATACCCCCTGTTGCGCCCAGTACTAGTGCCGTCTTCCGTTCCATCCGAACCTCCATCGTTGATGGCGCAGAGATGGCGGTCCGGTATTCGGAACGAAATTGTATATAATTGTCAGCCTGATATACAAAAATAGATGAACAGTGACCCTGGCTGGGACCTCTATCGAAGCTTCGCCGCGGTGCTGCGGACCGGATCGCTTTCCGGCGCGGCGCGCGCGCTCGGCATGACCCAGCCGAGCATCGCCCGCCATGTCGATGCGCTCGAGGCGGCGCTCGGCGTCGACCTGTTCGTACGCACCCAGCGCGGCCTCTCGCCGACCGGCGCGGCGCTCCGGCTCAAACCCTATGCCGAATCGCTCGAGGCGACGTCAGCGGCGTTGCGCAGGGCGGTTGCGCACGAAGCCGATGCGACCGCCGGCACCGTGCGGATCACCGCGAGCGAGATCGTCGGGACCGAGCATCTCCCGGCGATCCTGACGCGATTGCGGGCGCGCCACCCGGCACTGCATGTCGAGCTGGTGCTGTCCAATACGGTCGACGATTTGCTCCAGCGCCATGCCGACATTGCCGTGCGGATGGTCGAGCCGGTGCAGCAGGCGTTGGTGGTGCGCCGGGCGGGGGCGGTCGAAGTCGGGCTGCACGCGCACCGCCGCTATCTGGAGGGCCGCGAGGTGCCGCGCAGCCTGGCGGCGCTGAGCGGCCACAATCTGATCGGGTTCGACACCGGAACGCCGCGGATTCGCGCAATCGCCGCGCAATTTCCGGAACTCGACCGCGCGACTTTCGCCTTGCGCGCGGACAGCGACATTGCCCAGCTGGCGGCGATCCGCGCCGGGTTCGGCATCGGCTTCTGTCAGGTCCAGGTGGCGCGGCGCGACCCCGATCTGGTGCGCGTGCTGGACACGCAGGTCAGCTTCGACTTCGGCATGTGGATCGCAATGCACGAGGATCTGCGCAGCAATCCCGCCTGCCGCGCCGTGTTCGATGCGCTCGCCGAAGGCCTGGGCGTGATCGGCAGGGCCCAGCGTTCAGACCCTAGCGCGGCAGCTCGTCCAGAAACGCCGTGACGTCGGCGAGATTGACCTGCTTGTCGAGATAGGTTGCCCCGATCCCGCGCGCGAGCAGGAAGGGCAGGGTGCCGGCGTCCATCTTCTTGTCGTGCAGCATATGCTCGACCAGCCGCGCGCCGCCGGCGGTGATTCCTGCGCTGGCGAGGTCATAGGGCAGTCCGCTCGCCTTGAGATGCGCCGCGACCCGTTCGGCATCCGTTGCCGGGCAGAGGCCCAGCCGGGCGGAGAAAGCGAAGGCGAGCGCCATCCCCGCCGCCACGCCTTCGCCATGCAGCAGCTTGTCCGAAAAGCCCGTTTCCGCTTCCAGCGCATGGCCGAACGTATGGCCAAGGTTGAGCAGTGCGCGGCGCCCGGTCGTCTCGCGTTCGTCGTCGGCAACGATCCGCGCCTTGGCACCGACCGAATGTGCGATGGCATAGGCGCGTGCGCCGGAATCCCCGGCCAGCAACGCGCCGCCATTGCCCTCGCACCAGGCGAAGAAGTCCGCATCGTCGATCAGGCCGTATTTCACCACCTCGGCATAACCCGCGCGCTGTTCGCGGATCGGCAGCGTGTCGAGCAGATCGGGGTCGATCAGCACCACCGAAGGCTGGTGGAAGGCGCCGACCAGGTTCTTGCCCGCGCGGCTGTTGATCGCGGTCTTGCCGCCGACCGAGCTGTCGACCTGCGCCAGCAACGTGGTGGGGATCTGCACAAAGTTGCAGCCGCGCTTGAGGATCGCCGAAGCGAAGCCGACCAGATCGCCGATCACGCCGCCGCCCAACGCGATGACATGATCGCCGCGCTCGATGCCCAGATCAAGCAGCCGGTCGAGCAGCGATTCGAGCTGGCTCCAGCTCTTGGTGCTCTCACCAGGGGGGAGGATGATCGTCTCGCTTGCCAGCCCCGCGGCGGCGAGGGTCGCGGCGAGCCGCTCGCCGTGCGGCGCGACATTCGCATCGGTGATGATCACGAAGGGGCGTTTGCGCGCGAACGGCGCGAGCTGGACGGCAGCCCGATCCAGCAGTCCGCTTTCGATCCGCACTTCATAGCTGCGCGCGCCGAGCGCGACCGGGACAGTTCGCATGGTATCGGGCCTCACGCGTTCAGCGCTTCCAGAATGGCGCTGACCGTCGCATCGTGCGGGGCGGACTTGCTCACCACATGAAATGGCGCGAGCGCATAGACCGGATTGCGGACAGCGGCGAGTTCGGTGAGCACCTTGAGCGGATCCTTTCCACGAAGCAGCGGGCGGTGGTCGCGCTTGGAAACGCGCTCCGCCAGGACATGCGGCGGTGCGTCCAGCCAGATCGTCGTCGCCTGGTCAAGGATGAGCGTGCGGGTTTCGGCATTCAGGAACGCGCCGCCACCGGTCGCGATCACCTTGGGGGTGCCGTCCACCAACCGTGCGATCACGCGCCGTTCGCCATCGCGGAAATGCGCCTCGCCGAACCGTTCGAAGATTTCGGCGATGGTCATCCCCGCGGCCGATTCGATTTCCACATCGGCATCGACAAAGGGCAGGTGCAGCCGCTGCGCAAGGCGGCGGCCGATCGTGGTCTTGCCCACGCCCATCAGCCCGATCAGCACGATCGGGCGCGACGGGATGAAGGGATTGGGGGCATGGGTTTGCAGCATGGTCGCGGGGGCTATACAGCGAGGGCCGCGCTCGGGCAAAAGGCCTGATCGCCTGTACCGAATTCCGTTCCTTGAGGGGGTCGATGTCCCGTTCGCTCGTCATCATCATCGTGGTTGCCGTACTTTTGATCGGCGGCCTGTTCTTCCTGTCCGGGCGCAACACCGAGAAGCAGCCGGTGACCGTCGAGAAGGTCGTGCCGCTTGAAAATCTCGCCAACTAGTTTCGGGCTGACCGCGCTCGGCGTGGTGCTGGCGGCCGGCATGGGCATTCCCGCGCTGGGCCAGGATCGCCCCGAATCGCTGCTGCCGCCCGGGTTCAACGATCCGGCACCTGCGCCCGCTCCGGCGCCGGCCCCCGCACCTGCGCCCGCGCAGCCGGGCGCGCCGCGTCCCGCCGCCACACCCGCCGCCGTCGCGAGCCCGCTGCCCGGCGTACCGCTGCCGCTGCCCACACCCGGCGCGACACCGACCGGCGTTCCGGGCGAAATCGATTATGCGGTGATCCAGCGCTACGAATTGCCGGAATTCGCGCGGCGTTCGCTGGCGCAGGTCGGGCCGTCCTCGCCCGCGAGCGACGGGCTGCCCGCCAACGCCTTTGGCCGCGCCGATGGCGGCTTCCTTCAGACGCTGATGCGCCGGCTGGAGGCGCCGGTCGCGTCGCGCTGGCTGTCGATCGCGCTGCGCCGTGCCTTGCTGTCGCGGGTCGATACCCCCGCGGGACTCAATGGCGCCGACTTCGCTGCCGAGCGCGCCTGGCTGCTGATCCGCATGGGCGAGGCCGATGCCGCGCGTGCCGTGGTGCAATCGGTCGATATCGGGAACTACACCCCCAAGTTGTTCCAGATCGGCATGCAGGCGATGCTCGCCAATGCCGATCCGGGCGGCATGTGCCCGATGGTGGTGCCCGCGCTGCGTGTCGCGCCCGACCGCAACTGGCGTTTCGCCGAGGCGATGTGCGCGGGGCTTGAGGGCGATCCCAACAAGGCCGGGCCGCTGATCGATGCAGCGCGCCGCCGCATGAACAATTCGATCGACCTGCTTCTCGCCGAGAAGATCGTCGGCATGGGGGTGTCGGGGCGCCGCGCGGTGACGATCGAATGGGATGCCGTCGACCAGCTCAGCGCATGGCGCTGGGGCCTGGCGGTCGCGTCGGCGACCGATGTGCCGGCCGAGCTCTATGGCAGTGTCGGACCGCAGGTGAATTACTGGCGCGCGACTGCGCCGATGTTCGGCTGGCGCGACCGGATCGCGGCGGCGGAGGCGGCTGCCGGGCAGGGCGTGTTCTCCAGCCAGGCACTGACGGATCTCTATGGCGAGATCGAGGAGCAGGAAGACGCGACGACGACCGAGGTCGCGGTCGCTCGTGACCTGCGCTCGGCCTTCACCGCAGCGACGCCCGCCGACCGGGTCGAGCGGATGCGCGCGCTGTGGGACGAACCGCAGAGCGCGGGCGGACGCTACAGCCGCCTGATCCTCACCGCACGTGCCGCGGCGCGCCTTCACCCGGATGCGGCGTTGCGCGACGATGCCGACCGGCTGATCGCGTCGATGCTGAGCGCCGGCCTCGATCGCGCGGCGATGCGCTGGAGCAGCGTAGCCCCACGCGGAAGCGAGGGGGCGGCGCTGCTGCTGCTCGCCGATCCTTCGGGCAGGGCGGTTTCGGCGGGGGACGCAGGGGCCTATCGTGGCGACAACGCGGCACTTTATGCGGCGGCGATGGCGGGCATGGGCCGGGTTTCAGAAGGCGATGGCGCGCAGTTGATGCGCAGCGCGAATGTCGCCTTCGAAGCATCGAATGGCTGGACGCGTGCGATCGACGAAGCCGCGCAGCGCGGCGAGCCGGGGACGGTGGTGCTGCTCGCCGCGGCGGGGATGCAGACGCGGGTGTGGGCCGGGGTGCCGCCCGAGGCGCTCTATCATATCACGCGCGCGCTCACTCGTGTCGGGCTGGGCGGCTATGCGCGGATGATCGCCGTCGAGGCGATCACGCGCACTTGAGCACCGCGGCGACCGGCGAGGACCGCGCGCTGATCGAGCGCTTTCTGGAGATGATGGCGGCGGAGGCGGGTGCGTCCGCGAACACCATTGCTGCCTACGGTACCGATCTGCGTCTGGCCTCGACCGCGCTGGCGGGAGGGCTGGCAGACGCGGATCGCGGGCGAATCGAGACGCTCGCGCATGAATGGCGCGACCTGTCGCGAGCCACCGTCGCGCGCAAATCGGCGGCGTTGCGGCGTTTCTTCGCCTTTCTGGCCGACGAAGGCCTGCGCGCCGACGATCCGGGTGCGGCGCTGCCGCGGCCGGGCAACGGGCGGGGGCTGCCCAAGACACTGTCCGCCGCCGATGTCGACCGGATCTTCGTCGCGATCCAGGCGCGGGTCGATCGCGAGCCGAAGGACCCGCGCGACCTGCGGTTGTTGGCGCTGGTCGAACTACTCTACGGATCGGGCTTGCGCGCGACCGAACTGGTGTCGCTGCCGCGCAATGCCGTCCAGCCCGACAAGCCCTATCTGATCCTGCGCGGAAAGGGCGGGCGCGAGCGGCTGGTGCCGCTGTCGGACCGCGCGCGCGCTGCGGTTGCGGCGTGGCGCGACCATGTCGATGCGAAACGCCTATGGCTGTTTCCTTCGGGCAAGGCGCATCTCAGCCGGGTGCGTCTCTACCAGATGATCCGTGCAATCGCGGCGGAGGCGGGCATCCCGCCCGACCGGGTCAGCCCGCACGTGCTGCGCCACGCCTTCGCCACGCACCTGCTCGAAGGCGGGGCTGATCTGCGCGCGTTGCAGGCGATGCTCGGCCATGCCGATATCGCCACGACCGAGATTTATACCCATGTCGACAGCAGCCGGCTGGTACAGCTCGTCAATGAGCGGCATCCGCTTGCCGACAAACCGCGCGTTGACGCGAGCAAAGAGGGGGCATAGGGCGCCGCGATGGCTACTTTCCTCGAATTCGAGAAGCCGATTGCCGAGCTTCAGGCCCGCATCGACGAGCTCCGCGACGCCGCAGCCGGCGGCGAGGTCGACATCGACAGCGAAGTCGCGAAGCTTCAGGCCAAGTCGGACAAATTCCTGCGCGACGCCTATGCGCGTCTCACCCCGTGGCAAAAGACGCTGGTCGCACGCCATCCGGAGCGGCCGCACTTCAAGCATTATGTCGCGCGGCTGATCGACGATTTCATGCCGCTTGGCGGTGACCGGGCCTTTGCCGACGATGCGGCCATCCAGGGCGGCCTCGGCCGGTTCCGCGGGCAGCGGGTGATGGTGATCGGGCACGAGAAGGGCGACGATACCGCCAGCCGCCTCAAGCACAATTTCGGCATGGGCAAGCCTGAAGGCTATCGCAAGGCGATTCGCCTTGTCGAGCTGGCCGGCAAGTTCGGCATCCCCGTGATCACCCTGGTCGATACCTCGGGCGCATTCCCCGGCATGGAGGCCGAGGAGCGCGGCCAGGCCGAAGCGATCGCCCGCTCGACCGAAGCGTGCCTAAACGCTGGCGTGCCGCTGGTCGCATCGATCCTGGGCGAGGGCGGCTCGGGTGGCGCGGTGGCGCTCGCCGCGGGTAACCGCGTGCTGATGATGGAGCACGCCGTCTATTCGGTGATCTCGCCCGAAGGCTGCGCGTCGATCCTGTGGCGCACCGCCGACAAGGCCCCCGAAGCGGCAGAGGCGATGAAGGTCACCGCGCAGCACCTCAAGGAACTCGGGGTGATCGATACGATCGTGCCGGAGCCGTTGGGCGGCGCGCACCGCGATCGCGATGCGGCGATCGATGCGTTGGGGGATGCGATCGAGTCGGCGCTCAAGGAACTTGCCGGGCAGAGCCCCGAATCGCTGCGCCAGAGCCGCCGCGCGAAGTTCCTTGCAATGGGCCGCGCCTGAACCCTGCTCCAGCTTCGGCGCGCGGGCGGTGCCACTGCTGCACAGCCGCCCACGAAAAAGGGCGGCGGACCCTTGAGTCCGCCGCCCCGTCTTTCGCGTTCGTCGGAAGGCTTAGCCAGCCTTCATGTTCGACGAAACGTTGCCGAAGGTGGTCTTGAGCTGGTTGCCCAGGCCCTGCATCGCGGCAATCGCGGCGACGGCGATCAGAGCGGCGATCAGGCCGTACTCGATGGCGGTCGCGCCCTTCTTGTTGCCAAAAATCTTGCGGATCGTCTTCATACCGGTCTCCATCCTGTTCACTTGGCTTCAGTTACCCGGCTGTCCGCGGGTAAAGCCCGTGTCCAGCAAGGACGGAAATTACGGGTGGGAAGTTAACAAAGGACTTAGACGCGCCGAGTCGCGTCAAATCATCGAGCGGCCTGCACAGCATCGCTGACGTTGGTCCACATGGAGCTTGTGACGTCAGCGAGTCCAATGAGCGCAGCCATCACCGCAAGAACGACCAGCGCAAGGATAAGGCCGTATTCAACAGCGGTTGCAGCGCGGCGGCAATGCAATAGACGGCTGGAAACTGTTGTCGGCACTCGCATCCGTACAACCTCGTTCAAGTTGAATTACTGGAAACTAGGGAAACAAGATTAACGAAATGTCGATGCCGGATTCTAGCCACTCCGATTCGGAGGTTAAGCCGCGTGAACTCCTGATGGTCGTTGCCGCCGCGCTGGTGGATGGCGATGGCCGCGTGCTGGTTCAGCAACGCCCGCCGGGCAAGCCGATGGCAGGGCTGTGGGAGTTTCCGGGCGGCAAGGTCGACCCTGGCGAGCTGCCCGAGGCGGCACTATGCCGCGAGCTCGAGGAGGAATTGGGCATCAGCGTCGAGCGCGCCTGCCTTGCCCCCGCAACCTTTGCGAGCGAATCGCTCGGCGACCGGCATCTGCTGCTGCTTCTCTATGCGCTGCGCAAATGGAGCGGCGTGCCGCAGGCGCACCACGCGACCGGCCTCAAATGGGTGCGCCCGCTCGAACTGCACCGGCTGGAGATGCCGCCTGCCGACAAGCCGCTGATCGGGCTGCTCGAGGCGTTGATCTAGACCCGGGCGCTAGGCCCGGGGTTTCAGGGCCGCCGCCAGCGATGCCGTCGCCGAACCGCGGCGGGCCGGCTGGGGCTGAGAAGGGTCGGGTGCCCAGCCGGTCAGGAAGATCGTGTCGAACCGCTCCGTGGTGCGGCCCTCTGCGTCGGCGCGTGCGGCGAACCCGGCGGCGGCGCGCGCAACCGTCGCGCGGCTCAGCGGCGGAGAGGACGGCAACAGGCTGGTCCCCGCCATCCCGCGCAGGTCGCGCACCAGATCGAACAGGCTGGCATAGCGAACGCTGAGCGTTTCGACGTCGGCGACCGGCAGCGCGAAGCCCGCGCGCATCAGCAGATCGCCGGCGGCGCGCACATCCACCTGCGGATGCACGCGTGCGGCGGGCCGCTCGGCCTCGGCTTCAAGCAAGACCGACCGGAGGGTTGAGAGGGTGGAGCCGCCCAGGAAGGCGCCAAGGAACAGGCCATCGGGGCGAAGTACCCGGCGGATCAGGCTAAGCGCGCCGGGCAGGTCGTTGACCGTGTCGAGGCTGCCCGCGGCGATGACGAGATCGAAGCTGGCTTCGGGGAAATGCGGCTGATCCTCTTCCCCCTGCGTCCCGCCGGCCATCGCGGCGAAGCGTGCGCCCGCATCGATCCGGGTCGCGCGCGCGCCCGGCGGGGGCATGAAGCTGCCGTCGAAACAGCCGAGGTCGAGGATGTCGGTGAAGTCGCGGCGCACCGCGCCGAGCCGCTCCATTATCCCTTCCAGCATCCAGTCGCGGATGAACGCGGCATCGGCGAAACGGGGGGCGGCGCGGTCGCGGCGGGCACGACGGCGAACGCGGTCGAAGATCTCTGGGGGAGTCGTTGCGGTCACGCGGCGGCTTGTGCCGATTTCGTCCGCGCGCGACAAGCGGGACGGGGGAGCATGATGGGGGTAGCCGAACCGGTCCGGAAGCTTGTCGCACTGGCGATCCCGCCGCGCTGCCCGGGCTGCGGCGAGGTGGTCGATGCTGACCACCGCTTCTGTGCCGCTTGCTGGGGCGGGCTAAGGCTGATCGCGCCGCCCTGGTGCGCGAGCTGTAACCTCCCCTTCGATTATGATCGCGGGCCGTTGGCACAATGCGGTCAGTGCCTCGCCATACCGCCCGTGCATGACGGGGTGCGCGCGGCGGTCGCCTATGGCCCCGCGGCACGCACGCTCGCGCTCCGCCTCAAATATGGCCGCCGAACCGCCTATGCCGCGACCGCTGCCCGGCTGATGGAGCGATTGATGCCCGAAGAGGCTGAACTCCTTGTGCCGGTGCCGCTGCACCGCTGGCGTATCTGGGGGCGGGGATTCAACCAGGCGGCGCTGATCGCGCGCGAACTGTCGCGGCGCACGAATATACCCGTCGCTTTCGATCTGCTTGGCCGGGTGAAGGCGACTCCGGTGCTGCGCGGTCTTGGTGCCCGCGGGCGGGTAAAGGCTGTGGCGGGCGCGTTCGCAGCTGCTCCGAATGCGCGCGACATGCTCAAGGGCAAGGCGGTCGTGTTGGTCGACGACGTCCACACCAGCGGCGCGACCACCGATGCCTGTGTGCGGGTGATCAAGCGCGCGGGCGCGGCAAGGGTGACGGTGCTGTGCTGGGCGCGCGTGCTCGACCCCGATGCCGAAGATTGACAAGCGGGTTCTGCGCTCTCACCTCGGAAGGCGATGGCAAAGATCGAAATCTATACCAAGGCGTTCTGCGGCTAT
Organism: Sphingomonas sp. GW821-FHT03E12; assembly: GCF_059420685.1. Lineage (NCBI taxonomy): Bacteria > Pseudomonadati > Pseudomonadota > Alphaproteobacteria > Sphingomonadales > Sphingomonadaceae > Sphingomonas > Sphingomonas sp. GW821-FHT03E12. The sequence goes on from NZ_JBWKUF010000002.1 coordinate 378,185, forward strand.
TGCGCGCGGGCCAAGGCGCTGCTCGACAGCAAGGGCGCCGATTACGAGGAATTCGACCTGACGATGGGCGGGCCGAAACGTGCGGAAATGGTCCAGCGCGCCAATGGCCGCACCACCGTGCCGCAGATCTTCATCGACGGCGCGCATATCGGCGGATCGGACGATCTGGCGGTGCTGGAGCGCGAGGGCAGGCTGGACGCGCTGCTCGGCCAATGAAGGCTGCGATCCTCCAGATGACGAGCGGGATCGACCCGCTCGCCAATGCCCGCACGCTGGCGGATGGCGTCGCGCGGGCGGCGTCGGGCGGCGCGGCGATGCTGTTTACGCCGGAGATGTCCGGATTGCTCGATCGCCAGCGCGAGCGCGCCTCGGCGAATATCGTCGGTGAGGGCGAGGATCGCGTCCTGGCGGCGGTGCGTGAGGCGGCGGCGAAGCATGGTGTCTGGGTGCATCTGGGATCGCTCGCGCTCAAGGGCGAGATGGACGATCGTTTCGTCAATCGCGGCTTCGTGATCGACGGCAGCGGCGAAATCCGCGCACGCTACGACAAGTTGCACCTGTTCGACGTCGACCTGCCCACTGGCGAGCGTTGGCGTGAATCCGACGCCTATGCGCCGGGCGCGGGGGCGGCGGTGGTCGAAACGCCGCTGGGCAAGCTTGGCCTCGCCATCTGCTACGACCTGCGTTTCCCGGACCTGTTCCGCGCGCTCACCGATGCGGGCGCGACCTTGTTGGCGGTGCCCGCCGCATTTACGCGCCCGACCGGGCAGGCGCACTGGCATGTGCTGCTGCGCGCGCGCGCGATCGAGGCGGGGGTGCATGTCATCGCCGCCGCGCAGACGGGCGAGCATGAGGATGGCCGCGCGACCTATGGCCATAGCCTTGCCATCGACCCCTGGGGCGAAGTGCTGCTCGACATGGGCGAAGGCACGGGCCTCGGCTTTGCCGAGATCGATCCGGCGCGTGTCGCCGACGTGCGTTCGCGCGTTCCTGCGCTGGCCCATCGCCGCGCGATCCCGCCGGTGGAGGTGGTCGCGTGATCGTGTTCGACCTCAAATGCGGCGGCGGCCATGTGTTCGAGGCTTGGTTCGGATCGAGCGCGGACTATGAAAGCCAGCGCACGCGATCGCTGATCGTCTGCCCGATGTGCGGCGACAACGCGATCGACAAAGCGGTGATGGCGCCCAATGTCGCGGCCAAGGGCAACCGGCGCAGCGATACCTCACCGTCCGCAAAACCCGACCCAAAGCAGCTGATGGCCGCACTCGCCGAAGCGCAGGCGAAGATGCTCGAAGGCTCGCAATGGGTGGGCATGGCCTTTGCCGACAAGGCACGCGCGATGCATCTTGGGGAGGAGGTGCACGCGCCGATCCATGGCCAGGCCAGCGCCGAAGAGGCGAAGGCGCTGATCGAGGAGGGCGTGGCCGTCGCGCCGCTGCCGCTGCCGGTCGTGCCGCCCGAACAGCGCAATTGATCCGCCGCCCCTGTAAACGGGGTTGGCCGCCGCTGCCAAAGCTGGTTATTGGGGCGTCGAGTGGCTCCGTAGCTCAGCAGGATAGAGCATCAGATTCCTAATCTGAGGGCCGCGCGTTCGAATCGCGCCGGGGTCACCATTTTTCCTTCTTCAGCCGCCGGATGGTTTGACTTCGTGGACGGGCACGCACATCTTCGCGCTATGTCTTGTTCCGAACATCGGCGGCGATACCGCACCCATGCGGGACAACTCCTGGCGGGCGTCTAGCCCCGGGCTCTCCACCGGCATGTCCCGAGGAGCTCGGGGCCAAGGATCGGTGATCCGCACCGTCTTTCCATCGGGAAGGGCGTGTTCTGCCTTCAGGAGAAATGACAATGAGCGCGACGCGCGCGGCCCGGACGCGGCCGCAAATCCATATGATCGATACCGAGGCCGAGCGGCTTTCGGAGCTGGCCATGAATATCGAAACCGCGATGCCGCAGGTCAGCGAGCTGCTGCTGCGCGAGACGACGCGGGCGAGGACCCATCGTGCGACGGCAATGCCCAAGGACGTGGTGACGATGGGGGCCGAGGTCGAGTATCGGGATGAGGCGAGCGGCGTCGCGCGCACCGTGACGCTCGCCTGGCCGCAGGATGCGGATATCGCCGCGGGCCGCATCTCGATCCTCACCCCGATCGGCGCCGGGCTGATCGGGCTGCGCGAGGGGCAGCAGATCCTGTGGCCCGATCGCGACGGCCGCGAGCGCAATCTGACGATCGTGCGCGTCAGCCAGCCCAGCGTAGCCTGAGCGATCGCGGCCCGGCTCCGGTACGCGCCGTCGTGCCGGAGCTGCCGCGTCCCTTCGCGCTTGCAACATCTCATTCATGCTTCTAACGCGCCTGCGAATCGTTATCATTAGCAGGGGTGCAAGATGCAGATCGTTCGCCGTTCCGGAAAATCGTTCAACGGCCTGTCACGGTCTGCATTGGTCGCCTGTGCGCTGGCAATGCCGATGCTCGCTGCTGCGAACGAGGGCGACGAGGCGGAAGATGGCCGCGGCGAAACTGTGGTCATCACCGGCGTCAACACCAAAGGTACCGGATCGGGCACCAAGACCGACACGCCGTTGATGGAGACCCCGCAGAGCATCACCGTGATCGACGGTGATGAACTGACGCTGCGCAACGCGCAGTCGATCAATCAGGCGCTGGGCTATGTCGCCGGCGTTTCGCCCAACCAGCGCGGCGGCATGGTCACGCGCTATGACCAGCTGATCCTGCGCGGTTTCGCGCCGGGCGTCTATCAGGACGGGATGCGGCTGATCGCTGGGCCCTATTCGACCCCGCAGATCGACTTCAACCGCGTCGAGCGGATCGACATCGTCAAGGGTCCGGCATCGGTTCTTTACGGCAACTCGACCCCGGGTGGCCTGGTCAACCTCGTCAGCAAGATGCCCGAGGCGACCGCGTTCGGCCGGGTCGAGCTGCAGGCCGGCAATTACGACACGCTGCGCGCCGTGGCCGATGTCAACCAGCCGCTCGACAGCCAGGGGCGGCTGCTGTTCCGCGTCGTCGGCGGCTGGCAAAAGGGGGACGGGCTGACGCAGGGCACGTTCAGCGAACGCTATCATGTCAGCCCGATGATCACCTTCGCGCCGACCGACCGGACCAGCTTGACCGTGATCGCCACCTATCAGCGCTCACCTTCGGGTGGCGGCTACTCGGGCGTGCCGGCCTATGGCTCGGTGCTGGCCAACCCGTTCGGGGAATTGCCGCGCGACATCAATACCGGCGATCCCGCCTATGAGCGCTACGACCACAAGCAGAAGGCGATCGCCGCCTTCTTCCGCCACGAATTCAACGACAATCTCAGCTTCCGTTCGAACTTCCGCTTCCAGAATAACCAGTTGAGCTACCGCCAGCTCTATGTCGCGGGCTTCGCGCGGACGGCGGCGAACAACAGCGACTTTTCGACGATCATCCGCGGCGGCGGCGGCGCGGACGAGGATTTTGACACGCTGACGCTCGACAATCACTTCGCCGCGAAGTTCGCGACCGGGCCGGTGCAGCACAATGTCCTGGCCGGCATCGACTATCAGAGCATCACGGGTGAGAATTTCCAGCAGTTCAATACGGGCGTCTCGACGAATCCGCTGACCAGCATCCCGAACCTCAGCCTGTCCAACCCGGTCTATGGCGGCGCGATGCCCAGCTTCGACCTGACCCTGCTCTCGTCCGGCTACGTCAACACCTATGGCAAGCGTACCCAGGTCGGGGTCTACCTGCAGGACCAGATCGCGATCGGCAGGCTCCAGCTGATCGCGAGCGGCCGCTTCGACTGGTACGACCAGACCACACGCAACAAGCGGGTTGCAGCTGGCAGCAACGGTGCCGCGAGCTTCCTGTCGCAGAACGCCTTCACGGCGCGGCTGGGCGCGCTCTACGAGTTCGAATTCGGCCTCTCACCCTATTTCAGCTTCTCGGAATCGTTCGAGCCGCAGACCGGGACCCGCTATGTGCCGGATACCAACCCCTTGCGGACCGAGCCGTTCGAGCCGGTGACCGGACGGCAGTACGAGGCGGGGCTGAAGTTCCAGCCCCGGGGTACCAATGCGATCTTCACCGCTTCAGTCTATGACCTGCGGCGGCGCAAGGTGCCGGTCGCGGACCCCGGCGCGCCCGCCAACGGCCTGCCGTCGAATTCGCAGATCCAGATCGGCGAGGTGCGAGTGCGCGGCGTCGAGCTGGAAGGGCGGGGCGAGGTCGTTCGCGGGCTCGATGTGATCGTCGCGGCCAGTTACACCGATGCGATTATCACCCAGGGGACCAAGGCGCAGGCGGCAACCGCGACGGTTGGCGCGGTTCCGACCACCACGGGTACCCGTCAGCTCGGGACGCCCGAATGGCTCGCCTCGGGCTTTGTCTCCTATGATTTTGGCCGCAACGCCGCACTGACGGGGCCGCTCGGCGGGCTGAAGCTCGGCGCTGGCGTGCGCTATGTCGGCGGTTCCGACGGCACCACCCAGTATAAGGTCGTAAACGGGGTCGCGATCTTCGAGCGTTTCACGACGGACTCGTTCACGCTGGTCGATGCGATGCTGGGCTACGACCTTGGCAAGGCGAGCAGCGCGCTGACCGGCTTCAGCCTGGCGGTGAACGCCGCGAACCTGTTCGATACGCGGCACGTCAGCGCGTGTCCGTTCAACAACAGCTGCTATTTCGGTGCCGGACGCACCGTGACGGGATCGCTGCGCTTCAACTGGTAGCGAAGGCCTATTGCGAGGCGGACAGGGTCGCACGGATTTTTTGCGCATCGGCGCTGCCGGCTTCGAGGATGAATGGGCCCGCACACGGCGCCTGAAGCACCGTGAGCGATTGCGGATCGCGGTTCGGGAGAATGGTTCCGCTGGGGCCGCGTAGCGGCGGTAAAGGCGCGCTCGGGTCCCGCAGAGCGATCAGAAAGGGGCCGCTGGGCATCTGCTTGGGCTCTCCGAATGTCGAATTGTCCCAGGTCGCGGCGATCGTTCGGCCGGCTTTGCCCGCCAGCACCTCATCCACCTCGATGTCGAAACGCGCATAGTCGCTCAGGATGCCCGTCGGCCCCTCGTAGATCTTGCGCAAATCCTGCGGAAGTTTGGGGGATGCCAGCATCTTCCGGCGGAATTCCCGGTCTAGAATGATCCGGTAGTTCACGATGCGGCCGACCACGACGGTGCTTGCATATTGGACGTCGTCGAGCTGCAATTGGACGCTGAGCCGGCAGGCATGGGCGGGTGCGCTCAATCCGAGCAGCGCAATGCCGGTGGCAAGCAGGCGAAGGCGTGACATGCGATCCTCCCGGGGCGGATGGGCCAACCGCGACACTCCATGCATGCGCCTTAACGACGGCTTTCCGGACCAAGCGCGGAGCCATAGAAAAAGCCCCCGAGGTACGAACCTCGGGGGCTTTCCGCTGTCCTGGCCGGCAGAAATGCCGGCCGTGGATTAGCTGACGTGCTTGGCGATGTGCTTGTTCAGCTCGAACATCGTCGCCTTGTCACCGCCGAAGACCTTCTTCAGCTTGTCGTCGGCCAGGATCTCACGCTTGTTGGCGGGGTTCTGGAGATTGTTCTTCTTGATGTGATCCCACATCTTGCTGACGATCTCGCTGCGCGGCAGCGGGCCAGCGCCGACGATCGCGGCGAGGTCGGCCGAGGGGGTGACGGGCTTCGCGATGCCGCCACGGGCCCCGCCGGATGCCTTCTTTTCCGCCATATTTTCTTCTCCTCTGTGAGCCGGTGACAAGCCCCCGGGCTCAGATATGCTCCAGCGCCGACGGCTTGTGGGCTGCGTTCCCACCGTTGTCGCTGGAAGACGATGTACTGTGGTTCTTTACGCGATGCACGTACTTGATGGCCTTTCAAGACCATAACGGGCGTTTGTTTGTGGAGAACTCGCCCTCTGAGCGCACCCTCGAACGGTTTGCACGCCGCAACGCGTTCCCCACGGACGCATACCGAGCCGATTCTCTCCACAGGGGGCATAACGGCGAAGGGCGCGCCCGGTTGCCCGGACGCGCCCTCCAGTCGCCGGAATGGCCCGGCTGGTCGGGTTTGGGCCCTTAGAACTTCACGCGTGCCTTCACGCCGTAGAAGCGCGGCGGCGCGGGGTAGACCGCGAAGCTGGCGCCCTGCTCAGGGACCGGGAACGAGGTGATGTTGTAATAGGTGTCGAACAGATTCTCGACATAGGCCTCGATCCCGAACCGGCCGCCTTCGCCGAAGTTCAGACCGACGCGCGCATTGACGATGCTGTAGCCGTCATTGGTGGTGTACGGCCGGGCGATCGGATTGTTGATCGTGTTCGAATCGCTGTTGGTACGCCAGTCGACATGGAACAGCGCGCCGACATTCTCGCTGATCTGCGGGGTCCAGGTCACCGCGCCGGTGATCACGTTGCGCGGCGAGTTGGTCAGCGGCTTGCCATTGTCCGAACCGGCGAGCGGATCCTTCACTTCGGTGTCGAGCAAGGTGTAGTTGAGCGCGAAGGTCAGGTTCGAGCTTGGACGGATCACCGATTCAAGCTCGATGCCCTTCGAGATCACCTTGGCGAAGTTGCGGGTGACGAAGCGCGTGCCCTCGAACGAGTTGTTCTGGTAACCCTTGAACTCCTGATAGAAGCCCGCGAGGTTGATCTGGAGGCCGCGGATCGGATTGCTCTTCAAACCGACTTCGAATGCGTCGACCAACTCGTTGCCGAACTCGAGATCGCTGATCTGCGCGCCATTGCCGCCGAGCAGCCGCGAGTCGAACGAGCCGCGATCGAGGTTGTAGCCGCCCGACTTGTAGCCGCGGTCATAGCCGCCATAGAGCAGATAGTTGTCGGAGAGCTTGAACGCGAGCTTCGCAGTGCCGGTGAACTCGTCCTCGGTCCGCTTGCCGTTATACGCGCCGTTGAACTCCGAGTTGATGGTCGGGTTGCAGGTGTAGAGATGGGCGAGGCTGAACAGCCCAAGCGGGTTGGACGGGCTCGCCCCCTGCGACATCAGCGCCTGGCGGAACAGAGCCGAATTCGGATTGAGCCAGAAGCTGCACGACGGCACCGACGCGTTGAGGTTGGCGTCGATCTTCTTGGTCTCGCGGTTGTAGCGCAGACCCAGCGTCAGCGACAGATTGTCGGTGAAGTTGATGATGTTGTGCGTGAACAGCGCGAACGCCTGGGTGTCCACCTTGTAGCGATCGGCCTGCTGACCGGCGCCGTTCGGCGTGCGCGGGATCGGCTGGAGGAAGGTGTCGCGCACGCCGGGATTTGCAAGAATCGCCGCCTGCTGCGCCGGGGTCATCTGCGAAAAGGCGACCTGCCCGAACAACGGCACGCCCGCACCCAGGGTCCCGAACAGCTGCGCGCCGTTGGGCAGCAGCGCGTTCCGGGTCAGCTGGCTGAAGATGCCATCGACGAACTGGTCGGCCTGGGTGCCGTAGCGGACCACATCGGTCAGGTTCAGCTTCTCGTTGAGGTAGAAGCCGCCGACGAGCCAGTCGAGCTTGCCGTCGAAGGCGCTGCCCTTGAGGCGGAGTTCCTGGGTGAAGTCCTTGATGCCCGTGCGATAGCCGTCGCGATAGGCGCGGTCGGCGCCCGAGAAGTCGATGTCCTGGCTACGCACTGCGCGCCAGTCACGATAGGCGGTGATCGAGGTGAGGGTGATGTCGCCCAGATTCCAGTCGAGCTGTCCCGAAATACCCCATTCCTTGACCTTCTCGGTCAGGTCACGGTTGGGCGATGTCGCCATCTGCCGCCCTTTGCGATCGAACGGCCGGACGATGCCGTCGCGGCCAACCGCACCGCCCAGCGCGGGAGTGCCCGCCAGCGCTTCGATCAGGTTGCTGGTGATGAAGCCAAGGACGCCGCCGGTGGTGGTGGTGTCTCGGCCGGACGGAAGCAGTTCGAAGCCCGATCCGGAATTGAGCGCGCCGCAGCACGCCTCATCCGTCTGTGCATAGTCGCCGATCAGGCGGAAGGTGACATCCGCGGTCTCGAACTTCGCCTGGCCGCGCACGAACCAGCGGTCGACATTGTTGAAGTCGCGGCCGGTGTTTGGATCGGTGATATAGCCGTCACGCTTGTGATAGCCGCCGTCTACGCGCAGCGCGAGCTGCTCGGTCACGCCGCCGGTGATGCCGCCTTTGACTTCGATTTCGTTGTAGTTGCCGTAGCTCGCCTCGAGATAGCCGCCGAGGTCGAACGACGGGCCCTGCGTTGTGATGCTGAGCGCGCCGGCCGAGGTGTTGCGGCCGAACAGCGTCCCCTGCGGGCCGCGCAGCACTTCGACGCGATCGATCGGGGGCAGGTCGGACAGCGCGACGCCGGCGCGGGCGCGGAACACGCCGTCGATGAACACGCCCACCGCCGGTTCGAAGCCGGGGTTGTCGCCCGCAGTGCCGATGCCGCGGATACGCAGCACCACGCCGGTTGCGGCCGACTGGCCCGTGGTCACCTGAAGGCTCGGTGTGACCTGGCGCAGGCCGCGAATGTCGCTGACGCCGGCATTCTCGAGCTGCTCGGCGCCGACGACGCTGACCGCGATCGGCACATCCTGCGCCGCCTGGGCGCGGCCGGTGGCGGTAACGACGACGACTTCATCCTCCTCGGCGGCGGGTGCGGCCGGGGCGGTATCCTGTGCAAAGGCGGGGGTTGTAGCCATCAGCGCGATGGCAGACGCGGTGAGCAGTTGGAACTTCCGCATGAAAGGCCTCCTCTCTGGGGCGGTGCCGCTTCTTTGTCGGTCACCTGTGTGTGTTGTTGCGGAAGCTACCGTTCCCCGAATCCTTACGTCAACGTCAAATCACGCTAGGAATCCCGCGGAAATGCTTGCTATTCCGGTTCAGGCAGGGTTGTTGCCGAAGCGCAACACAGGCAGGCGTGCTTGCCGTAGCGTCACGCACAAAAACACAGGATTTGCAGGACGATGAGCTGTCACGATCACGATGAGCCCGATGACGGCGATATCGTCGCTTCGCCGCCCAAGATCGCGGTTCCGGACGAGGTTGCGGAGGCGGTGCGCACGATTCTGCGCTGGGCCGGCGACGATCCGACTCGGGAAGGGCTGATCGATACGCCCAAGCGCGTCGCGCGCGCCTGGAAGGAATATTGCCAGGGCTATGGTGAAGACCCTGCGCATCACCTGTCGCGCATCTTCGAGGAGGTGGGCGGCTATGACGAGATCGTGCTGCTGAAGGACATCCCTTTCCAGTCGCATTGCGAGCATCACATGGCGCCGATCATCGGCAAGGCGTCGATCGCCTATCTGCCGCAGGATCATGTCGTCGGCATCTCGAAGCTCGCGCGCGTGCTCCATGCCTATGCGCGGCGGCTGCAGGTGCAGGAGCGGCTGACCGCGGAGGTCGCCGACTGCATCTGGAACCACCTCCATCCGCGCGGCGTCGCGGTGGTGATCGAGGCGAGCCATGCCTGCATGACCGCGCGTGGCGTGCGCACCCCCGGCGTCGGCATGGTCACCAGCCGGATGATGGGCGTGTTCCGCGAGGATGAGCGCAGCCGCAAGGAAGTGCTGGCGCTGATGGGCTACTAAGGGTCTAAACCCGCTTGCAACGAGGATCGAGATCGCCCGTGGAAGGCCGCCGACAAGGAGCGCTGCGCAGTCGCGTAGCCGAAGCTACGCGCAAGCAAGCGACGCTGTTCGGCGGCCTGCCACGGGCGACCGCGCAGCGGCGGGCCGAATTGGGTGCCATGCGTCGTCGCGCGTCGGTCACGATGCACCCCATCGCTCCCTCCTTGCTCCTAGCCTGGCGCCCAATTCGCCTCCGTCTCGACCTCGTTGCAAGCGGGTTTAGATCCTAGTGCGCGTCCTCGTCACCGGCGGCGCGCGGCGGATCGGTGCGGCGATCGTGCGGCATCTGGTGTCCGCCGGACACAAGGTCGCCGTGCACCATCATGACTCGCATGACGAGGCGGAGGCGCTGGCAGCGGAACTCGGTGTCGCGCTCGTCACCGCCGATCTCGCCGATGCCGCCGAAACGCGCGGGCTGGTGCAGGCCGCAGCGGAGGCGCTGGGCGGGCCGGTCGATGGGCTGGTCAACAACGCCTCGCTCTTCGCCTGGGACGCACTGCCGGTGGCCGACTATGCCGGGCTTGACCGGCATATGCACGTCAACCTCGGCGCGCCGCTGCTGCTCGCCTCGGCGATGGCGGCGCAGACCGGCCTCGGCGACGGCGCGATCGTCAACCTGCTCGACCAGAAGCTCGACAATCCCAATCCCGATTTCCTGACCTATACGCTGAGCAAGGCCGGCCTCGCCGAGGCGACGCGGCTGCTGGCGATGACACTGGCACCGCGCATCCGGGTCAATGCGGTGTCGCCCGGCATCTCGCTGCCGAGCCTCGACCAGAGCGAAGTCGAGTTTGCTGCGGTGGCATCGCGCAATCTGCTTGAGCGACGGGTGGACGTGGCGGACATTGCACGCACGGTCGGGCACCTGCTCACCGCGCGCAGCATTACCGGGCAGAATGTCTTCGTCGATTGCGGCCAGCGTTTCGTGCGCCGCGAGGGGGATGTGATGTTCGAGGGCCGAGCGCGCCCGCATGGCTGAGTATACGATCCTGCTCGAAGGGCTGGAGGTCGTCATCGGCCTTGGCATCCACGATCATGAGCGCGCCGCGCCGCAGCGAGTGGCGGTAAGCGTGTGGCTGACCTGTGCCTATGATGCGGTGCCCGAGGACCGGATCGGAGCGGTGGTTGATTATGATTATCTGCGCGAAGGCATCCGCGCCCTGAGTTCGGAGCGGCACATCGAGTTGCAGGAGACCCTGTGCGAGGACGTCGCGCAGCTGGCGCTTGCCGCCGACCCGCGGGTGCGCGAAGTCAAGGTGCGTTCGATGAAACTCGACGTCTATCCCGACGCACGCGTCGGGTGCGAAGTGGTGCGCCGAAGAGGGGGCTGAATGCGGCTGGACGAGCAACTGCGCGATCGCGGTCCCGGCGCTCCGGTACGGCCGGGCGGCGGTTCGCGGGTACCCGGCCTGATCGTCCTGGCGCTGGTCATCGCGAGCGGGGGGATCTTCCTGTCGACCCAGATGCGCGAGACGGCCCCGCAATCGCGCGATGCCGGGGCGCCGTCCGAGGTGCCGCAACGGGAGACTCTTCTGCCCCCGCCTGAAAGCGCGCGCGGCGCAGCAGGTGCGCGCGCCAGCTCCAATCCGGCATCGTGGGTGACGAATGACGACTATCCTGCCGAGGCGCTCCGCAACAACGAGCAGGGAGCGGTCGGCATCGAATTCATCGTTACGCCAAAGGGACGGATTTCGGACTGCAAGGTTGTGCAGAGTTCGGGATCGCAATCGCTTGATCGCACCACCTGCACGCTGATTACCGAGCGTGCACGCTACCATCCGGCGCTCGATGCGGAGGGCCGGGCGGTCGAGCAGAACAAACGATTGCGCTTCCGCTGGGAGATCGTGGAATGAACCCGTTCCTCCTTTCCGTGCTGCTGGCGGGAGCGTCCCCGCAATCGGGTGAAGTGACTCCGCCGCGCCAGATCTACATGCCGCCGGTCGAGCCTTTCTATCCCGCAGCGGCGAAGGCGCGCGAGGAACAGGGGCTGACCCAGCTTCGATGCACGCTGGAGGTGACGGGACGCCTCGTCGATTGCAGGGTGCACAGCAGCTCGGGGTCTCCGGATCTGGATCAGGCGGCGTTCCGTATTGCGGCAGAGGCGCGGTATGAGCCGAAGCGGGTGGACGGTCAGCCGGTCGCCGTTCCCGCGATCCTGCCCGTCCGCTGGGTACTGGCGGAATAGCATTCCGCGCTTTTGGGGTTGGAGGAAGCCGACTCCCGCCCTATGTCCGCAACGGCCTGCCGTTCAGCGGCGGGCAACATGGGGATGCTACAGGCTAGAATCGTGCAATTGCTGCTGTTTCTTTCCGCACTGCTGGCGGGTCTTACCGGTGCTTTCGCCGGCGACCGCGACCTGCGCGCGGCGCAGCGGCAGAGCGAGACGGCGATTACCCGCGCCGCCGAAGTCGCGGCTGAGGCCGTCGCTGCCGTCGCCAAGGCCCGCACCGCCATCCCCGTCGCAATGCCGCAGCAGCCTGCGGCAGCGCTCTTCGCAATTCACGACGCGCCGGCGCTCCGTCCCGCGCGCCTGACGAGCGAGCGCCGGCTGGAATAGCCGCACCGCCGCCCTCGGGTGGCCCTCTTCGCATACCGAATCCTTGCGTCCGCCGTGCGGGCGCGCATCCCGCAATTTCATCAGACTGGAATCCATCATGCTCGGCGGTTTGGCCAAATCCCTGTTCGGCTCGTCCAACGACCGTTACGTCAAAGGCCTCGGGGCCATTGTTCAGAAGATCAACGCATTCGAGCCAGCGCTCGAAGCCCTCTCGAACGAGGAGCTCTCGGCACAGACCGTGAAGTTCCGCGAGCGGCTCGCGAATGGCGAGAAGATCGACTCGATCCTTCCCGAGGCCTTCGCCACGGTGCGTGAGGCATCGCGCCGCGTGCTCGGCATGCGCCATTTCGATGTCCAGATGATCGGCGGCATCGTGCTCCATCGCGGCGAGATTGCCGAGATGCGTACGGGCGAGGGCAAGACGCTGGTGGCGACGCTCGCCACCTATCTCAACGCGCTGCCGGCGCAGGGCGTCCACGTCATCACCGTCAACGACTATCTCGCCCGCCGCGACGCCGAGTGGATGGGGCAGATCTACAAGTTCCTCGGCCTGACCGTGGGCGTGATCGTCCCCAACCTCGCCGATCACCAGCGCCGCGAGGCGTATCATGCCGACATCACCTACGGCACGAACAACGAATTCGGCTTCGACTATCTGCGCGACAACATGAAGTATGAGCGTGCATCGATGGTGCAGCGTCCCTTCGCGATGGCGATCGTGGACGAAGTCGACTCGGTGCTGATCGACGAAGCGCGTACGCCGCTGATCATCTCGGGCCCGACCGACGACAAGTCGGAGCTGTACATGCAGGTCGATGCGGTGGTGAAGCAGCTCGATGAGAAGCTGTACGAAAAGGACGAGAAGCAGAAGAGCGTCATCCTCACCGAGGAAGGCACCGAGACCGTCGAGCGCATGCTCGAGACGGCGGGGCTGCTGCAGGGGGACAATCTCTACGATTTCGAGAACACCCAGGTGGTGCACCACCTCAATCAGTCGCTGCAGGCGAACGTCATGCGCAAGCGCGACATCGACTATATCGTCAAGGACGGGAAGGTCGTCATCATCGACGAATTCACCGGACGCATGATGGACGGCCGCCGCTGGTCGGACGGTCTGCACCAAGCGGTCGAGGCCAAGGAAGGCGTGAACATCGAGCCGGAGAACCAGACGCTCGCCAGCATTACCTTCCAGAATTATTTCCGCATGTACCCCAAGCTGTCGGGCATGACCGGCACGGCGGCGACCGAGGCGCCCGAGTTCTTCGACATCTACAAGATGAACGTGGTCACCATCCCGACCAACAAGCCGGTGCAGCGCGTCGATCAGGACGACGAGTTCTACAAGACCCAGCAGGACAAGTTCATCGCCATCGCCCGCTCGATCAAGGAGCATGCGGCGAAGGGCCAGCCGGTGCTGGTCGGCACGGTTTCGATCGAGAAGTCGGAACTGCTGTCCGAATATCTCGCCAAGGAAGGCGTCGATCACTCGGTGCTCAACGCGCGCCAGCATGAGAATGAGGCGCATATCGTGGCGCAGGCCGGCCGTCTGGGCGCAGTGACGATCGCCACCAACATGGCGGGCCGCGGCACCGACATCCAACTCGGCGGTAACGTCGAGTTCCGCGTCGAGGACGAGCTGAAGGACATGGTCGAAGGGCCGGAACGCGACGCGGCGATCGAGCAGATCAAGGCCGAGGTCTCGGCCGAAAAGACCAAGGTGCTCGAAGCCGGCGGCCTGTTCGTGCTCGGCACCGAGCGGCATGAAAGCCGCCGCATCGACAACCAGCTGCGCGGCCGTTCGGGCCGTCAGGGCGATCCCGGCCTGTCGCGCTTCTATTTGAGCCTCGACGACGATCTGCTGCGCATCTTCGGTCCGGACACGCTGTTCGCGAAGATGATGCGCAACAACATCGCCGATGGCGAGGCGATCGGCAGCAAGTGGCTGACCAAGGCGATCGAGACCGCGCAGAAGAAGGTCGAGGCGCGCAACTACGACATCCGCAAGCAGGTCGTTGAGTATGACGACGTCATGAACGACCAGCGCAAGGTGGTGTACGAGCAGCGCGCGGACATCATGGACGCCGAGACGGTTGGCGACGTGGTCGAGGACATGCGCGCGGAGACGGTCAACGACCTGGTCGGCCGCTTCTGTCCGGCCGAGACCTATCCCGAGCAGTGGGACGTCGAAGGCCTCAAGGAGAATGTCCAGAAGACGCTGGGCATCGAGGTTCCAATCGAGACCTGGATCGCCGAGCAGGACGGGATCGAGCCCGAGGACGTCGAGAACCGCGTCCGCGAGCTTGCCGATACGCGGGTGAAGACCAAGTCCGACGATCTCGACCCCGAGACCTGGATGCAGATCGAAAAGTCGATCCTGCTCCAGAATCTGGACCATCACTGGAAGGAGCATCTGGGTACGCTCGATGCGCTGCGCCAGGTCGTCCATCTGCGCGCCTATGCGCAGAAGACGCCGATCAACGAGTATAAGCAGGAAGCCTTTGCGATGTTCGAGCGGATGCTTGGCAACATCCGCGAGGATGTGACCCGCACCCTGGCTTGGGCCGAGTTCCAGTTCTCGCCGCCGCCCGAGCTTCCCGAGCTGCCGGACTTCCTGACCACGCACATCGATCCGCTGACCGGGATCGACAACAGCGCTGATTGGGATGCGGGTGCCGCTGGTTTGATCTCGAACGAACTCCCCGCGCTGCAGATACCGCGCCCCGATGCCGAGGCGCTGGGTGAGGATCCCGCGCAATGGGCGGGCCGCGTCAGCCGCAACGCCCCGTGCCCTTGCGGATCGGGCAACAAGTACAAGCACTGCCACGGGGCGCTGTAAGGGCGCTCCACGGCTGCTACCCCGGCGAAAGCCGGGGCGGCATTCTCGGACAATAGAAAAGGGCCGCCCGGTCGCCCGGACGGCCCTTTCTCTTTGCCTTCAGCTCGCCTTAGCGCGGACGCGGCGGCTGGCTGATCGACGGGCCGAGATTCTCGAGCACCTCGCGCGCGCTGAACGCGCGGACATTGTCGGGCTTGCGGCCGCGGCCGACGACGATCTCGGCGCTCGCCTCATAACGATCGACCGTGCGGACATCGATGTCGCGGTCCCAGAAGGGATCGCCATAGAAGGGGCTCCAGCCGCGCCAGCCCCAGCGCGGGCTGTAATAGCGCCACGACGGCCCCCAATAGCCCCAGGGGCCGGAGCTGAACGGCCGATCGACATAGGTCCGCGTCTTCTTCTCGGTATCGCGGTCGGAAAGCGTGAAATAGTCGTAGCCGCGCTCGACGGTGAGCTGCGCGGCGCGATAGAGCAGATAGCGCTCGACGGTTTCGCGGGAGGTGAGGCTGTTGCCCGCGAAGGTGACCCGGAAACGGTCGCTCTCGATCTGCTCGTCCCAATAGCCGGTGCGGTAGGAGCCGCTGCCTGTGGCGGGCTGATAGGGTGTGGGCGTCGCGCAGGATGCGAGCACGGACGCCGACGCCAGGGCGAGGGCAAGCGCCGCGACCCGCGAACGGCGGGACTGACTGGTGCGCATGAGTTTCCTCCTAATCATTTGCGGCGACTCGTGCCGATATGTGGTTGTAACGAACAGCATAAGGCAAATGTCCATTCGCTGAACGATCATTCGGGAACGGAGCGGCAAGCGCAGACCCGTAACCGCGCGGGGCACATCGGCGCGGCGCGGTCTGGTGGCGATTTTTCGAGGAAATCTCGCTGGCTCCCGTTCGTGGAAGTAATTCGAAAGTCATTAATTGAAGATCGAAAATTGATCCGAGATTCTGTGTTGCGCCTTGAATGCGTGAAGCAGGATGCGGAGCGCAAGTGATTAGAAGTCGTTTAGAATAAATGTCGAGTTATTGCAACGGCTGTCGGAGTATGCACCATTGCTGACGGCGGCTGTCCGTTTCTACACGAGCCTCATCGTGGATTACAGGGTCTCCGGTTCCAATCGGGTCAGGATTGCCAATGCTGTGACGCTCGGCATGCCGATCAGCCCGATGCCGAGTGCGGAGGGCTGCCCGGCGTCGGGTTAGACGCGCCACACCGTGTGGCATTGGCCGTTCGCTGCTCTCATTGGTCCGCTCCCATTTAACGGAGCACACAGTGAGCAGTAAGAATAGCGGCAGGCGATTTGGACGGCGTGAGGTTCGCAGGGATAGCGCCGTGTTAGAGGCTGTCCTCTACGCCCGGGTATCGACGCCGGATCAGCAGCGGGAAGGGTACTCGATCCCGGCCCAGGTCGAGCTGATCGAAGACTACGCTAACGAGAACGGGATCAGGATCGTCCAGCGTTACACCGACGTCGAGACGGCACGGAAGGCAGGGCGCACGGCTTTCGGCGAGATGCTGCGATATCTGCGCAAGCACCCGCGGGTTCGTTCGATCCTCGTCGAGAAAACTGACCGACTCTACCGCAACATCAAGGACTGGGCGACGATCGACGAGCTCGGTGTCGCGGTGCATTTTGTCAAAGAGAATGTCGTCATGTCCGACGACTGCCGCTCGTCGGAAAAGTTCGTCCACGGCATCAAGGTGCTGATGGCCAAGGCGTACATCGACAACCTCGGCGAAGAGAGCAGCAAGGGCATGCGGCAAAAGGCGCAGCAGACACGAGCGCCGATCGGTTACCTGAATACCGTCGATGACAGCGGACGGCGAGTGATCGCATGCGACCCGGAGCGAGCGGTTCTGGTGTCGCGGCTGTTCGATTGGTTCAGTACCGGCGAGTATTCGCTCAAGACCGTCACCGCCAAAGCGCGACTAGCTGGTCTATCGTATCGCAAGTCGGGCCAACCGATTGCGGTTGCGACCGTCCACAACATCCTGCGCAATCGCATCTACACCGGCGCGTTCGATTGGCTTGGCGTAACATATCAGGGCGAGCATCCCGCCATCGTGATGACCGCCCTTTGGGAAGCGGTTCAAGATATTCTCGACAGGCGGAGCCACGAGCCGGTCGGCTCAACGGTTCCAGAATTTGTGTATCGCGGGCTGGTAAAATGCGGCCATTGCGGATGCTCGCTCGTCGCCGAGATCAAGAAAGGCAGGTACATCTACTACCACTGCTCCGGCTATCGGCAGAAATGTCCTGAACCCTATGTGCGGCAGGAGCGGCTCGAGGAGGAGTTCATCGCGTTGCTCGCAAAGCTGAGGATGAGCGACGCGGCGTTTGAGATGTTGCGGGCGCAATTATGCGGCCAGTCGCGAATGGTTGACCTTGGGGATCCAGTCGTCCGAGCGTCGGCCATTGAGTGCGCTGAAGCCCACGATCTCACCAAACAGGCCATCCCTCTATTGTCGATGGCACGCACCGCACACACTGGCTTTGGTGCACTCACGCCAGAGGTGAAACGCCTGATCTTGCAACTGTTGCTGTCGCGTTGCACTTGGGCGCACGGAACGCTGACAGGCGTATTTGCGAAGCCATTTGATCTGTTTGCTGAGGTCGCTGCTGGAGCTAGCTGGCGTGCCGTTTTGACACCGGAGACCACTTCGGAAATTTCGCAGCTCGTCATGGCGATCCAATCACCTGATCGGACTGTGAAGCGATTGCTTGCGAGGTACGATGCATCGCTGCGATTACACCAGACGCACGGCCCAAGGGCGAACGACGAGCGACAGGGTTGGCGGATTAGCGCGATTGCGGCTTAGAGGCCAATTATATGGTGCGGCTGTCGGGTGGGGCAGCCGTCCAAATATGTGGCGGCTTTCCGCCCCAATTGCGCACGTTCAGTCGGATCACTGCGTTGCCTGAAAGCGGTTGTCGGCTTAGGTGACCATGATAGGGCACAGCTAGACGCGCTTTATGACGTGTTCTCGACTTACGTGATCAGCGCGAGGTCCGCAGGAGTGTGCGGAGTGCCATCGTTGGCGCAATCGCTTCGCCGATTTCGAGGCCATCTCTTAGGCCTGGGATGCGATCACCGATCTTTCCAGGTGCTGTGAGACTGGTCACAGACACGAAGCTACAATCTATAGCCAAGCGCTCTTCTCGAAACGGTATGGCGACACCGCAATGTACCCAGCTGGGCGGAATCCCGTCTTCGAACATCGCCGTATCGACGAACATGTTGGGTCCTCCGAGGCCAGCGCGCGAACCGGCGCTGTCCGCTACGTACGAGCGGGTGAACGCAAAGTTTGCCTGCAACTGCGGGATGCCGTCTGAGTAGCGCTGGATACTCGCCGCTTGGCGCACCGCCTCGGCAGCACCGATATTGCCAGCGGCCAGTTCGGCGAGGATCATGCCGACACGACGTTCGACATCGTCGATTCCGCGCCTACTGCCTCGGGCACGGAATCCAAGTCCCACAACCATCCTAGCGCCAGGCCAGTTATTTCGCCGCTCGTTTTCCGAGATGGCATCAAACAGCTGTTGTGACCGCTGGAGAAAATCATGTGTAACACCGTTGTCCCGCAGCGAGAGGTCACGGTACGCGACGGCGCCGTCATTGATGACCAGGGTCTTGAAGTAACGACCGCTATGCTCGGCGACAATCCGGTGGAAAGTCCGAAGCCGCGTCACCGCCGCTTTCGCGCGCGGGTCGATCGGGTTCAACTCAGCGTCTGCGATCATCGACCCGTAGCCAAGCAGGTCAACCCATGCTGTCGCGGAAATGCAGAAAGGGAGCGCACTTACCCGCGAGCGAGAGATCACGGCCGGTTTCCTTCGAGGCGATTTGGCCATGGACTATCCTAACTCCTCCCCGTTTCAGGATCGGGCTCAATGTTCATGCACCTGCTATTATTCAGCAAAACAGCGGACAAGAACGACTTGCCCGTGGACACAAATTAACCGCCGGTGGTTTTCTGCTTCTTGGTCGGCTTGGCATCGCGCTCGAAATTGACAAACTGGACCGGGATAAAGCGAAGAACGACAGCTGCGAACTTGCAATGGTTGCGCAAATGCTCCTGCATCAGCTTTAGCTCGTATTGCGCCATGAACGGGAGGCCTGCGCGAGTCGGCTGGGGCTTCTTGTTGTCGAACAATAGCCAGACGCAGACCTGATAATCGCTCCCGACCACTTCGCGGATGTCGGCCTTGATATGAGCCAAATAGTCGGCCCTGGCCGGGGTCGGCGCTTTCCCGACGAAATTGAGAATCTCCGACAGAAACACCGGATCGTGCAGGAAGCTGTCGCAGTAGAATCGGGTCTGCGCGAACAGATAGCTGATCGATGACGATCCCTTGTACGGCTTGCAATTGATGATCCGCATCGTGCCGTCGTCGGTCAGATCGAGAATGTCGCAGAATTCCTTGTCCTGCCGGCTTGATCCGATTCGCAGCTTTGCTTGGTCGAAGCGGATGCTCTGCGGACGCAGCACGCAGGCCTGGGTATTGAACACCGCTTCGCGGTTCTTGCGCGCGGTCAGGTCGGCAATCGAGATACCGGCATAAAGCGGCTCGCACACTTCTTCTCGCACCTGGGTTGCGACGAAGTCAGTGACCGATTGATAGAAATTTCCCTCGACCTGGCGCCAAGCCCCGCCGCTCAGGATGAAATGGCTGTCGTCGAGCTTATGCTCGAAGAGCACGCAGTCGTAGATCGACCACCATTTGTACGAGAGAACCCGGTCCTCCTGATGCGAATAAGCGTAGATGCGCCGGGCGTGGAGCATCTTGATCGTGACCTTGTCGAGATTCATTGCGCGCGTCAGCTGCGCAGCATCGAGAAAGGCGTAGATACGATTGTCGCGCTTGGGGTTGTCAGAATAGCTGAAGCTGTAATCGTCGTCGGCGATGAGCTCTGGGATCCACAGCTGGACGGGCTCGAGGTCCTTTGCCCGCAACGTGTTAATCAGCGCCTGGTCGAGCAGCTTGATCTGCTCGTCATCGGCAGGCTTGAAGTTGCGGTAATTGGGGAAGAGGCTGGAAAAATCCTCGCTGTCATAGGCTGCCGCGAAG
This sequence comes from Sphingomonas sp. GW821-FHT03E12, assembly GCF_059420685.1. NCBI lineage: Bacteria > Pseudomonadati > Pseudomonadota > Alphaproteobacteria > Sphingomonadales > Sphingomonadaceae > Sphingomonas > Sphingomonas sp. GW821-FHT03E12. The sequence continues at coordinate 398,203 of NZ_JBWKUF010000002.1, forward strand.
CCGCGACACTGCTCGATCAGCCTGTCCCAGCTAAGCTTCTCGCTACCGATAATTTTGATAGTCAGATGGTCACGGCCCTGCAGCGTGACCAGCGGATTGCCTTTGAGGTGCGCGGCGATCGACTTAAGATCCTCAGAATCGCTGAGGCCGAACACAAAGCTCTGCGACGGACGCGCGACTTGCCGGTCAATATGCGTCGGGGTCAGCGAGTGACTCTGTGTCCGCGTCTGGCGAATTTCCTCATTGCCGCATAGGTTCATCGCTGTCCGGATGCCGAAATCTGTCTGGAGCTCTTTGCGCTGGATCAGAGATCCAGCGCTGCGGCCGAACGTCGCGATGAAAAGCCGGCTATCGAGGGTTATTGCGAGGATGCCATTGGCGCTGTGACTCCAGGCAGCGAAGTTTTTCTGATCGGTCGCGGCAATCTGGACATTGATGAAGTCGAGCCAGGGTGGATTGGCTTTTTTGGTGGAGGTCTCGAAATAAATGAACCTGCAGGCAGCATCGTCGACTTCGAACTGATGTTCGGTGCTCTGGTGCCGCTTCGCCAGCGTGTCGAAATCGATCACATTTTCAAAAGGTCTACCTTCCTTCGCTAGATAAAGCGAAATCTGGCCTAGCTCCTTTTCACCGTCCTCATCCGCCATCTTGCCTCTCCCTCAAAGAGGCTAGCGCCGACTTAATCGAACGCAAGCGCGCAGCAGCTAGATGTCGTGGAACGATTATGGTCTAGCCGGGTAGGGAGACAATTCATTTGCCGGCAAGGAAAGATCAGCCGCTTCGGCCTTGTTCGACTAAGAACTCCGACCAGCTAATGGCTCACTAAAAAGCTCCCCGCTGCGACTGGTCTGGTCTGATACGACCTGCCAGACGGCAATGCGCCCTGAATGCGGTCGATCAGTTTGGTTCCGCGCGAGCCTGAAACCTGCCGTTCGTCCATCCTATTGAGAGCAATGCGCCGAACGATCAACATTGGGACCCCGATGCTCTGGCGAGGCAACGTTAATGTCGGCAATCTGTCTGACATTGCCGGTCAGCACCTGGTGCTTTGGTTCGCGCGCGACGGCGCATCTGCAGCCGATCGGTATCAGTCATCACCGTCACTGGATCGGCGGAATTGCAGAGGCCGCGTGTCACGCCTCCTCTGCCTTCCGGCGGCCGCGACCTCACCACGGACCTCGAAGGTCTGCACATGGCTTCTGACCAGCTCGGCGAGCATGTTTCCGAGCACTTCCTCGCTGAGACGGTCAGGCCCCTTTAATGCACATTCCCATACGCAGCCGCGCCGCCAGCCAAGCGCACCGAGGGCCTCGAATGCGCGCTGATCACGCGCTGTGTTGGCCGCAATCTTGGCTAGCCAGAATTCTGTTCGCGTTGCGGGCACCTTGAACAGCGCGCATATGTGCCCGTGCCAGAAGCAGCCATGGACGAAGAGTGCGAGCCGGTGGCGCGGCAACACGATGTCTGGCTGGCCCGGCAGATCCCGACGATGGAGCCGGAAGCGCAAACCGTGCCGGTGCAGGAGTCGCCGTACGTAGATTTCTGGTTGCGTATTGCGCGATCTAATCTGCTGCATGTTAAGCTGCCGCTGCGCCGGCGTGAGTACATCGGCCATAGCTGGTGTCCGCCCTCAGCTCCGCTTGCTGCGCCGGCGCGTCGACGTGACCCGTGTGACAGTCTCGGCAATGGCGTCGCGCACACCAGTCGCGCGATCGGGCGTCCAGCCTGCGACCTGATCGAAGAAATCTTCGTCGCCGATCTCGGCCAGTAGCAGATCCCGGTCCATCTTTACCGATACCGGCAGCGGGAACCGCACGACCTGACCGCTGACGATGCCTTGCCCTGGCCCAAAGCCGGGAATCATGCGCGCATCTGACTCCGTGAGATTCTCCATCACCGAACGGACGAAGGACTGATCGCGCGGATTAACGAGCCGGAGGATCAGGAAGGAATTGCACTGCGAGATGATCGTCTCGTCGAGACGGCTCGGCCGTTGCGAGATCAGCATCAGCCCAGTGCCGAACTTGCGCCCCTCGGTGATGATCCGCCGGATGACGGGTAGCGCAACCGCTTCGTCGGTCGCCTCGCGCGATGACGGAATGAAGGTATGGGCCTCCTCGATCACTGCGAAAAAAGGCGGGATCCTGTCAGAGAGGTCTGCGCGGCGCTCGAACAGCGTTTCGAGCGTGATCGCCGCAATCGAATTCTGCGTGATATGGTCGTAGCCGCCGAGGTACAAGATCGACACCTGACCGGGCCGCACGATCTTTTCCGGCGCGCTGAACGGATTGGGCAATGCTTCCCAGGGCAGCGCGCTGAGCTTTTTGCTCGCCCGCATCTGATCGCTGGTGCGCTCCATCCGTTGCAACCGGTCGAGCACGATGCGCAGTCCGCGCGCGACGGCGCCGACTGTGCCGCGCCAGTTGCCGGCACCAGTGCCAGTGGGCGCAGACGTGCCGCTGATATCGGTCTGCGTCTGCGCCAGCAGCTTGCCGATGTAGGAGAGCGCCTTTTCACCCTCGTCGGCGCGCTTGCGGTCGTACAGCCCGCGCAGATAGTCGCCCTGCGCGTCGGTGACGCCGCTCGTCATCTGCGCGATGAGTCGGGTGACCAGTCCTTCGCCATCCTTCTGGATCAGGAGCTCGGGGAAGAACAGCCGGATGTCGCAACCGGGTGCTTCGGCTTGCAGCGCCTCGCGACATTGGGACAGGCCGATATAATCTCCGTGCGGGTCAAGGATCACCAGCGGATAGCCATGCGCGATCAGCTCGCGCAGGATACGCCGCGCAGCCACGGTCTTACCACCGCCGGTCATCGCGAGGACGGCAAGATGGCGCGCGACAAGCTTGGGCGCCGAGAGGGTTACTTCGACGTCACTACGCGCGATCAGCGAGCCGATGGCGACCTTGCGCTCTTCGGTATGCTCGCCCAGCAGCAGCTCGCGGATCGATTCTGCTGGAGGATGAAACACTGTCGACGCCGGCTTCACCGGATAGGTCAGCGGAAACAGCGCGGCGAGATTGCCCTCGCTGGTGGCGCCCAGGATCAGCGCGCTGGCTTCGAGCTGATCGCGCGTTCCCGACAGCACCGTATCCTCAAGCGAGATGCCTTCGCCCGCGATCTCCTGCGCAGCCTCGAACGGGAAGAACGGATTGAAGCGGCGGATGTCGGTGATCCGCGCCCAGACATAGATACGATTCTGCGCCGCATAGGAACCGTCGGGCACGTCCATGCCGAGCGCAACTATATCGCCGACCTTCGCCTGGAACTGGCGTAGAATGAAGGTGAACTCCGCCGTGCCGGCATTTCCCACCACCGTTCCGACCGGCCGCCAGGTGCCTGTTTCTGTCTCTGCTCCGTCCGCCATTATCCCCCCAGATCTATCTCATCACGCCCGGCCGCAGCATCCACTCCCGGCCGGAGCCGCACAGCATGGTGCGCAACGTATCGAACAGCTTTGCATCCTGATCGTCGAGCGCCCGGCGCAAAGCAACAACGGCGGTGCGCGTGTTTACGGGCCGGCTCATCCAGTCGGGCACCTTTGCGAATTTGTCGACGATATCTAGGCCGACCGGAAACGCATAACGCGGCAGCAGGAGGGCGCAGTGGAAAATCAGGTTGGCGGTCTCTGTGAAACGTTCGCGATCACGCGCAAACATTTCGATCCGGACCGGAGCGGTCCACGGCGTCGCCTGCAGATAAGAGACGAGTGGCTGCGGATACTGCCCGATCTTGTCATGCCACGCTTTAGGAGCTCGGCGCATTTCGTTGCGGTCGATAGTGACCGGGACCAGGGCTTCTCCCGGCTCCAGCACGCAGCGAAACAGCAGTGGGTCGGTGATGCGCTGGCCTTCAAACTCATCGTCATCCGACGGGTCGACTGCGTTTCTGAACCACTGCTTCCATTCATGCGGCGGCATCGGCAGCAAATCACGCAGACGGTGGTCGTCGAGACTGTCGAGGACCGCGCGGATCACCGACGTCGTGGAGCTTTCGCGTTCGACCACGCCGCAGACGATCGCCGGACTTTGCTGCAGCAGTTCAAGCTGACGCAGATAAACGCTCACGAAATTGGCGTCGCGTCCGGTTCGCTGAGGCTCGTCCGGCGGCAGCAGTTCGGCCAGCGCGCCTTGCGAAAAGTCGGGGAATTTGTGCCGGACCTGCTCATCGCGCATGACATCGGTGTAGCGCGACACCGGATTGACCAGCGCACCATGGACCATAACCCAGCCCAGATCGGGCCGCTCGCTAACCAAGCGCACCGCACCCGCTGCCTCGATCGAGATGCGAGCCGCATCGCGCAGCGCACCGATGTCCGGAAAGCTGTCGCGGAAGACGCCAGCCTGTTCCGTCGCATAAAGCTCGTCGATCAGATATTTGAGCATGCGGAAGGATTCGCGCGACGGTGCGGTGTCGCCCGGCGTCACCACATAGCCGCCAACCCTCGCAGCGATCGGCGCCGAGCCGAGCATTGAGAGGTTCGCGAGACCCCCGTCCACGAACCCGACCGGCTTGCCACGCACTGCGTGCCACGTCGCGGGATGATCCCGCGTAAGCCTGACGATGCCGCCAGTTTCAAGCAGCACTGCGCGCAAACCGGCGGCAAGCTGTTGCACCGTGTCCATGAAGCGCAGCTGCGCGGGCGCCGAAAGATCGGCGGAGACCTGCAGCATCCGCTCCAGAATATGCGGCGTGCGCAATTTCTCTTCCATCGTGCGCGGGGATTGAGCGCCAGCGTCGTCGCGGGGCATCGGAGGCACGGTTTTCGCACGCGGACTTGATGCCGGCGCAGCTGGACGCGGCGCAGGCCGTGGCGGACCTCCTGCACCTTTGCTCGTGGGGGCGGTAGCTGGCGGGCAGTAGCGCGACAGTCCGGCAAAGGCATCGCTGCCTTCGTCAAACATCGCCGTGCTGCGGTTGAGATGGCGCTCGACGATCGCGGCGATGCCGGCATGGATGACCCGGTCGCTGTTGCGCGAATAGAAGGCGATCGTCACCGGCTTCGACCCGTCATTGTGCCGGAGCGAACGGATCAGCGCGAAGTCGCGGGCGTCCAGCTGGCCGAACTCCGCGCCCTCGATCTTGCTGCCGCCAAGCCGCCAGTTCTTATGCACCTTGCTGAGCAGCCGTGGCCCCTCGACGCGGATGTCGCCGAACAGGCATGTGCACTGCAGTGTTGCGCCACCGGCTTTGAAACCTGCCTCATCCAGCATGGCTTGTGCGACCGGCACGTTGATATTGATAGCGCGCTGCTTGCTGCGCGCTTCACCGCGATGCGCTGCGAACAGGCCCAGGTCCGATCCTGCCAGGGACCGGACGACAATGATCTCCGTGTCCCCGCCGCTCACCGTTGACCGCCAGCCAGCCGGACGGGCGGTTGCATGATGCCCGCGATGATCTGGGCCTGAACGCTTCGGGCGACCGCCTTGGCGAGCAGCGGCGGCACGGCGTTGCCGATTTGTTTAAACGCCGGGTTCATAGTCCCGCTGAACACGAAGCCGTCAGGAAAAGACTGCAGCCGCGCGGCTTCGCGCACCGAGATCGTGCGCGCCTGCGCGCTGTCATAATGGATGTGGCTGTATCCGTCTTTGCCGAGGTGCGCGAGTAAAGTCCTGGAGGGGGCATCGGCTTCCATCTTGCGCCACTTGTTTGGAAACTTGCCAGGATCATAGGGCGGCACGATCGATGCGTGCAGCTTCTCCCACGCGTCGGTGCCTGCAGCAGGCGCTTTACCCAGTGCTTTGAGCAATTCGAGACGCTCTCGAAACATTTCTTCGGCCTTCTTCACGGCCTGCGGATACTGGTCGCCGGGGGACATCCGCGCGAACAGCGCATAGTCGCGCGGCAGGTAACGGATCACATGATCTTTGAGGTCAGCGGCACCTGCGAAACCCGGCCAGCTCCGCATCATCGTGCCATAGGCGGTGACTCCGGCGGCAGCGTAGCTGACGGCCTGATCGAACCGGCGCGCGCCACGCCGCAAGGTGCCTTCGCGAAGCTGCGCCCGGGCATCGATCGCGGGAAGATCTTCGATCGCCTGGCGCGTCGTGATCGCCGCCGGTAGATCAGGGGCAGCCACCGGCGGCTGGATGTACCAGGGATTGGGGCGGAAAAGCTGCATCCCGTTCAGCAGCTTCAGCGCCACCGAGCGCGCGCCTTCATAGCCGGGCGGCAAGTCAATCCAGTGGCTGGGCTCGGGAAAACTGATGTCGGCAGTGAGGCTGTTGTGGATGGCGATTAGAAACATGCGCTCACGCATCTGCGGCACACCATAGTAGGCTGCATTGAGCAGCGTATAGCCGCAGCTGTATCCCTTGCCCGTCAGCACTTCAGAAATCTCGTCGGCGAGATTGTGACCGGCATGATTCAGCATGTCGGGGACATTCTCGATCACCACCGCGAGCGGCATGCAGTCAGCGACATACTGCATATACTCGATGTAGAGACGTGCGCGCGGGTCATGCCGGAACGCCTCAGGGTGCTCGGCCACTTCGCGAAGCTTGGACCGGCCCACGCGCGCGAACGCCTGACAGGGTGGCCCACCGATCAGAATGTCGAAGGCCAACGATACGTCGCCAAGCCCGAGACTTGCGGTGAGCGCCGATGCCGGCGTGGTTGTGATGTCGCGCGCGATGCTGTGTCGCGCATCTCCCGGATGGAAATTAGCGCCATGCGACCGGGCGGCATCGGCATCGAATTCGATGGCTGCAGAAATCTCGCAGCCAGCTGCCTGAAACCCCAGCGAGAAACCACCGCACCCTGCAAACAGATCGAGGACACGCAATGGCCGCCCGGAACGCAGGCGCGTGATTTTGCGCTCGATCGCAGTCATCGGCCGCCTCTCCGCGCAGCAAGCGGCAATTCGCGCTGGCCGCTACCGTCCGACAGATACTGCAGAACCGCTTGGCGGATGACCCAGGCCGTCGACACGTCATTCGCCTCCGCCAGCGCTTGAACCTCGGCATACGATCGCTCTGGAAGCGTTACAGAGGTTCGGATCGATCTGCGTGCCATGCCCCACCATGATGTAAAGTGCACCACTTTGTATCACTAAGGTGCGTTCCGGAGAAGCTTGATTTCACGCCGGATCCAGCTCTCGGTGGCCGTCAGCTATCAGGTCCTCGCACCGGCCCGAGCGTGGCTACCAACTTCCTCAAACAAAATTATAAACGCCCTGGCTGTTTTTAATATACGCCAGGGCAAATTATCTTGACGCCAGGATGATTATTGTGTTAGCCCAGCGGTGCCGCTGGAAGTGTCTGGAAAACCGCAAGCGGCAGAAGCTCAAACCCGCCCGTGGCGAGAAGGAGGAAGTATGCCGTGGCACAGCATCAATAGGATATCGGATGGCGAGAGCGGCTGACTCCGACTCTCGCTGAGGTGTTGCGCGACCGGAAGTGTCTGGAAAACCGCCGGTCGCGCAGACCGCTACCCATCCCCGTGACGAGAAGGAATTAGCGATGATTACTGACGTAACTAAAAGCGCCGCGACTGTCACTAACAGTCTCGACTCGCTCCTTGATACCGGCGACCATACGGGTCGCCCTTTTAACGTTCTGGTCGGCTCCAATATGGGCAATCGCACGCTGATCTTCAGCGTGCCCATGGCGACATTCTACGAGATTTCCGAAGTCGCCAATAAGCAAAATCTGGCAGCGGTACCTGCGTATAATGACCAGCCCGTGGCCCAGCGTCGCCTCGACGAGGCGCACGCTAAGAAGCTGGCGATTTTCATCCTCAAGGGCCTGCTCGATACCGCGCGGCGGTCTCTCGAAAAGGCTGGCCAAGCGATTCCGGCGGCGCTCCAGCGGCTGCTGAAGGAGATCGGATCACAGCCCTACATCTCGATGCAGCCGGTGACCGCCAACATCCGCAACTGCAAGTTCGGAGGCGATGGGTTGCGGTTCGAGAAGAACGGCGGGGTCATCACCGTCTATCTTTCAGATAAGCACGTCCTCTGGATCATCGACGGGCAACATCGCCGGTTCGCGATGGATATGGTCTTCGAGTTTCTGAAGTCGGTCGTGAACAACAATCGCTACCCCCGGAAGCCGGTCCTCTACGTGCCGACCGACGACCCGCGGCGTGAACCGACGGCTGAAGAAGCCAAGGTATGGGCGACGGCGTTCGAGATCGCTCGTTCAGACTGTTCGATTGTCGTTGAGGCGCATCTGGGTCTCGACATCGATCAGGAGCGTCAGCTGTTCCACGATCTAAACAACCTGGGCAAAACCGTCGAAGGTGGTCTGGCCTATGAGTTCGACAATTCGAACCCGGTCAACCGCTTCATCAAAGAACAGCTGATTGGCAACGAAATCCTTACGGCCACCGTGGTCGACTCGGATAACGCCGGCGACTGGGCCAAGGATGAAGGTGTTATTGCGCGGAAAGATCTGGTCGCAATCAACGCGCTGCTCTTCCTCAATAAGACGACGATCAATGGTGCAACGCCGGCTGATATCAACGCCAAGGAATCCTACGGTACGCGCTTCTGGGAGGCGATCGCTCAAATCCCGAACTGGGGTGCTGCAGGCGCTAAGAAGAATACGGTGGCAGCGCAGCCTGCGGTTCTAAAGTCGCTCGCGAAGCTGGTCTACGATTTCTCCTATGGCCGGGATCAGGATTCTGAGCATCTCGAGCGGCTGTTCGCCGCCATCGAAGATGGTGAGATTGATTTCTCTCACACCAATCCGATGTGGCGGTACTTCGAAATGACTCAGGAGGAGAAAGACAGTTTCTGCCCTGGCATGGCGGACGCCGTCACCCCCGAGGAGGCCGGTATCAATCTCGACCTCGGCAACTACGATGCAACCAGTGGGCTGATGCGCTTCGGTCCGAAGCATAACGACATCATTCGCCACATCGGCGATATGATCCGGTTCAAGCTGAACCTCCCCAAGCGCAAGGCACTCGTGAAGCTCCAGGAAGAGATCGCAATGCGGAAAACACTGGAAGAAATCATGGGCAACGAGCAGCCCGAGCCTGAGGAAGCGGCCTGATCGATTGTGGCCAGCTCCGTCACTGATAGGGCTGGCCACAATTGCCGGTTATTGCACGCTGCCGTCAGAACCAGACGTTCAGCGCGGACGACTGGCATTAGTCGGAGGCCGTCAATGCGAGGATGCGCTTGGGAATGGCGGCTATCCCAAGTTGGCTGCCTGGAATCTGCCAGACCGCAACCGGCCCAATTTCGATCGTAAGTGGATCGTTTGGCGAGAGCTGGCGGCACGCGTCACCTCGATCAATCCGAGCTGCCGACATACATAGAAGGAAGGACGCAGATCCTCTGATTCGCGAACCAAAGGTGTCCACGCCCCGCAACGGAGTCGAAAAAATAACTCTATAAAAACAGTGATTTAGAAAGGCGACGAATGAAAATTCATCACTATCGAACCCAGAAACCGCAGTTTTCTGCGGCTGGCGCTACACGCCAGAAGGTTGGCTCCCTGAGTTGGATTCGAACCAACGGCCGCTCGATTAACAGTCGAGAGCTCTACCGCTGAGCTATCAGGGAACACCAGCGAGGGGCGCCTATACGAGGGGGTTTCGGGCTTGGCAAGCGGGCCGGGCAACAATTTTAGAAAGATCGTCCTAGGCGATGAACTGCTCCATCGTGATCCGGTCGTCCAGGGCATGCTCGGGGTCGAACAACAGCGTCAGATCGCGCTTGGGGTCGATCTCGATATCGACGCGGGCGACGTCGCGGACTTCGCGCTGATCGGCGACTGCGCTCACCGGGCGCTTGCCGGGATCGAGCACCTGAAGCGAGATTCGCGTCTTTTCGGGCAGGATCGCGCCGCGCCAGCGCCGCGGCCGGAACGGGCTGATCGGCGTCAGCGCGAGCATCTGCGAGCCCAGCGGCAGGATCGGCCCGTGCGCCGAGAGGTTGTAGGCCGTCGATCCCGCGGGGGTGGCGACCAGGATGCCGTCGCAGACCAGCTCGGGCAGCACGACGCGATCGTTCACGGTCACTTCGAGCTTCGCCGTCTGGCGCGTCTCGCGCAGCAGCGACACTTCGTTGATCGCGGGCAGGACATGCGTGTCCCCCTCGACCGTGGTTGCGGTCATCACCAGCGGGGTCACCTTGAACGGCCGCGCGCGGGAAAGGCGCGCATCCAGCCCGTCGGGCCGCCACTCGTTCATCAGGAAGCCGATCGTGCCGAGGTTCATGCCAAACACCGGCAGGGCGCGATGCTTCTCCAGCAGCATGTGCAGCGTCTGGAGCATGAAACCGTCGCCGCCCAGCGCGACGATCATCTCGGCTTCGTCCGGATGCACCCAGTCATGCGCCGCAAGCAGCTCGTGCGCGGCGACCTCGGCGGGATTGGTCGGGGAGGCGACGAGCGCCCGGCGGATAGTGCTCATCCGCCGGTCACGCTCATATGGCGGCGTACGGCGGGCGTGGCGCCGGGCGCGACGCTGAAATCATGGCGCGCGGGCTTGGCGGCGAGCGCATCGTCGATCGCGGCGTCAACTGCGGCGAGGCCGCCGCTGCGGATCGCTGTCTTCAGATCGACCTGATCCTCATGGCCCAGGCAGGTGAACAGCTTCCCCTCGGTCGTCAGCCGCACGCGATTGCAGCTTTCGCAGAAATTGCCGGTGAGCGGCGAGATCAGGCCAAGCCGCGCGCCGGTTTCCGCAACCCGCCAATATCGTGCCGGACCGCCGCTGCGATGATCGTCGCGGGTCAGCGTGAAGCGCTGCGCCAGATCGTCGAACACCTGGGTCAACGGGAGGAAACGGTCAGCACGATCCTCGTCGATCATGCCCAGCGGCATCGTCTCGATCAGCGTCAGGTCCATGCCATTGGCGCCCGCCCAGGCCAGCATCGGCGCGATCTCCACATCGTTGAGGCCCTTGAGCGCGACCATGTTGATCTTGACCGACAGGCCAACTGCGCGCGCCGCGGCGATCCCGTCCAGCACCTGCGCGACATCGCCGTGGCGGGTAATGTGGCGGAACCTGTCCGGGTCACGGCTGTCGAGGCTGACGTTGATCCGCCGCACCCCGGCCTGTGCCAGCATTTCCGCATGGTCGGCCAGCCGGGTGCCGTTGGTGGTCATGGTAAGTTCGTCGAGGCCGCTCCCGATGTGACGGCCGAGCCGCCGCACCAGATCGATCGCGTCGCGGCGCACCAGCGGTTCACCACCGGTCAGCCGGATCTTGGTGACACCCCGCGCGATGAAGCGCTCGGCGATCAGCGCGATTTCCTCAAGCGCCAGCAGCTCGCTGCGCGGGAGGAAGGACATCTTCTCGGCCATGCAATAGCGGCAACGCAGATCGCACCGGTCCGTCACCGATACCCTGAGGTAGCGGATCGTGCGGCCGTGACGGTCGATCAGGGCGGGCGCGGTCGCCATGAAATAAGCAGCTAAGCCGTTGATGACTTCGCAGCAAGCCTTGGGTTAGGTTGATTCGGATGACCGACCCCGCGCCCACGCATGCCACGCCGATGACAGGGCGCGAACGGCCAGTTTTTCTGCTGTCGTTCCGTCAACGTGATGAGCTTGCCGTACTTGCCACGGGTGCGGGCTGGCGGGTCGTCGCGGCGCGGCGTGCGGATGGGGCCGAACGCCGGCTGCTTGCGAGCGGGGCCGCGGTGGCGGTGGTCGATGCGAGGGGGGCAGTCGAAGAGGGGTTGGCGGCGGTGCGCGCGCTTGCGGGTGTCGCCGGAGCGACCGGCGGCGCGCTGCTCGCGCTCGTGTCGCGCAATGATTCCGGGCGACTGGGCGAATTCTACGAGGCGGGCGCCACTCATTTTCTCGCCAGCCCGATGCGCGAAGCCGAATTCGTGCAGGCGCTCCGCTTTGCCGCGCGCCATGCCGAGCGCGTCGGAGGGGAAGGGCCGGTGATCGTCGGCGATGCCGAGCCGCTGGGCTGGCGCTACGATCCCGCGCTGGCCTCGATCCAGGTCACGCCCGCGCTCGCTGCGCTGCTCGGGCTGGGCGAGCAGCCTTCGGTGCATGCCATGCTGCGGCGGGTGGAGGCGAGCGACCGCGGGGCGCTCCGCGCTGCATTCGGCCGCCTGCGCGACGGGCTTTCCGCGACCGCCTTTGCGCACGAGCTCAAGGGTGCGGGCCGCGTCGTCGAGCATCTGCAGCACGACCAGCGCACGGGCCGGATCCATGCGCTGATCGAGCGGCTGGGCGAGATCGACGCCAGTGCGGCGGTGCGCGATGCGCTGGCCGGGGTGCATGACGGTGCAGGGGTGCGCCGCTGGATCGAGCGACGGCTGGGCGAAGGGCAGGAAGTAGGTGTCGTCCTTGCGGCGCTCAACCGGTTCGAGATGGTCAACACCGCCTATGGCCGCGCGGCGGGCGATGCGTTGCTGCGCGCCGCGTCGGGCAGGCTCGGCGAAGCCGCGCGCGAGATCCTCGGCCGTCATTTCGTGGCGGCGCGCATCGCGGGGCCCGAGTTCGTCGTCGCGTCCGAAGGTGCTGCGCCCGAGTTGCTCGCGGCGGTCGCGGCGCGGGTGGGGGAAGCGCTCTCGCGGCCGTTCGTGATCGGTGACGAGATCACGCCGCTCGGCGCGCGGACCGCGGTGGCGCTGTCCGAAGCGGGCGATACCGCAGCCGCACTGCTGCGCCGCGCGAGCGATGCGCTGGCCGGAAATGATGCGGCGCCGGGCACGGTCCCGGTCGATACGCTCGCGCTCGACCTGCGCCGCGCGATGGAGGCAGGAGAGATCGAGCTGCGCTTCCAGCCGCAGGTCGCGGTTTCGGCGGGCACGATCGTCGGAGTCGAAGCGCTTGCCCGCTGGCGCCACGCTTCGGGCGAGATCGGCGCCGAGATGCTGTTCGCAGCGGCGGCGCGCGGAGGGCTCGAACTTGCGCTGTCGGAACATGTCCAGCGGCTCGCGCTCGACCAGGCCGCGCACTGGCCCGCGGCGCTGCGGGGGCTGCGCCTGTCGGTGAACGTCACCGCCGCCGATGTCGCGCGCAGCAATTTCGCCGATCTGTTCCTCGACTGGGTGGACGCGAGCGGATTCCCGCGCAGCCGCCTCACGGTCGAGATCACCGAGGGCGGCCTGATCGGCGACTTGAGCGAAGCCGCGCGCCTGCTTGCCGAACTGCGTACGGCGGGATGCCGGGTCGCGATCGACGATTTCGGGACCGGCTATTCCAGCCTCGCCTATCTGAAGGCGCTGCCGCTCGATTATCTCAAGATCGACCGCAAGCTGACCCAGGACATCACCGGTTCGGCGCGAGACCGGGTGGTGGTGCGCGGGGTGATCGACATGGCCCGCTCGCTGGGCCTCGCGGTCGTCGCCGAAGGGGTGGAGACGCAGGAGCAGCTCGAGCTGCTCGCCAAGGAAGGCTGCCAGTTCTATCAGGGTTATCTCTGCGCCGAGCCGCTGGCGCTGGCGGAGCTGGAGACGCTGGTGGAGGCGCAATGAACGACCCCCAGGATGTGACGGGCGTCTGGTACGGCCGCTATTTCGCTTCCTCTGCGGGGGTCGAGGAGAACAGCTTCATCGCGCATCTGGACGAGATGGCGGGCGATGTGAGCGGGACGATCACCGAGCCGGATACCACCGGCATGGAGGAGGTCCGCCGGGCCTTTGTCGATGGCGACCGCATGGGAAGCCGGCTGCGCTTCATGAAGCAGTACGACCCCGCCGGCCCGCTTGCCCATTCGGTCGCCTATGCCGGCACGATCAGCGACGACGGTACCGAAGTCTCCGGCGAATGGCGCTTTTCGGGCTATCACGGCAGCTTCGTGATGAACCGCGAGACCTTCCGCGCCGAGGAGCTGGACGAGGAAGCCGCGGTGGACGAGGACATTGTGATCGAGATGGACGAGCCAATTCGTCCCCGATAGTTTCGCCCGAAACCGGGAGGAACTGCCATGATTCACCGCCGCGGCCTGTTCGCGTTCGTCGCGCTGCTGTTCACCGCCATGCTGTCGGCGGCACCCGCCACGGCGAAGGACTTCGCTTCCACCCGAATCACGGTGACGGTCGAAGGGAAGGGCAAGGACGTCATCCTCATCCCGGGTCTCACGTCGAGCCCGCGCGTGTGGACGGAGATGATCGCCGCGACTCCCGGCTATCGCTGGCACAAGGTGCTGGTCCATGGCTTTGCGGGCAGCGACAAGGGCGGCAATGCCGAAGGCAATGTCGCTGCACCGGTGGCCGAGGAAATCGCCCGCTATATCACCGAGAAGAAGCTGGGGCCGGTCGCCGTGATCGGCCATTCGATGGGCGGGACGATGGGCATGATGCTTGCCGCGCGCCACCCTGCCAGCGTGTCGAAGCTGATGGTGGTCGACATGTTCCCCTTCATGGGCGCGATGTTCGGCGGCCCCAACGCCACCCCGGAGACGCTCAAGCCGATCGCCGACGGGATCATGACCAGCATGCGGACGACGCCGGCCGATGCCTATGCCAAGCGGCTCGAACAGACGATCGCGTCGATGGTCGCGACCGAGACGATGCGCGCGGGCGCGCTCGACGATTCGATGAAGTCCGACCGTGACGTTGCGGCACGCTCCTATGGCGAGCTGATCATGACCAACCTGGTGCCCGAACTGTCGAAGATCACCGCGAAGACGCTGGTGCTCTACGTCACGCCCAGGGGCGCGCCGGTCACCGACGTGCAGATGGACGGCTATTATCAGGCATCCTACGCGCCGTTGAAGGGGGCTGTGCTCAAGCGGGTGCCGAACGCAGCGCACTTCATCATGTGGGACAACGCGCCCTTCTTCCAGAACGAGGTGAAGGCGTTCCTTGCGGGGTAGGGGTCAGGCCTCGATCGCGACGGGCTGCGCAATCCGGCCGCCGGTGCCGGCAAGCGCGGCCAGCGCCGCGCGCAGCATCAGGCGCCGTTCGAGCCGTGCCGGGATCGACCGGCCCCAGCGGAACACGCTCTGTGCGCTGTGCAGCTCGCTGCGGATGCGTTCGGCGACACGCCGCAATTCGCGCATGGTCGGGAGGCGCCCCTCGGCGATGCAGGCGATGATCTCCGGGGCGATGGTCGCTGGCGGCGAATACATTCCTGCTCTCCCTTTCGGGCACTAGCTAGGAAGCGATCCGCAGATCGGAAGAGCGAGCCGGTTGCAATTGCGACGAACCGAGTCCGATTGGGCCCGGCCGATCAGTCGAGCGCTTCGAACGCTCCGGTCTCGAAATCCTCGGCGAGCATCGCGACGATCCGCTCGGCCACGACTTCGGGCGGCTTGACGCTCTCGGGCGCTTCGCCCGGATAGGCGCGCGCGCGCATCTTGGTGCGGGTCGCGCCGGGGTTGAGCAGAGCGACGCGCACCTTGGTCAGGTTGCGTACTTCCTCGCCATAGCTCAGCACGAGATTCTCGAACGCCGCCTTGGTCGCGCCATAGAGGCCCCAGAATGCCCGCGGCGTACGTGCGACGGTGGAGGTCAGGCCGATCACCCGGCCATTGTCGGCCTTGCGCAGCAGCGGATCGAAGGCGCCGATCAGCGCCGCCTGGGCGCTGACGTTGAGCGCCAGCGTCTTGGCGACTTCCTTGGGGTCGAATGCCCCGATCGCCGACAGCGTGCCCAGCGCCGCGGCGTTGAGCACCAGCAGGTCGAGCTTGCCCCAGCGTTCGGCCACCGCCGCGGCAAGGCGCGGGATCGAATCCGTCTCGAGCAGATCCATCGGCGCGATCGTCGCGGAGCCGCCCGCGGCGAAGATCGCTTCCTCGACTTCCTCGAGGCCGCCGGCGGTCCGCGCAGTCAGCACGACATGCGCGCCCTGCGCGGCAAGCGCGATCGCGGTGGCGGCGCCGATGCCGCGGCTCGCGCCGGTGACGAGCGCGACGCGCCCGGCGAGGTTCTGCTGGGTCATGAGGTTCAGGCCGGTTCGTCGAGAAGGGCGAGCTGGCTCACCGCCTGCTCATTATGGTCGGTCAGCTGCGTCGGATACTCGCCGGTGAAGCAGGCATCGCAATATTTGGGCAGCACGGCGCCGCGCTCGGTCTCACCCAGCGCGCGGTAGAGGCCGTCGATCGACACAAAGGCGAGGCTGTCGGCCTTGATGAACTCGGCCATGCCGGCAACGTCCATCTTGGCGGCGAGCAGCTTGGAGCGCTCGGGCGTATCGACGCCGTAGAAGCAGCTGTGCGTCGTCGGCGGGCTGGCGATGCGCATATGCACCTCGGCGGCGCCGGCTTCGCGCATCATCTCGACGATCTTCAGGCTGGTGGTGCCGCGCACGATCGAATCGTCGATCAGCACGATGCGCTTGCCCTGGATCAGGTCGCGATTGGCGTTGTGCTTGAGCTTGACGCCCAGACGGCGGACTTCGGCGCTCGGCTGGATGAAGGTGCGGCCGACATAGTGCGAGCGGATAATGCCGAGCTCGAACGGGATGCCCGATTCCTGCGCATAGCCGATCGCGGCGGGCACGCCCGAATCGGGCACCGGCACGACGAGGTCGGCGTCGATCCCGGATTCGATCGCCAGCTGCGCGCCGATCGCCTTGCGGACGCCATAGACCGAACGGTTCTGAGCGATCGAATCGGGACGCGAGAAATAGACCCATTCGAAGATGCACGGGCGCGGCGCGATCGCGGTGAAGGGGCGGATCGAGCGGAGCTCGCCGTCCTGAACGATCACCAGCTCGCCCGGATCGATCTCGCGGACGAACTCGGCGCCGACCACGTCGAGCGCGACCGTTTCCGACGCGAAGATGTATGCGTCGCCAAGGCGGCCCATCACCAGCGGACGGATGCCCAGCGGGTCGCGACATGCGATCATGCCCTCGGGGGTCATACAGATCAGGGAGTAGGCGCCCTCGATCTGCTTGAGCGCGTCGATGAACCGGTCGAGCAGGTCCTTGTAGCCGCTGGTCGCGACCAGATGGATGATCGTCTCGGTGTCCGAGGTGGACTGGAAGATCGACCCGCGCTGGATCAGCTCGCGGCGGACATGCAGCGCGTTCGAGATGTTGCCGTTATGCGCCACCGCGAAGCCGCCGCTCGCCAGTTCGGCATAGAGCGGCTGGACGTTGCGCATGCCCGAATCGCCGGTCGTCGCGTAGCGGACATGGCCGCAGGCAACGCTGCCGGACAGCGTGCGCATCACCTCGTCGCGGTCGAAATTGCCCGCGACATGGCCCATCGCGCGATGGCTGTGGAAATGGGCGCCGTCCCAGCTCGTGATACCGGCGGCCTCCTGGCCGCGGTGCTGGAGCGCGTGGAGGCCAAGCGCAACGAGTGCGGCCGCACCGTCGGCGCCGGAAACGCCGAAGATGCCGCACTCTTCGCGCAGCTTGTCGTCATCAAACGGATTCGTGGTCAGCATCGGCCCTTCGCGGGGGATTCGTGGTCGATGGGCGGGCATATAGGCGCTCGAATGCCACTTGTCGCCCTTTTGTAACATCAACTGAAGAACCCCTTTGTTTCCAAACACGTTGGCTTGCTGGAGCGGTAAGGAGACACGCGATGGCGAAGGATCACGGCCCGACGAGCAAGGACGATGCGATGTACGAGATGCTCCGGGAAGCGGGGGCGTCGAAGGAGAAGGCGGCGCGCATTGCCAATGCGCATGCCGCCGGCACGCTCGACCACAACAGCACGCATCTCGAGAATCGCAGCAAGCAGGCGCTGTACGATCAGGCGAAGGAGATCGGCATCGAAGGCCGATCGAAGATGGCCAAGGCTGAGCTGATCGATGCGATCCGCGGTCATTGAACGAATATGTCAAAACGAGGCGTATTGATCGATTTTCCCGCTCGCACTGACCTGTTTAACTCGTTTTGGACGCGGCGGGGGTTCGCCTAGCCTCTCCCTCGAACCACACCACAAGGAGGGATCAGGCACATGGACGCGAAGACCGGATCGATCGACGGCGGCGGCTGCCCGTTTAACGGCGGCGTTCGCGCCCTGCTCGGGCGCACCAACCGCGACTGGTGGCCTGAAATGCTGGCTACCGAAATCCTCAACCCCAATGGCGCGTCGAACCCGATGGGCGCCGATTTCGACTATGCCGAAGCCTTCAAGAAGCTCGATTATGCTGCGCTCAAGGCCGATCTCACCGCGCTGATGACCGACAGCCAGCCCTGGTGGCCGGCCGATTATGGCCATTACGGCCCGTTCTTCATCCGTATGGCCTGGCATGCTGCCGGCACCTATCGCACTGCCGACGGCCGCGGCGGCGCCAATAGCGGGCAGCAGCGCTTCGCGCCGCTCGACAGCTGGCCCGACAACGGCAATCTCGACAAGGCGCGCCGCCTGCTGTGGCCGATCAAGCGGAAATACGGCAAGCACATCAGCTGGGCCGACCTCTTCATCCTCGCCGGCAATGTCGCGATCGAATCGATGGGCGGCCCGGTGTTCGGCTTCGGCGGCGGCCGCGCCGACGTGTTCGAGCCCGAGCGCGACATCTATTGGGGCTCGGAAGACAAATGGGTGAATGAGGGCGTCCAGACCCGCATCGCGCCCGACAAGGGGCTGGATGGGCTCGAAGGCCCGCTCGCCGCGATCCAGATGGGCCTGATCTACGTCAACCCGGAGGGACCGCAGGGTAACCCGCATGACGACGCCGGTATGGCGCGTGACATGAAGGAAACCTTCGCGCGCATGGCGATGAACGACGAAGAGACCGTTGCGCTCACCGCCGGAGGCCACACCTTCGGCAAGGCGCACGGCAATGGCGATGCCTCGCTGCTCGGTGCCGCGCCCGCGGGCGGCGATCTCGCTGCACAGGGCTTTGGCTGGGTCAGCAGCCATGAAAGCGGCGGCATCGGCGAACATGCCGTCACCAGCGGCATCGAGGGCGCGTGGACCAACACCCCGCGCGAGTGGAGCGAGAACTTTTTCCGCCTGCTGCTCGACTATGACTATGAGCTGGTTCAGTCGCCGGCTGGCGCCAACCAGTGGCAGCCGATCGACCAGAAAGAGGAGGACAAGGCGCCGGCGGCGTGGGATCCGAACATCAAGGTCCCGACCATGATGACCACCGCCGACATGGCGCTGAAGCGGGACCCGGCTTATCGCGCGATCAGCGAGCGGTTCCGCAACGATCACGAGGCGTTCAAGGACGCCTTCGCCCGCGCATGGTTCAAGCTGACCCACCGCGACATGGGGCCCAAGGTCCGTTACCTCGGCCCCGAAGTCCCCGCCGAAGACCTGATCTGGCAAGATCCGATCCCCGCCGGGACCAAGCCTTCGGATGTCGATGTCGCGGCGGTGAAGGCAGCGATCGCGTCGAGCGGGCTGACGGTCAGCCAGCTGGTCAAGACCGCCTGGGCCTCGGCCAGCACCTTCCGCAAGTCCGACTTCCGTGGCGGCGCCAATGGCGCGCGCGTCCGGCTCGCGCCGCAAAAGGACTGGGAGGTCAACGAGCCGGCGGCGCTGGCCAAGGTGATCGGCACGCTCGACGGGCTGCGCGGCAACCTTTCGCTCGCCGATGCGATCGTGCTCGGCGGCGTGGTCGGCCTCGAAAAGGCCGGTGCGACCAACGTTCCCTTCACCGGCGGCCGCGGCGACGCGACCGAGGAACAGACCGATGCCGACAGCTTCGCGGTGATGGAGCCGCAGGCCGACGCCTTCCGTAACTATCTGCCGAAGAAGCTCGCGGTAAAGACCGAGGAGTTGATGCTCGACCGCGCATCGCTGCTCGGCCTGTCGGTGCCGGAGATGACCGTGCTGATCGGCGGCCTGCGCGTGCTCGGCGCCAATCACGGCGAGCGTGGCCATGGCCATTTCACCAAGCGCTCGGGCCAGCTCACCAACGACTTCTTCGTCAACCTGCTCGACATGACCAATGTCTGGAAGGCGGTCGATGGATCGGACGACGAAGAATATGTGGCGACCGACCGAACGAGTGGCGGCGAGACCTGGCGTGCCACCCGCGCCGATCTCGTCTTCGGCTCGAACTCGGAGCTGCGCGCAGTCGCCGAAGTCTATGCCGAGACCGGGCATGAGGAGAAGTTCGTCAAGGACTTCGTCGCCGCCTGGACCAAGGTAATGAACGCCGACCGCTTCGACCTGAAGGCGTAAGCAGAAACCTCAACTCCTCCCCTTCGGGGGAGGGGCAGTCATTGCCTCGCAAAGAACGGCCGTGAAGGGACCTCCTTCGCGGCCGTTTCCTTTGCCCGTTACCTTGGCCCCCGCACATGTTCCGCCACCCACCAGGCGACGAAGCTCGTATAGGACGGCCATCGGGTCAGCCCCATTCGCGCATCGCGCGTGGCGATCTCCGGCCGGTCCCAGCTATCGCGCTGAACCATGTAGATATTGCCGTCCGCCTGCCACCGGACATACCAGCCGCCCTGCGGGTCGAGATAGTCGCTGCGCTCCTCGCTCTCGACGATCGCGATGAAGTCGGGGTGCATCCCGAAGTCGTCGCGCATCACGCGCGACCATTCCGCAAGCGGCACCGGATCCCGGCTCACCGGGTCGCATAGACGCAGGCCGCCCGCGCTATCGTTCAGCACGTCGCTTATCCGATAGGCGCGCATCAGCTCCAGGCTCGCGGCATCCGCCGCCCAGCCAAGCGCCTTCAACGCCGCCGCTACCTTGCCGCGCTCCTTCGCGGGGCGGGTGGCGTCGACCGGCGTGCCTTCCTCATCGCGCTGGTTCGCCACATGCTGGTCGATGAAGCGCCGCGCCGCCGCGGCGTCGGCGATGATCCCGGTATCGTCGGCGACAGGCGCCTCCGCCGCGATCGTCGTCACAAACGCATCGGGTTGCCGCGTGGTGAGGGCAGGGGCGTCCGGCGCATCACTCAGCGGCCAGCTATGCCGATACTGTCCCTCCCACCCGATCCGCTTCAGTACCGCGGCAAACAGATGGTCGATGACCAGCTCACTGTCCTGGTAGCCGTCGAGCAGCCCCCAATCCATGGTATTGCGTTTCGCCCGCCCGGCCACCAGCCGGCGGTGGGCATCGAACATCGCTTCGGTGCTCGCAAACCCGCCGGTCAGCGCAGTCAGATAGAAATCGAACTCCGCGATCCGGTATTTCGCAAACCGCCTGCGCGTCCATAGATCGAAGTTCGCCTGCCATTCCGACGCATCGAACGCGTGCGTGCCGATGCAAAGGCTCATCAACACGTCCTTGAACCAGGGCTCATAGCCCGGATCGAATGCCTCGGCGCGCTTCAGGTCTTCGACCTCGATACCCAGCAGGCGCGCGGCGCATTTGGCGAATTGCAGCTCCGGATAGGATGGCCGCGCCATCCCCAGATCCGCACAGGCGCGGACCATCCGGTCATGCCGCTCCAGCGTCTGGCGCAGATAGGCCTCGGCCCGCGCTATCTCGCCTTGTCCCCAATAGAGATTGGCCAGCTGGAAACACAGCTTGACCTGGCCCCCGAGGTTCCAGATCGCCAGGTCGGTCTGCCCCTCGTCCAGCTGTCGTTCGATCAGCTGGAGGAAATTGAGTCCGTCATAGGCCTTTTCCCGTGCTTCGAGTTGGTCGTGATAGAGCTTCAGCAGATAGTCGATCCGACTCATCTCCGGCCCACCCCGCTTCCGCCGAAGGAAATCGAACAGCCCCATCGGACGAGGCTAGGTCATCGCCTAGATCGCCGCAACGGCACGTGGTCGATGAGGCTATCCAGTGGCGCGCCCCGAATTCCGCGCTAGACAACGCGCATGACCGACACCCGCGATTCCACGCTCGACCTCAACCCGAACTATGACGCCAACGGCCTCATCACCGCCGTCGCCACTGACGTGGCGACCGGCGAGTTGCTGATGCTGGCGCATATGAATGCTGACGGGCTGGCGAAGACGCTCGAAACCGGCGAGGCGTGGTTCTGGTCGCGCAGCCGCCAGCGCCTGTGGAAGAAGGGCGAGACCTCAGGCCACGTCCTGCGCGTGGTCGAGGCGCGGATCGATTGCGATCAGGATGCGCTGTGGCTCAAGGTGGAACCTGCCGGCCCCGCCTGTCACACCGGTGAACGCAGCTGCTTTTTCCGCCGCATCGAGAATGGCGCGCTGGTGCGCGACGCATGAGGGCCGCGGTCGCGGTTCTCTGCGGTCTCCTCGCTGCCTGCTCGGGCGGTGGAAGCGATCAGGCCGCGGCTCCGAAGGACCTCGAATCCGCCGCGATCGAGCGCGGGCTGGTGAGCGATCCTGACGACAGCGACCTTACCGGTCTCTATGCGCGCGATACCGATCGGGTTTGTGTGGTTCGCGACCGCGACAGCTACCGCATCGGCGCCTTCGTCGATTATGGCGACGGTCTGTCCTGTACCGGCACCGGTACCGTTTCGCGGGCAGGGGAGGCCCTGTCGGTGACGCTGACCGGCAAGAATGGCCTTACCTGCAGCTTCGACGCCCGCTTTGATGGCGAGCATATCCGTTTCCCTGCCACCGTCCCGCCCGACTGCGCGAAATTCTGCGGCCCGCGTGCCTCCTTCGCAGCCTTGTCGGTCGAGCGGCTCAGCGCTTCGGCGGCCGAAGCGCGTGCATTGCGCAGTCCCGAAGGAAAGCGGCTTTGCGGAGATTGACGTTAACGTAAGGTCGGCGTAAAACCCGGTTCATGGCAACGACCATTAAGACGGTGGCCAGCTTCGCACCGACCGAAGCCCGGCCCGACAAGGAGAGCTTCTCGATCTCGGACCTGTGCGCCGAGTTCGAGGTCACGGCGCGGGCGCTGCGCTTCTACGAGGACGAGGGGCTGATCGCGCCCGAGCGACGCGGCCTTGCCCGCATCTACTCGCATCGCGATCGCGCGCGGCTCGCCTGGATCCTGCGCGGCAAGCGCGTCGGCTTCAGTCTCGCCGAGATCCGTGAGATGATCGACCTCTACGACGTCGGCGACGACCGAAAGACCCAGCATCAGGTGACGCTCGACAAGTGCCGCGCGCGCATCGAGCTGCTCGAGCGCCAGAAGGTCGATATCGACGCGCATATCGTCGAGCTCGAAGATTTCGTCGCGGTCCTCGAAGGCCGCGCGCAACCCGCGAAATAGACCGCTAAGCAAAAGACAGGGACAGAGAGATGCCGCAATATACGCCGCCCGTGCGCGACACCCGTTTCGTGCTCGATCAGGTTCTCAAGATCGATCGCTACGCCAATCTGCCCGGCTTCGCCGCCGCGACCCCCGATGTGGTCAGCGCGGTGCTGGAGGAGGGCGGCAAGTTCGTCGCCGAAGTGCTGTTCCCGCTCAACCATTCGGGCGACCAGCAGGGCTGCAAGCGCAATCCCGACGGCAGCGTCACCACGCCCGACGGCTTCAAGGAAGCCTATAACCAGTTCGTCGAGAGCGGCTGGGGCACGCTGTCCGCACCCGAGGAATTCGGCGGGCAGGGGATGCCCCACGTCGTCTCGACCGCGTTCCAGGAATTCATGATCAGCTCGAACATGGCCTTCGCCATGTATCCGGGCCTGACCCATGGCGCGATCTCGTCGCTGCTGGTCAAGGGGTCGCCGGAGCAGCAGGCCAAGTATCTGCCCAAGATGATCTCGGGCGAATGGGGCGGCACGATGAACCTGACCGAGCCGCAGTGCGGCACCGATCTCGGTCTCATCAAGACCCGCGCCGAACCCAATGCCGATGGCAGCTGGTCGATCACCGGCACCAAGATCTTCATTTCGGCCGGTGAGCATGACCTCACCAGCAACATCATCCATCTCGTGCTGGCCAAGACGCCGGGCGCGCCGGAGAGCAGCAAGGGTATCTCGCTGTTCGTGGTGCCCAAGATCCTCGTCAACGACGATGGCAGCCTCGGCGATCGCAACGCGGTCTCCTGTGGCTCGATCGAGCACAAGATGGGCATCCACGGCAACTCGACTTGCGTCATGAACTATGATGGCGCCACCGGCTGGCTGGTCGGCGAGGAGATGAAGGGCCTCGCCGCGATGTTCATCATGATGAACGCCGCTCGCCTCGGTGTCGGGCTTCAAGGTCTCGGCATCGGCGAAGTCGCGTACCAGAACGCCGTCCAGTACGCCGGCGACCGCCGCCAGGGCCGCGCGCTCACTGGTGCGCAGGACCCGGAGGAAAAGGCCGACACGCTGTTCGTCCATCCCGACGTCCGCCGCATGCTGATGGAAGCCAAGGCGATGACCGAGGGCCTGCGCGCGCTGTGCCTGTGGGGCGGCCTCCAGGTCGATCTCGCCCATCTCGCCGCGACCGAGGAGGAGCGCCAGCTCGCCGACGATCTCGTCGGCCTGCTCACCCCGGTAATCAAGGGCGTCGGCACCGATGCCGGTTACAAGATCGCGACCGACGCGCAGCAGGTCTATGGCGGCCATGGCTACATCGCCGAATGGGGCATGGAACAATATGTCCGCGATGCCCGCATCGCGATGATCTATGAGGGCACCAACGGCGTGCAGGCGATGGACCTGGTCGGGCGCAAGCTCGCCCAGAATGGCGGCCGTGCGATCCAGACCTTCTTCAAGGTGGTCGGCGAGGAAGTCGCCGCCGCGAAGGGAAACCCCGAGCTGGCGAGCTTCGCCGAGGCGCTGGAAAAGGCGAATGGCCAGCTCCAGGCCGCGACCATGTGGTTCATGGCCAATGGCATGCAGAACCCCAATCAGGTCGGCGCCGGCGCGTACAGCTATATGCAGCTCACCGGCATCGTCGCGATCGGCCTGATGTGGCTGCGCATGGCCGACGCCGCCGTCACCGCGCTCGCCTCGGGCGAAGCGGAGGACAAGGCGTTCCTCGAAGCCAAGCTCGTCACCGCGCGCTTCTATGCGGAGCGGATCATGCCCGACGCGGGCGCGCTGCGCCGCAAGATCGAGGGCGGCTCGGAGGCCATCATGGCACTCCCGCCCGAGATGTTCCGCGCGGCGTGATCGTTTCGGCTTGAGCGTGACTGGAAGCGCGCCATAACCGGGGGCATGCTGCTCCCCGATATACCGCTCCAGCCGCTCGAGCGCGGTCAGATCAACGTGATGCGCCTGACCGGCGCAGTCGGCTTCGGCGGGGTGGCAATTGCCACGGCCATCCCCGGCTGGGCGCTGTCGAACAGCTGGGAATGGCTGCCGGTCTGGGCCGCACCGCTCGCGATCGCGTTGCTCGGCATCTGGATGATCCTGCTCGCGCCGCGGCGCTGGGCGCGGTGGGGCTGGGCCTGGACAGGCAAGGAGCTTCACGTCGCCTCGGGCTGGCTGGTGCGATCCCACACCATCGTTCCGGCCGCGCGCGTCCAGCATATCGACGTGACGCAGGGGCCGGTCCAGCGGCTGTTCGGCGTAGCGACGCTGGTACTGCACACTGCAGGTACTGCGAACAGCGAGGTCGATCTGCCCGGCATCTCGCGCGAGACCGCGGAAGGGATCCGCGACGCGATCCGCGAGCATCTGTCGAGCGACCCCTGGTGAGCACCAGCCTGAACGATAGCGTGAACGAGTCGGGAGACCTCGGGCCGAAGCGCGTCCATCCCGGCACGATCGCCATCGATTTCCTGCGCCGCGCGCCGCAGACGGTGATCGGGCTTCCGGCGATTGCGGGCTACACGTCCGGGCGCAGCATCGGCTGGATCCTGCTTGCAGCTGCAGTGCTCGGCATCGTGATGCTGGTTATCACCTGGGTCGGCTGGCGGCGTTTCACCTACACGGTTGCCGAGCACGAGCTGATCATTGAGCGCGGTTTGCTCAACCGCAGCCGCCGCTCGATCCCGCTCGCCCGGATTCAGGACGTGTCGATCGAGCGCAAACCGCTCGCCCGCCTGTTCGGCCTAGCCGAGGTGAAAGTGGAAACGGGCAGCGGCGAGAAGGACGAGGCGGTGCTCGACAGCGTCTCGCTTGCCGAGGCGCAGCGCTTGCGCGCCGCGCTGCGTGGCCATCGCACCCCGACGGCATCACCCGAATCGGGTGACATCCCCGTCGAAGCCGCAGATGCGGCAGCGCTTCCGGTCATCTTCCGGATGCCGCTCCCCAGGGTGCTGCTGCTCGGCGCGTTCAGCTTCTCGCTGGTCTGGATTGCGGCGCTGTTCGGTGTGCTCCAATTCTTCGATCAGTTCATCGATTTCGGCATCGACCGCGCGCGCGACTGGGCCGAGGTCGCGAAGGATGAGGTGCAGGCGCGCTTCAGCATCGCCGCCGCGCTTGCCGTGGCCGCGGCTGCCTTGGCTCTGGGCGTCGTCAGTGGGGTCATCCGTACCCTGCTCCGGGATTATGGCTTCACGCTTCGGGCCGGTGGCGGGCGGTTCCGCCGCACCCGGGGCCTGCTGACGCGCAGTGAAGTGGTGGTGGCGATGCGCCGCATCCAGCTCGCCATGGTCCAGCGCGGCCCGCTGCGCGGGGCGCTGGGCTGGAATGCGCTCAGCTTCCAGACGCTTGGCGGCAGCAACGATCCCAGCGGGCGTCAGGCGATGGCGCCGCTCGCGCGCGATCATGAGGTGGCGCGGATCGTCGAGACCGCGGGCCTGCCGCAGTTCGAGCGTCTTCCGCTCCGTCCGGTCGCGGCGGGGCATGTGATCCGCTGCGTGCTGTTCGCGCTGCCCTGGCCGGTGCTCGTCCTGGTGCTGGCGCTCGCGGTGACCCCGCTTGCCTGGCTGGGGACGTTGCTGCTCATTCCGATGGCCGGGGCGGCGCTCCTCCAGCGTCGCTTTCATCGCTATGCGTTGCGTGACGCCAGCCTGCAGGTGATGCGCGGCGTGATCGCCCAGCGCGACTGGATCGTCCCGTTCGAGAATATACAGGTCGTCACGCTGCGTGCCGGGCTGATCCAGCGGTGGCTGGGGGTGGCGAGCGTGCTTGTCGATACCGCAGGCGCGGGCGGCGGGGGGGCGCCCGATGTCGTCGATCTGAACCGCGGCGACGCACAGGCGCTCGCGATGGGACTGGTTGAACGGATCGGCTAGCGCGCTGCGGGTGTCGCCTGCGCCGCGGGCACGGTGATGACCGGCGGTACGACATCGCTCTTGCGGCGGACACCCGTCAGACCCTCGGGTGCGGCAACGCGCTTGGGGTCGGTCTCCGGCAGGGGTGAGGGAACGGCTGCGGGCGGCATGGGCATGCGGCGCATGCACTGCACCGGGCTCGGCCGCTTGAACTCGTTGCAGTTCCACAGCGCCTTGCCGAAGCCCTGCGTCTGATCGCGCAGATAGCTGAACGACATCGCTTCGATCTGTCCGGGATTGGGCGCGGCGCCGGCGGACGGTACCTTGCCGTGATCGGTCCAGCCCAGGAACTTGCAGAAGGGCCGCTCGCCACAGGTGCGGATCGCGAGCGCCGCGAAGGCGTCGGCGCCCATATTGCGATCGAGCGCCGCGTGGAAGACGTTCTTGGCCTCTCCCGTCACCGGCTGCGGGATCGCGGATTCGGGGATCGCCGCCGGATCGATCGGGACGGCAACGCCCTCGACCGCCAGTGCGGCGGGATCTCCGCCCGTGGAGTGGAAGGGCGAGAGACGCGCCATCTTGGCGATCACCGGCTCGGCACCCGCATAGGAGAGGCGGAAGGCGGGCGGCGTACCCCACCACCCGGTCCAGCGGAAGAACAGGTGCGTATTGACCTCCGCGACCTTGTCGAGGCTCGAGCTCCAGTAAGGCACCACCCAATCGGTGTGGTAATGGGTCGAGTGGCCTACTTTTGTATAGACATATCCGGCCAGCGCTTGCCGGGCGATATCGCGCGCTCGGCTCCACGCCGCGGCTGACGGCGTGCGGCCCATCGCGCCGTCGCAGGTGAAGGTGAACTGGCAGCCGATGCTTCGTTCCTGCCCCTGAAAGACGACGCCGCACACGGATTTGGGAAAGGCGGGGTGACGCATGCGGTTGATCACCACCTGTGCCACCGCACGCTGGCCGACGGCATCGTCGCCGGCCTCGTACCAGGTCGCAGCGGCGAGGCAGTCCACGGCGCGCGCCTGATCGTCGGCGGCTCCGCTCAGGAAAAAGGGACGCGCGGCCGGGTTCGGGCCAGTGGCAAAGGGGATGCTCGCATTGAAGCGCCGTGCTTCGTCCATCGGCAGTTCCGCGAGGCGGACCGGTTCGACCGCCGGCAATTCGGCCTGGGGAACGACGCGCTTGGGCTTGCGGACCTCGGCCAGGGTGACGCGATCATCCTTGACCACGATGTGCGGCGCGTTGAGCACGATCAGCAGCGGTGCCAGAATCGCCGCGAGCGCGGTGAGCGCGAGCGCAACCCACAGGCCGGGCGCGATGCGTCCAGCTTCGGCGGGGGAAACGGAGTCGGTCACGGGCGTGCGCTATCCTCTGGCAGCGAAGAGCCGCCGCCCATAACGCACGCGTGACGAAGTTGGAACCATCGGCCCGCATCCGGAGCGGCGGCGCGTGCCGCCGCTCCGGCGCTTCGATCAGCTTTCGGGCAGGAAATCGGGAACGCTGAGATAGCGCTCGCCGGTGTCGTAGTTGAAGCCCAGCACGCGCGATCCGGCGGGCAGGTCGGGCAGCTTCTTGGCGATCGCCGCCAGCGTCGCGCCCGAGCTGATGCCGACCAGCAGCCCCTCTTCGCGCGCGGCGCGACGGGCATAGTCCTTGGCGTCGCCGGCATCGACCTGGATCGCGCCGTCGATCGAGTCGGTGTGCAGGTTCTTGGGCACGAAGCCCGCGCCGATGCCCTGGATCGGGTGCGGGCCAGGCTGGCCGCCCGAGATGACCGGCGAAAGCTCGGGCTCGACCGCATAGACCTTGAGGTTCGGCCAGCTCTTCTTGAGCGTCTCCGCAACGCCGGTGATATGGCCGCCGGTGCCGACGCCGGTGATGATCACATCGACCGGTGCATCGGCGAAGTCCTTGAGGATTTCCTGCGCGGTGGTCTTCACATGGACGTCGACGTTCGCCGGGTTCTCGAACTGCTGCGGCATCCATGCGCCTGGGGTCGATTCGACGATCTCGACCGCGCGCTCGATCGCTCCCTTCATGCCCTTCTCACGCGGGGTGAGATCGAAGGTAGCGCCATAGGCCAGCATCAGGCGGCGGCGCTCGATGCTCATGCTCTCGGGCATCACCAGAATCAGCTTGTAGCCCTTGACCGCGGCGACCATCGCCAGGCCGACGCCGGTGTTGCCGCTGGTCGGCTCGACGATCGTGCCGCCGGGCTGCAGGCTGCCATCGGCTTCCGCCGCCTCGATCATCGACAGCGCGATGCGGTCCTTGATCGATCCGCCGGGGTTGGAGCGTTCGGACTTTACCCACACCTCGGCGCCCGGGAACAGGCGCTGGATGCGGATGTGCGGCGTATTGCCGATCGTCTCGAGGATGGTGTTGGCCTTCACGTTTTCGTCTCCTCAGGAATAGGCTCCGCAAGGTGTACCGGCGGGTCGAAGGTTCGTGCCCGCCGCAATTCGGGGAAGATACGCGCCCAATACGCAGTTACCAAGATGGCCAGGAAGCCGCCGCCCACCGTCGCGACCACCGGGCCGATGGCTGCGGCGAGAAAGCCCGACCGCGCCTCGCCCAGCTCATTCGAGCTGGAAATGAACAGCGTCGAGACCGAGCCGACTCGGCCACGCATCGCGTCGGGTGTATAGAGCTGGATCAGCGAGGAGCGGACATAGACCGAGATCATGTCGAACGCGCCCAAAGCCGCGAGCGCCACGAGCGAGACGATCACCGCCGGGGCGAAATCGCTCCCGATCATGGAGGGTCCCCACCAGCCACTCATCAGCGGGCCGGCCCAGCCGAACACCACCGTCGCCGCGCCGAAGCCGATCACCGACCACAGCATCTTCACGCCGACATTGGTCTTGAGCGGCCGCCAGGAAAGGACGAGGCCGACCGCGACGGCGCCGACCGCGGGCGCCGCGCGCAGATGGCCGAGTCCGTCGGCGCCGATCATCAGGATATCGCGGGCATAGATGGGCAGCATCGCCGTCGCCCCGCCGAGCAGGACCGCGAACATGTCGAGCGAGATCGCGCCGAGGACAAGCCGGTTCTGGCGGACATAGTGAAGCCCGTCGAGCATCTGCCGCAGCGGGCTGCCGGTGCGCGCGATCTGGCTGCGCGGAACCGGCGTCACCAGGAACATCATCAGCAGCGAGATCAGGAACAGGCCGCCCGAAACAGCGTAGGGCAGGGCAGGCGCGGCGGCGTAGAGATAACCGCCCATCGCGGGTCCCGCGATCGATCCCACCTGCCAGGCGAGCGCGCTCAGCGCGATCGCGGTGGGCAGCGACGCGGCGGGGACGAGATTGGGTGCGAGTGCCTGCTGCGCCGGAGCGAGGAAGGCGCGCGCGACGCCGAGCAGCGCGGCGACGCCGAACAGCGCGGGCAGCGTGACGGTGTGGGTCCAGGTCAGCCAGGCAAGGCTCAGCGCGCAGAAGACCTCGAGTCCGATCGCTGCGCGGATGATCCAGCGGCGGTCGAGCCGGTCGGCGACCCATCCGGTGAACAGGGTGAGGACGAGCAGCGGCAGGAACTGGGCCAGGCCGACAAGGCCGAGCTGGAGCGCGGCCTGCTTGATCCCCATCGTCTCGCGCGCGAGGTCATAGACCTGCCAGCCGATCACCACGACCATCGACAGGCCCGCCAGCGTCGAGGCGAGGCGGGAGATCCAGTAGACGCGATAGTTGCGGATGGCGAAGGGGTGAGCGGCCATGGAGTGTGTCGGGCGATCCTGTCGGGGCCGCTACCGGAACGGGCGGCGTCAGGCGCCTGTAAGCCGTCGGTGCCCGCCCGCGCAATGAGGGATTCGTTGCGCTGGCAACCCGGAAGCGGTTTCAGCCAAGCGCGGGAAGCGCCGGCCGGGCGCCGATATAGGCGCGCGCCGGCTGGTCGAGCGGAAAACCGACCTGACCCAGACGGCCGAGCAGCTGGCGCGCGCGATTGGCGAGCGCCAGCCTCGCGTCGGTCGCCGCGGGCGCTGTGACAAGATCGGGGGCGATCACCAGCCCCTCAGGCACGCGGCGCAGCTTCCCGGTCGCGACCAGCCCCTCGATGTTGCGCGAGACGGTGGCGTAGGGAAGGCCCAGGATACGCGCGACCGTGCTTGGCTTGACCGGCGCCAGATAGGGTCCGGCGGCGTGCGCGAAGCGGCGATTTGACCATTCGATCGCGAAGATCAGCGCCAGCCGCGTCCAGTTCTCGCGGCGGTGATGGTGGCATTCGATCGTCGCGAGCAGCAGGTCGAAGGCGATCCCGATCCCGGCGCGCGGGTCATAGGGTGTGTCGGGCCGCGGTTCGGGCAGCATCAGATTGGCGGCCCGGACATCTTCGACCAGCCGGACGAGCAGATCGTGGCAGCCATCCGCCATCAGCGCGACCCGGGGGTCGCAGATCACCTGCAGCGGGACGGACAGGCCGGTCTCGCCGCGGATCAGCAGACCATCATCGATCAACTGGTTCGCCTGCCGGCGGATCGTCTCGAACGGGCGCGTGAGCGATGCGGCGAGCGCGTTGACGCTGACCGGATAGGATCGCCCGGGTCCGGAATCGAACGGTCCGCACGCGCGCGCCGCGGCCGCGAAGATCAGCGCACGATTGGGTGCCCCGAGTGCTGCGATGCTGGCTGACATGGCGGACGCCGCGAACTCCGCCAGCAATCCCTCGAACAGCGGTCCCTGCAGCGGCGCCGCAGCCTGATGCTGTTGGGCTGGCTCAAACGCCATGGTTCGGCGCCTCTCCAGCAGTGAAGTCACAACGCACCAACGCCTTGAAATCCCCCAATTCAGGAGAAGTGAAGGCGCAATTCAGAATATGCGCAACGTGTCAGCTACTCATTTTGCGCGATTGGGCGGGAAGTCGTGTCATTTTGAGTAGTTTCGGGCGGAACGAAGCACCCGAACGGCCGGAATCCGGCCGTTCGGGTGCTTCGCGGGATCGTTCCGGCAGCGAACGGAGGGTGATTCTCCGCCGATTCCCGCCCGGATCAGCGCTGAAGCTTGGCCATGATCGTCATCGCCTGCTCGCCGCCGGACTTCGGGACGATTTCGCCCATCCGGTCCGTGATCGTGCTCCAGTTGGCGGCGACGCCCTCGGGCGTCAACTCCTCGCCCTGAAGCCGGGCGCCCGGGGTCAGGGTGATATAGGCGGCCTGAAACACGCCGGCGCCCGCACCGACGATCATGTTGGTCGGCGCATCCTCGCTCACCAGGAAGAGGGCTGCAGGCGCGACGCTTTCGGGCGTGAAGGCCTGGAAGGCGGCTTCGGGGAAGATATCCTCGGTCATCCGCGTTCCAGCGGTGGGGGCAATGGTGTTGACGCGGATATCGTACTTCGCGCCCTCCAGGTAGAGCGTCTTGGCAAGGCCCGCGAGCCCGAGCTTCGCCGCCCCGTAATTGGCTTGGCCGAAATTGCCGTAGAGGCCGGTCGAGGATGCGGTCATCAGGATGCGGCCATAGGCCTGGTCGCGCATCGTCACCCAGACCGCCTTGGTGACGTTGGCCGAACCATTGAGATGGACGTCCACGACGAAACGGAAGTCCTCCGGCTCCATGTTCGCGAAGCTCTTGTCGCGCAGGACGCCGGCATTGTTGATCAGGATATGGACGCCGCCCCATCTTGCCTTCGCTTCGGCGACCATGGCTTCCATCTGGGCATAGTCGGTGACGCTGCCGCCATTGGCCATGGCTTCGCCGCCCAGCGCTTCGATCTCTTCGACGACCTTTGCCGCTGCATCGGAATGGCCGCTGCCGTCGCGCGTGCCGCCAAGATCGTTGACGACCACCCTCGCGCCGCGCCGTGCCAGCTCAAGCGCATAGGCGCGGCCCAGGCCGCCGCCGGCACCCGTCACGATCGCTACGCGCCCATCGAACCTGATCGCCATACCCTCTCCTCGAATCTTCGTACGGCTAGTGGCGCGCGCGCGTCACTTTCGCAAGAGACTCGGAAAGAGGGTGAACGGCACACAAGTGCTAAATGGCACTCGACGGGATTGGCCGCTTTGAGCCATGTTATTCCGGCCAACTGGCGGGGGGATCAATGGTCAAGTGGTTGAGGGGCTGGTCGAATTGCCTCAGAGGGAAGCACGCGCGCTCCGAGTCGGCTGTTCGCCCGCTCGGGGACACCTATGAAAGCAAATGCGCCTATTGCGGCGTGCCGATGCTACGGCTCTCCAAGCGGAACTGGATCGTGAAGCCCCGCTGACGATGAGCGCGGCGGCGGACCGCCGCGCCCTCGGCATCAGCCGCCGCGCTGGCGGCAATTGTCGGTCTGGCCTTTCTTGCACAGCGGATATTTCTGCAGCGGCGGCGGGGGCGGGAAGGCCTGGGTCGGCGTCTGCGGATTGGGCTGGAAGACCGGCTTCTGGCCGCTGCTGGTGTCGCCCTGAATTGCGGGCGTCGAAGGCTGATAGCCCCCGACGGGATCCGCGGGGGGAGCGGCTTCGGGCGCTGTAGATGCGGGTGCCGTATCCTGGGCCAGCGCGATGCCACCGGGCATCGCAAACGCCGCGGCAGCCGCGGCAACAGCGAGGAGCTTCATGATTTCTCTCCTGACGTTGGGTCGGGTCAGAGCATTTTGCTCGTCCCGCCAACGCGTCAGGGCGGAAATCTATCCCGCGTCGAGCGCGTATCCGGCCGAACGCACCGTGCGGATGATATCCGGACGGTTGCCGGTATTGATCGCCTTGCGCAGGCGGCGGATGTGCACATCGACGGTGCGGCTCTCGATATCGCTGTCGTGGCCCCACACTGCGTCGAGCAGCCGTTCGCGCGAGAAGACCCAGCCCGGATGCTCGAGGAAATGCTTGAGCAGGCGGAACTCGGTTGGGCCGAGCGGCACGACGTCGCCGCCGCGGCGCACCTTGTGGCCGACCGTATCCATCTCGATGTCCGAATAGGTCAGCGCCTCGCCCGCCAGCGCCGGGCGCACGCGGCGCAGCACTGCGCCGACGCGCGCGACCAACTCGCGCGGGGAGAAGGGCTTGGTGACATAGTCGTCGGCGCCGGTCTCGAGCCCGCGGACGCGGTCCTCTTCTTCGCCGCGCGCCGTGAGCATGATGATCGGGACATTGGCCGTCTCGCTCATCCGGCGCAGGCGGCGGCACACCTCGATCCCCGACAGGCTCTCGACCATCCAGTCGAGCAGGACGATGTCGGGCGCGCTTTCCTTGGCGAGCAGCAAGGCTTCCTCGCCATCGGGCGTGTGGCGGACGTCGAAATCCTCGCGCTTGAAGTGGTAGGTGAGGAGTTCGGCGAGCGCTGCATCGTCCTCGACCAGCAGCATGCGTGCGCGGCTCATATCAATTCTCCGCGGTATCCGTATCGCGATCGGCCAGATATTGCCCGGTTGCAGCGAAATATACCATCTCGGCGACGTTGGTGGCGTGGTCGCCGATCCGTTCGATATTCTTGGCGACGAACAGCAGGTGCGCGACCTCGCTCACCGTGCGCGGATTCTCGACCATATAGGTCACCAGCGTGCGGAAGATGCTGTCATAGAAATCGTCGAGGCGATTGTCGCGCTCCGACACGCGGATCGCGGCTTCGGCATCGCGTGAGGCGAAGGCGTCGAGCACGTCGTGCACCATATCGCCAGCCATCTGCGCCATCGCAGGCAGCAGCGAGATCGCCTCGATCCGGCCGGTGTCGGGCGTATGGACCATCGGCACGCGCTTGGCGATGTTCTTGGCATAGTCGCCGATCCGCTCGATCACCGCGGCGATCTTGAGCGCGGCGACCACCTCGCGCAGGTCGTCGGCCATCGGCGCACGCAGCGCGATCACGCGCACTGCGAGCTTCTCGACCTCGGACTCGATCGCGTCGATCGCCTTGTCCTTGGCGCGGACTTCCTTGGCGAGCACGGTGTCGTTGCGCTGGAGCGCAGTCATTGCGTCGGTGATCGCCTCTTCGGCGAGGCCGCCCATCTGCGAGATCAGCGCGCGCAGATGCTTGATGTCCTCGTCGAACGCCTTGACGGTATGTTCGTGACCGGTCGCCATTAGCCGTACCTTCCGGTGATATAGTCCTTGGTCCGCTCCTGACGCGGGGCGGTGAAGATCTGATCGGTCTCGCCATATTCGACGAGCGTGCCGAGATGGAAGAAGGCCGTACGCTGCGAAACGCGCGCCGCCTGCTGCATGTTGTGGGTGACGATCACGATCGCGTAGCGGCCGCGCAGCTCGTGGATCAGCTCCTCGATCTTCGCCGTGGCGATCGGGTCGAGCGCCGAGCAGGGCTCGTCCATCAGGATCACTTCGGGATCGACCGCGATGGCGCGCGCGATGCACAGGCGCTGCTGCTGGCCGCCCGACAGCGCGGTGCCGCTGTCGGCCAGGCGATCCTTGACCTCTTCCCAGAGGCCTGCGCGCCGGAGCGAGCGCTCGACGATCTGGTCCATGTCGCCCTTGGCGCGCGCGAGGCCATGGATGCGCGGGCCGTAGGCGACATTCTCGTAGATCGACTTGGGGAAGGGGTTGGGCTTCTGGAACACCATGCCGACGCGCGCGCGCAGCTGCACCACGTCCATCGACTTGTCGTAGATATTCTCGCCATCCAGCGTGATCTCGCCCTCGACCCGCGCGCTGGCGACGGTGTCGTTCATGCGGTTGAGCGTACGCAGGAAGGTCGACTTGCCGCAGCCCGACGGGCCGATAAAGGCCGTGACATTCTCCATGTCGACGTCGATCGAGACGTCGCGGATCGCCTGTTTCTCCCCATAGAAGACGTTGACGCCGCGCGCCGCCATCTTGGAGTGTTCAGCCGGTTGCGCCGGAGCGGCGCTGGTATCGGCGGTTTCTGCGAGGTCGGTTTGGGTCATAACTGAGGTCATCACCAGCGGGTCTCGAACTTGTTGCGAAGATAGATGGCGAGGGCGTTCATCGCGAGCAGGAAAGCCAGTAGCACGATGATCGCTGCGCTGGTCTTCTCGATGAAGCCGCGGCTGACCTCGTCCGACCAGAGAAAGATCTGGACGGGCAGCACGGTGGCGGGATCGAACACGCCGCCAGGCGGTGTGACGATGAAGGCGCGCATGCCGATCAGCAGCAGCGGTGCGGTCTCACCCAGCGCACGCGCCATGCCGATGATCGTGCCGGTCAGGATGCCGGGCAGCGCGAGCGGGAGGACGTGGTGGAACACCACCTGCACCCGGCTCGCGCCGATGCCGAGCGCGGCGTCGCGGATCGACGGCGGCACCGCCTTGATCGCGTTGCGCCCGGCGATGACGATCACGGGCATGATCATCAGCGCCAGCGTCAGGCCGCCCACCAGCGGCGCCGAGCGCGGCAGGCCGAGTGTGCCGAGGAATACGGCAAGGCCAAGCAGGCCGAAGATGATCGAGGGCACCGCCGCGAGGTTGTTGATCGATACCTCGATCAGGTCGGTCCAGCGGTTCTTGGGGGCATATTCCTCCAGATAGACGGCCGAGAGCACGCCGATCGGGAAGGCGATCAGCAGCGTCACCAGCATCGTCAGCATCGAGCCCTTGAGCGCGCCCCAGATGCCCACCGCGGTGGGATCGGTCGAGTCGGCGCGGCTGAGGAAGGCGGCGTTGAATCCGCTCTGCAGCGCGCCGCGCTCGCGCAGCTGCTGGACGATCGTGCGGAACTCCGGCTCGCCACCGCCGTCCGCGGCCGCATCGAGCTCGCTCGATGCCGGCACCCAGATATGCGTGCTCTGGCTGAGCAGATTGGGATCTTCCTTGATCGCGTCGCGCACGGCGGTCCAGGCGTTCTCGGCGATCAGGTCCTCGCCCTTCGCGCCGAACGCTGCGGTGGCCGCGGTCTGTACGCGATTCTCCAGCCCCGCACCGGCGAGCGCGAGGTCCGCACCGCGGGTGCCGAGTTGGGCCCGGTCGACCTCCAGCGGCGCCGACTTGAAGTCGATCGGCAGCGAGACTTCGGTCCGCATGAAGCCGGCGGCACCGTTGCCGATCATCGTCGCGAGCAGGAAGAACAGGAACGCCGCCGAGATGACGACCGCGCTCATGCCGATCAGCCGGAACCGGCGTTCGGCGCGATAGCGCTTGCGGATGCGCTTCTGCATCGCATCCGTCTTCCAGTCCGTGGGTGCACGGTCGGAGAGGGGGCTCACAAGCTCACTCATAGGCTTCGCGATACTTCTTCACGACGCGCAGGGCGACGATGTTGAGGAGGAAGGTGATCATGAACAGCGTCAGACCCAGCGCGAAGGCGGCCAGGGTCTTGGGGCTGTCGAACTCGGCCTCGCCGGTCAGCAGGTCGACGATCTGCTTGGTGACGGTGGTCGCGCTCTCGAACGGGTTGAGCGTGATGTTGGCGGCGCCGCTGGCGGCCATCACCACGATCATCGTCTCGCCGATCGCACGGCTGACTGCGAGCAGCACGCCCGCGACCACGCCGGGCAGCGCGGCGGGAAGCAGCACGCGGCGGATCGTCTCGCTGGTCGTCGCGCCCATCGCCAGGCTGCCGTCGCGCATCGCGCGGGGCACGGCGGCGATCGAATCGTCGGCCATCGAGGAGACGAACGGGATGATCATCACGCCCATGACGAGGCCCGCCGACAGCGCGCTCTCGGACGAAGCGTAGGTAAAGCCCAGCGAGACGGCGAGGTCGCGGATCGCCGGGCCGACGGTCAGCGCGGCAAAATAGCCGTAAACCACGGTCGGCACGCCGGCGAGGATCTCAAGCAGCGGTTTCATCCACTGGCGCACCGCGGGGCGGGCGTACTGGGTCAGGTAGATCGCGCTCATCAGCCCGAAGGGGATGGCGACCAGCATCGCGATCACCGCGCCGATGAAGAAGGTGCCCCAGAACAGCGGGACCGCGCCCAGCGTCGCACCCGGATCGGCCGGGTCGATCACCTGCGGGCTCCACAGCGTCCCGAACAGGAAGTCGGTGACCGGGACCATCGAGAAGAAGCGCAGCGATTCGAACAGCAGCGACAGGAAGATGCCCAGCGTGGTCAGGATCGCGATCAGCGACGCGACCAGCAGCGCGAGCATCACCGTGCGCTCGACGCGGGTGCGGGCACGGAAATCCGCCTTCACGCGGGTATAGGCGAAGGCGCCGGCGGCGAAGGCGAGCAGGATCGCGATGCCGGTCCCGAGCCAGCCATAGAAGCGGCTCGCCTGGAGATAGACCGGGGCGAGCTGCTCGGCGAGCGGGTAGAAGCCGTAATTGCCGCCCGCGGCCCGCGCGCGCACCTCGTTGAGGATCGCGTCGCGCTCGTACCCGAACATCGGCAGGCCCGATGCCTGCGGCGCCTTCAGCACCGCATCGGTTGCAAGGCTGGGGGTGATAACCGACCAGGCGATCACGAAGATCAGCGCCGGGATGACGGTCCACATTGCCACGTAGAGGCCGTGCTGGCCGGGCAGTGAATGGAGCCGGTGCTTGCTGGCCGCACCGAACCGTGCGGCGCGCGCACGGCCGGTGAGCCAGGCGATGACGCCCAGCCCTGCGACGAGGAAGAGAAGCGCGTAGGGGTTCACGGGGCTGGGTCCGGCCTTACTTCAGCGTCGCGGCGTCGAGCACCGTCTCGCTGTCGATCGCCTTGGTCGCGGCGTCGCGCGCAGCCTGCGGGCTGGCGATCAGGCCGCGCTTCACCAGCGGACCGTCCGGCGCCCACATCTGCGAATACTGGGTCAGGAATTCCTTGAGCCCCGGTACCGCCTTCAGATGCTGCTTCTTGACGTAGATGTAGAGCGCGCGGGCACCCGGATAGGTGTTGCCGGCGATCGTCTCATAGGTCGGGGTCACGCCGTCGATCGGCACGCCGTGCAGGCGCTGGGCGTTTTCCTCGAGATAGGAATAGCCGAAGATGCCGAGGGCGTTGGGATCGGTCGACAGCTTCTGGACGATCAAATTGTCGTTCTCGCCCGAGTCCACATAGGCGGCGTCGCTGCGGATCAGCAGGCAGAGATTCTCGAACTTGTTCTTGTCCGAATCCTTGAGCGCCTTGGCCTCGGGATTGGCTTCCTCGCAGCCCTTCTCAAGGATCAGCTCGGCGAACGCGTCGCGCGTACCTGAAGTCGAGGGCGGGCCGAGCACCTTGATCGGGATCGCCGGGAGCGACGCGTTGACGTCCTTCCAGGTCTTGGCCGTGTTGGGCTTGCCCATCGGGTTGGCGGCGAGCGCCAGATAGATGTCCTTGCGGGTCAGCGCGAGCTTGGGGCCGGCGTTCGATTCGGCCAGCGCGATGCCGTCATTGCCGATCTGGATCTCCATGATCTCGGTGACGCCGTTCTTCTGGCACAGCTCCAGCTCGGACTTCTTCATCCGGCGCGATGCGTTGACGATGTCCGGATGCGCGACGCCGATGCCGCCGCAGAACAGCTTCATGCCGGCGCCGGTGCCGCCCTGTTCGAT
Source organism: Sphingomonas sp. GW821-FHT03E12 (assembly GCF_059420685.1). NCBI lineage: Bacteria > Pseudomonadati > Pseudomonadota > Alphaproteobacteria > Sphingomonadales > Sphingomonadaceae > Sphingomonas > Sphingomonas sp. GW821-FHT03E12. The sequence goes on from NZ_JBWKUF010000002.1 coordinate 437,262, forward strand.
CACCGGGGCCTTGGCCTGGGTGCTCTTGTTGACGAAGGCTTCGGCAACCGCGGTGGTGAAGGGATAAACGGTGGAGGAGCCCACCACCTTGATCTGATCCCGGGTGGCCTGGCGGTCGCAGCCGGCAAGTGCCAGCGCGGTAAGCGCGATCAGAGTGAAGCTGCGCATCTGATATCCCCTCGGCCGAAGCGATTCGCTGGCGGGCGGCCGGTCCCGTTCCGCCGCGGCCTGTGTTGCAGTTGCGTTACGTTATGATGACAACGACCCCGGATGCGGCGCGGTTGGCAGAAGAATCGTCACCGTCGTGCCGGCGCCGACGGTGCTGACAATGTCGAGCCGCCCGCGGTGGCGTTCGACGATATGCTTGACGATCGCGAGGCCGAGTCCGGTGCCGCCCGCGGCGCGGCTCCGGCTCGAATCGACACGGTAGAAACGCTCGGTCAGGCGGGGGAGATGTTCGGGGGCGATCCCTTCGCTCTCGTCGGTGACCGACAGGCGTACCATCGATTCGCCGGCACCGCGGAGCGACACCGAAACCGGTGTGCCGGGCCGCCCATATTTCATCGCATTGCCGATGATGTTGTGAAGCAGCTGGGAAAGCTGGACGCGGTCGGCGCGGACGGACGGGACGGGCTCGCCATGGATGACGATATCCCCGGCGCGATCGGGGGACAGCGCGGCGAGCTCGCCATGCACCTCGTCGATCAGCTCGGGCAGGTCGACCGAATCGTCGGGCGCGCGATATTTTTCCGCCTCGATCCGTGAGAGCGACATGAGGTCGTCGATCAGCCGCTGCATCCGGCGCGCCTCATTGTCCATGACCCGCAGGAAACGGGTGCGCGTCTCGGGATCGTCGGCGGCGTCCTCGAGCGTCTCGATGAAGCCGAGGATCGAGGCGAGCGGCGTGCGCAGCTCGTGGCTGGCATTGGCGACGAAATCGACGCGGATGCGGTCGGCGGCGTGACTGCCGGTGCGATCGCCCAGGTGCACGATGCGATGCCCGCCCGGCAGGGTGCGTACGCGCATCTCCCAATGCTGATCGCGCGCGCCGAGACCGACCAGCTGGATCGGGGTGCCGGACGCATCCTCGGGATTGAGCAGGCGTTCGGCGGCGGCGGGGTGGCGGATCGCGACGCGGACGTCCTCGCCCAATATATGCGCGCCGAGCAAGGTGCGCGCGGCCTGGTTGGCGGCGATCACGCGATTGTCGGAGATCAGCAGCACGGGCTCGAAGATCGCCTCGATCGCATCCGCGATGCTGTCGTCGGCGGGCGCGGGCGGATGCAGCCCTGATGCAGCATATTCGGCGGGCGGGGCGGCGATCGCGGCGGCAACCGCGGCACCGATCAGCGCGATGCCGCCCGCCTCGATTCCCGCCGCGAGCCAGACGGCGAACGCTGTGACGAGCACTGCCGCCAGCGCAAGGACGGTGCGGGATGGGGAAAGCCCAAACATATCGCGGCTCTAGCCCACATCCGGGACACTTCGCCACCGCTTCGGTGCTTGCGCCCGATTCACCTTTGTGAAAGGCAGATGTGGCAGGGAGTAGAGCATGGCCGACGAACATTCCCAGGATAGCGGGCCGGGCGCAGGTGAGCCCTCGCGGCCCAGCCGCCGCGCGCTGATGCTGGGCGCTGCGAGTGCTTCGGCGATCGTCTCGATCAAGCCGGCGCTGGCGCAGACCGCGGGGTCGGTGCTCAACTGCGAGATTCCGGTGCCCGATCCCGGCCGCGCGGGCAGCTATATCGACTCCAACGGCAAGGTCGTGCCGCCGGGAACCAAGGGCGCGTTTCCGCCCGCCGTCCGCGCCTTCCGGGGCGAAGAGGTCAAGAAGGCGATGAACGGCGGGATCCTGCCGGGCACGAGCTATGACCAGAGCCGCGCCTATACCAACTATATCCGCCGCCTGCAGCGCGGGACGAGCGGCTTCACCTGTTTCGCATCGCTCCAGATGCCGCGCGGCTAGGAGTCTGTTCAGCGATGCTGAGTAGCGGTGCCGGCCCGCTCGGCAATGCTGAGCGACCCAAGCATGACCCGCTATCGCGCCGCGCCCGCCGCGACGCTCCGGATCGTTCCACTCGATGTCCTGACGCTGGTCTATCACCGCGCCTCCGGGATTACACATGTGGTGGATTCGCCGGTGCCTGAGTTGATCGAGGTGCTGGGCAGCACGTCGCTGACCCTGGATGAGACGCTGGCGGCGCTCGCGGCGGCCCATGATCTGATCGACCCGGATCGCGATGCGCTGGCGGCGCGGCTCGACGAGCTGGTCGCGGCAGGTCTGGTCGAGGCCGCCTGATGCGCCATTCGACGCAGCTTCGCATCGGTCCGGTGGGATTCCGGGTGGGCAGCGACTGGCGTGAGCCGGTTGCGCTTCTGGACGACCTCTACCACGATTACCCGCAGCCGCAGGACGGCATCCCCGACTTCAACGTCCGCCTGTTCGCCGCGCGCTTCTGGCGGCGCTGGTTGCGGCCGTCGGTGCAGATCGGTGGCGATTTCGTCATCCCCGACGCGGCGCCGCTGCCATTGGCGCAGGGGCTGCTTGCGGCGGAGATGGCGATGAACCTGCAGATGGCGCTGGGCCAGCGGCGCTATCTGCTCCTCCACGCCTCGGCGGTCGAGCGCGGCGGCAAGGCACTGCTGATGACCGGGGAGTCGGGTGCGGGCAAGTCGACGCTGGCGGCATTGCTGATGACGCGCGGCTGGCGGCTGCTGGGCGACGAGTTCGCCTTGCTCGACCCCGCCACCGGCATGATACACGGCTTTCCGCGCCTCATCAGCCTCAAGAACGACGCGATTCCGGTGATGGAACGCGAAGCCAGCGGCGGGCGCTGGGGCCCGTTGCTGGAGGGGACACCCAAGGGGACGATCCGGCATCTGGTGCCCGACGCGCGATCGATCGCGGCGATGGCGGAACCCGCCAAGCCCGCTTTGCTGCTCTTTCCCTCCTTCGGCTTCGAGGCCGCCGAGCGTGAGGTATTCCCGAGCGAATGCTTCGTGCGCCTGACCCAGGCATCGACCAACTATGTTGCGCTGGGCGAGGCCGGGTTCGACGCGCTGACGGGGCTGGTGCGCGGCGTGCCGGCGCGGGCGATCGACTATCCCGACACGAAGACCGCGATCGCGACGGTCGAGCGGCTGTGGAGCGAGCTCGCATGAGCGGGGCGCTGCTCGCACGGGCACTGCGCGATCCGGCCTCGGTCGAGGCGCTGGACGCGAGCGGCTGGACCGCATTGCTGGCAGCGGCGCGCGCGGAGCAGCTGATCGGCACATTGGCCTGGCGCGCCGAGGGACTGGCGATGCCGGGCGCGGCGCGGCGCGTGCTGGAGGACGCGCGCGCCACGGTCGAACAGGGGCGACTGGTCGCACTGTGGGAAGCCGAGATGGCACGGCGCGCGCTCGCCCCGACCGGCATGCCCGTGGTGCTGCTCAAAGGGACGGCGTTCGTCGCGGCGGGGCTGTCGGCGGGGCAGGGGCGGCAGATCGGCGATCTCGACATCCTCGTCCCGCGCGAGCGGATCGAGGAGGCCGAGGCGGCGCTGATCGCGGCGGGCTGGGAATGGGTGAAGCCCGATCCCTATGACGACGACTATTACCGCCGCTGGATGCACGAGCTGCCGCCGTTGATCCACCGCGAGCGCGACCGGATGATCGACGTCCACCACACGATCCTCCCGCTCACCGCGCGGATCACGCCCGATGCGGCGGCGCTGATCGACAGCCGCTTGGCGCTGGAGAACGGGCTGTTCGTGCTGCCGCCCGAGGGAATGCTGGTCCATGCTGCCGCGCACCTGTTCGCCGACGGCGATCTGCAGGGCGGCTTGCGCAACCTGTGGGATATCCGCTGCCTGACCGAGGAGTTCGGGAACACCGAGTTCGAGCTGAAGCTTGCCGCCTGCGCCGCGTTGCATGGCCTGACGCATGAGGTGGAGCGGGCGCTACGCCTTTCGGATCACCTGTTCGGCGAAGGCGCGGAACTGACGCTGGCGGATCGCCTCTACGTCCGCCGTTTGCTCGCTCGCGACGGCTGGGGCCGCCCGACGCGCAAGCTGACCGAGCTTGCCTTCTACCTGCGTGGCCACTGGCTGCGCATGCCGCCGCTCATGCTGTTGCGGCATTTGTGGACGAAGTGGCGGAAAGGGTATCGCCCAGCCGGATGAGCGTAGGGACCAGCTCGTCATAGCCGTCGATCACCGCATCGGCGCCGAGCTCCTCGACCGGCTGCATCAGGAAGCCGAAGCTGACGGCGATGTTCGGAATGCCCGCATTCTTCGCCGCCTGGATGTCGTAGATCGAATCGCCGACGAACGCCGCACGCCCGCCGCCACAGCGCGCGATCATTTCACGGATCGGCGCGGCGGAGGGTTTGGCGTTGCCCTTGCCCATCGTGTCGCCGCCGATCACGCAGGCGAAACGATGATCGAGTCCAAGCTCGGCGACCAGCTTTACCGCGAAGCGTTCGAACTTGTTGGTGACGATCGCGATCTTCACGCCGCGCGAGTCGAGATCGTCGAGCGCGGCCATCAATCCGGGGAACGCGACGGTGCCGCGCGTCAGATTGGCATCATAGAATTCGAGCAGCGCGGGATAGACCCGCGCCATCGTATCGGGATCATATCCGCCCGAAGCCTCGAGCCCCTGTTCGAGCATATGCTTGGCGCCTCGGCCCAGCATCGACTTGACCGTATCGAGGGAAAGCAGAGGCCGGCCTGCCAGCGCGAGCGCATGATTGGTCGCGGCGGCGAGGTCGGCGCTGGTGTCGAACAGCGTGCCGTCGAGATCGAAGCCGACAATGTCGAAGGGGAAATTGGTCATGTCGCGCCAAATGCCCGCCGCGCTATGGAAATAGCAAGATGATCGTGGCAGGGCCGCGTGACGGGAGGCCGATTTCGACCATGACCACATCACCCATCGCCGCCGTCATCCTTGCCGCGGGCAGCGGCACCCGGATGAAGTCGGATCTGCACAAGGTTCTGCACCCGATCGCCGGGCGACCGATGCTGCTACACCTGATCGATACCGTCGCCAGCCTGTCGCCCGAGCGGGCGGTGGTGGTGGTCGGCGCGCGCCGCGAGCAGGTCGAGGCCGCGGTGGCGCCGCATGGCGTGGTCAGCGCGCAGCAGGCCGAACAGCTCGGCACGGGCCATGCCGTCATGCAGGCGCGCGAGGCATTGACGGGCTTCGATGGCGACGTGCTGGTCCTCTATGGCGATGTGCCGCTGGTGACCGAGGAGACGATGCGCCGGATGGTCGGCCGGCTGCACGAGTCCGACGCGCCCAGCGTGGTGGTGCTTGGCTTCCGCCCCGCCGATGCGGCCGCCTATGGCCGGGTGATCGTCGATGGCGATGGGCGCATCGAGAAGATCGTGGAGTATAAGGACGCTTCGCCCGAGGAGCGCGCGGTCACCCTGTGCAATTCGGGGCTGATGGCAGTGCGGTCGGCGGACCTGTTCGCGCTGCTGGACCGGCTGGGCAACGACAATGCCGCGGGCGAATATTATCTGACCGACATCGTCGAGCTTTCGGCCGTCCATGCCGGCGGCGCGACGGTAATCGAGACCGATGCCGCCGAAGTGGCCGGGGTGAACAGCCGCAGCGATCTGGCGGCGGTGGAGGCCGATTGGCAGCAGGTGCGCCGCGCGCAGGCGATGGCCGAAGGCGCGACGCTGACCGCACCGGAGACAGTGTGGTTCGCCTATGACACGGTGCTGGGCCGCGACGTGACGATTGAGCCCAACGTCGTGTTCGGGCCGGGTGTGACGGTGGCGGACGGAGTCAACATCCGCGCCTTCAGCCATATCGAGGGCGCGAGCATCGCGACCGGTGCCGAGATCGGCCCCTATGCCCGGCTGCGTCCCGGCACGGTGGTTGGCGAGAAGGCCAAGATCGGCAATTTCGTCGAGACCAAGAAGACGGTTCTGGGCAAGGGTGCGAAGGCCAATCACCTCACCTATCTGGGCGATGCGGAGGTGGGCGCGGGCGCGAACATCGGCGCGGGCACCATCACCTGCAACTATGACGGTTTCTTCAAATACGGCACGCGGATCGGCGCGGGCGCCTTTATCGGATCGAACAGCGCGCTGGTCGCGCCGGTGGCGATCGGTGACGGCGCGATCGTGGCGGCGGGCGCGGTGGTGACCAAGGATGTCGAAGCCGATGCACTGGCGCTGGTGCGGCCCGAACAAGTGGCCAAGCCCGGCTGGGCGAAGCGGTTTCGAGCAATGATGCAGGCGAGGAAGGCAGCGAAATGAGTGACCGTTACGAAGGCAAGCCCTTCCTCCGTCTGGTCGATTGCTATGTGCTCGACGCGATCGGGCATCTCGATCCGGATCAGGATGCGCAGTTGGTCGAGATGACGCCGCAATTCCGCGAGATCTTTGGCGAAGAAGGCGACTGGCGCGAGATCGTGGTGGCGCGGATGCAGTTCCCCGAGGGTATGGCGGGCGCGATCCGTCAGGTCTGGGACAGCGGCCATGCCCGGTTCGTCGCGGCGAACGGCCGCGAGCCCGACCCGGAGGAATTCACCCGGTTCTTCGTCGACACCAATTTCCCGCACTGATGCGGCTGGGGATGAACTGAAATGTGTGGAATCGTCGGAATCCTGGGCAGGGAAGATGTCGCCGACCGGCTGCTCGACGGGCTCAAGCGCCTCGAATATCGCGGCTATGACTCGGCGGGCATCGCGACGATCGTCGATGGCGTGATCGCGCGGCGGCGCGCATCGGGCAAGCTGATCAACCTTAGCCGCGAACTGGCCTCAGATCCGCTGCCGGGCACCGTCGGTATCGCGCACACGCGCTGGGCGACGCATGGCGGCCCGACGACCAACAACGCGCACCCGCACGCGACGGGCGAAGTCGCGCTGGTCCACAACGGCATCATCGAGAATTTCAAGCCGCTGCGCGAGGAACTGCTGGCGCGCGGCCGCAAGCTGGAGAGCGAGACCGACACCGAGATCGTCGCCCATCTGGTGAGCGAGCAGGTCGAGAATGGCGTCGATCCGGTCGAGGCGGTGAAGGGGGTGCTGCCGCGGCTGCACGGCGCCTTTGCGCTCGCCATCCTGTTCCGCAGCCATCCCGACATGCTGATCGGGGCGCGGCTCGGCTCGCCGCTGGTGGTCGGGTACGGAGATGGCGAGACCTATCTCGGCTCCGACGCGCTGGCGCTGGCGCCGCTGACCCAGCGTATCTCGTATCTGGAGGAGGGCGACTGGGTCGTGCTGACCCGGTCGGGCGTTCAGGTCTATGACGTCGACAACAATCCGGTCGAGCGGCCGATCGTCAATTCGGGCGCATCGGGCCAGCTGATCGACAAGGGCAACCATCGCCACTTCATGGCGAAGGAGATCTACGAACAGCCGATCGTGGTGGCGCAGACGCTGCGCAGCTATCTCCAGCGGCTCGAGGATCAGGTGACGCTGCCGATCCCCGACTTCGACCTGTCTTCGGTCAAGCGCGTCACGATCGTCGCATGCGGCACCAGCTATTATGCCGGGATGGTCGCCAAATACTGGTTCGAGCAGTTCGCGCGCGTCGCGGTCGACATCGATGTCGCGTCGGAGTTCCGCTACCGTGCGCCGGTGATGGAGGATGGCGGGCTGATGATCGTCATCAGCCAGTCGGGCGAGACCGCCGACACGCTCGCCGCTTTGCGCCATGCCAAGGCCGAGGGGCAGACGATCGCCGCCGTGGTCAATGTGCCGACCAGCACGATGGCGCGCGAGGCGGACCTGCTGCTGCCGACGCATGCGGGGCCCGAGATCGGCGTCGCCTCGACCAAGGCCTTCACCTGCCAGCTCGCGGTGCTCGCCGCGCTCGCCGCCAACCTCGCCAAGGCGAAGGGGCGGATGGACGCGGCCGAGGAAAAGGAGATCGTCCGGCATCTGTCCGAGGCGCCGGCCGCGCTCAACGCCGCGCTTGCGTATGACGAGGCGATCGAGGGGATGGCGGGCGCCGTCGCGGGCGCACGCGACGTGCTCTATCTGGGGCGCGGGACCGATTATCCGCTGGCGCTGGAAGGCGCGCTCAAGCTCAAGGAAATCAGCTACATCCATGCCGAAGGCTATGCCGCGGGCGAGATGAAGCACGGCCCGATCGCGCTGATCGACGAGAATGTCCCGGTGATCGTGATCGCACCCAGCGGGCCGCTGTTCGAGAAGACCGTCAGCAACATGCAGGAAGTGCAGGCGCGTGGCGGCAAGGTGGTGCTGATCAGCGACTATGACGGGATAGAAGCAGCGGGCGAGGGGTGTATCGCCACGATCACCATGCCCAAGGTCCACCCGCTGATCGCGCCGATCGTCTATGCGGTACCGGTGCAACTGCTCGCCTATCATGTCGCGGTGGCCAAGGGCACTGATGTCGATCAGCCGCGCAACCTCGCCAAATCGGTGACGGTGGAGTAGCCGCGATGATCGTCGCCCGCCGCTGGCTGATCGGGGCTACGCTTGGCCTCGCGGCGTTCCCGGCGGCGGCACAGCGCGGCGAGGGGCCGCTGGTGCTGGCGGCGGCGAGCCTGCAGGAATCGATGACCGCAGCGGCCGATGCCTGGGCGCGCAAGGGGCATGCCCGGCCGGTGATCTCCTTCGCCGCATCGTCGGTGCTGGCGCGACAGGTGACGGCGGGCGCGCGGGCGGACCTGTTCGTGTCGGCCGATCAGGAATGGATGGACGATCTCGAGCAGCGGGCGATGCTCGCACCGGGCACGCGCGTCTCGTTCCTCGGCAACCGGCTGGTGCTGGTGGCGCGTGCGGACGCCGCTGCCGAACGGCGGCCGCTGGCGGCGATGCTGCGCGGGCGGATCGCAGTGGCCGATCCGGCGTCGGTGCCCGCCGGCCGCTATGCCGAGGCGGCGCTGCGCAAGCTGAAATTATGGGATGCCGCCGCGCCGCAACTGGTGCGGGCGGAGAATGTCCGCGCGGCGCTTGCGTTGGTCGAACGCGGAGCGGCGCCCTATGGCATTGTCTACGCCACCGATGCGCGGGCTTCGACGCGGGTGCGCGTGGCGGGTGTGTTCCCGCAATCGAGCCATCCGCCGATCGTCTATCCGCTCGCGCGGCTGAAGACCTCCTCGCACCCCGAGGCAGAGGGGTTCCGGCGCTTCCTGTTGTCGAATGAAGGCCGCGCGATCTTCACCCGCTACGGCTTCTCGCGGCGCTGATGCTGGAAAGCGGCACCTGGCCGGTCGTTGTCCTGTCGCTCAAGGTCGGGCTGGTTGCGACGGCGGTGACGCTGCCGATCGCCTTTGCGCTTGCCTGGCTGCTCGCCCGCATGCGCTTTCCCGGGAAGGTGCTGGTCGACGGGCTGATCCATCTCCCGCTGGTGGTACCGCCGGTAGTGACCGGCTGGCTGCTGCTGCTCGCCTTCGCTCCTGCCGGCCCGATTGGCGGATGGCTCGAACACTGGTTCGGGGTCAGCGTGATGTTCCGCTGGACCGGCGCAGCGATTGCGGCGGGGGTGATGGCGCTGCCGCTGATGGTCCGCGCGATGCGCCTGTCGATCGAGGCGGTCGATCGGCGGCTGGAGAATGCCGCGCGGACCCTTGGGGCGAGCCGGTCGCGCGTGTTTCGCACGATCACCTTGCCGCTCGCCCTGCCCGGCGTGCTGGCGGCGGCGGTGCTGGGCTTCGCCCGCGCGCTGGGCGAGTTCGGCGCGACGATCACCTTCGTCTCCAACGTCCCGGGCGAGACCCAGACCTTGCCGCTCGCCATCTATGCGGCGCTGCAGACGCCCGATGGCGAGGCGCAGGTGCTGCGGCTGGCGCTGATCTCGGTCGTGTTGTCGCTGGCGGCGCTGGTGGCGTCGGAACTGCTCGCGCGGCGGGCGGGGCGAGGCGTCCATGTCCTTTGACATCGCGGTCGAGAAGCGCCGGGGCGATGCGCAGGTGACCTGCCGGATCGAGGGCGGGGAGGGGATCACCGTGTTGTTCGGCCCCTCGGGCGTGGGCAAGACCAGCGTGCTTGACATGGTCGCAGGGCTGCTGGAGCCGGATACGGGCCATGTGCGCGTCGGCGGTGAGACGCTGTTCGATGCGGCCACGGGCGAGGACGTTCCGCCCGAGCGACGCCGCGCCGGCTATGTGTTCCAGGACGCGCGGCTGTTCCCCCATCTCAGCGTCCGCAGGAACCTGCTCTACGGCGCGGGCGGCGACCCATCGGGGCTGGACGATCTGGCGAACCGGTTCGACATCGCGCATCTGCTCGACCGCTGGCCGCGCTCGCTTTCGGGCGGCGAGGCGCGGCGCGTCGCGATCGGCCGGGCGCTGCTGGCGAAACCCCGCTTCCTGCTGCTCGACGAACCGCTGTCGTCGCTCGACCGTGCCCGGCGCGAGGAGGTGATGCGCGTGATCGAGCGGCTGCGCGACGAATCCGGCCTGCCGATCCTGATGGTCACCCATGATCCGGCCGAAGCCGAACGGCTGGGGCAGCGGATTATCGAGATTTAGCCGGCGTTGCGTCGGGCGTCGGGGAAGCGCCCGGCGGCGCCGTGAACTCGAGCCAGTCCGTGAACGGCAGGCCATAGAGCAGGTCGAAGAATTCGAGCTGCAATCGCGCCGGCTTGCCCGTGTTGCTGTTCCACAGCATCACGATGCCGCTCTTGTCCGCCGGATCGAACAGGACGAGCGAGCCATAGCCGTCCACCGATCCGCGATGTCCGACCAGCGGATGGCCGGCATAGTTGAAGCTGCGCCAGCCAAGGCCGTATGAGGCATTTGTCAGCGCGCGATCCATCGGCCCGCGCGGTCCGTGCGGCGGGGTCGGGACCCGGGCGCGGTGCATCATCTCAAGCGCGGCCGGTGACAGCACGGTGGGCGCATTGCCCATCTGCGCTTGCATCCAGATCAGCAGGTCGCGGATCGACGAATTGACGCCGCCCGCGGCGGGCACGCGATAATAGGCGTCGTTGACCGTGACGAGTGCCTTGCCCTTGCGGTGCGGATGTGCCCAGCTTGCCGCCGTCTGCAATCCCACCTGGCCGACGCTGGCGTTGCGCATCCCCAGCGGCTCGAACAGGCGTTTGCGCGCCAGGCTGGCATAGTCCTCGCCCGTCGCGCCCTCGACGATCTCGGTCACGGTATCATACGCGATGTTCTGATAGCCGTAGCAGGTGCCCGGCGGACAATGGACGGGCAGGGTGCCCAGCGCCGCCCGCAATGTCTTCGGATCCTCGCCCGCCTCGAGCCGCTCGTCCCACGCGTTCCGGACCAGCCCGACGCGGTGCGACAGGACATTGGCGACGGTGACGTTGCTCCAGTCGCCCGGCAGCGTCAGCGTCGTGTTCAGCGACGCCACCGGCGCGTTGAGCGACAGCTTCCCTTCCTCGACAAGCTTGATCACCAGCGCGGAGGCGACCCCCTTGGACACCGACGCCCAGCGGAACACCGTGTCCGGTGACACAGCGGTGCCGCTATGCGCGACCGTCTCGCCAAAGCCCTTTACGAAGCGGACTTGCCCGTTCTCGACCGTGCCGACGGCCAAGCCGACCATGTCGGGTTCCTGCATCAGCCGCGCGATCCGTGCCTCCAGCCGCTTGTAATCGACGCGTGCGGGGGTTTCGGGTCGATGCACCTCGCCATTCGCGGTCGCTTCGGGCGGTTGGGCAGGCGTGGATTGGCGCGTGGCGAAGTGAGAGGCCGCGAAGACGCCGGCTCCCAGCGTCACCACGGAAAGCGCGATCAATGCCTTGCGTCGCCCGGTACTCAATAGGCGCATCTGCGTTCCATTTTCGCGCGTGCGGATCATGGGGGACTGGAGCGGGTGAGGGGAATCGAACCCCCGTCGTAAGCTTGGGAAGCTTCTGCTCTACCATTGAGCTACACCCGCTCGGGTGAGCGCTGCCATAGGATGCGGGCGAGGTTCCGTTCAAGTCCCTTCTTGAACTTTGGCACGATCCGGCGGCATGGGGCGGCGCGAGGAGAGTTCCGATGAAGCTGCGTTCCATGCTGTTCGTTCCCGGTGACCGGCCCGACCGGATGGAAAAGGCGTTGGCCAGCGGCGCCGATGCCCTGATCCTCGACCTTGAGGATTCGGTCACCCCGGCCAACAAGGGCGCCGCGCGACAGGCGGTGGCGAAGTTCCTGGCTGAGACCCATAGCGAGGTGAGCCTGTGGGTTCGGGTCAATCCGCTCGATTCGGGAATGACGCATGACGATCTTGGTGCCGCGCATGGCGCTGACGGCATCGTCCTGCCCAAGGCGGAAAGCGGCGCCGACGTCGCCTCGCTCGATGCGATGCTCGGCGGGATCGCCGCGCGCATCCTGCCGATCGCGACCGAGACTCCGGCGGCGGTGTTCGGTCTCGGCAGCTATGCCGGCTGTTCGCCGCGCCTTGCCGGGATCACCTGGGGCGCCGAAGATCTGCCCGCCGCGATCGGCGCGGTCTCCTCGCGCGAGAAGGACGGCAGCTACACCCCGCCCTATGAAATGGTTCGTGCGCTGACGCTGTTCGGCGCGCATGCCGCGGGTGTGCGGGCGATCGAGACCGTCTATCCCGATTTCCGCAACCTCGACGGGCTCAAGGCCTATTGCGCGCGGGCGATGCGCGATGGCTTCACCGGGATGATGGCGATCCACCCGGCGCAGATCGAGATCATCAACGCCGCCTTCACCCCGTCCGAGGAAGCGGTCGCGCACGCCCAGCGCGTTGTCGCGGCATTCGCGGCCAATCCGGAAGCGGGCGCGCTCCAACTCGACGGCAAGATGATCGACGCCCCGCATCTCAAGCAGGCCGAGGCATTGCTGAAGCGTGCTGGCGTCGCGTGAGCGGGGAGTTTCATCGCGGCGATCTGGAGCGGCTGCGCACTGCCGGCCGCTACCGGTCGCTGACGCCAAGGACTGGCATCGACTTCGCGTCGAACGACTATCTCGGCCTCGCGAACGACCAGAGGCTGCGCGATGCGGTCGCGGCGGCACTGGATCGCGACGTCGCCGTGGGATCGGGCGGATCGCGGCTGCTGCGCGGCAACGATCCCGAGATCGCGGCGCTCGAGGCCGAAGCCGCGACGATGTTCGGGGCCGAGGCTGCCTTGTTCTTCTCGACCGGCTTTGCCGCGAACGTGGCGCTGCTGGCGACCTTGCCCCAGCCGGGCGACCTGATCGTCCATGACGCGCTGATCCATGCCAGCGTGCATGATGGCCTCAAGCTGTCGCGCGCGCCGTCGGTGGCGGCCGCGCATAACGACGCGCAGGCGGTCGACGACGCCATCGCTTCATGGCGCGGGCAGGGCGGCACCGGAACGCCGTGGATCGCGGTCGAGAGCCTCTATTCGATGGACGGCGACCGCGCGCCGATCGCCGCGCTCGCCGAGGTCGCCGCACGGCATGACGCCATGCTGATCGTCGACGAGGCGCATGCGACCGGTGTGTGGGGCAGCGGCGGTCGCGGCCTCGCCGCGACGCTGGAAGGACGTCCCAACATCATCACGTTGCATACCTGCGGCAAGGCGCTGGGCTGCGAGGGCGCATTGGTCTGCGGGCCACGGGTCTTTATCGACTTCCTCGTCAACCGCGCGCGCCCCTTCATCTTCTCGACCGCGCCGTCGCCGCTGATGGCGGCCGCGGTGCGGGAGGCATTGCGGATCGTCGCCGACGAGCCTGCGCGGCGCGAGACGCTGCACTGGCTGATCGCCCATGCCGAGCGCGTGCTGGCGCCGCTCGGCGTGACGCCGACCGGGTCGCAGGTGCTCCCGCTGATCGTCGGTGGCGACGCCGAGACGATGGTGCGCGCTGCGGCGGTGCAGGCGAAGGGCTTTGACGTCCGCGGCATCCGCCCGCCGACGGTGCCCGCGGGAACGGCGCGGTTGCGCATCTCGCTCACGCTCAACGTTACTCAGGGCGATATCGACCGGCTGGCGGATGCGCTGAAATGATCGTCGTCACCGGAACGGATACCGGCGTCGGCAAGACGGTCGCCGCCGCCGCGCTCGCCTGGCGGCTGAACGCTGCGTACTGGAAGCCGGTCCAGGCGGGGCTGGACGAGGAAACCGACAGCGAGGCCGTGGCGCGGCTCGCCGACGTCGATGTCCTGCCCGAGGCCTATCGGCTGATCACGCCCTGCTCGCCGCATCGCGCTGCCGAGATCGACGGTGTGACGATCGATCCTGAGCGCCTGACGCCGCGGCCCGGCCGGGTGGTGATCGAGGGCGCGGGCGGGGCGCTCGTGCCGCTGACCCGCGAGCTGGTCTATGCCGATCTGTTTGCGCGCTGGGGGCTGCCCGTGGTGGTGGTCGCGCGCACCACGCTCGGAACCATTAACCACGCTTTGCTGACGATCGAGGCTTTGCGTGCCCGCTCAATATGGGTAGGCGGCATTCTCTTCTCGGGGAACGCGATGCCGGACAGCGAGGCGACGATCTGTGGGATGGGCAAGGTCCGGTCGCTCGGCCGGATCCCGGTGCTCGACCCGCTGACCCCGGAGACGTTGCGGACCGCGGCTGAAGCGCTCGATTTGACGGACCTCGCATGAAGAAGTCGCCCGTCTGGCACCCCTTCACCCAGCATGGCCTCAATGAGCCGGTGCCGCTGGTGACGCACGCCGAGGGTGCGGCGCTCCACACCGCCGACGGGCGGCGGGTGATCGATGCGATCTCGTCCTGGTGGGTGACCACGCACGGCCATTGCCATCCGCGCATCGTGGCGGCGATCCGCGATCAGGCGGAAAGGCTCGACCAGCTGATCTTCGCGGGCTGGACGCACGAGCCCGCCGAGACGGTCGCGCGCGGCCTGGTGGCGATGATGCCGCGCCCGCTCGATCATGTCTTCTTCTCCGACAGCGGATCGACCAGCGTCGAGGTCGCGATCAAGATGGCGCTCGGCCATTTCGCCAATCGCGGTGAGCCGCGTCACCGCATCATCGTGATGCAGGGCAGCTATCATGGCGACACGATCGGCGGCATGTCGGTCGGCGCGCGCGGCGTGTTCAATCGCAGCTATGCGCCGTTGCTGTTCGACGTCGATACCATCCCGTTCCCGGAGGGTGCGAACGAGTATCGCGCGCTTGACGCGCTCGAACAGCTCTGCGCCCAGTCGCCGCCGCCTGCCGCGATGATCGTGGAGCCGCTGGTGCTCGGTGCCGGCGGGATGCGAATGTACACGCCCGGCGTGCTGCGGGCGATGCGGGAGATCTGCGCCGCGCATGGCGTGCTGTTCATCGCGGACGAGGTGATGACCGGCTGGGGCCGCACCGGCACCCTGCTGGCGTGCGAGCAGGCGGCGGTGGTGCCCGACCTGCTGTGCCTGTCCAAGGGGCTGACGGGCGGATCGCTGCCGCTCGCGGTGACGATGGCGACGCCCGAGGTCTTCGAATCGCACCGGTCGAAGGACCGGGCGAAGATGTTCTTCCATTCGTCGAGCTACACCGCCAACCCGATCGCCTGCGCTGCCGCGGCGGCAAACCTCGCCATCTGGCGCGAGGAACCGGTGCTCGAGCGGGTTGCGCATCTTGCGCACCGCCAGCGCAGCTACAGCCGCGCGCTCGCCGGGAAGGTGAACAACCTCAGGCAATTGGGCACGATCGTCGCGATGGAGATCGAAGCGCCGCAGGGCGCCTATCTCTCGGTCGTCGGTCCGCGGTTGATGAGCTTCTTCCGCGAGCGCAACGTGCTGCTCCGCCCGCTCGGCAACACCGTCTACGTCATGCCGCCTTATTGTATCTCGGATGAGGATCTCGCCCGCGTCTATGCCGTGATCGGCGAAGCGCTGGAGGCTTAGGCCGCCCTCAGTTCCGCCAGGAAGGCGTTGACCGTATTGCCCAGCGCGTCCGCCTCGGCGCGGATGCGTCCGGCGAGGCCGCCCATTTCACCCGCGCTGCTCGATGCCGAGCGTGCGGTCGCGCCGATCGCCTCGACATCGCCATGGATCTGCGCGCCCGCAGAGACGGCTTCCTCGACCGTGAGCGCGATCAGGCTGGTGGTGTCGCGCTGCGTGCCCACCGCATCCTCGACCGTGTCGGACAGGCGGGCCATCGCGGCGATCGCCGCCTCGACCTGGGCGTGGCCATCGGCGACCTGGACGATGCCGCCGCGGATCTCCTCGACATGCGCGGTGATGCGCTTGGCGGCGACCCCGGCCTGGGTGGCGAGGATCTTCACCTCGTTGGCGACGACGGTGAAGCCGCGCCCCGCATCGCCGGCGCGTGCAGCCTCGATCGTCGCGTTGAGCGCGAGCAGGTTCACCTGCTTGGCGATCTCGCCGATCAGACCGATCACGGCATCGATCGACTGCGCCGAGTGCATCAGCCCGTCCATCCGCGCGCTACCCGCGCTCACCAGTGCGACAGCATCCGCTGCGGCGGTCTTGGCTCGGACGGTGTCGGTGTTGATCGCGGCAAAGGCGCCCGCGAGCAGGCGGCCCCGGTCGGCGATGTCGCGCATCGACAGGCTGGTCTGTCCAGCGGCGGCGGCGACCGCCGCGGCGCGATCGCCGGTATCGGCGGCCCGGCTCTCGGTTTCCTTGGCATTGCCCGCGATGAAGCGGGCGAGGTCGGTGAGCGCACGGGCAAGTCCTGCGACCTGGCGCTCGAACCGGGCGGTCGCTGCCTCGATCCGCTGCGCTCGCTCGACCCGCAGATGCGCCGCGGCAAGATCGCGCGTCGAGGCAAGGTGGACGAGCCGACGGTTGGCGACGACCGCGAACAGCCGGTCCTGATGCGTGACGATCATCCCCTCGGCCCCGTTCGCAGCGCGATAGGCCTCGATCAGCGCGCCCGGGTCCTGATCGACCTCGGCGGTCGGGCAGGCGCGGACATGCGCGGCGAGGCCGTTGCCATAGGCAGGGTTGCGCATCAGCGCATGGCCGAACGGGTTGAGCAGCAGGCGCCGCACATCCTTCTCGAACACCGCGCCGATCGCTCGGTGGCGGCTATCGACCACCGGCAGCAGCCGCAGCTCCATGTTCGTCTGGAACAGGTCGATCGCCTTGAACAGCGTGTCGCTCTGGCGAAGGAAGGGCGGGTTTCGCTCGGTCGTGGTCAGCCAGTCCCGCATGGTGAGGGCGTGGGGCAGGTCGACCGGGGCGGCGGGTGCGCGGAACATGGCCTCCACCTAGGGCGCTCAGGGTAAATGCGATCTTATCCGGGCGTGACAGTTTGAAGACAAATGGCGGTTTTTCGCGCCTTTTTGCGGTTAACCCTCAAGTTGTGAGCGATGCCGCCCCGCCAGCGCGGTCAGCCAGTCGGCGAATGCCGCGACATGCGGGAAATGCCGCGTCTCTTCGTGCGTCACCATCCAGAAGCTGCGCCGGATGCGGATATCGGGCAGCACGCGCGTCAGTTTGCGGTCCGCGTCGCCGATGAAGCAGGGCAGCACCGCGATGCCCGCGCCCGCCGTTGTCATCCGGTATTGCGCGTTGATGCTCGACGATCGCAGCTGCGGCTCGGGCGCGCCCGGCACCTCGTCCAGGTAACGCAGCTCGGGCGCGTAGAGGATGTCGGGGACATAGCCGATCATCCGGTGGTCGCGCAGCTGCTCGGGCGCGGTCAGCGGTGCGCTGCGGGCGAGATAGTCGTTCGAGGCGTAAAGCCGCAGGCCATAATCGGCGAGCTTGCGCGTCAGCAGCGGCCCGCGGCGGGGGCGGGCGAGCAGCACCGCGACATCGGTCTCGCGCCGCGTCGGGTTGAGGAAGCCGCTGGTCGCGACCAGATCGACCGCCAGCCCCGGATGCGCGTCGGCCAGCTCGCCCAGATAGCGGCTGACGAACCAGGTGCCGAAGCCTTCGGACACGCTCGCCCGGATCGTGCCGCGTACCGCGCCGCCGGGGTCGCGGCTGCCGATCGCGGCGGCGGCACGCTCCATCGCGCGGGCATGGGTCAGCAGCCGCTCGCCGGCCGGGGTCAGCGACTGGCCGTCCTGCCCCTGTTCGAACAGCCGCTCGCCCAGCGCCTTCTCCAGCCGGCGCAGGCGCCGTCCCGCAGTCGTGGCGTCGATCTCCAGCGCCTGCGCCGCCTTTGCGAGCTGCCCGGTGCGGGCAATCGCGAGGAAGATCGGCAAGTCGCTCCAGTCCATGACCTGCAAATATGCAGCTTATGCCTGCATGTCGATGGGTTGCCGCTAGGGCGCGCGCGGGTGCATCACCATCGGCAAAAGGAGAGTCTGAAATGGCGACGGCGGTCCGCGAGATTTCGCACTTCATCGGCAATGCGGCGACGGCCGGGACCGGCACACGCCGTTCCGACGTGTTCGATCCCAATACCGGCGCAATCCAGGCGCAGGTGACGCTCGGCGCTCAGGCCGATCTCGACGCCGCAATGGCGAATGCGCTCAAGGCGCAGCCCGGCTGGGCGGCGACCAACCCGCAGCGCCGCGCCCGCGTCATGTTCAACTTCAAGGCGCTGATCGAAAAGAACATGGACGAGCTGGCGCATCTGCTCAGCTCCGAACATGGCAAGGTGATCGCCGACTCCAGGGGCGACATCCAGCGCGGGCTTGAGGTGATCGAGTTCGCCTGCGGCATCCCGCATGTGCTCAAGGGCGAATATACCCAGGGCGCGGGGCCGGGGATCGACGTCTATTCGATGCGCCAGCCGCTCGGCGTGGTCGCGGGCATCACCCCGTTCAACTTCCCGGCGATGATCCCGATGTGGATGTTCGGCGTCGCCATCGCCTGCGGCAATGCCTTCATCCTTAAGCCGTCGGAGCGCGATCCCAGCGTCCCGGTGCGCCTCGCGCAGCTGATGCTCGAGGCCGGCCTGCCCGAAGGCGTGCTTCAGGTCGTTCAGGGCGACAAGGAGATGGTCGACGCGATCCTCGACCACCCGGAGATCAAGGCGGTGAGCTTCGTCGGCTCGTCCGACATCGCGCATTATGTCTATCGCCGCGGCGTCGAGGCCGGAAAGCGCGTCCAGGCGATGGGCGGCGCCAAGAACCACGGCATCGTCATGCCCGACGCCGACCTCGATCAGGTCGTCAACGACCTTGCCGGCGCCGCCTTCGGCTCGGCGGGCGAGCGTTGCATGGCGCTTCCGGTGGTGGTCCCAGTCGGCGACAAGACCGCCGAAGCGCTCCGCGCCAAGCTGCTGCCCGCGATCGAGGCGCTGCGCGTCGGCGTCTCGACCGATGCCGAAGCGCATTACGGCCCGGTCGTCACCGCCGCGCACCGCGCCAAGATCGAAAGCTACATCCAGATGGGCGTCGACGAAGGCGCCGAGCTGGTCGTCGATGGCCGCGGCTTCAGCCTCCAGGGGCATGAGCAGGGCTTCTTCATCGGCCCAAGCCTGTTCGATCGCGTGACCCCGCAGATGCGGAGCTATCAGGAGGAGATTTTCGGCCCGGTTCTCCAGATGGTCCGCGCCGACAGCTTCGAAGCGGCGCTGCGCCTGCCGAGCGATCACCAGTATGGCAACGGCGTCGCGATCTTCACCCGCAACGGCCATGCCGCGCGCGAGTTCGCCGCGCGCGTCAATGTTGGCATGGTCGGCATCAACGTGCCGATCCCGGTGCCGGTCGCCTATCACACCTTTGGCGGCTGGAAGCGTTCGGCGTTCGGCGACACCAATCAGCACGGCATGGAAGGCATCAAGTTCTTCACCAAGGTGAAGACGGTCACCCAGCGCTGGCCGGATGGTTCGCCTGACGGCGGCAACGCATTCGTCATCCCGACGATGGGCTGAGATGCCCTGCCACCCCGAATATCCTGTTCCTCCGACCGCCGCTGACTTATGGTCCGGCGGGCCGGGGGGCGATCGCGGGAAAAGGGTGGCAAGTCATGAAAGCGTCTACACTCTGGATCATCGCCGGCATTCTTTCGCTGGTCGGCGGCGTACTTGCACTGTTCAATCCATTCGCCGCCACGCTGACGGCGGTGTTCCTGGCCGGATGGATCTTCCTGTTCAGCGGGATTGTCCATCTGATCTCGGCCTTCTCCGAAACGGGGACGGGCGCGAAGATCTGGGCCATCCTCTGGGCGGTCGTCGTGACGCTGCTCGGTATCGCGATCCTCGCCAATCCGCTTGCGGGGACCCTGTCGCTCACGCTCACCGCGGCGATCCTGTTCCTCGCCTCGGGGCTGTTCCGCGTGATCTTCGCCGTCCAGGTGCGCGGCACCCGGCTGTTCTGGCCGCTGCTGCTGACCGGCCTGATCGCGATCGGCCTCGGCGTCTATGTGTTCGCGACCTATCCGGGTTCCGCCGCAGTCCTGCTGGGCACGCTGCTGGGGATCGAGCTGATCTTCAACGGGATGGCGCTGATCATGCTCTATCTCGCCGGAAAGGCCGTGAAATCGGCGTTCGAGGCGGTGGCCGAACCGGCACCCTGACGTTCCATCGCGGATCGCAACCGTCCGGCCGTCCTGTTGGTGAACGTGCGGCTGATGGCCGGACGGTGCGCCATGCTATGGGCATCGCCATCTCATGAAACGGCGGGAGAAGGCGATGCGTTGGCTTGCGGCTCTGGTGGCGTGTCTGGTGATGGCGGTGCCCGCCGCCGCGCAAAAGCGGATCGCGATCAGCTTCGACGATGCGCCACGCCACGCCGGCGCCTTCATGACGCCTGACGCGCGGGCGAAGATGCTGATCAAGTCGCTGCGCAAGGCCAAGGTCAAGCAGGCGGCCTTCTTCGTCACCGTCGGCAATCTGGAGCGGGCGGGCAACGGCAACGGTGCGGCGAACATCGCGGCCTATGTCGCCGCGGGACATGTCATCGCCAACCACAGCTTCGCGCACCAGCGGTTGAGCGGCATGACTGCCGAGGCCTATCTCGCCGATATCGACCGCGCCCAGATCTGGCTCAAGGATCGCCCCGGCTATCGCCCCTGGTTCCGCTTCCCGTTTCTGGATGAGGGCGGCAAGGACAAGGCCAAGCGCGACGCGGTGCGCGAAGGGCTCAAGGCGCGCGGCCTGTCCAACGGCTATGTCACCGCCGAGTCGGTCGACTGGTATATCGACGATCAGGCGAGCGCGGCGAAGAGGGCCGGCAAGCGCGTCGATCTCGACGCGCTGCGTGACCTCTATGTCGAAAGCCATGTCGAGGCCGCCGAATTCTACGACGGGCTGATGGTGAAGACCGTTGGCCGTCAGCCCGTTCAGATGATGCTGCTGCACGAGAATGACGTCGCGGCGATGTTCGTCGACGAACTGGTCGCGGCATTGCGGGCGAAGGGGTGGGAGATCGTGACGGCCGATGCCGCTTATGCCGATCCGCTCGGTGAGCAGGTTCCCGACGCGCCGGTCGCGCAAGGCACGCTGACCGAGGCGCTGGCCTGGCAGAAGGGCCTGCCCGCGCCGCGCTGGTATGCGCGCAATGATCTCGATCTCATGGGTCCGCTGTTCCGCCGCCGTGTGCTGGGCGAGGCGGAATGAGCGCCGTGCTACATCGGGTCCTGGCGGCCCTTGATCGTATCTTCGACCACGCGCTGCTGCTGCGATCCATAGCGCGGCCCCTGATCGCGGACATGGCACCCCTCCTGCTTTTCGCAGATGCCGACGGCAAGGCTGTTGAGCGCATCGGGCGTGGTGCAGGCGCCCAGCAGAAGCAGCGGCGCGGCAAGAGCAAGACGAAGCTTCACGGTTCGTGGACCCCAATCGTTACGCCTGATCAATTACACGGCGCACCTGCCCTGTCCAGCCGGTGGCGGCCGCGCCGGAGCGCGGCCGCTGGAGCGTCAGATACCGATTTCGGTCCATTCGACGGTCGATCCGCCGCCGCTGTTGGTCAGGTTGCTGGTCGTGTTGTAGGCGCCCATCTTCGCGTAGAAATGGCGCCCCGACTTGAGCTGTCCGCCATCGTAGACGGTGCCCGCGCGGTCGCCGTCCGGGTTCGACTTCTGGCACTTCACGCCGTTGATGTAATAGGACGGGCTCTGGCCGGTGCTGACCGACATGCTGATCGTATAGTAGGTGCCGACGGTGACCGTCGGCGCGCCGCTGCACAGCTGCCCGCCCTGGACGATATAGAATTCGAAGTTCGACGTGCCCGATTTGGGCCGGATGGCAAGCTGGGTGACCGGCTCGGACGGGCCCGAGGTCTGGCCGGCGGCGACGACGTTCAGCACCTGCATCAGGCTCACCCATTTGCCGCCGCTCACCAGCTTGAACCGGCCGGTGGCGGAGACGCCGGTGGTGCTCGAACTGCCGCGCAACTCGGCGCGGCCGGGGACGCTGTCCGTCCGCTGCTGGATGATGAAGCGGTGACCGCCGCTGATGTTCTGGATCTGGCCGCGCGAATCGACATCGGTCGTATAGGCATAGGCAACGGTGGCCACGCCCATTGCCGCGATGGCGGCGGCAATGGCGAGGCGGCGGGGGGATACGGATTTCTTCGTCGTGATCTTCATGACGTCCCACTCCTGTTATCCGGTATTCATCGCGCGGCTCCAGCCGCATTGTCCAGAGTTGTAGGACAACTGATACCGGTGTCAGCTAGGTGTGACAGCCCTCCGGAAATGGCAAGAGTGAAAATTGGCTTGCGGCGCGTTAGTGCTTCGGCGCCCGCGCGACCGTGCTCGCCCGCGTGTACAGGACCCCATTTATGACCGACCAGTTCGACCTCAACGAAGACCAGCGCGCGATCCAGGAGATGGCGCGCAAGTTCACCGCGGACGCGATCACCCCGCACGCCGCCGAGTGGGATGAGAAGCACATCTTCCCGCGCGAGACGGTGAAGGCCGCGGCCGAGCTCGGCTTCGGCGCGATCTACGTCTCCGAGGAGAGCGGCGGGATCGGTCTCGGACGGCTGGAGTCGGCGTTGATCATGGAGGCGATGGCCTATGGCTGCCCTGCGACCAGCGCCTTCATCTCGATCCACAACATGGCGAGCTGGATGATCGACCGCTTCGGGTCGCAGACGGTGAAGGACCGGTATCTGCCCCAGCTCGTCACCGCCGACTGGCTGGCGAGCTATTGCCTGACCGAGCCGTCCTCGGGCTCCGACGCCGCCGCGCTCAAGACCACGGCCCGGCGCGAGGGCGACGTGTTCGTCGTCAACGGCTCGAAGCAGTTCATCTCTGGCGCGGGCGAGAATGAGCTGTACGTGACGATGGTCCGCACCGGCGCCGATGGTCCCAAGGGCATTTCGTGCCTTGCGATCGAAAAGGACATGCCCGGCGTCAGCTTCGGCGCCAATGAACGCAAACTCGGCTGGCACGCCCAACCCACCCGCCAGGTCATGTTCGATAATGTCCGCGTGCCGGTCGAGAATCTGATCGGCGGCGAGGGCGAGGGTTTCCGCATCGCGATGATGGGGCTCGACGGCGGGCGGCTCAACATCGGCGCCTGCTCGCTCGGCGGGGCGCAGCGCTGCCTCGACGAGGCGGTGCAGTACACCAGGGACCGCAAGCAGTTCGGCTCGGCGATCGCCGACTTCCAGAACACCCAGTTCACCCTCGCCGACATGGCGACCGAGCTCGAGGCGGCACGCGCCTTGCTCTACCTCGCCGCGGCGAAGGTGACCTCGAACGCGCCCGACAAGACGAAGTTCGCGGCGATGGCCAAGCGCTTCGCGACCGATACCGGATCGTCGGTGGTCGACCGCGCGCTCCAGCTCCATGGCGGCTATGGCTATCTCATGGACTATCCGATCGAGCGCTTCTGGCGCGACCTGCGCGTCCATTCGATTCTCGAGGGCACCAATCAGGTGATGCGGATGATCGTCGGGCGTGAGCTAACGCGCCAATGAACCGGCATTGGTCAGATCTTGACGACCAGAACCGCCTTGAGGCCTTTCGGTTCTTGGATCAGCTCGAATTCGACGCGATCGCCCGCGCTGATCGTCCACTGATCCTGTGCGATCAGAGTTTGGTAGTGTACGACCGCCTCCCGTCCGTCGTCCGTGGCGATAATACCGAAACCCTTGGGAGGGTTGAACCATTTGACGACACCGGTGGTGCGCATGTCTTCCTCCCTCTGTTCCAACCGCAGGATAGGCCGGTGCGGTTCGCGCCACAATTACGGGTAATTGCATGACTGACGATGTCCTGATCTTCGTCGAAGGCAAGGTCGGCCGTATCCGGCTCAACCGGCCCAAGGCGATCCATGCGCTCAACACCGGCATGTGCGCGGCGATCCTCGACGCGCTGATCGCCTGGCGCGACGACACCGGCGTCGAAGCGGTGATGATCGACCATGCCGAGGGTCGTGGCTTCTGCGCGGGCGGCGATATCCGCATGATCGCGGAGAGCGGCGCGGGCGACGGCAGTGCGGCGCGCGACTTCTTCCGGGTCGAGTACCGGATGAACCACGCGCTGTTCACCTATGCCAAGCCGATCGTCGCCTTCATGGACGGCATCACCATGGGCGGCGGCGTCGGGATCAGCCAGCCGGCCAAATATCGCGTCGCGACCGAGAATACGAAGCTCGCAATGCCGGAAACGGGAATCGGCCTGTTCCCCGATGTCGGCGGCGGCTGGTATCTCTCGCGGCTGGCGGGACGCACCGGCCAGTATCTCGCGCTGACCGGACATCGCCTTGACGGTGCCGAGTGCCTCGCACTGGGGTTGGCGAGCCATTACCTCCACTCGGACTCCTTGGAGGATGCCAAGGCGCGGATCGTTGCCGATCCGCAGACGATCGAGGGCGTGCTGGACGAACTGTCCTCGCCGTCGCCCGACGCTCGCATCCTCGCCCATCGCGGGGCGATCGACCGGCTGTTCGCATCGGACAAGCTTGAGGATGTGCTTGCCGCGCTCGAAGCCGACCCCGGCGAATGGGCGGCGCAGCAGCTTGCGACGCTTCACACCAAGTCGCCCCAGACGATGAAGGTCAGCCTCAAGCTGCTGCTCGACGGCAAGACGATGCCGACCTTCGAGGACGAGATGCGGCAGGAATTCGCGGTCGCCAGCCATGTCGTGCAGCGTCACGATTTTGTCGAAGGCGTGCGCGCGCTGATCGTGGACAAGGACAATGCGCCGAACTGGAATCCCGCGACTGCCGAAGAGGTAAGCGATCACCTGATCGACCAGATCTTCGCGCCGCTGCCGGAGGGGGAGGCGTGGAGCCCGGCGCCGTGACGGCATTTTCCTACAGATATGCCGTCATGATAGCCTTGGGCTGACCGGCGGCGGCGCGGCGGGAAAATCCTCGCGCGCGTAGCAGTGTGACTTTTGGGACTTTTGGGGAGCGTTTCGTGACCGATTATCAGACCATCCTCGTCGAACATCGCGGCGCCGTCACGCTGGTGACGCTCAACCGCCCGCAGGCGCTCAACGCGCTCAACAGCGAAGTCCTCAGCGAGCTGCTCGACGCTTTCGCCAAGTTCGACGCCGATCCCTCACAGGGCTGCGCCGTGCTGACCGGCAGCGAGAAGGCGTTCGCCGCCGGCGCCGACATCAAGGAGATGCAGGCGCAGGGTTTTGCCGACATGTACGGCCACAATTTCTTCGCGGGCTGGGATCAGTTCACCCGCACGCGCAAGCCGATCATCGCCGCGGTTTCGGGCTTCGCGCTCGGCGGCGGGTGCGAGCTGGCGATGATGTGCGACTTCATCCTCGCTGCGGATACCGCCAAGTTCGGCCAGCCTGAGATCAAGCTCGCGGTCGCGCCCGGCATGGGCGGGTCGCAGCGCCTGACCCGCGCGGTCGGCAAGGCCAAGGCGATGGAGATGTGCCTCACCGGCCGCATGATGGGCGCTGAGGAGGCCGAGCGCGCCGGCCTCGTCAGCCGCATCGTTCCCGCCGCCGATCTGCTTGAGGATGCGCTCAAGACCGCCGCCGCGATCGCCGGCATGGCGCCGCTGTCGGTGCTGGCGAACAAGGAAATGGTCAACGCCGCGTTCGAAACGACGCTGGCGCAGGGTGTTCAGTTCGAGCGACGCCTGTTCCACGGCCTGTTCGGTACCGCCGATCAGAAGGAAGGCATGGCGGCGTTCGTCGAGAAGCGCCCGGGCAACTGGACGGGGAAGTAATATGGCACGCGTTGGATTTATCGGCCTCGGCAATATGGGCGGCGGGATGGCCGCAAACCTGGCCAAGGCGGGGCATGACGTCCGTGCCTTCGACCTGTCGGCCGAGGCGCTGGAGCGCGCCAGGGCAGCGGGCTGCCTGCCGGCCGAGAGCGCCGCTGCGGCAGCCGAAGGGGCCGAGGCGGTGATCACGATGCTGCCTGCGGGCAAGCATGTCGAACAGGTCTATGAAGACAGCGTGTTCGGCGCGGCGGATACCGGTGCGATCCTGATCGATTGCTCGACGATCGATGTCGCCACTGCGCGCCGTGTTGCCGACGCGGCGGCGGCCAAGGGGCTTGCCGCGGTGGACGCGCCGGTCTCGGGCGGGATTGCGGCGGCGGCGGGTGGCACGCTGACCTTCATGGTCGGCGGGGACGACAGCGCCTTTGCACGTGCCGAGATCTTCCTTGCATCGATGGGCAAGGCGGTGATCCATGCCGGCGGCAACGGTGCCGGACAGGCGTCGAAGATCTGCAACAACATGCTGCTTGGCGCGACGATGGTCGCGACGTGCGAGGCGCTGCTGCTCGCGCAGAAGCTCGGGCTCGATCCGCAGACCTTCTACGACATCGCCTCGGTCTCGTCGGGCGCGTGCTGGTCGCTCAACACCTATGCGCCGCTGCCGGGCATGGGTCCGCAGACGCCAGCCGATAACGGCTATCAGGGCGGGTTCGCCGCCGGGCTGATGCTCAAGGATCTGAAGCTTGCGATGGAAGCGGCGGCGAGCACGCACAGCGAGACGCCGATGGGCGCGCGGGCAGCCGAACTCTACACCAAGTTCGCCGACGCCGGGAATGCGGGCGTCGATTTCTCGGGTATCATCAAGATGCTCGACGGGAAGGTTTGAATTCCTTCCCTTCGTCATCCCGGCCTTGTGCCGGGATCCACCGGTCAGCGGGCGATGGGCCAGAGGCTCCATCGCATCCGCTGCGGCAAAATGGACCCCGGCACTGGGCCGGGGTGACGGCTCACTTCGCCGGGCAGGTCGTTCCCGGACCGGCGTCGAGGTCAAGGCAGCGGCCGTCGATCTCGCCCGCAGGGATCGGCAGGCCGATCAGCCCGGCGATCGTGGGCAGGATATCGACGGTTTCGACCGACATCGGCTGCTCGAACCCGGTCTGGCCCTTGCGCCAGAACAGGATCGGCACGCGGCGGTCATAGTCCCAGAAGCTGCCATGCGTCGCGACCGAACCGTTGGTGGGATCGGAGATCGGCGTGATCCGCGGCTTCAGCGCTACCACGAAGTCGCCTGAACGCTCGGGCACGAACGAGGCGCGGGCGCGCTGGAGCATCGACCAGGTCTCCGGCGGGCCGCTGGGGCTGGGCGTCGCGAGGATTTCGGCACGGGTATAGACCCCGGCCACCTGCGGGCTTGCACGATAGAGCGCCATGGCTTCGCGCGTCACCGCCTCGCGCTGCTTTGCCGGGAGGGCCGGGTCGACATAGATGTCGCCAAAATTGCCGCCCCAGAGCAGCTGGCGGCCGCCGAGCTTGAGCTTGGCGGCGACCTTCTCGCCCATCGCCTTGGCACCCATGCCGGGCGCGACACGCGCCGCTTCAGGGATACCGTGCATGTTGTGCCGCTCGGGTAGGTCATGGCCGCCATGGTCGGCGGTCAGCACGACCTGATAGTCGATCCCGGTCTTGTCGAGGATCTCGAAGAACTTGCCGAGCGTGCGATCGAGATTGACCATCTGCAGGCACATCTCGGTACCCTCGGTGCCATAGGTGTGGCCGACATAGTCGCTGGCCGACGCGCCGACGATCAGCAGATCGGTCGCCGCACCTTCGCCGAGCTTCATCTCGGCGCGCAGGTCGGCCGCGATGCCGACGATCGCCATGTCGAATTCGGGTGAGGCGCGGAAGCGGCGGCTGTCGCCTGCGTCGCGGGCGAAGCGACCGGTACCGACGGTCTTCCCTGCGCCGATCGGCACCGCAATGTCCCGCGACTGGCAGAAGGCGGGCAGTTCCATCGCCGGCTGCGCCTCGCCGATCCGCGCAGCGGTGGCGGCGTTGCCCCGGGTGATGGCTTCGGGCGTGGCGCGCCCGGCATAGCTGACGAACGCCTTGCCGCCCCACCACCAGACCTGATCGGCCTTATGGCCCGACATCATCACCGCGGCGCGATCCTTGCCCGCGACCGCCGCGACGCGCACGGCAGGGTTGGCGGCCTGCATTCGCTCGCCCAGCGTCGGCACCTTCAGGTGGAGCGGAGAGACGGTGTAGTTGGAGGAATCGCTGCCCGGGACGCTCTCATCTTCGGCGCAATAGATCGTCTTGTCCTTGCGCGGCGTCTTGAGATCGATCCAGTCATTGGCGATGATCCCGCTGCGTGCCGGGCGGCTGCCCGTGAGGATCGTCGAGTGGCCGGGGCAAGTCTCCGTCGCGGCATGGCTCTGATAGCCAGAAGGGAAGACGACGCCGTTGGCGAGCCGCGCGAGGCCGCCAGTGAAATGCTGGCGATATTCGGCGAAGACGTCGGCTGAGAACTGGTCGACCGAGATCGCGACGATCAGCTTGGGCGGGGTCGTCGGAGCGGGCGCCGGAGCGGGCGGTGCTTCCTGCGCGATGGCGGGCGATGCGAGGAGCAGGGCGGCGGCGAATGAACGAAGCATCTTTCCTCCGGATGGCAAATCGGGCCGGGGGCGCTATGTTCCTTTCGCTCCCGCACGGCAAGGACTGGTGAATGCGCAAGTTGAGTTTCGCGTTGGTGACAGTGTTCGCTTGGTTTCTGGCGGCGGCATTGCCCGCAGCGGCGCAGCAAGCGGGGCAGGATAACCTGACCGTCGAACTGGTCGCCGAGACCGACAGCCCTGCGCCGGGGAGCGAGGTGACGCTGGCTTTCGTCGCGAAGCCCGATGAGGGCTGGCACGGATACTGGAAGAATCCCGGCGATGCGGGGCTCGACACCCGGCTCGACTGGAAGCTGCCGCAGGGGGTGAGCGCGGGTGAGCTGCGCTACCCGGTGCCGACGCGGCTGATGGTCGCGGGGATCATGAACTATGTCTACAAGGGCAGCTACACGCAGCTCGTGACGCTGAAGATCCCGGCTGGAGCGAAGCCGGGCACCGCGCTGCCGATCACCGTCCGCGCCGACTATCTGGTTTGCACCGACGAAGTGTGCGTGCCGGAAACCGAGAATCTGGCGACCAACCTGACCGTCGGCGACGGCGCGATTTCCGGCGAACGGCGCGCGCGGTTCGACGAGTGGCGTCGCGCCTTCCCCAAACCGCTGGGCAGTGAGGGCAAGTTCGCGGTGGCCGATGGCACGCTAAGGGTCTCGATCCCCTATCCCGCGAGCGCACCTCTGGGCGCCGATACCTATTTCTTCCCGCTGACGCTGGAGGCGGTGAACTATTCCGCGCCACAGAAGGTGACGCGCGACGGCGACACGGTGATCGTCGAGGTCAAGGCGGGGACGAAGACCCCGGCGAAGCTCGAGGGCGTGCTGGCCGTGGGGCCGGGGCAGGGGTTCGCGCTGGCGGCAGTGCCAGGAGCGGTCGCAGCGAGCGCAGCGACAGGCGGCGCGATCGACTGGACCGCGGCGCTGGTCGCGCTGGGCGGAGCACTGCTGGGCGGGCTGATCCTCAATATCATGCCCTGCGTCTTCCCGATCCTGAGCCTCAAGGCGTTGAGCCTGGCCAAGAGCGGGACCAGCGAGGGCCATGCCCGCGCCGAGGCGCTGGCCTATACCGCGGGTGTCGTGCTGGTGGTGCTGGCGCTGGGCGGCGCGATGCTCGGCCTGCGTGCGGCGGGGGCGAGCGTCGGCTGGGCGTTCCAGCTGACCGATGCGCGAGTGATCCTGTTCCTGCTGCTGCTGGTGCTCGGAATCGCGCTCAATCTGGCGGGCCTGTTCGAGCTGATGACGCCGCGGTTCGCGGGCAAGCTGGCAGGCGGCGGTTCCGGCGGCGCGTTCATGACCGGCGCGCTGGCGGCGTTTATCGCGACGCCATGCACGGGGCCGTTCATGGGTGCGGCACTGGGTGCCGCGCTGGTCCTGCCCTGGTATGTCGCATTGCTGATCTTCCTGGGACTTGGGCTGGGGCTGGCGCTGCCATTCCTGCTGCTCGGCTTCGTTCCTGCGCTGCGGCGGATGCTGCCCAAGCCGGGCGCGTGGATGGATATTTTCCGCAAGTTCCTGTCGGTGCCGATGTTCCTGACCGCGATCGCGCTCGCCTGGGTGCTGGGCGGATTGAAGGGCGTTAACGGCATGGCGATCGGGCTGGTCGTCGCGCTGGGCGTTGCGGTAGTGCTGTGGCTGGTTGGACGGCAGCAGGCAAAGGGCAAGAGTGCCGGTGCGGGCGCCGTGATTGCGACCGTGCTGCTGGTTGTTTGCGGAAGTTTCGCCATCGCCGAGATTGAAAAGCCTGCGGCCGCGACCGAGTTGAAGGCGGCAGGTGCTGAGCCCTTCAGCGAAGCTCGCCTCGCGGCACTCCGGGCGGAAGGACGGCCGGTCTTCGCCTATTTCACCGCCGATTGGTGCGTGACCTGCAAGGTGAACGAGAAGACCGCGATCGAGACCGACGCGGTCGCCAAGGCGTTCAAGGCCGGCAATGTCGCTGTGCTGGTCGGCGACTGGACCGACGGCGATCCGGCGCTGGGCAGGTTCATCGAGCAGCATAATCGCGCGGGGGTACCGCTATACCTCTGGTATCCCAAGGGATCGAGCGAACCGAAGGTCTTGCCCCAGGTGCTGACCCAAGGCATGTTGTCGGCGCTTCCGGGGGACGGTGCGTAACCAGGAGACTAGGGTGATGAACAAGTTGATCCCGATTGGTGCGGCGATGCTCGTGGCGCTCACGGTGCCCGGCGCGGCCGAACAGGTGAACGGCCAGAAGGCGACCGATTTCAAGCTGACCGATGCCAATGGCAAGACGGTCCAGCTGTCCGACTTCAAGGGCAAGACGGTGGTTCTCGAGTGGAACAACCCGGGCTGCCCGTTCGTGCAGCGCCACTATCAGGGCAATATGCAGAAGACCCAGACCGCGGCGAAGACCGGCGGCGTGGTGTGGCTGACGATCAATTCGGGTGCGCCGGGCAAGCAGGGCCATGTCGATGGCGCCGGTGCCAAGAAATGGGTCGGCGATCAGAAGGCGGTGCCCGCGCACTATCTGCTCGATCCCAAGGGGATCGTCGGCAAGGGTTATGCCGCCAAGACGACGCCGCACATGTACATCATCGATGGCCAGGGCGTGCTGCGCTATCAGGGCGGCATCGACGACAAGCCTGCCGCCCGCGTCGAAGAGATGGGCTCGGCGCGTAACCATGTGCTTGCAGCGCTCGGTGAGATGAAAGCGGGTAAGGCCGTTTCGGTCGCGACCAGCCAGCCTTATGGCTGCTCGGTCAAGTATGCCGAATGAGCCATTCGTTCCTGTTATAGGGGGCAGGGACGACGAGAAGGCCGGGGGAGACCCCGGCCTTTTTTGTATCGCAACCCGGGTAGCAAAGTCCCTTGTGCGACGCAGCAAAGCGTTGCAGCATGACGTCAGCCGGGTATCTCAGCAGTTGGGGCCGGCACCGGGAGGCTGAATGGGGACAGGCCGCGCGTTCGATGAAATCTGGGGTCATGGCGGGCCGGATAGTCCGCGAGCCGATTTCGCCGCGCTTTCGGAGTGGATCGCCGAAACGCCTCAGTCCGAGCTGCATCGCCGCCAGCAGTCCGCGGAAGCGACCTTTCGCCAGCTCGGGATTACCTTCGCCGTCTATGGCGACAGCGATGCGAGCGAGCGCATCATCCCCTTCGACATCGTCCCGCGCATCTTCCTGCATGACGAATGGCAGCGGCTGAGCGAGGGGCTGGTCCAGCGGGTCGAGGCGATCAACGCGTTTCTGGAAGACATTTACGGCGAGCGCCGCATCCTGAGCGAGGGCGTGATCCCCGCGGAGCTGATCCTCAACAACCCGCAATTCCGGCCCGAGGTTGCGGGCATCCGTCCGCCGCACGGCATCTGGGCGCATATCTGCGGGATCGACCTGGTTCGCACCGGCCCGGACGAATTCTGGGTCCTGGAGGATAATGCCCGCACCCCGTCGGGCGTCTCCTACATGCTCGAGAATCGCGAGGCGATGATCCGGCTTTGCCCGGAGCTGTTCCGCAGCTTCCGCGTCGCCGCGGTGGACAGCTACAGCGACATGCTGCGGGAGACGATGCGATCGGTTGCGCCCACCCGCACCGGCGGCGGCGTGCCGGTGTGCGTCGTGCTGACGCCGGGCCATTTCAACTCGGCCTATTACGAACACAGCTTCCTTGCCGACACGATGGGGGTCGAGCTGGTCGAGGCTGCCGACCTCGTCGTTGATGACGATATCGTCTACATGCAGACCATCGCCGGGCGGGTGAAGGTGGACGTGATCTACCGCCGGATCGACGACGACTTCCTCGATCCGCTGGTGTTCCGCCCGGACTCGCTGCTGGGCGTGCCCGGGATCATCTCGGCCTATCGCGCGGGTAATGTCGCGCTGATCAACGCACCCGGCAACGGCATCGCCGACGACAAGGCGATCTACAGCTACATGCCCGAGATCGTGAAATTCTATTCGGGCAGCGAGGCCAAGCTGCCCAATGTCGAGACGTGGCGCTGCCGCGAGCCCGATGCGCTCAGCTATGTGCTCGACCATCTCGACGAGGTGGTGGTGAAGCTGGTCGACGGATCAGGCGGTTACGGCATGCTGGTCGGGCCGACCGCGACCAAGGCGGAGATCGAGGCGTTCCGCGCCGCGCTCAAGGCCGAGCCGCACCGCTACATCGCGCAACCGACGCTCGCGCTCTCGACGGTACCGACGGTGACCGAGACCGGGCTGGCGCCACGGCATGTCGACTTTCGCCCCTTCGTGCTGACCGGATCGGACGGGGTGCGCGTCGTGCCGGGCGGTCTGACGCGGGTGGCGCTCAAGGAAGGGTCGCTGGTGGTCAATTCGAGCCAGGGCGGCGGGACCAAGGACAGTTTCGTGCTGCTGCCCGAGGGGCATGGTCAGGCGCAGACGCAGGTGCAGGGCTGATGCGGATGCTCTCGCGCACCGCATCAGCGCTTTACTGGCTTGGGCGCTATGTCGAGCGGGCGGATTTCACTGCGCGGCTGGTCGAAGCGACGGTACGGCTCGACGCGCTGTCGGCGCGGCCCGCGGGTGAGGCGGCCTGGGCCAGCGCGCTCAGCGTCACCTACAATGCCGAAGGGTTCGCCGCGAGCGGGCAGAGCGTCAGCCAGCAGCCGGTCGCGCGCTATCTGACGCTCGACATGACTCATCCCGGGTCGATCATCCGCTGCCTCGAACAGGCGCGCAACAATGCGCGAGCGGTGCGTACAGCGCTCACGCGGGAGGCATGGACCGCGATCAACCGGCTGTGGCTGCTCTTTGCCAACCGCTCGAGTCCCGGCGGGTCGGCGGCGACGCTCAACCTGGTCGAAGGGGTGATGGCCGAGGCGCGCGGCTTCGAGGGCGCGATCCATCGGATGATGCGCAACGAGGCGACCTTGCTGATCCAGCTTGGTGCCGCGATCGAGCGCGCGGATAACACCGCACGATTGCTTGACGTCAAATACCATCTGCTGCTTCCCGAGGGTGAGCAGGTCGGCGGGGTGGTCGATCGCGACCAGTGGACGACGATCCTCCAGACCGTATCGGCGGTCACCGCCTATCGCTGGCTCTATTCCGATGGCCTCAAGCCGGTGAACGTCATCGATCTGCTGGTGTGCCATGCCGAGCTGCCGCGCAGCCTTGCGGCGTGTGTCGAGGAGGTGGTCGAACTGCTCAACGCGCTTGCCAAGCGGACAGGGCTTCAGGGCGAGGCGGACCGGATGGCGCGCGGGCGGATCGCGCGGATGCAGAAGACGCGCAGTCACGAGGTGCTGGTCAGCGGGCTGCACGAATATCTGGAAGCGTTCATCCACGAGAATGCGCTGCTCGACGCTGCGATCGCGCGGCAGTTCAGGTTCATTTGAGGCGGCCATGCGTCTCGCGATCGAACATCACACCCAGTACCGGTTCAGCGAACCGCAGTCGCGCCTCGTCCAGATGCTGCGTCTGACGCCGAGCGACACGATCGACCAGACCGTGCTGAGCTGGCGCGTCGATGTCGGTTGCGACGTGCGCCTGCGCGATGCCATCGACGGGTTCGGCAACAAGGTGACGATGCTCTATGCCGAAGGTCCGCTAGAGAGCATCGACATCACCGTGGCGGGACAGGTGCTGACGACCGAGTCCAACGGGGTGGTACGTGGCAGCTACGAACCGCTGCCCGAAGGGCTGTTCCTGCGCGAGACGGCGCGGACGGCGGTGAGCGCAGCGCTGAGTGCGTTCGCGGAAGAAGCGCGCGGAGCGTGCAGCGGCCCGCTCGATTGCCTGCACCGCTGGAACATCGCGCTGGCGAAGCGCTTTCCGGGCGTGCCCGATCTGCCCGACACAGGGCTTTCAGCGGCACAGGCCTTCACGAAGCCGCAGCCAAGTTCACGTGACCTTGCCCATATCTTCATTGCCGGCGCACGTGCGATCGACGTGCCGGCGCGTTATGTGTCGGGATACCGGCAGGGCGTGGACGATGCCTGCGCACCGCATGGCTGGGCGGAGGCATGGGTGCCCGATCTTGGCTGGGTGGGGTTCGACCCTTCGTCCGGGATCAGCCCCGACGAGCGCTATGTGCGTGTCGCAGTAGGGCTGGATGCGCCCGGTGCGGCGTCGATCGCTGGATCAAGGCTTGGACAGGGCGGCGAGGAAATGGATGTCGACCTGCATGTCGGGCGCCTCGGCAACGACGCCTGAGGATTCTTGCGACCGTCAGGCGAGTTCGCGGACTGGCGTCGGCGTGCGCACCGCGATTTCTTCCTCGTTGAAGGGGCGCCAGCCATTGGGGCCGAGGACTTCCATCGGCTGATAGCGCGTCTTGTAGGCCATGCGCGCGCTGCCTTTCACCCAATAGCCCAGATAGACATAGGGCAGCCCCGCGGCGCGGGCGCGGATGATGTGATCCATGATGATCAGGTTGCCGAGCCCCGGACGATCGGCATTGTCGGCATCGAAGAAGCTGTAGATCATCGACAGGCCATCGGCCTGCTGATCGGTGATACAGGCGCCGATCAGCGCACCGCCCCGCTCGGCGGGTTCGCGATACTCGATGACATAGGTGCCGACCGGCGACTGTTCGACCATGTCGGCATAGTCGCTCTCGTCCATCGCCGTCATGCCGCCGGTCGGGTGACGGCTGGTCAGATAGCGGCGGAGGAGTTCGAACTGCTCGTCGGTCGCCCAGGGGCGGCACGCGGTCACCTCGAGATCCGCATGGCGGCGGATGAGCTTGCGCTGCGTTGCGTTCGGCTTGAATTCGTCGGCGACGACGCGGACCGAGAGGCACGCGTTGCAGCCGACGCAGCTCGGCCGGTACGCGACCGACTGGCTGCGGCGGAAGCCGATGCGGCCAAGCGCATCGTTGAGCTCGCCGGCATGCGGCCCCGAAAGCTCGGTAAAGATCTTCCGTTCCTGCCGTCCCGGAAGATACGGGCACGGCGACGGACTGGTCACGAAGAACCGTGGAAATCGGGTTAGTGCCGTCACCCTAGTTCGTCCCCCTACCGATCGACGAAGCGTGTTGCGATGGCGCCATTATGAATCAGCCGATTCGTGATGAAAAGGCGATTCACCATGAAAGAGAGTTAACGGAAGTAAGGAGTTGTGGACGGTGCGCGCGGCCGTGCGGGGCGCATCTGTCACCGCTCTTATTGAGTTGATGAGTCACCGGAAAGAGTCGCGCGACTCGGTTCGTCGTGCGTGTGATTCAGTTCGTCCACATCCTGTGGAAAACGTGGATAGTAACCAATGTGATTCAGCGTTTCCGGCCGACAGGACACGGCGACGTGCCGGGCTGCGAGCAAGCTCGCGGCCCGGCGGTCTTCCGCTCCGTCTCGATTGTTTCCGGCGTTAGGCCAGTTCGATCAGCCGAACCTCATAGCCCGCTTCCTGAAGTGCGGTGTTCAGGCGTTCCAGATGCGCGCGGTCGCGGGTCTCGCACTCGACGTCGAGGCTGAGGCCCTTGGCGGGGAGGTTGGTGAAGATCCGCTGGTGCGACAGTTCGAGGATGTTGACCGCCTGCTCCTGGAAGATGCGCGCGACCTGATAGAGCGCGCCGGGGCGGTCCTGCAGGCGGATGCGCAGCCGCGCGAGGCGGCCGGAGCGGGCAAGGTCGCGCAGCAGCACATTCGCGAGCAGGCGCGTATCGATGTTGCCGCCGGTCAGGATGATGCCGACGGTCTTGCCGCGGAACTTCTCGGGCTGGGTCATCAGCGCGGCGAGGCCGGCGGCGCCCGCGCCCTCAGCCACCGTCTTCTCGATCTGGAGGAGCAGGCTGACTGCTTCCTCGAGGCTGCGCTCGCTGACCAGCAGGATCTCGTCGACCAGCGCCTCGACGATCTGGGCGGTAAGACCGCCCGGCTCCTTGACCGCGATACCCTCAGCCAGCGTATCGCCGCCGATCGGCTCGTGCGCGCCGGTGATGCGGTTGAACATCGACGGGAACAGCTCGGCCTGCACGCCGACCACTTCGATCGGGCGGTCTGCTGCCTTGGCGACGGTCAGTGCGCCGGAGATCAGTCCGCCGCCGCCGATCGGCACGATCAGCGTATCGATCGCGGGCGCGTCGGCCAGCATTTCGAGGAAGACGGTGCCTTGCCCGGCGATGATGCGCGGATCGTCGAACGGATGGACGAAGGTATAGCCGTTCGACGCCTCGAGCTGACGGGCATGGGCATAGGCCTCGTCGAAGGTCTCGCCTTCGAGGATGATCGAGGCGCCGTGGCTCTCGGTCTGCGTCACCTTCACCGTCGGCGTCGACTTGGGCATCACGATCGTCACGGGGATGCCGAGCCGGTTGCCGTGATAGGCGAGGCCCTGCGCATGGTTGCCCGCCGACGCCGCGATCACGCCCTTGGCGCGCGCCGCATCGTCCAACTGGAGCAGGGTGTTGAGCGCGCCGCGTTCCTTGTACGCCGCGGTGAACTGGAGGTTTTCGAACTTGAGATAGACGGTTGCGCCGGTCAGGTCGGACAGCGTCTTGCTGTGCAAGGTCGGCGTCCGAACCACCGCGCCCATAATCCGCATCGCCGCCGCCTGAACGTCGGCGAGGGTGACGGGGAGGGGTTGCGCTGCGGATGCTGCCTGAGTTGCCATGGGCGGGCCGTAGACCATCTGGCGCGATCGGGGAACACCGCCTATTCGAAAGCGCTTCCAAGTGTGGCTTTTCAGCCAGTTCGTCCGGAGACCCGTGTGCGCCTTCCCGTTTCGCTTGCCCTGACCGCGTCGCTGCTGCTCGCTTCGCCCGCTTTTGCCGATGCGCTGGTCGAGAATGTCGATGGCATGACGCTGGATGAACAGGGTGAGGTGGTGCGCTTCAACGGCATCGTCATCGCGCCCGACGGCAAGATCGTGAAGCTGCTCAAGCGCGGCGACAAGCGCCCCGAGCGCCCCGACTGGAAGGAAGATCTGAAGGGCCGGACGGTGATCCCCGGGATGATCGACGGGCATGGCCATGTGATGGGACTGGGCTTCCGTGCATTGGCGCTCGATCTCTCCGCCACCACCTCGCTGGCGCAGGCGCAGGAGGCGATCCGCCGCTATGCGCTGGAAAATGCCGCGCGGCCGTGGCTGACCGGGGGCGGGTGGAACCAGGAGGCCTGGGCGCTGGGCCGTTTCCCGACCGCAGCCGAGCTGGATGCGGCGACCGGCGACAAGCCGGCCTGGTTCACGCGCGCCGACGGCCATGCCGGCTGGGCAAACAGCGCCGCGATGCGCGCGGCAGGCATCACCGCTGCGACCAAATCGCCCAATGGCGGCCGGATCGAGCTGATCGCGGGCAAGCCCGGCGGCGTGTTCGTCGATGCGGCGATGGACCTGATCGAGAAGGCGCTGCCCAAGCCCACCCCGCGCGACCGCAATGCCGCGTTCCTGAAGGCGCAGGATCAGTTGCTGAGTGTCGGCGTCACCGCCAGCGCAGACATGGGAACCAGCCTCGACGACTGGCAGACCTTCCGCCGGATGGGGGATCTGGGGGCGCTGCGCATGCGGATCATGAGCTATGCGGCGGGGGTCGAGACAGCGCTGGTCACGGCGGGTACCGGCCCTACGCCCTGGCTGTACGGCGACAAGCTGCGGATGGGCGGGATCAAGCTGATGGTCGATGGCGCGCTCGGCTCGCGCGGGGCATGGCTCAAGGCGCCTTATGCCGATGCGCCGGGCGTCACTGGCCTGCCGTTCCTGACCGATGCGCAACTGCTCAATTCGATCAGCCGCGGCGCGATGGATCATTTCCAGATCGCGATCCACGCGATCGGTGACCGGGGCAACAAGCAGGTGCTCGACGCGATCGACGAGGTTGCGGACACGTTCAACGGTGACCGGCGCTGGCGGATCGAGCATGCCCAGATCATCGACCCGGCCGATCTGCCGCGTTTCGCCAAACACGGCATCATCGCGTCGATGCAACCGGTGCACCAGACCAGCGACCGGACGATGGCCGAGGCGCGGCTGGGGCAGGAACGGCTCGCGGGCGCCTATGCCTGGAAATCGATGCTGGCCAACAATGTGCGGCTGGCGTTCGGATCGGATTATCCGGTCGAGAGCCCCAACCCGTTCGAGGGCTGGGCGGCCGGGTTCACCCGGCAGGACGCGCAGGGCCAGCCGTTCGGCGGATGGCGGCCCGAAGAGGCGGTGACCCGCGAACAGGCGTGGAAGGGTTTCACCATCGATGCGGCCTATGCCGGGTTCGGCGAGAAGCTCTTCGGCCATCTCGCACCGGGGCTGCAGGCCGATTTCATCGTGGTCGATCGCGACCCGCTGCTATCGTCGCCCACCGAATTGCGGGCGACGGTGGTGCTGGAAACCTGGGTCGGCGGGCAGCGTGTGTACCGGCGGAGCGATGCGGCGAAGACGGGGGAGGGGCGCTGACGCCTCCTGTCAGCCGATACTTGCCGCCTGATCCTCGAATGGAATGGCCAGGTTGGTCACCAGCGCCTGCGCCGGCACGGACTGCTCCCCCATATATTCGACGAACATTGCCTCGAGCTGCGCGACCCAGCGGTCGTGCTTCGCCGGCGGGCTTTTCACATCACATTCGGCGCTGATCGCGAGTTCCGCAAAATCCCTTGCCGTCACCGTTCCGGTGGCGGGCAGAAGGTCGGTGACATGGGTCACCCGGTCGTTCACGATGCCGCCGCAGAACCCCAGTTTGATGCACATGTCCCAGAGCAGCCTGTCGAACGGGCCCGGGTGCACGATCTCGACCTCCCGGTTGGCGGCGTCGCACCAGAAGCGGATGCCATGCTCTCCATAAGCGGCGAAGGTGCGGTCGATCGACCCGTCATCGAACGCGTAGCGGATGCCGATCTTTGCGAGCAGCGGCAGTTCGAACTGCTCGTCGTCGGGTTCGAGGGTGAAGGTCAGGACCCTGTCGCCTTGATTCTCGAAAATGGCGACAGGCATTCCACGAGCATAGCATGGAGGCTTCTCGTGCGCGAACCGGTTGCGGACGCGCGCCGGGTATCTTTCAGCCTTTCCTCACTTCCTGCTCATGCCGTTTACCGGCGTTCATGCGAAGACGCGGCGGCAATCTTGAGGGAGGTTATCGCATGACCGGATCGAGCAAGGCGGCGGACACGAGAGCGGGCGGAAACCTGGCCTATCGTGCAGGTGTGGCCGTAGCGGTGGTGGCGTCGTTCCTGACCGTGTGGACCACGATCGTTCGCGACAACGGCGAGGGCGAGGCCTTCTTCCTGCTCATCATGGCGATCGGTGTCGGCTGGTTCACTGCGCGGTTCAGGGCGGCGGACATGGTGCGGACGATGCTTGGCGTGGCAGTGATGCAGGTGATTCTGACCATCCTGATCGTGACCGCGCCGGTGACCGCGACCGAGCCGGATGGCGTGTTCAAGGCCTGGCTGTCCGGCGGGGTCTTCACGGGGATGTGGCTTGTCTCCGCGGCCTTCTTCCGCGTTGCCGCAAAAGCGGATCGCTAGGCCGGGATCATCTCGTCCAGGCGCCGGACCGTGTTCCAGTTCCGTATCGTGCCCGGGCCGAGGCGCTTGATCGTCAGCTGTGCCGCCAGCCGTGAACGTGCCGGGTCCTGCTCGAAGTGGATCCAGATATGGCCGTCGATCAGTTTCATGCGTTCGCCCTGTGTCGCATAGGGTAGCAGCGCGGCGAAGACGGCTTCGTCCAGGGGCTGGCGCATCACCCGGACCGCGATCCGGGTGCCGTCGGCTTCCCCGGGGAAGGGGTTGGCGGCGGCCAGCCTTCGCCACTGCGCGACAGTCGTGACGATGGTGTCGATATGCCGGCCGAAGCGTTGCACGAACGCGGTTTCGAGCTGGTGCTCGAGCTGGGCGATGGTTGCACCGTCGCTGTCGAACAGGGCATTGCCCGTCGCGATCAGCGTGCGAGGGTTCCGCAGCCCGATGCTTTCCATCATCGCCCGCCATTCGGCCATCACCAGCCGCCGGCCGCCGCCGATCGTGATGCTGTGGAGGAGGGCGACATGCGATGCCACGGTGATGCTCCGCCTAGGCCGAAAAGAGATGGCCGCGGAGTCCGGTCGGACGCCGCGGCCATTTGCCCCTCTGCGTGTGTTCGGTGTTCAGGCGACCGCGCTGACCGGCGCCGCGACCTCTTCGGCGTCGCGCAGCACATAGCCGCGGCCCCACACCGTTTCGATATAGTTCTCGCCGTCGCATGCCATGCTGAGCTTCTTGCGCAGCTTGCAGATGAAGACGTCGATGATCTTGAGCTCAGGCTCGTCCATTCCGCCATAAAGGTGGTTGAGGAACATTTCCTTGGTGAGCGTCGTGCCCTTGCGGAGCGAGAGCAGCTCCAGCATCGCATATTCCTTGCCGGTCAGGTGGACGCGGGCGCCGTCGACCTCGACGGTCTTGGCGTCCAGGTTCACCGCCAGCTTGCCGGTGCGGATCACCGACTGCGAATGGCCCTTCGAGCGGCGGACGACGGCGTGGATGCGCGCGACCAGCTCCTCGCGGTGGAACGGCTTGGTGACATAGTCGTCGGCGCCGAAGCCGAACGAGCGCACCTTGCTGTCCATCTCGCTGATGCCCGACAGGATCAGTACCGGGGTCTGGACACGGGCGACGCGCAATTTCTTGAGCACGTCGTAACCATGCATGTCCGGCAGATTGAGATCGAGCAGGATGATGTCGTAATCATACAGCTTGCCGAGATCGAGGCCTTCCTCGCCCAGATCGGTGGTGTAGACATTGAAGCCCTCGGTCGAGAGCATGAGCTCGATCGCCTTGGCGGTCGTCGGCTCGTCTTCGATCAGCAGCACGCGCATTTGCGGGTTCCCCCTGTGCCGGTTGCGCAGCCCCCTGTGACCCGCAACGCGACTGATTCATTAACCTAAACAGGTCTGAAGGCAAAAGGTTAATTTTGTGCTAACCCGCGGGAATCCACGAGTCGCGGCGAATCCGGGCCTGTCCGGGTGGCGCGCGGCAAGGGCGTGGCCGGGCGATATTGCGTGCGTTTGACGCGATAGATTGCGCGACAGGCCACCTATGCACTGAGGTTATAGGCTTCATCCTTTTTTTGCGTTTGCTGCCTCAGAGCTTGCATGGTTAGTTTCGCTATTTCCGGGGTGGTCACGCGATAACGCGGGCCGGGACATTCAGGGGGTCAGTATGAAGATCAAAGCCGCGCTTCTCGTCACGGTTTGCGCGCTCGCGCACCCGGCCTTCGCTCAGGATGCTCCCGCACCCACAACCGCCACGGCACAGGAGCCGGAACGTGAGGGCGAGGTGGTGGTCACCGGCACGCGCATCGTTCGCGACGGATTCCAGGCGCCGACCCCGGTCACGGTCCTGAACATCGAAGATATCCAGAACGGCTCTCCGTCGAACAACATCGCCGATTTCGTCAACCAGATGCCGTCGCTGGCCGGTTCGACGATGCCGGCCAACTCGCGGCTCAACCTTTCCAGCGGCCAGGCGGGCATCAATGCGCTCAACCTGCGCAACCTGGGCGAGACGCGGACGCTGGTGCTGGTCAACGGCCGCCGCTCGGTCGCCTCGACGATCACCAGCCTGGTGGACGTCAACACGATCCCGCAGGCGCTGGTGAAGCAGGTCGAGATCGTCACCGGCGGTGCGTCCTCTGCCTATGGTTCGGACGCGGTCGCGGGCGTGGTCAACTTCATCCTCGACAACAAGTATGAAGGGCTGAAGGTCAATGCCGATGTCGGCATCACCGACAAGGGCGATGGTTTCAACTATTCGATCGGCGTCGCCGGCGGCTGGTCGTTCGCTGGCGGGCGCGGCCACCTGCTGGTGAGCGGCGAGGTTGCACATCGCGACGGCATCTTCGAGATCGATCCCGGCGACCGGCCGTGGAACCACACTGGCTATGTGCGGATCCAGAACCCCGCCTATGACGCGGCGACCAACAACAGCGTTCCGCAGTTCTTCATCCGGCGCCAGGTCGGCGCGGCGAACTCGACGCCGGGCGGGCTGATCACCGGTTCTGCCGGCGGCACCGCGAACCGGATGCGTGGCATCTACTTCGGCCAGAATGGCTCGGTGAACCAGTATCAGTATGGCGCGCTGACCTTCCCGGTGCCCACCGGCGCCTCGGCGCCGACGCTTACTCAGGGCGGCGACTGGCGCGTCAACGATTCCGGGCGCCGCATCGGCCTCGACCCCCGGGACGACCGGCACGGCATCTTCGCGCGGCTGAGCTATGAGGTCGCCGACAATGTCCAGCTGTTCGCCGAGGCGTCGTACAACCGGCAGGAAGTCTATTTCAACGCCGGCCCGAACCTTGCCACCGGCATCGCCATCGACGCGACCAATTGCAACGTCACGCCGGTGCCCGCCACCTGCAACGCCTATCTCTACAATGCGCTCGGCGGAGCCGCGCTGGCCGGCCTGACCAGCGTGACGCTGGCGACCACGGCGGCCGACCTTCCGTTCCGCGCGGTCAACAACGAGCGCAAGGTGCAGCGTTACCTGATCGGCGCCGAGGGCACCTTCGACGCGTTCGGCAAGACGGCACGGTGGGACTTCTTCGCCCAATATGGCCGCGCCGAGCTGCATGAGCAGCTGCGCAACATCATGCACACCCAGCGCACGCTGAACGCCACCAAGGCGGTATTCGCGCAGGCGGGCAATCCGGGCGGCTATGCCGTCGGGTCGATCCAGTGCGCGATCAACGTCGATGCGGTGGCGACCAACAACGATCCCAATTGCCGTCCGCTCAACCGCATGGGCATCGGCGTCGCCGATCCCGCGGCGATCGACTATATCCTGGGCGACCCCTATCGCGACCAGGTTGTCGAGCAGATCGTCGTCGGTACGAACTTCTCCTTCACGCCGTTCGCCACCTGGGCCGGCGATGTCAGCGTCGCGGTCGGCGGCGAATATCGCGAGGAAAAGATCGACGGTTTCGTGCCGCCTGAATTCCGGCCGGCCGTGACCCCCAATCCGGGCGGCGGCATCACCACCGCCAACACCTGGTCGGTGGGTAACTACCTGGCGACCAAGGGCAGCTACCGGGTCAAGGAAGCCTATCTCGAGACCGTGGTGCCGCTGGGCTTCGGGCTTGAGTTCAACGGCGCGGTGCGCGCGACCGACTATTCGACGTCGGGCTATGTCACGACGTGGAAGGCGGGCGCGACCTGGCAGCCGATCGAGGATGTCCGGATCCGCGTGACGCGTTCGCGTGACATCCGGGCGCCCAACCTCAACGAGCTCTATCAGGCGGGTACGGCGAA
Organism: Sphingomonas sp. GW821-FHT03E12; assembly: GCF_059420685.1. NCBI lineage: Bacteria > Pseudomonadati > Pseudomonadota > Alphaproteobacteria > Sphingomonadales > Sphingomonadaceae > Sphingomonas > Sphingomonas sp. GW821-FHT03E12. The sequence goes on from NZ_JBWKUF010000002.1 coordinate 480,876, forward strand.
CAGCGACGCGGTGCGCAACCCGTGGCCGCTTGGCCAGGGACCGAACGGGGGCAGCTACCCGGCGAGCATTTCCTATTCGGCGACCCTGGTCGGGAACCTGGACCTGAAGCCCGAACGGGCTGATTCCTGGAACATCGGTGCGGTGTTCTCGCCGCGCTTCCTGCCGGGCTTCAACGTCTCCGCCGACTATTTCGATATCAACGTCAAGGACGCGATCGATACGCTGAGCGCGCAGGACATCATCAACCGCTGCTTCGAAGGGCGCACCGAATATTGCGCCGCGATCACCCAGGATCCCAACAACACGTCGCGTATCCTGTTCCGCAACCAGCCGTTCAACTTCGCACGCAGGCTGGTGCGCGGCGTCGATATCGATGCGTCCTACCGGATCCCGCTGAACGACATCTTCGCGAATGCCGAGGGTAACTTCACGGTGCGCGGCGTGGCGACGCGCTATATCAAGAATGTGATCGATACCGGCATTCCCGGGACCGTGCCGATCAACACGGTGGGCGCAAATGGCGGGCAGTTCAGCACGCCGACCTGGATCTTCCGCGGCAGCGTTGCCTATGACACGCCCGATTTCTCGATCACCGCGGTAGGCCGTGGCGTGAGCGCCGGCACCTATGTGGCGAACGGCATCGAGTGCACGACGGGCTGTCCGGTTTCGACCACCCAGTTCCCGACCTATGACGAGAACAAGGTATCGGGCAGCTTCTATGTCGACCTCAACCTGACGCAGAAGATCCAGATCAAGGGCGAGGGCGTCGGGGAAGTGTTCTTCAACGTCACCAACCTGTTCGACCGCTGGCCGATCCTGGTGCCCGAGACCGGCCTGGCCGCGAACAGCACCTATTCGGATCTGCTCGGCCGCCGGTTCCGCATCGGCGTGCGCTTCAGGACCAACTGACCCGGATCAAGCGGAAAATGGGCCGGTCCGCGGATGCGCGGGCCGGCCTTTTTCTATGCGCGCTTCGCGGCCCGCGCCGCCGTTTCCTTCACGCAGATGTTGCGGAAGCGGTGCGAGAGATAGTCGATCACCAGCTCCACGCGCGCCGGACGCAGCGTGCTGGGCGGAGTCAGCAGGTGCAGCGCGATGTTCATCGGCGCCCAGCCGGTGAGGATCTCGACCAGATTTCCCTTCTCGAGCTCCTCGTCGATGATGAAACCGGGAAGGCGGGCGATACCGAGTCCGGCGCGCAGCGCGGGAAGCATCGCATCGCCATTGTCGGTGATCAGCGGCCCGGCCGGACGCACAGCGGCTTCCTCGCCATCCGCTTTGCGGAAATGCCAGGCGCCGATCGCGTTGGCGTAAAGGAAGCAGGCATGGTGGGCGAGGTCGGCCGGGTGCCGGGGCGTGCCGTGCTTCTCGAGATAGCTGGGCGCCGCAACGACGCGTGCGGTGATCGGCGCGAGACGGCGCGCGCGCAGCGAGCTGTCGGGCAGATCGGCGATGCGGAGCGCGATGTCGAAGCCGTCGGCGACGATATCGACGCGGGCGTCGGACAGGCGCAGGTCGATCTCGATCCCCGGATGCTCAGCGAGCAGATCGGCGATCGCGTCGGCGACGAAGCGGATGCCGAAGGTGATCGGCGCCGCGATGCGGACAAGCCCCGACGGCGCCTTGGCGGATTCGAGCGCGGCTTCCTCCGCCTGCTGCGCTTCGGCGAGGATGCGCCCGGCGCGTTCGGCGAGCGCATTGCCGCTGTCGGTCAGCGTCAGGCGGCGCGAGGTGCGATGGAAGAGCGCGGTACCGAGCTGCGCTTCAAGCCGCGCGATCGCCTTGGACACCGTCGCCTTGGACACGCCGATCGCGTCCGCGGCGCCGCTGAACGAGCGGTGCTCCACCACGCAGGCGAAGATCGCCCAGGCCTCAAAATCGGGTAAGCGCAAGGTCGATCTCCGGGCATTTCGCGAAACGATCAGTTTCGGACGTTTCCATTTACGCACTGATCGCAGAGCCTATCTTGGGCGTCAACCAAGGAGGCACACATGATCGAGAAACGCTCGTTCGACAGCCTGGGCCATGCCGATCACGGGTGGCTCAACGCCCGTCACCATTTCAGCTTCGCCGACTATTACGACCCGAACCGCATGGGCTGGGGAGCGATCCGCGTCTGGAACGACGACGAGATCGCGCCGAACAGCGGCTTCCCGGCGCACCCGCACCGGGACATGGAGATCATCACCTATGTCCGGAAGGGTGCGATCACGCACCAGGACTCGATGGGCAACAAGGGCAAGACCGGTGCCGGCGACGTCCAGGTGATGAGCGCGGGCACCGGGGTGCGTCACGCCGAATACAACCTCGAACCTGAAACCACGACCTTGTTCCAGATCTGGATCATGCCGCGGGCCGATGGCGGCGCGCCGAGCTGGGGCGCCAAGCCGTTCCCCAAGGGCGAGCGCTCGGGCAAGTTCGTGACGCTCGCCTCGGGCTTCGAGGGTGACGAGGACGCGCTGCCGATCCGCGCCGATGCCCGGGTGCTGGGTGCGACGATCAAGGCAGGCGAGAGCCTGACCCACAATGTGGGCGAGGGGCGCTATGCCTATCTCGTTCCCGCGGTGGGCAAGATCGAGATCGACGGACAGGTCTTCGACGCCCGCGACGGCGCCGCGCTGACCGGCGGACAGACCGTGACGATCACGGCAATCGAAGACGCCGAGATCGTTCTGGTCGACGCCGACTGACAAGATCCCCCGGAGCGGCCCGCGGCCTGCCCCCCTCCCAAGGCGGGCCGCTCCACCCCCTATTTCCGATCCATCTTCAACAGGAGATACGCACGTGACCAAGGTTCTGGTTCTCTATTATTCGTCCTACGGCCATATCGAGCAGATGGCCGACGCGGTTGCCGAAGGCGCCCGCAGCGCAGGTGCGCAGGTGGACATTCTGCGCGTTCCCGAGACCGCGCCCGAAGCGGTGGTCAAGGCCGCCTACTTCAAGACCGACAGCGCGCATCCGGTGATTTCCGGCCCCGACGCGCTCAAGGACTATGATGCGATCATCGTCGGATCGCCGACCCGGTTCGGGCGGATGTCGAGCCAGATGGCGAGCTTCTGGGACACCGCGGGCGGCCTGTGGGCGTCGGGCGCGCTGCATGGTAAGGTGGGCGGTGCCTTCACCTCCAGCGCGACGCAGCATGGCGGCAACGAGACGACCTTGTTCAGCATCATCACCAACCTGCTGCACTTCGGCCTGACCATCGTCGGTCTCGACTATGGCCATACCGACCAGATGAAGGTCGACGAGGTGCTGGGCGGCGCGCCCTATGGCGCGACGACGGTGGCGGCCGGCGACGGCAGCCGCCAGCCGAGCGAGATCGACCTCAATGGTGCGCGCTATCAGGGCCGCCGCATCGCCGAAGTCGCGGCGAAGCTGAGCGCCTGAGGCTAGGGTCCAAACTCGATCAGGACGTGGAGCATGATGACGATTTGCGGGTTCGTGGATAGGAACGGTGGCGAAGGCGGGCCGGTTGGCCCGTCGAGGTGCCGTGACGCAGCCACGGGCCTGCAAATCGTCACCCCGAAGGGGCAGGGCGAAAACGCTCCCCGGACTGCGTTGGCCGCTCGTCGGCTAGACACCGCTAGCCGCCTTCGCGACCGCCTTGCCGGGAAACGTTTTCGCCACTGTCATGCCCACGTCCTGATCGAGTTTGGACCCTAATCATGGCGCGCCAGCCCGCTCTGTTCGTATCGCATGGCTCGCCGATGATCATGTTCGAGCCCAGCCCTGCGCGGGAATTCCTCGCCGGGCTGGCCGGGCAGGTCGAACGGCCTGACGCGATCGTGATGGTCTCTGCGCATCACGACATGGCGGAGGCGGTGGTGACGTCGGTGGAGGCGCCGGCGACGATCCATGATTTCGGCGGCTTCCCGCAGAAATTGTTCGATCTGCGCTATCCGGCCAAGGGCGACCCGGAGCTGGCGCAGGAGGTCGCGGCGCTGGTCGCGGGGGCGGGGATACCCGCCTTCATCGATCCGAAGCGCGGGCTGGATCACGGTGCCTGGGTGCCGCTGATGCTGGCCTGGCCCGAAGCGGACGTGCCGGTGGTGCAGCTGTCGATCAGCAGTACGCATGCGCCGGAATGGCATTATCGCGTCGGGCAGGCGCTGGCGCCGCTGCGCGACCGCAACATCCTGATCATCGGATCGGGCAGCCTGACGCATAATCTGCGCGCGATCTTCGTCGAGGGCCGCGACCATGATGCGGCGGTGCCCGGCTGGGCGTCGGCCTTTGCGGACTGGATGAAGGAGCGGATCGATGCGGGCGACACCGATGCGGTGCTGAACGCGGTCGAGCGTGGCCCGTTCGGCAAGCAGAATCACCCGACCATGGACCATATCCTGCCGCTGTTCACCGCGATGGGCGCGGGCAGCATTCCGGGCAAGCGGCTGCATCACAGCTATACCTATGGGGTGCTGGCGATGGACGCTTATCAATTCGGGTAGCAAAGTCCGCTCCGATCCGGAGCAGATTCACCAATTCGCAAGTACGCCTCTCTAGCGCTCACTCCGTAACGTCATTCAGGCGGGAGCTGTCGATTGATCGGGGCGAAGATTCGTCCGCAACGCAAGTTGCGGAACGGGGGCAGTGCAGCCCCGCATCCGGCACAGGGTGAACTGCTTGCCTCGATCGAAGGGCTGCGGACCAACTGGTTCTGGGCCACCGACGGCGAAGGCCGGCTGTCCTATATCAGCGAATGGGTGGCGGACGAGTTTGCCGTCGCCGGCCAGGGGGTCGCGGGCAGCGAACTGACCGCGGTGTTCAGGATCGAGAGCGAAGCCGCCGAGACGGCCGGCCCCATTGGCTTCCTGCTGGCGAAACAGAAGCCCTTTCGCGGCGTGAACATGCGCTGCACCCATGACCCGCAGGAGCGGATCTGGACGATGTCCGGCAATCCGCAATTCGATCAGGCGGGGAACTTTACCGGCTTCCAGGGAATCGGCGCGGACATCACCGCGGTGCAGGAATCTGCCGAGGCGATCTCGCGCCTCGCCAGCCACGACGCGCTGACCGGCCTGCGCAACCGGCGGGGCATTTCCGCACTGGTCGAGCAGGCGTTGCTGGCATCGATCCGCTCCGACCGGTCCTTTGCGATGCTGCTGGTCGATCTCGACCGGTTCAAGCTGGTCAACGATACGCTGGGTCACCCGGCGGGCGACCAGCTGCTGACGCAGGTTGCGGCGCGGCTGAGCCGCGTGCTGAACCATGAAGATTGCGTGGGGCGCATCGGCGGCGACGAGTTTCAGATCGTGCTCGGCGTTCCTGCCGACCGCAATGCGCTGGCGGCGCTGGCGGAGGACATCATCCGCACGGTGTCGCAGCCCTATTTCGTCAATGGCAGCCGCTGCGTGATCGGTGCGTCGATCGGCATCGTGCTGGCTCCGCATGACGGAGACATGGCCGAGGACCTGACGCGCAACGCCGATCTGGCGCTCTACGCCGCCAAGGACGCCGGGCGGGGCTGCTACCGTTTCTTCGCACGCGACATGCTGGAGGCGGCGGAGGACCGGCGCCTGCTGGAACAGGACCTGCTCGACGCGCTCGACCGCGGCGAGCTGGAGGTCAACTACCAGCCGCTGGTCAATGCCAGGACCAGTGCGGTCGCGGGGTTCGAGGCACTGTTGCGCTGGAACCATCCCGATCGCGGACGCATCTCGCCTGCCTTGTTCATCCCGATCGCCGAGGAAACCAGCCTGATCGCAAGGCTGGGCGAATGGACGATGCGCCAGGCCTGTGTGGATGCCGCGGCCTGGCCAGGCGATCTGCGCGTCGCGGTGAACGTTTCGCCGATCCAGTTCGCCAATCCGAGCCTGCCGCACGTGGTGCTCAGCGCACTTGCCCATTCGGGACTGAGTCCCGACCGGCTGGAGCTCGAGATCACCGAAAGCGTGTTCATCGACGGTGGCGCCGAGGCGGAGGCGACCTTTGCCACGCTCAAGAAGATCGGCGTGCGGCTGGCGCTCGACGATTTCGGGACGGGCTATTCCTCGCTCGGCTATCTGAAGTCCGCGCCGTTCGACAAGATCAAGATCGACCAGAGCTTCGTGCGCTCGGTCGCCGATCCCGCGTCGCGCAACAATGCGATCATCACCGCGATCGTCGCACTCGCCCGCACCCTGGGGATGGAGACTACGGCGGAGGGTGTGGAATCGCTCGACCAGCTCGAAGCGCTCCGCGCGCTCGATGTCGGGCTGATCCAGGGCTATCTCTACAGCCTGCCGGTCTCCGCCGCGGCAGCAGCGGAGATGGTCGGCGAGGCGGAGCCGGTGATCCAGCCGATCGGTCCCGCAAAGCAGCGCGGCAGCCGCGTTGCGACCTTCCGCCGCATCGGTGCGGTGCATGGCGACCATTATTACCCGGTGATCCTCCGCAATCTTTCCAGGACGGGTGCGCTGATCGAGGGGCTGGTCGACGTGCCGGTGGGCACACGCTTCGTGATGGATTTCGGCGACCGCCAATGGACGGTGGCGACCGTACGCCGGTCCCGCGGCACGCATCAGGGCGTCGAGTTCGACGAACCGCTGGTGAGCGACGGGCAGGGCGGGTACCGCACCCGCTATCGCGTGTCGTCGATGATGCTCGCACAACTCGGCCTGTCGCTCGACCGTTCGACCGAACCCGGTTGGGAGCGGCCGATGGTGCAGTCGGCGCGATCGGAGTTGCCGATGTTCCGGACTTCGCTCCGCTAGTTCTGCCATTGCGCGCGGGCGCCGCAGCGCCCAAAGCGGACGGCATGATCCAGGACCATGTTCTCTTCATCGACGGAGAGGCGATCATCATCGACAAGCCTGCCGGACTGCCGGTCGATCCGCCGCGCGACGGATCGATCAGCCTGGAGAATTATCTGGGCAATTTGACCTTCGGCTTCCAGCGCTGGCCGACACCGGTGCACCGGCTGGACCGCGACACCAGCGGCTGCCTGCTGCTTGCACGCAACCCCAAGGCGCATGCCCGCTTCCAGCAGGCATTCGAGGCGGGGGCGGTGACCAAGCGCTACCTCGCGGTGATCGACGGTGTGCCCGAGGAGCCGTCGGGCTTGATCGACTTGCCGCTGATCAAGGTTTCGAGCGCCGAGCGCGGCTGGCGGATGACCGGTGATCCGAAGGGAAAGGCGGCACGGACGCGCTGGCGCGTGCTGGACGCCAAGGACGGGCGGGCGTTCATCGCTTTCTATCCCGAGACCGGACGAACGCATCAAATCCGCGTCCATGCCGCCGAGGGGCTGGGCATCCCGATCACCGGTGATCCGGTCTATGGCGTCGCGGGCGGACGGACGATGATGCTCCATGCGGCGCAACTCACCGTGCCGCGGCCGGGCAAACCCGATGTCCATGCCGAGGCGCCGACGCCCGAGCGCTTCAAGGCGATGGGGTTCGGCGGGTTCGCGCAGGCCGATGACGCCGCCTGAATTCCCCGAAGCGGCGGTGGTCGAGGAGAAGTTCCTCGCCGCGTCAGGGCCGGGCGGGCAGAACGTCAACAAGGTCGCGACCGCGGTCCAGCTGCGCATCGACGTGTTCCGGCTGGGCCTGCCGCCCTGGGCTTATTCCAAGCTCAAGGAACTGGCGGGCAGCCGCATGACCGCGGGCGGCGAACTCGTCGTCACCGCGCGGAAGTTCCGTACGCAGGAGGCGAACCGGCAGGACGCGCGGGCGCGGATCGTGGAGCTGCTGGTCAAGGCACATGAGCGCGACGCACGGCGGATCAAGACCAAGCCGAGCAAGGCGGCCAAGGCACGCCGGGTGGACGAGAAGAAGGGCCGCGCGCAGATCAAGGCGGGGCGGGGCAAGGTGCGGGTCGAATGACCGGCCGGGTCGAGGCGGTGCTGGCGGCGCTGGAGGCCGAAAGCTCGGCCAGGACTCGCGACGAAATGGGACCGCGTTTCGGCATCGTCACGGCCGACCGGGTGCTGGGCGTGCCGATGGCGCGGATGCAGGCGATCGCAAAGCCGCTGGGCAAGGATCATGACCTTGCGGCGGAACTGTGGGCGACACGGGTCTATGAAGCGCGGATGGTCGCCTTCCTGATCGACGATCCGGCGTTGGTCACGCACGCGCAGATGGATGCGTGGCGCGCGGAGTTCGACAATTGGGCGGTGACCGACACCGCCTGTTTCAAGCTGTTCGACAAGGTCGATGGCGCGGCGGCGCTGGTCGAGCCGTGGACGCAGCTCAATGACGAGATGGGGCGGCGTGCGGGGTTTGCGTTGCTCGCCTGTCTGGCGCTGCACGGGCGTCCGGCGGACTATCTGCATGGGCTCGATCTGATCGAGGGCGCGGCAGGCGATGAACGCAACTTCGTCAAAAAGGGCGCCAACTGGGCGTTGCGAGCGATTGGGGGCAAGAAGGACCCGGCCTTGCGCGCGGCAGCACGTGAACTTGCGGCGAAGCTGGCGGCGTCGGACGACCGGACCGCGCGCTGGAACGGCAAGGACGCGCTGCGCGCCTTTGCCAAGGCGGATTTGAAGCGCGGCGCCTGACCCCTTGCGCACGGCGGCGCGGCAGGCCACCTGCGGCGCCATGTACAGCTTCGACATCGCGGCCGGATCCAAGGCCGAGCTTTATCGCGACCTGCTGGCCGCGCTCGACGCGCTGACCGCGGGGGAGGACGATGCGATCGCCAACATGGCGAACGCGGCGTCGCTGATCTGGCAGTATCTGCCCGACCTCAACTGGGCCGGCTTCTACCGCAATGTTGGCGGCGAGCTGGTGCTGGGCCCGTTCCAGGGCAAGGCGGCGTGCATCCGCATTCCGTTCGGCAAGGGCGTGTGCGGCGCGGCGGCGGCGAGCGGGGAGACCCAGCTGATCGAGGACGTCCATGCGTTTCCCGGCCATATCGCGTGCGACGCGGCGAGCAATGCCGAGCTGGTCGTTCCGATCGTGCACGACGGCAGGCTGATCGGGGTACTCGATCTCGACAGCCCGACTCGCGGGCGGTTCGACGCCGAGGATGCGGCGGGATGCGAGGCGCTGGTGACGCTGCTGGCGCCGCGGATCGCGGGTTAACGGCCGAATCGCCTGTTCCGGATTGGCACGGCTTTCGCGGTGCTCGATCGAATCATGGTTAAGTCATTGGCCCGATTTGGGACTTGCCGATCCGCGGCGTGACTTGGTGCGCCCGTAACGAAAGTGTTAAGAAACGGTGAAGATTCGCGTCTTCGCCTGAGCCTGGCGCGATTCCAAAAAGGAGTTGCCGCCCGATGCGTACCGCCACCCTGATCGTCGCAGCCGTCAGCGGCCTTGCGATTGCCGCACCCGCGGATGCGCAGCAGGCTCGGGGAGCCTCCTATCCCGCGCCCGCCGCAATCGTGCCGGCCGCGCCGGTTACGGTGGTGCCCACAACGGCGATGCCGGCCGCTCATGCGCCGCAACGTCCCAACTGGCGGCCGGGCACGCCCCGGCCGGGTGGCTGGCAGCCGGGGCGGCCGCATCGCCCCGGCAGCTGGACTCCGGGCACGCCGCGGCCGGGCAATTGGCAGCCGGCGCGCCCGGGGCGCTGGGGACAGCGGATCGACGGGCGCTGGTACGCCGGATGGCGCGCGCCGGGCGGCTGGGGCGCCTATCGCCGGCCGGTGCGCGGCTGGACGTTGCCGAGCTACTGGATTGGCGGTGGCTTCTGGATCAACGACTGGTCGAGCTGGGGGCTGAGCCGTCCGGCTTCGGGCTATGACTGGGTCCGCTATTATGACGATGCGGTGCTGATCGACCGCCGCGGCAAGGTGTGGGATTCGGTCAGCGGCCTCGACTGGGACCGCGACGGTCATGGCTACGACTATGATGACGATGACGGCTACTACGCCGATCGCGACCGCTATGACCGCGACTATGATGCGCTCGGCTATGATGAACGCGACTATGATCGCGATGTGCGCCGCGGCGACCGCTACGAATATCGCGGGGAACATGGCTATCGCGGCTATGCGCGGCGGCCGATGGTGTGCGTCGCGAACTGCTATGGTCAGAGCTACTACACGGCACCGGCGTCCACGACGGTGGTGATCCAGTCGGTACCGGTGGTGACCACCACGACCACCGTGACCGAGGAATATGTGACCTATGGCGCGCGCAAGGTCGTGCGCCGCGCCCCGACCAAGAAACTCTATCGCGCGCCGGTGAAGAGCAAGAACTGCTATTGCCGTTGAGGCGCTACCCGCCGTCGCCGTTCCATGGGGGGAGACGGCGGCGGCGGGCTCCCAGACACCCGTGCCAGATCAGCGCGGCGGGCGCGTGCCGAAGGTGACGATGCTCTCGCTGCCGTCGGCGGCGACCGACGCGACGCCGACGAAATGGTCGTCGACCGGAACGTCCTTCAGCACCGTCTCCGTCAGCCCGGCGACGCCGCGCACATCGGTCCAGTTCTGCGTGTCGTTGCGGCGCCAGTAGACGCGATAGCCTTTGGCGCCTGCGACCGGGTTCCACTTCACCTTGATGTCGTGCGACAGCGCGCCGTCGAGCACCACGCCTGACGGCGCGTCGGGGGCGTTGGCGAGGCGGCGGATCGTCGCGACGTTGAGCGCGGTCACCTTTGCCAGATAGGGGAAGTCCATCTTGTCGACCGTGTCGCCATAGACGCGGCCGTTCTCGGTGCGCAGATCCTGGTGCTGCTGGTCGTAATTCTCGGCGCCGACCGAGAAGCGGATTGCCGGGAAGCCAAGGCGCAGGAACGGCTCATGATCGCCGCCGCGGCCGAAGCGGTCGGGGCGGCGGACAATGAAGGCGTCGAGCGCGCCGCTATCCTTGTCGCGCATACCGTCGGCAACCTTGTCGATCGCCTTGGCGAGCGCGCGGCTGGGGCCGTCATCCTCGCCACCGTCACCGCGGCGGCGGAGCTGTTCCTCGATCGTCTCCGACGCGCGGATGCCTTCGGAGAAGACGCGGACGCGATCGGCGACGCGGACGCCATTCTGGCCCATCGTGTTGCCGACGATGTCGTTGTTGAGCACCGCGATCACGGTCCAGCCGCGTTCCCTGGCGGTTTCCGCGAGCAGGGTGCCGCCCATCAGGCCCTGTTCCTCACCCGACAGCGCGGCGTAGATGATCGTCGCCTTGTGCTTCTGTTTCGACAGGATGCGCGCGGCCTCGATTACCAGTGCGACGCCCGAGGCGTCGTCATTGGCGCCGGGGGCGTCGGCGGTAGCGTTCATCACGTCGCTGACGCGCGAATCGATATGGCCCTGCACGATCACGACGCGCTTGGGGTCTTCGCCGGCCTGGAAACCGAGGACGTTGACCACCTCGACCCCGTTGGGTGCGCGCGGGCCGGTGAAGGTGCGGGCGATGTTGGCGACCTCGATGCACTTGCATGCCTCGCCGATGCGGTTGAGCTCGTCCGCTGCCCATTTGCGCGCGGCGCCGATGCCGCGAACCGGATCGGTCGCCGACGAGAGGGTGTGGCGGGTGCCGAAGCTCACCAGCTTTTCGACATCGGCCTTGAGGCGTTCGGGGCTGGGAGAATCCTGTGCGGCGGCGGGGGCTGCGGCGAGCAGCGCGAGCATGGGAAGGGTTCGCATGGAGATCAGCTTAGCCGGTCGATTGCGTCGCGGTCGAGGCTTCCCGGGATCAGCATCAGCGGGACGGGAAGGGCGGCCATGTCGCTGCTGGTGAAATGGGTGACGAGCGCGCCCGGCTTGCCGCCCACGGCCGCGCCAAGGACGAGCGCGGCGATTTCCGGATTGGCGGCGATCAGTTCGCGGATCACCTTGGGGCCGTCGCCTTCGCGGACGGTGATGGTCGGCTTCAAGCCCGATTCCTGGATGAGCGTACCCGCGGCGCCGGCCACGAGCGCTTCGGCGCGCTGGCGCGCCTCTTCCTCGATCGTCGCCATCACGCCGCCCCACTGGACGAAGTCGGGCTTGGGAATCAGCGAGAGAATCTCGACTCCGCCGCCCGTCTTGACCGCGCGGCGTGCGGCGAAACGCAGGGCGATCTGCGCTTCGGGGCTTTCATCGATCACCACAAGATAGGTACGCATGAAACCATCCCCTCCCGTTTCCCCTTCGTGGTGACGCGGGAAGGGCCGGAGTGCAAGGGGTTGACGGGTGCGGGAGGCTTGACCCGCGCCGTTCATCGCGCAAGGGAGGGCCAAACCACCACCCTGCGACAGGATCCTCCCCACCCATGTCGATCGACATCAAGATGCCTGCCCTTTCCCCGACGATGGAAGAAGGCACCCTCGCCAAATGGCTGGTGAAGGAGGGCGATACCGTCAAGGCCGGCGACCTGATGGCCGAGATCGAGACCGACAAGGCGACGATGGAGTTCGAAGCGGTCGACGAGGGTGTGATCGCCAAGATCCTGATCGCCGAGGGCACTGACGGCGTGAAGGTCGGCACCGTGATCGCGGTGCTGGCGGGCGAGGGCGAGGACGTCTCCGCAGCCGCCGCAGCGCCCAAGGCAGAGGCGCCCAAGGCCGCCGAAGCCTCGAAGGAAGAACCCAAGGCTGCGGCGCCCGCTGCTCCGGTCGCGGCCCCTGTCGCCGCCCCGGCGGCGAGCGGCGATCGCGTCAAGGCCAGCCCGCTGGCGCGCCGCATCGCGGCCGAGAAGGGCGTGGACCTGGGCGGCGTGAGCGGCTCGGGCCCGAACGGCCGTATCGTCAAGGCGGATGTCGAGGGCGCGAAGCCTGGCGCAGCGCCTGCTGCGGCATCGGCGGCGGCTCCCGCGGCGGCGGCGGCGCCTGCTGCTGCGGCTCCGGCGGCTCCCGCTTCGGTGTGGTACGACGAGACCATTCCGCACGAAGAAGAGAAGCTCAGCAACATCCGCAAGACGATCGCGCGCCGCCTGACCGAGGCGAAGCAGACGATCCCGCACATCTACCTCACCGTCGACGTCCAGCTCGACGCGCTGCTCAAGCTGCGCGGCCAGCTCAACAAGAGCCTGGAAGGCCGGGGCGTGAAGCTGTCGGTCAACGACATGCTGATCAAGGCGCTGGCGGTTGCGCTGGCTCAGGTGCCCAAGTGCAACGTCACCTATGCGGGCGACAAGCTGGTCAAGTACAGCCGCTCGGACATCTCGGTGGCGGTGTCCACGCCGACCGGCCTGATCACCCCGATCATCCGCGATGCCGCGAATATCGGGCTGGCGTCGATCTCGACCCAGATGAAGGAGCTCGGCCAGCGCGCCAAGGAAGGCAAGTTGCAGCCGCACGAATATCAGGGCGGCACCGCCAGCATCTCCAACATGGGCATGTTCGGGATCAAGCAGTTCGATGCGGTGATCAACCCGCCCCAGGCAATGATCCTGGCGGTCGGCGCGGGCGAGAAGCGTCCGTACATCGTCGACGACGCGCTGGGCGTTGCGACCGTGATGTCGGCGACCGGCAGCTTCGATCACCGCGCAGTGGATGGGGCCGATGGCGCCGAGCTGATGAAGGTGTTCAAGGCGCTCGTCGAGTCGCCGATGGGCCTGCTGGCCTGAGGCCGCGATGCGCGTCCTGGTCGAAGCCCTGCACATCGCCGCCGGAATTGCGGTCGCGCTGGTGATCGCTGCGGTTTCGGCCTGGGCCTATCCGCTGGCCGCACGCGACGTGTGGCTGGTGACCGCCGTCGCGATCCTGTGCGTGATCGGCATGGGGGTCGGCCCGATGCGGCGGGCAATGGCGGCGGATCGCGCCAAGAGGAATGCAAGTGATGCCTGACCGGTCGCCGCCGGCTTTCGAGCCGACGATCCGCGTGACGACGATGCCTGCCGACGCCAACGCCTATGGCGATATCTTCGGCGGCTGGCTGATCGGACAGATGGATATGGCCGCCGGCCTTGTCGCCGCGCGCCGTGCTAAGGGCCGCGCCGTGACGGTGGCGATGGACGCGATGCAGTTCCACGCGCCTGTCTTCGTGGGCGACGAGGTGTCGGTCTATGCGGCGCTCACCAAGGTCGGCCGCAGCTCGATGAAGATCGACGTCGAGGCCTGGCGCCGCGGCCGCCATGGCGAGGAACGCGAGCTGGTGACCCAGGCCAATTTCACCTTCGTGGCGGTGGGCGAGGATCGCAAGCCGCGCCCGGTGGACGGCTGATGCAAGGCGCGTTCGCCGACCCTATCTATCCTTCAATCCTCACTCCCCAGGGGCTCTAGAGACAATGGCTGAATCCTATGACGTGATCGTGCTCGGTTCCGGACCCGGCGGCTATGTCGCCGCGATCCGCGCGAGCCAGCTCGGCCTCAAGACCGCGATCGTTGAGCGCGAGCTGCTGGGCGGGATCTGTCTGAACTGGGGCTGCATTCCGACCAAGGCGCTGCTGCGCTCGGCCGAGATCTTCCACTTCATGCAGCACGCCAAGGACTATGGCCTCGCCGCCGAGAAGATCACCGCGGACCTCGAAGCCGTGGTCAAGCGTTCGCGCGGCGTCGCCAAGCAGCTCAACCAGGGCGTCACGCACCTGATGAAGAAGAACAAGGTCGCGGTGCATTTCGGCACCGGCAAGCTGACCGGCAAGGGCAAGCTCAGCGTCACGGCCGAGGACGGCAAGGTGACCGAGCTGACCGCGAAGAACATCATCCTCGCGACCGGCGCGCGCGCGCGCGACCTGCCGGGGCTTCCTGCGGACGGCAACAAGGTGTGGACCTATCGCCACGCGATGACGCCTAAGGAGATGCCGAAGAAGCTGCTGGTCATCGGATCGGGCGCGATCGGCATCGAGTTCGCGAGCTTCTACAATGACATGGGCGCCGAAGTGACCGTGGTCGAGATGCTCGACCGCATCGTGCCGGTCGAGGATGCCGACATCTCCGCGCATTTGGAGAAGGCGCTGAAGAAGCAGGGCATGACGATCATGACCAGCGCCAAGATCGACAAGATCGCGGCCGACGCCAATGGCGTGAAGGCGACGATCACCGGCAAGGACGGCAAGGCGGTGAATGGCGAGTTCAGCCACGTTATCGTCGCGATCGGCATCGTCCCGAACACCGCCGATATCGGCCTCAAGGAACTGGGCGTCGATGTCGACGATCGCGGCTTCCTCAAGACCGACCCCGCCTGCAAGACCAACATCGACGGCCTCTACGCGATCGGCGACATCACCGCGCCGCCGTGGCTCGCGCACAAGGCGAGCCATGAGGGCGTGATCGCGGCCGAGGCGATTGCTGGCAAGCATCCGCACGCGATGGACCCGCGCAACATCCCGGGCTGCACCTATTGCCACCCGCAGATCGCCAGTGTCGGCCTGACCGAGGCGAAGGCGAAGGAAGCGGGCTATGAGGTCAAGGTCGGTAACTTCCCCTTCATCGGCAACGGCAAGGCGATCGCGCTCGGCGAGCCCGAGGGCTTTGTGAAGACGGTGTTCGACGCCAAGACCGGCGAGCTGCTCGGCGCTCACATGATCGGCGCGGAAGTGACCGAGATGATCCAGGGCTACACGATCGGCAAGACGCTCGAGACCACCGAGGCGGAACTGATGGAGACGGTGTTCCCGCATCCGACGATCAGCGAGACGATGCACGAGGCGGTGCTGGCCGCGTACGGGCGCCAGCTGCACATGTGAGGCGGCACCGGCCCGCTCCCCCACCCGGCCACCCAACGGCAGTATCATATGGGTGGCCGGGTGGGGGAGCGGGCCGGTGCCGCAATGCGCCGCAAGGCGCATCTCAAATCCCGTTCAGCCTTTCTTGGTGAAACCCTGCCATGCTGCCGCGCGATTTGCGGGAGCATGGCATGTCGGCAAAAGCGTTTCTGGGGATCGTGCCCGTCTTCTGGTTCGGCGGGCTGGCGATCTACCTCTATCGCGTGAACGCATCGATGGGCGGAGTGGCGTCGCAGCAGCTGATGCCGACGGTGATCGGGCTTGCCGCGATCAGCCTGCTGCTCAGCCTTCCGATCCTGTTCAAGCTGCTCGGGCTGGCGACGAAGCCCAAAGGCAAGAAGGCACCGGATCGCAGCGATACAGCATCCGGCGATTTCGACGCGGATGCAGCGATCTCCCGCTATCTCGAGAAGAAGGCTGCGGGCGAGGCGAATTTCTCTGTGCCCGACAGCGCTGCGCCGCGCCCCGTCTTCGGCCGCAAGGTCTGACGCTCAGTTCGCTTCAGCGAACGCCTGCATCAGCCTTGGATAGTCGGACGGCTCGGGGAAGCGCTCGAAGCTGTGGGCTGCACCGGTTTGTGCCCAGGGGAGTTTCTCGCTCGTATAGGTTTCGATGAACGGGACGAATCCGCTTGCGTCGTCGAGCATCGTCGCGCGCACGTTCACCGCGCCATATTCGGGCGGAAGGCGGGTGAAGAGCCAGCTCTTGCACCAGCCGCAATGGTGATGCCGTGCCTCGTCGCCATGCAGGCCGCCGATCACCGGTTCACCCTCGAGGATCTCGAGCGCATCGGCGGGCAGGGTGAGGGTGGTTGAAAAGGCGCTTGCGGTCATCTTCTGGCAGCCGCGGCAATGGCAGACGGCGGTGACGAAGGGCTCGGCGTTGATCCGGAACCGTATCTTGCCGCAGCGGCATCCGCCTTCCTGACCCGTCACCATCCTGTCCTCCGCTTTACAGTGTGGCGTTGTGCCGCCACCTTGCCGCCCATAACCGAAGGAGAGGGACAGCGGCATGGGTATTTCGATCCTGTGGCCCACATTCGCGCTCGTGGGCCTGATGTTCATCGTCTACACGATGATGTTCGTGAAGCGGTTCGGGCATATCCAAGCCAATCCGCCCAAGGCTGAGGATCTCGCAACCGGCGAGGCTGCGCTGCGCTATTTCGAGCCGGTCGAGATGCCCGCGAACAATTATCGCAACCTGTTCGAGATGCCGGGACTCTATTTCGCGCTGGTGCCGCTACTGCTCTTCACCAATCAGGACACCAAGGTGCAGGTGGCGCTGGCGTGGGTCTATGTGGCGCTTCGCTGTGCCCATAGCTTCGTCCATATCGGGCCGAAGAAGGTACCGGTGCGGGCGCTGCTCTTCTCACTCTCTGCGCTTGTCCTGCTGGCGATGTGGATCGGCTTTGCGATCGATATCGCGAGCGTGAAGCCGATGCCGGACGGGATATTGGAGAACCCGGTCAGGGTTTGAGCGTCGGGGCGAGATGCGGGACGACCACGAACAGGTGTGGCGGAATTTTCACGAGGCGGTGAACATGACCGCCGGCGAGATCGAGGAATGGCTGGAGACCGAGCAGAGCCGCAAGGTCGGCTTCACGCGGCCGGGCGAGAGCGAGAGCGTCGGTCGCGCTTCGGGCCGGCGGATCGTCGAGATCCTGCGCCGGAAGCAGGCTGAACTCGATGGCGCCGACTATGCGCATATGCGGAAAGTCGTGGGTTTCGTGCGGCGGCACCGCGGGCAGGGGCCGCACGATGAATTCCGGATTCCGGTCTCGCGATGGCGCTATTCGCTGATGAACTGGGGGCATGATCCGCTGAAATGATTGACCTTTGGCGCGGGCGCGGCGAGCGTCGGGAAAACGCCAAACGGGGATTCCATGAAGCGCCAGTTGATCTTCGCGGCTGCAGCCGCGCTCGCCGCCACGCCTGCCGGTGCCGAGACCGTCGTCGTCACCGCCGACCGCATGGTGGATGTCGTCGCCGGGACGGTGGTCGAGCATCCTGCCGTGTTCATCGAGGACGGGCGGATCAAGAACATTGCGGATGCGCGCACCGTGCGCTGGGGCAGCGACGTCCGGCATATCGACCTCAGCGGCAAGACGATCCTGCCCGGCCTGATCGACATGCATGTGCATCTCGACGCCAACCCGCTCTATGGTGGCTATACCGGGCTGCAGTTCACCGACAGCTTTTGGGCGATCCAGGGCGTCGCCAACGCACGCGCGATGCTCAAGGCCGGTTTCACGACGATCCGCAATGTCGGGTCCGAGAATTATGCCGATGTCGGCTACAAGCAGGCGATCGAGGAAGGGCTGATCGAAGGGCCGCGGATCGTGCCGGCGGCGCATGCACTTGGGGCGACCGGCGGGCATTGCGATCAGACCTATTTGCCGCCCTCGTTCAAGGCCAAGGGCGTGGCGGTGGGCGACGGGCCGCAGGAACTGCGGGTCAAGGTGCGCGAGCAGCGCAAATACGGTGCTGAGGTCATCAAGATCTGCGCGACCGGGGGCGTTTTCTCGCGCAACACCGAGCCGGGGCAGCAGCAGCTGTCCGAGGAAGAGATGCGCGCCATCGCCGACGAAGCGCATCAATGGGGGCTGCGGGTCGCCGCGCACGCGCATGGGGCGGCGGGGATCAAGGCGGCGATCCGCGCGGGGATCGACACGATCGAGCATGCCAGCCTGGTCGATGACGAGGGCATCAAGCTTGCTGCGGCGCGCAAGCAGCCGGTCTGGTTCTCGATGGATATCTTCAACACGGACTATACCCAGGCCGAGGGCAAGAAGAATGGCGTGCTCGAGGACAATCTGCGCAAGGACCGTGAGGTGGCGCAGATCCAGCGCGACAATTTCCGCAAGGCGCATGCCGCCGGGGTGAAGATGGTGTTCGGTACCGACGCCGGCGTGATGCCGCACGGTACCGCGGCCGGACAGTTCCGGGTGATGGTCGAATATGGGATGACGCCGCTCGAGGCGATCCGCGCGGCGACGGTCAACGCTGCGCAGGCGCTGGGGCGCGAGAAGGATGTCGGCGCGATTGCTGTCGGCCGCTATGGCGACATCGTCGCGGTTGAGGGCGATCCGCTCAAGGACGTGCGCGTGCTCACCGCGGTGAAGGCGGTGATCAAGGGCGGCAAACTGGTATCGGGCGACTAACCCGTCGCGGCTTCGACCGTCGTCGCGAGCGGTGCGCGCGGGGCGTCGCTGCCGATCAGCGGGGTGATCGTCACGGTGGTGGCGCCGATGCGGCGCATCCGGCCGTCGATATGGCCGCCATTCTCGATCGTGATATTCTCATACTCGACGTCGCCGGTGATGCGCGCGCTGCGCTCGACGGTGAGCTGGCGGACGCGGACCGCACCCTCGATCGCACCGGCAATGCGGGCGCTTTCGGCGGTGACGCCACCGACGATGTGGCTCTCGGCACCCTGGATCAGCGCGGCGCAGTCGACATCGCCCTCGATCCGGCCCTCGACATGCAATTCGGCGCTGGCGTTGATGTTGCCGGCGATCACGACATCGGCGCCGATCACGGAAAACATGCCACGCCGGCCATTGCCGTTGCCTCCGGTCGCCAGCGGCATCGCCGGCCGGTCATCACGCGTCTTGCTTCCGAACATCGATGTTACTCCCCCCGCGGCCGTGCGGGCCGCGCACTCACCATATCAAAGGACAGGGTGCCGTGCAGCCCGTATGCGGGCGGGATTCGATGCGATCCGTCGCGATTATCATTCGCGTGGGGGGTAATCAGTGGCTGCGCTGCGATCCATGTCGCCGCGATCATGCACAGCGCAGAGATCGCGATCGCCGGCACGCCGGATCCGGGGGCTGCGCTGATCGCGATGAAGAATCCAGCCTGAACCAGCCCCGCGACAAGAAGCGTGGAGCGGTTCGGGCGGATGGCGGCGCAGGCAAGAGTGAGGGTCGCGGCGAGAATGAATGCGTCCGGCCGCATGCCGGGCAGCAGGCCCGCGGTCAGAAGCGCCGAAAGGCCCGCCATGCCGATCATGCCGGCGCGGTCCATAGGCACGACCTGCATTCGGGCGGCGAAAGCGGCGATGGCGCCGAGCGCGGCGGCAAGGGCGAGACCAAGAAGCTGGAGCAGGTGATCGGGCATGGTCGCGGCAGCGAGCGACCAGATGGCGGGTGCACCCGCTGTGCTCAGATCGAGTCCCGCGGGCCGCCATCCGGCGATCAGCCAGGGGAGTGTCGCCGCCAGCCATATGGACGGCGCGGCGAGCCAGGCGCGAATGCCGGCCCGGTGCCGGATGGCGATGGCGACGAAGAAGGGGGCGAGGAGCAACGCATGGCCGCCGAACGCGATGGCGATGCCGAACCAGAGGCTCATGACGAGATGTTGCCGGCCGATTGCGGCGGCGACGGCCATGATACAGGCGGCGGTGGCCGCGGCGGCGCTCCATCCCGAGAGCAGAGCCGTGAGCGCGGCGAAGGGGATAGCGGCCATGGCCAGCCCTGTCATGGGCGTGGGCATTGCTGGGCGGAGCGGCAGCGGCGGCATGATCTGCCAGTGAAGGACGGGCCTGAAAATCGGGTTAAGGATCGCCGGCGGATTGCCCGGGAGCAGGTCAATGCGCGGCGCGCTGAACCGCCTTCTGCGCTGCCATTGACCGGCCAGGGCCGCGAGCGTATAGGCCGCGCGTTCCGCACCGGGGCAGAGAGTCGATTCTGTCGGCTTTTCGCCGTTCCGGGTGGGGCAGAGCTGAACGGTGTCGGAGACTTGGGGCCAGGGGGTACGCCCGCCAGGCCCTTTTGTATTGCACAACCAGGGCTCCCGCACAGTAACCGCCGGGCAACCGGTAACGAAAAAGGTGAAGGGCTTCATGCCGACGATCAACCAGCTGGTCCGCAAGGGCCGCGAACCGCAGAAGACCAAGAGCAAGGTCCCTGCGATGGAGCAGAACCCGCAGAAGCGCGGCGTTTGCACCCGTGTGTACACCACGACCCCGAAGAAGCCGAACTCGGCGCTTCGCAAGGTGGCCAAGGTCCGTCTGACCAACAGCCGCGAAGTCATCTCGTACATCCCCGGCGAGGGCCACAACCTGCAGGAGCACTCGGTGGTCCTGATCCGTGGCGGCCGTGTGCGCGATCTTCCCGGTGTGCGCTATCACGTCCTGCGCGGCGTTCTCGATACCCAGGGTGTCAAGGACCGCAAGCAGAGCCGTTCGAAGTACGGCGCGAAGCGTCCGAAGTAAGCCAAAGTAAGCCCCGGACGTGTTCCGGAACCGGCTGAAGTTTTAGAAGGAAATTCAAGATGGCACGTCGTCGTCGTCCCGAGAAGCGGGAAATCCTGCCCGATCCCGTCTATGGTGATCAGGTTCTGTCGAAGTTCATGAACAGCGTGATGCTGGACGGCAAGAAGTCCGTCGCTGAAGGCATCGTCTATTCGGCACTCGAGGTTGTCGAGCAGCGCGCGAAGAAGGATCCGATCGGAGTCTTCCACGAAGCGCTCAACAACATCAAGCCGGGCATCGAGGTCCGCAGCCGCCGCGTCGGCGGTGCGACCTATCAGGTTCCGGTCGAAGTCCGTCCCGAGCGTGCTCAGGCGCTCGCGATCCGCTGGCTGATCACTTCGGCCCGCAATCGCAGCGAGAACACCATGTCGGGCCGCCTGTCGGGCGAGCTGCTGGACGCTTCGAACAACCGTGGCAACGCGGTCAAGAAGCGCGAAGACACGCACCGCATGGCGGAAGCGAACCGCGCGTTCAGCCACTATCGCTGGTAAGCCTGGACCATCGGCGAAAGCCGATGATCTGGCACTGGTAATTTTCGCACCTATATTCCGGGGAGCCGTCGCAAGCGGCTCCCCACATCGCTAAGGAACCCCGATCATGGCCCGCAGCCATCCGCTCGAGCGTTATCGCAATATTGGCATCATGGCGCACATCGACGCCGGCAAGACGACGACGACCGAGCGCATCCTCTATTACACCGGCAAGTCCTACAAGATCGGCGAAGTGCACGAAGGCACTGCGACGATGGACTGGATGGAGCAGGAGCAGGAGCGCGGGATCACGATCACGTCCGCGGCGACCACGTGCAAGTGGCGCGCCGAAGAGGGCAAGGGTGAAGAGCACCTGATCAACATCATCGACACGCCGGGCCACGTCGACTTCACGATTGAAGTCGAGCGTTCGCTGCGCGTGCTCGACGGCGCGGTCACCTGCTTCGACGGCGTTGCCGGCGTCGAGCCGCAGTCGGAGACCGTGTGGCGTCAGGCCGACAAGTATCGCGTGCCGCGCCTCTGCTACGTCAACAAGCTGGACCGTACCGGTGCGAGCTTCGAGCGTTGCGTCAACATGATCAAGGATCGTCTGGGCGCGCGTACCGCCGTGCTGTATCTGCCGATCGGCATCGAGAGCCAGTTCGTCGGCCTTGTCGACCTGGTCGAGAACCGCGCGATCGTGTGGCTCGACGAGTCGCTGGGCGCGAAGTTCGAATATCGCGAGATTCCGGACGAGCTGAAGGCTGCGGCTGCGGCTGCCCGCGGCGAGCTGATCGAAATCGCCGTCGAGCAGGACGACGCGGCGATGGACGCGTACCTCGAGGGTAACGAGCCCGACATCGCCACGCTGAAGGCGCTGATCCGCAAGGGCACGCTGGCGTTCGATTTCGTGCCGGTGCTGTGCGGCTCGTCGTTCAAGAACAAGGGCGTGCAGCCCCTGCTGGACGCGGTCGTCGACTATCTGCCGAGCCCGCTCGACATTCCCGACGTTCAGGGCGTGAAGCTCGACGGCGAGACCCCGGACTCGCGTCCGCCCGCCGACGATGCCCCGATGTCGCTGCTGGCGTTCAAGATCATGAACGACCCGTTCGTCGGCTCGCTCACCTTCGCCCGCATCTATTCGGGTACGCTGTCGAAGGGCAGCTACCTGAACTCGGTGAAGGACAAGAAGGAAAAGATCGGCCGTATGCTCCTCATGCACGCGAACTCGCGTGAGGACATCGATGAGGCGCGTGCGGGCGACATCGTCGCGATCGCGGGTCTCAAGGAGACCACGACCGGCGACACGCTGTGCGACAGCGCGCACCCGATCATCCTCGAGCGGATGGAATTCCCCGAGCCGGTGATCGAGCTGTCGGTGGAGCCGAAGACCAAGGCCGACCAGGAGAAGATGGGCATCGCCCTCAACCGCCTGGCCGCCGAGGATCCTTCGTTCCGCGTTTCGACCGATCATGAGTCGGGCCAGACGATCATCAAGGGCATGGGTGAACTTCACCTGGAAATCCTGGTCGATCGCATGAAGCGCGAGTTCAAGGTCGAGGCGAATGTCGGCGCACCGCAGGTGGCGTATCGCGAGTATCTCGCGAAGCCGGTGGACATCGACTACACCCACAAGAAGCAGTCGGGCGGCACTGGCCAGTTCGGCCGCGTCAAGGTCAAGCTGACCCCGGGTGAGCGCGGTTCGGGCTTCGTCTTCAAGGACGAGATCAAGGGCGGTAACATTCCGAAGGAATATATCCCCGCGATCGAAAAGGGCTTCCGCGAGACCGCGCTGACCGGTTCGCTGGTTGGCTTCCCGATCATCGACTTCGAAGTGCTGCTGTATGACGGCGCGTACCATGACGTCGACTCGTCGGCGCTCGCCTTCGAAATCACCGCCCGCGCCGCAATGCGCGAAGCGGCGCAGAAGTCCGGCATCAAGCTGCTCGAGCCGATCATGAAGGTCGAGGTCGTGACCCCCGAGGACTATCTCGGTGACGTGATCGGCGACATCAACAGCCGCCGTGGCCAGATCCAGGGTACCGACAGCCGCGGCAACGCGCAGACGGTTGAGGCGATGGTCCCGCTGGCCAACATGTTCGGTTACGTGAACCAGCTCCGCTCGTTCACCCAGGGACGCGCGCAGTACAGCATGCAGTTCTCGCACTATGACGAAGTGCCGCCGAACGTGGCTGACGAAGTGAAGGCCAAGCTGGCCTAAGGCTGGCGTTACGTGAATTGAACCGCTATGGGGCCGCGTTCTCGCGAGTCCCGTAGCGGTCCGGGAAAATTGAATCAGAAGGTAGGAAACAATGGCGAAGGCAAAGTTTGAGCGGACTAAACCGCACCTCAACATCGGCACCATCGGTCACGTCGATCACGGCAAGACCTCGCTGACGGCCGCGATCACCAAGATTCTGGCAGAGAACGTCGCGGGCAACGCGGCTGTCGACTTCGCCAACATCGACAAGGCTCCGGAAGAGCGTGAGCGCGGCATCACCATCTCGACCGCGCACGTCGAGTATGAGACCGATTCGCGTCACTATGCGCACGTCGACTGCCCCGGCCACGCCGACTATGTGAAGAACATGATCACCGGCGCGGCGCAGATGGACGGCGCGATCCTGGTCGTGTCGGCCACCGACGGCCCGATGCCGCAGACCAAGGAGCACATCCTGCTCGCCAAGCAGGTCGGCGTGCCGACCATGGTGGTCTTCCTCAACAAGGTCGATCTGGTCGACGACGAGGAAATCCTCGAGCTGGTCGAGATGGAAATCCGCGAAGAGCTGTCGCGTCGTGAGTTCGACGGCGACAACATTCCGATCATCCGTGGTTCGGCGACCGCCGCTCTGTCGGGTTCGGACGACAAGCTCGGCAAGGATGCGATCCTCGCGCTCATGGCCGCTGTCGACGAGTCGATCCCGCAGCCGGAGCGTCCGCTCGACAAGCCGTTCATGATGCCGATCGAAGACGTGTTCTCGATCTCGGGTCGCGGCACCGTCGTGACCGGCCGCGTCGAGACCGGCGTGGTGAAGGTTGGTGAGGAAGTCGAGATCGTCGGCATCCATCCGGAAGTCCGCAAGACCACCGTCACGGGCGTCGAAATGTTCCGCAAGCTGCTCGACCAGGGCCAGGCCGGCGACAACATCGGCGCGCTGATCCGCGGCGTTGGCCGTGAAGAAGTTGAGCGTGGCCAGGTGCTCGCGAAGCCGGGTTCGATCACCCCGCACACCGACTTCCAGTCGAGCGTGTACGTCCTGTCGAAGGACGAGGGTGGCCGTCACACGCCGTTCTTCGCCAACTATCGTCCGCAGTTCTACTTCCGTACCACGGACGTGACCGGCACGATCGAGCTGCCTTCGGGCACCGAGATGGTGATGCCGGGCGACGAAGTCGCTCTCGGCATCAAGCTGATCGCGCCGATCGCTATGGACGTGGGCCAGCGCTTCACGATCCGCGAAGGCGGCCGCACCGTCGGTGCAGGCGTCGTCAGCAGCATCGACAAGTAATCGACGCCCGCAAGGGCTGAGAACGAAGAGCCCGGCTTCCCTTGGGGAGGCCGGGCTTTTTGTTTGTGACGGGCAAAGGGGTTGGCGGGGGAGAAAGATGAGCGAGCCTGAAGACGATGGCAGCGACCTTCTAAGCGGCCAGCCGCGCTGGGTCCGAATCGCGCTGATCGCATCGGCCATGGTCGTGCCGCTGTGCTTTATCGGCTTGTTTCTCTTCCAGACGATCGCCGCTTCCAGCGAAGCGGGGTGGGCGGGTTTCCGGGGCGGGGCCTTGCGCATTCCGGTTCCCCTCGAGCAGATCCGGCCGGTTCTGATCGTTTCCGGCATCCTGTTTCTGGCGATGTTGGTGGTGCTGTTTGCGCGCGGACTCCGTATGGCTTGGCGTGCGCCGGACCCTTCCGCTTCGGCCGCAGGCGCTGGGTTGGAATTGGGGGAGCGCGTTGTGTGGGCCGCGCGGCCGGGCTGGCGGACCTTGACGGGGTCACGAGCGCCTTTGCTGTCGCTGACGGTGCTGGCTCCGGTCCTGATCGCCTGGTGGCTCTGGAGAATCCTGACCGGGGTCGGCGTCTGGCCTCGGGCCTTCTGGGCGTTGCTGCTGATCGGTCTGCTCTTCGGGTCGATCGTCCCGGCGATCCTCGTTGCCCGCAAGGTTCTGAGCAGCTGGGTTTTCGACTCGCTTGGAACGGTGGCCGTCACCGACAGGCGTATCGTGTGGCTCTCGCCCATGCGCGGCGTGGCGTATCGCGAGATCGCGGGGGACAGCATCATCGGCGCGGCGCTGGTCGATCAGGACGGGCAACGCGGTTGGGTTTCCGTGACCCGGCAGGTGGGCCCCGATGTCGAGGAGCATGACCTGTTCGGGCTGCCCGATCCCGAACGGGCTGTGGCGGCGATCGAGGCACTTTCGCTCGCGCAGGCGCGCGAGCTGCGTTTTCCGGCGACAGGCGGTGATCTGGGGGCTTGATATCCTGGGCGTGTGCCGGTAAGGGGCCGCCTTCAGTTTGAGTTCAACCAGCAAGAACCCCGGCAACGGGGTCCGCTCTTTCACATCGGTAGGGACATGGACAACAACATCCGCATCCGCCTGAAGGCGTTCGATCACCGCGTGCTCGACCAGGCGACCGGCGACATCGCCGACACTGCGCGCCGCACCGGCGCTCTCATCCGTGGCCCCATTCCGCTTCCGACCAAGATCGAGAAGTTCACGGTCAACCGTGGCCCCCACATCGACAAGAAGAGCCGCGAGCAGTTCGAAGTGCGCACCTACAAGCGCATGCTCGACATCGTGCAGCCGACCCCGCAGACGGTCGACGCGCTGATGAAGCTCGACCTCGCCGCCGGCGTCGACGTCGAAATCAAGCTGGCCTGAGCCAGTTGACGCAGCCCCGATCCTCGATCGGGGCTGTTTCCGTTCCGCATTCGCCGAAAAGGCTGGGTGAGGGGTGGACAGGGAAGTGAAGCTGACGTAAAGGCGCCGCTTCCCATACGAGATTCGCGATTCCATCGGGGTCGCGCGGGCAGGCCGGATCGATCCCGATCCGAAGTTCCAGCCAGAGCGAAACGCTCAAACGACATAGGGATACCGCCGGACTTCGGTCCGGGTCTGCGTCCCCCGTCTTTCCTGCTTTCGGGCGGGAATTCAGCCCGGACGGGGGCTCGCATCGCATCTACGGGCTGAGGCACGCACCCTTCGGAATGGTCCGTGGGGTGCCTCTGTTATGGAGTGTACTGATCATGCGCACTGGCGTGATCGCGAAGAAGTTGGGGATGACCCGCCTGTTTCAGGACGACGGCCGCCACGTGCCGGTTACCGTTCTGAGCCTCGAAGGCGTTCAGGTCGTCGCTCGTCGCGAAATGGATAAGGACGGCTACACCGCCGTTCAGCTTGGCGCTGGCAGCGCCAAGGCGAAGAATGTCGCCAAGCCGCAGCGCGGCCAGTTCGGCAAGGCCGAAGTGGAGCCTAAGGCGATCCTCGCGGAGTTCCGCGTGGATGCGGACGGTCTGCTTGACGTGGGTGCCGAGATTTCGGCCGACCACTATGTCGCAGGCCAGTTCGTCGACATTCAGGGTCGTACGCAGGGCAAGGGCTTTGCGGGCGGCATGAAGCGTTGGGGTTTCGGCGGTATGCGTGCGACCCACGGCGTTTCGATCTCGCACCGTGCGCTGGGTTCGACGGGTAACCGTCAGGATCCGGGCCGCGTCTTCAAGAACAAGAAGATGGCCGGCCACATGGGCGACAAGAACCGCACCCAGCAGAACCTCGAGATCGTCGGCACCGACGTCGAGCGCGGCCTGATCTTCGTCAAGGGCTCGGTCCCTGGCTCGAAGGGTGGCTGGCTGTTCGTCAAGGACTCGGTGAAGGTCGCGCGTCACGCCGACGCGCCGTTCCCGGCCAGCATCAAGCAGGCTGCCAACAGCAACAACGACGCCCCCGCGGATACCCCGGCCGATACGGTCGAGGCTCCCGAGGCGACCGACGGCCAGGAGGGCTGAACGTGAAGGTCAAGGTACAGACCCTCGACGCCAAGGCATCGGGCGACATCGATCTGAATGACGACGTGTTCGGCCTCGAGCCGCGCGCCGACATCCTGCATCGCGTCGTCACCTGGCAGCTGTGGAACCGCCGTGAGACGGCTCGTCCGACGCGTGAGCGTTCGGAAGTGTCGCGCACCGGCAAGAAGTTCGGTCGCCAGAAGGGCGGCGGTACGGCTCGTCACGGCGACCGTGCGGCCCCGATCTTCATCGGCGGCGGTAAGGCGCACGGCGCGCGCAAGCGGGACTTCAACATCTCGCTGAACAAGAAGATTCGCGCGCTCGGCCTGAAGATGGCGCTTTCGAGCCATGCCAAGGCGGGTTCGCTGATCGTCCTCGACGGTTTCGAAGCGAGCAAGACTTCGGCGCTCAAGGATCAGTTCGCTGGTCTGAAGGTCGGTAAGACCGCGCTCGTGATCGACGGTGAGGCCGGCAACGGCTTCCTGGCCGCACGCAACCTGGTGGGCGTCGACGTCCTCCCGGCGGCGGGTGCCAACGTCTATGACATCCTGAAGCACGACACGCTGGTCCTGACCCGCGCTGCCGTCGAGAAGCTGGAGGCTCGCTTCAATGGCTAAGCAGGGCAAGCAGGTGGACATCCGTCATTACGACGTGATCGTTGCGCCGCACATCACCGAGAAGTCCACGCTCGTCTCCGAGGCGAACGCGGTGGTCTTCAAGGTCGCCAACGACGCGACCAAGCCGCAGATCAAGGCGGCGGTCGAGGCGATCTTCGGCGTCGGTGTCACCGCGGTGAACACGATCGTCCAGAAGGGCAAGACGAAGCGCTGGAAGGGCAAGCCCTACACGCGCAGCGACATCAAGAAGGCGATCGTCACCCTCAAGGATGGTGACTCGATCGACGTGACGCAGGGGGTCAACTGAGATGGCTCTTAAGAATTACAACCCGACTTCGCCGGCGCGGCGTGGCCTGATCCTGGTAGACCGTTCGGGTCTGCACAAGGGCGGCCCCGTCAAGGCGCTGACCGAAGGCAAGCGCAAGACCGGCGGCCGCAACAACAAGGGCCACGTGACTTCGCGCGGCATCGCGGGCGGCCACAAGCAGCGTTATCGTATCATCGATTTCAAGCGCCGCCTGTGGGACGTCGACGGCACCGTGGAGCGGATCGAATATGATCCCAACCGCACCGCCTTCATCGCGCTGATCAACTATGGCGCGGACGAGAACGGCAAGGATCGTCTGGCTTACATCATCGCTCCCCAGCGCCTCGGCGTTGGCGACAAGGTGATCGCGGCCAAGAAGACCGACGTGAAGCCCGGCAATGCGATGGAAATCGGCCAGGCTCCGGTCGGCACGATCGTCCACAACGTCGAGATGAAGCCCGGCAAGGGTGGTCAGATCGCACGTTCGGCAGGCACCTATGTGCAGGTCGTTGGTCGTGACCGTGGTATGGTGATCGTTCGCCTCAACTCGGGCGAGCAGCGCTACATCCGCGGCGAGTGCATGTGCACCGTTGGCGCCGTGTCGAACCCCGACAACGGCAACACCAACCTCGCCAAGGCTGGCCGCAACCGCTGGAAGGGCATCCGCCCGCTGACCCGCGGCGTCGCCAAGAACCCGGTCGACCACCCGCACGGCGGTGGTGAAGGCCGGACCTCTGGCGGCCGTCATCCGGTCACTCCGTGGGGCAAGCCGACCAAGGGTGCGCGCACTCGTCACAACAAGGCGACGGATAAGTTCATCATCCGCAGCCGCCACGCGAAGAAGAAGGGCTAAACGATGGCTCGTTCCGTTTGGAAGGGTCCTTTCGTGGACCTGCATCTCCTGAAGAAGGCCGAAACGGCGCAGGAGAATTCGGGCCGCGCTGGTCCGATCAAGACCTGGTCGCGTCGTTCGACCATCCTGCCGCAGTTCGTCGGCCTGACCTTCAACGTCTACAACGGCCGCAAGTTCGTGCCGGTGTCGGTGAACGAGGACATGGTTGGCATGAAGCTCGGCGAGTTCGCGCCGACCCGGTACTTCCCGGGCCACGCGGCCGACAAGAAGGGTAAGCGCTAATGTCGAAGCCTAAGGCTCCCCGTCGCGTTGGCGACAATGAGGCGCTGTCGGTCGGCACGCAGATCCGTGGTTCGGCGCAGAAGCTGAATCTGGTGGCGGCGCTGATCCGCAACCGGAAAGCCGGCGACGCGATGAACATCCTCGCCTTCTCGAAGAAGGCGATGGCGGTGGACGCGCGCAAGGTGCTGGCTTCGGCCATCGCCAATGCCGAGAACAACCACAACCTCGACGTCGACGCGCTCGTCGTCACCGAGGCGTCGGTCGGCAAGTCGATCACCATGAAGCGGTTCCACACCCGTGGTCGCGGCAAGTCGACCCGCATCCTGAAGCCGTTCAGCCGGCTCCGGATCGTGGTGCGTGAAGTGCAGGAAGAAGCATAATGGGTCACAAGAGCAACCCGATCGGTCTGCGCCTGCAGATCAACCGCACCTGGGACAGCCGCTGGTTCGCGGAAGGCCAGGACTATGGCCGCCTGCTGCTGGAGGATCTGAAGATCCGCCAGTACATCCTCAAGGCGCTGCCCCAGGCAGCGATCTCGAAGGTGGTGATCGAGCGTCCTGCGAAGCTGTGCCGCGTGAGCATCTATGCCGCGCGTCCTGGCGTGATCATCGGCAAGAAGGGCACTGACATCGAAAAGCTTCGCAAGAAGCTCGGTTCGATGACGAGCTCGGACGTGTCGCTGAACATCGTCGAGATCCGCAAGCCGGAAGTCGACGCCAAGCTCGTCGCGCAGGGCATTGCCGATCAGCTGGAGCGTCGTATCGCGTTCCGCCGCGCCATGAAGCGCGCCGTTCAGTCGGCGATGCGCCTGGGCGCAGAGGGCATCCGCATCAACTGCGGCGGCCGTCTGGGTGGCGCCGAAATCGCACGTTCGGAATGGTATCGCGAAGGCCGCGTTCCGCTCCACACGCTGCGCGCGAACATCGACCATGCCGAGGCGCAGGCCCACACCGCCTATGGCGTGTGCGGCGTCAAGGTCTGGATCTTCAAGGGCGAGATCCTGGGCCATGATCCGATGGCGACTGATCGCCTGAACATGGAATCGCAGACGTCGGGCGTTCGCCCTGCGCGCGACGACCGTCGCTAAGGGTTAAGGACAATGCTGCAACCGAAGCGCACCAAGTTCCGCAAGGCCTTCAAGGGCCGCATCAAGGGCGAGGCCAAGGGCGGCGCGAGCCTGAACTTCGGCTCGTACGGCCTGAAGGCGATGGAGCCGGAGCGGATCACCGCACGTCAGATCGAGGCGGCTCGCCGCGCGATCACGCGTCACATCAAGCGTCAGGGCCGTCTCTGGATCCGCGTGTTCCCGGACCTGCCCGTGTCGAGCAAGCCGGCCGAAGTCCGCATGGGCTCGGGCAAGGGCGCTCCTGAATATTGGGCCGCCCGCGTCAAGCCCGGCCGCATCCTGTTCGAGCTGGACGGCGTTCCCGGCCCGCTCGCAGCGGAAGCGTTCGAGCGCGCGGCGATGAAGCTGCCGATCAAGACCAAGGTCGTGGCCCGCCTCGGCGACACGTCGCACCTGGAGGGTTGAATAAGATGACCAAGGCAACCGATCTGCGCGCGAAGAGCGACGATCAGCTTGGCGAAGAGCTGGGCAACCTGAAGCGCGAGGCGTTCAACCTCCGTTTCCAGGCAGCGACCAGCCAGCTCGAGAAGCCGAGCCGCGTGAAGGAGGTCCGCAAGGACATCGCTCGCATCAAGACGCTGCAGTCCGAGCGTTCGCGCTCGGCTGCGAAGTAAGAGGACAACGAACATGCCGAAGCGCGTGCTGACCGGGCAGATCGTGTCCGACAAGGGCGACAAGACGGTGGTCGTGAACGTGGAGCGCAAGGTCAAGCACCCGCTCTATGGCAAGATCATCCGTCGCTCGAAGAAGTATCACGCCCATGACGAGGCGAACGAGTACAAGGCTGGCGAGACCGTGCGCATCGAAGAGACTGCGCCGATCAGCAAGCTGAAGACCTGGAAGGTGATCGAGCGGGTGAACACCCACGCGACCCCCGAGCGGGCCGACATCGCTTAAGTCCTCACGGACTCGAGAGTTCAACTGGAACCGCCGGGCGAAACGTCCCGGTAGGCCAAACGAGAAGGAACCGGATCAATGATCCAGATGCAATCCAATCTCGACGTCGCGGACAACAGCGGCGCGAAGCGGGTTCAGTGCATCAAGGTGCTGGGCGGGTCGAAGCGTCGCTTCGCCGGCGTGGGCGACGTCATCGTCGTCAGCATCAAGGAAGCGCAGCCCCGCGGCAAGGTGAAGAAGGGTGACGTGCACCGCGCCGTCATCGTCCGCACCGCCAAGGACGTTCGCCGCGCCGATGGCTCGGTCATTCGCTTCGACGGCAACGCTGCCGTCCTGGTCAACAAGAACGAGGAGCCGATCGGCACCCGTATCTTTGGCCCGGTGGTCCGCGAGCTGCGCTCGAAGGGCTTCATGAAGATCATTTCGCTCGCCCCCGAGGTGCTGTGATGGCTGCTGCCAAGATCAAGAAGGGTGACCAGGTCATCGTCCTGTCCGGCAAGGACAAGGGCAAGACCGGCGAAGTCACCAAGTCGCTTCCGAAGGACGGCAAGGTCGTCGTTTCGGGCGTCAACATTGCGGTGCGTCACCGCAAGCCGACCCAGACCAACCCGCAGGGTGGCCTGGAGCGCGCCGAGGCTCCGCTGAACGTCTCCAAGGTCGCGCACGTGACCAAGGATGGCAAGGCGACCCGCGTCCGCTTCGAAGAGCGTGATGGCAAGAAGGTGCGCGTTGCGGTCAAGACCGGGGAGGTCATCAATGGCTGACACCTACACGCCGCGCATGCGGAAGCTCTATGACGAGACCATCGCCAAGGCGATGACCGAGAAGTTCGGTTACAAGAACGTCATGGAAGTGCCGAAGATCTCGAAGATCGTGCTCAACATGGGCGTCGGCGAAGCCACCCAGGACAAGAAGAAGGTCGAGCAGGCCGCTTCTGAAATGGAGCTGATCGCCGGTCAGAAGCCGGTCGTCACCAAGGCGAAGAAGTCGATCGCGCAGTTCAAGCTGCGTGAAGGCATGGCGATCGGCTGCAAGGTCACGCTGCGCCGCGAGCGGATGTACGAGTTCCTCGACCGCTTCATCACGATCGCGCTGCCGCGCGTTCGCGACTTTCGCGGGCTGAACGACAAGTCGTTCGACGGCCGTGGCAATTATGCCTGCGGCATCAAGGAACAGATCGTGTTCCCCGAGATCAACTATGACCGCATCGACAAGGTGCGCGGCATGGACGTGATCGTGACCACCACCGCCAAGACCGACGAGGAGGCTCGCGAGCTTCTCCGTCTCTTCGGCTTCCCGTTCCCGCGCGATGCGGACGGCGAAGCGAAGCAGGCAGCGTAAGGGAAAGAGAACTTAAGTCATGGCGAAACTGAGTTCCGTGAACAAGAACGAGCGTCGCAAGCAGCTGGTGAAGAAGTACGCCGGCAAGTATGCGAAGCTGAAGGCGATTGCGGCTGACAAGTCGCTCGACGAGACCGAGCGTCTGATCGCGCGTCTCAAGATGGCCGAGATTCCCCGCAACGGGAATCCGACCCGCATCCGTAACCGGTGCGAGCTGACCGGCCGTCCGCGCGGTTACTACCGCAAGTTCCGTCTGGCGCGCGTGATTCTGCGTGATCTTGCCAATAAGGGCATGATCCCCGGCGTCACCAAGTCGAGCTGGTAAGGGTTAGAAGATGGCATTGACCGATCCCCTGGGTGATATGCTCACCCGCATCCGCAACGGCCAGCGCGCGCGTAAGGACAGCGTCCTGACGCCCGCGTCGAAGCTGCGCGCCCGCGTGCTCGACGTGCTTCAGCGCGAAGGCTATATCCGTGGCTACAGCGAAGAGCAGATGGGCCCCGCAGCCGGCATCCGCATCGAGCTGAAGTATTTCGAGGGCCAGCCCGCGATCAAGTCGATCGCGCGCGTCTCGAAGCCGGGCCGTCGCATCTATTCGGGCTCGAAGGAGCTCCCGAAGATCCGCAACGGCCTGGGCATCACCATCGTTTCGACGCCCCGCGGCGTTCTGTCGGACGCTGAAGCGCGCGACCAGAACGTTGGTGGCGAAGTGCTGGCGGAGGTGTTCTGATGAGCCGCACCGGTAAGAAGCCGATCACCGTCCCCGCCGGCGTCACCGCCAGCGTCGAGGGCGGCCAGATCAGCGTCAAGGGGCCGAAGGGCACCCTGACGATGCCGACCGCCGACGACATCACCTATGAGGTGGTGGATGGCGCGATCAACGTGAAGCCTGCGAACGACACCAAGCGCGCCAAGGCGTTCTGGGGCATGCAGCGCACGCTGGTCCAGAACCTGGTCACGGGCGTGAGCGAGGGTTTCTCGAAGAAGCTGCTCATCACTGGCGTCGGTTACCGCGCGAACGCGCAGGGCAAGAAGCTCAAGCTTCAGCTCGGCTATTCGCACGACGTCGATCTTGAAGTGCCGGAAGGCGTCGAGGTGAAGACTCCGGATCAGACCACGGTCGAGATCTCGGGCAACGACAAGCAGAAGGTCGGCCAGTTTGCGGCCGAAATTCGCCGCTGGCGGAAGCCGGAGCCCTATAAGGGCAAGGGCATCAAGTACGAGGGCGAGTTCATCTTCCGCAAGGAAGGGAAGAAGAAGTAATGAGCAAGGGTCTCTCTCTCTTCGAGAAGCGCCGCCGTCGCAACCGGACCGCGCTGAAGGCGCGTTCGGGCAGCCGTCCGCGGCTGTCGGTGCACCGTTCGGGCAAGCACATCTATGTGCAGGTGATCGACGACGCCCAGGGCAAGACCCTGGCCGCCGCCTCGACGCTGGAAAAGGACGTGCGTGGCACGACCGGCGCGAACATCGATGCCGCCAAGGCTGTCGGCCTCCGCATCGCGGAAGCCGCCAAGAAGGCTGGCGTGACGCAGGTCGTCTTCGACCGTGGTGGTTTCCTGTTCCACGGACGCGTCAAGGCGCTGGCAGATGCCGCCCGTGAAGGCGGATTGGAGTTCTAAGCATGGCGGATGAAATCAACACGACCGAAACGCCGGTCGAAGGCGCCGCCGCTCCTGACGCGGGCGCACCGCGTGGCGGCCGTGGCGGCCGTGGCCGTGGCCCGGGTGGCGACAACCGTGGCCGTGGTGGCCGCGACGGCAACCGTGGACGCCGCGACGATCGTCGCGGTGGCGCGGAAGACGGCGGTGAAGAGCTGATCGAGAAGCTCGTCCACATCAACCGCGTCTCGAAGACGGTGAAGGGCGGCAAGCGCTTCGGCTTCGCGGCGCTGGTCGTCGTGGGCGACGGCAAGGGCCGTGTCGGCTTCGGTCATGGCAAGGCGCGCGAAGTGCCGGAAGCCATTTCGAAGGCGACCGCAGCTGCCAAGAAGGCGATGGTCCGCGTGCCGCTGCGCGAGGGCCGGACCCTGCACCATGATGGCCGCGGCCATTTCGGTGCCGGCAACGTTACCGTCCGCTCGGCGCCTCCGGGCACCGGCATCATCGCGGGCGGCCCGATGCGCGCCGTCTTCGAGAGCCTGGGCGTTGCGGACGTCGTGACCAAGTCGGTCGGCACGTCGAACCCCTACAACATGATCCGCGCCACCTTCGAGGCTCTGGGCGACCAGACTTCGCCGAAGGCGGTGGCGCAGCGTCGTGGCAAGAAGATCGCCGATCTGCTGGGCCGTGGCGGCTCGCAGACCGCCGAGGCTGACGCCGCGGCGATCACGGAGTAACGCGCATGGCGAAGAAGGAAGCAGCCAAGACCGTCAAGGTGAAGCAGACCGGTTCGCCGATCCGCCGCACCAAGGATCAGCGCGCGACGCTGGTCGGTCTGGGCCTGAACAAGATGCACAAGGTGAGCGAACTGCAGGACACCCCTGAAGTTCGCGGCATGATCCGCAAGGTGCATCACATGGTCGAGGTGATCGAGGGCTAAGGCCTTCGGCACCTTTCCAGGTGACAGATTAAGGGGAGGGGGCTATCGGCCCCCTTTCCGGTTTCCGGACTCCCCGGGAATCGAGCGCGACAAAAGCGAAAGCGAGTGCAGACAATGAAACTGAACGACATCAAGGACAATGAAGGCGCCCGCAAGGGCCGGATGCGCGTCGGACGCGGCATCGGCTCGGGCAAGGGCAAGACCGCGGGCCGCGGCCAGAAGGGTGCCAAGGCACGTTCGGGCGTCGCGATCAACGGCTTCGAGGGCGGTCAGATGCCGCTCCACATGCGCATCCCGAAGCGCGGCTTCAACAATCCGAACGCCAAGGACTATGCCGAGGTCAACCTGGGCGCGATCCAGAAGCTGGTCGACGCCGGCAAGCTGACCGCGACCGACATCGACCACGCGGCGCTGAAGGCCGTCGGCCTGGCGCGCGGCGGCAAGGACGGCGTCCGCCTGCTGGCCAAGGGCGAGCTCAAGGCGAAGCTGAACTTCACCGTTGCCGGCGCGTCGAAGGGCGCGATCGAGGCGGTCGAGAAGGCTGGCGGCAAGGTCACCATCCCGACGATCGTTCCGGCTGCCGAGAAGCATGCCGCGAAGCATCGTTCGGTGCAGAAGGTCATCGCCGCGAAGAAGGCCGGTAAGGCCTGACTTAGCTGTGGACGGGGCGATCCATGCATTGCCCTGCTCCGTCAGTAACCTATATGAGCGGCGGGGCAGCGGTTGACGCTTCTCCGCCGCTTTGGTTTCCGGGAAATATCTGAATGGCATCCGCAGCCGATCAACTCGCATCCGGCCTGAACCTGTCCAAATTTGGTCAGGCCACCGAACTCAAGAAGCGCCTGTGGTTCACCCTCGGCGCGCTGATCATCTTCCGGATGCTGAGCTATGTGCCGCTGCCGGGCGTTGATCCCACGCAGCTCGGCCTGCTCGCGCAGCGCACCCAGGGCGGCGTGCTCGATTTCTTCAACACCTTCTCGGGCGGCGCGCTGGAGCGCATGTCGGTGATCGCGCTTGGCGTGATGCCCTACATCACCGCCTCGATCGTCGTTCAGCTCGCGACTTCGCTTTCGCCGGCGCTTGCCGCGATCAAGAAGGAAGGTGAGAGCGGGCGCAAGAAGCTCAACCAATATACCCGCTACGGCACGGTCGCGCTGACCGCGGTACAGGGCTATGTCATCGCCGTGGGCCTCGAGACGCTGGGTGCGACCCAGGGCCTCGCCCCCGTGGTCGAGCCGGGCATGCTGTTCCGCGTCGCCGCGGTCATCTCGCTGATCGGCGGCACCATGTTCCTGATGTGGCTGGGTGAGCAGATCACCAGCCGCGGCGTCGGCAACGGCATCTCGCTGATCATCATGGCCGGCATCGTCGCCCACCTGCCGACCACGCTGGTCCAGCTGTTCGAAGGCGGCCGCAGCGGTTCGATGAACCCGGTGACGCTGGTCGCGATCCTCGGCGCAGTGGCGCTGCTGGTGCTGTTCATCTGCTTCATGGAGCGCGCGCAGCGCCGCATCCTGATCCAGTATCCCAAGCGTCAGACCCAGCGCGGCGTGCAGAGCGAGCGCAGCCACCTGCCGCTCAAGATCAACACCGCGGGCGTGATCCCGCCGATCTTCGCCAGCTCGCTGCTGCTGATGCCGCTGACGATCAGCCAGTTCGCGGGCCAGCAGCAGGCCGGCCAGGGCTGGTGGGGCGACTTCATCATCAGCCTCAACCAGTATCTGCAGCACGGCAGCCTCGTGTACATGCTGCTCTACGGTGCCGGCATCATCTTCTTCTCGTTCTTCTACACCGCCGTGGTGTTCAATCCCGAGGAGACGGCCGACAACCTGAAGAAATATGGCGGGTTCATCCCGGGCATCCGCCCCGGCAAGAACACCGAGGCCTATTTCGACTATGTGCTGACGCGCATCACCGTGATCGGCGCGGCATATCTGACCATTATCTGCCTGTTGCCGGAATATCTGGTTTCTGCGCTCGCCATTCCCTTCTATCTCGGCGGCACAAGCCTGCTAATCGTGGTCAACGTGACGATGGACACGGTCACGCAGATCCAGTCGCACCTGCTGGCACACCAGTATGGCGACCTGATCAAGAAGGCGAAATTGAAGGGCGGCCGACTCCGCTGACAGGCGGAGCGGCAACAGAGGGGAAAATCTGTTGAACATCATCCTGTTGGGGCCTCCGGGGGCCGGTAAGGGCACCCAGGCTTCGCGGCTCGAAGACGAGCGTGGCATGGTCCAGCTTTCGACGGGCGACATGCTGCGCGCCGCGGTGAAGGCCGGCACGCCGGTGGGCCTCAAGGCCAAGGCGGTGATGGAGGCGGGCGAGCTCGTCTCCGACGAGATCGTGAGCGGCATCATCGGCGAAAGCCTCGACGGCCTTGGTGACAAAGGGGCGATCTTCGACGGCTATCCCCGCACCGCCGCGCAGGCGGAGTCGCTCGACACGATCCTGTCTGATCGCGGCCGCAAGCTCGACCATGTGATCGAGCTGGTGGTGGACGAGGACGCACTGGTCGAGCGCATCACCGGCCGTTTCACCTGCGCCACATGCGGCGAGGGCTATCACGACAAGTTCAAGCTGCCCAAGGTCGAGGGCAAGTGCGACCAGTGCGGCGGAACCGAGTTCAAGCGCCGTCCTGACGACAATGAGGAAACGGTGCGCACGCGCATGGCCGAGTATCGCGCCAAGACCGCACCGATCCTGCCGATCTACGAGGCGCGCGGCCTGGTGAAGCGCGTCGACGGCATGGCCGATATCGCCGAGGTTACCGAGGCGATCGAGGCGATCCTGGACGGCAAGGCGTAAGCCGGAGCGTCAGGTCGCAAGGGAAGGGGGCTTCGGCCCCCTTTTTCTTTGGGGGCGTGGACCAACCGTTCGCGCAGCCCGGAAGCGGATCCTATCGCACCAGCCGTAGTGGGTGGTCGGGATTTCGCCGGATGAATTCGTCCACCTCGCGCAGTCGATCGGGAAGCTGCTCGACTTCGGTTGAGGGCGATGGCCAGAAGCGAAAACCAGCGCGCCACAGGGCCTCAACCTTCTGCCACTGCGTCACATCCTTCATCCTGGGTGCCTTGAAGGCACGGCCCATTTCTTTGAGCGGGGCAGCGCATTGTGGGCACAGAGGGTCCGTGTCCGCCCTGACCTTCCAAGATTTGCGGCAATCGAAGCAGGCATGAGCGACAAGATATGCCGGCCCGCGGGACAGCACGACGGGCTGCGGATCGCGACGATTGCCAATCGCCCGTCGCACGGCAGTTCTTCGCGCTTTCTCCCAGGGGCTGATCACGTGGCGAGAATGACGGGGTGTTCCAAAGTCCGCAATGGATGTGCCGCTACCATCACGGAATGACGATCTCACTGCCCGTCTTCACCCGGTCGAGCGCGATCAGGCTGCGGAAACTCGCTACGGCCTCGTTCTCGTTGAAGAGGCGGCGGGTGAGGGTTTCATAGGCCGGCATGTCGGGCGCGACGATCACCAGCACGAAGCTGATCCCGCCGGTGACATAATAGCATTGCTGGACCTCGGGCGTGGCCTGGAACAGCGCGCGCGCCGCGGCGGCGGTCTGCTGATGCTCGTTGATCATCTGAACCTCGACGATCGAGGTGATCGTCATCGCGACAGACTGGGTGTCGACGATCGCGACGTTGCGCGCGATGATCCCGGCTTCCTCCATCGCCGTGATGCGGCGCTGGACCGAAGCAGCGGAAAGGTTCACCGCTTCGCCGATCCGGCGCTGGGGCGTCTTGTTGTCGCGCTGAAGGATCCGCAGGATCGCACGGTCGAAACTGTCCAGGATGCGCTTTGCGGAGGTCGATCGGGCCATAGGCGGGATTTTGTTGCATTTTGTGCCCCGATCAAGGGCGCAAAACCCGCCAATTCGCCGCTATTCCCTGCCGATCTTGGAAGCATGAGGTTGATTGTGGAGCTACCCGCCGTGTCGCCGTCCAACCGCACTCGTCTGGGCATTGTGTTCGGCATGGGGGCCGGCGCCCTATGGGGACTGGTGTTCCTGGCGCCGGAGCTGGCGGGGCAGTTCACGCCGCTCCAGCTCGCGATCGGCCGCTACCTTGCCTATGGCCTGTTGTCCGTTGCGCTGATCGCACCGCGCTGGCGCGTGCTGACGGCGATCCTCAGCCGCCACGACTGGTTTTCACTGGTGTGGCTCTCGCTGGCGGGCAACACGCTCTACTATGTCCTGCTGTCGGCCGCGGTGCAGACGGGCGGGATCGCGATGACTTCGCTCGTCATTGGCTTTCTCCCGGTAGCGGTGACGATCATCGGCAGCCGCGAGTCGGGTGCGGTTCCGCTGCGTCTGCTGGCCCCGTCGCTGCTGCTGTGCACTGCCGGGGTCGTCTGTATCGGCTGGCAGGCACTGGCCGTGCCCGCAGCGGGAACGGCGCAACTGACCGGGCTGCTTTGCGCGATCGGCGCGCTCGTATCGTGGACGGCGTTTGCAGTGGGCAACAGCCGCTGCCTGGCGCGGCTCGATCGGGTTTCGGCGCAGGACTGGAACCTGCTGATCGGTCTCGTCACCGGCGTGCAGGCGGTAGCGTTGATCCCGGTGACCCTGTCCTTCGAACCGATGCACCACGAGCCGGCGGCGTGGCTTCAGCTGGCGGGGGTGTCGATCGGGGTCGCGCTGCTCGCGTCGATCGTCGCCAACGCGCTGTGGAACCGGATGAGCCGGCTGCTGCCACTGACGATGGTCGGGCAGATGATCCTGTTCGAGACGCTGTTCGCGCTGATCTATGGCTTCCTGTGGGAGCAGCGGCTACCGCTCCCGCTGGAGATCGCCGCGTTTGGGCTGGTGGTGGCGAGCGTGCTGTCGTGCATTGCTGCACATCGTCGGCATGAGGTGCTCGCCAAAGCGCATTGAACAAGGGCCGCTACCCCTTAGGGGAGCGGCCCGTTCCTTCGATCGTCAGCCTTGTCCGGGCGTCCAGTCGCCCGCAGGACGGGTGTTGACCATCCAGGGGATGCCGAACCGGTCGACCAGCGCGCCATAGCCCGGCGACCAGAAGGTTTCGGCGAAGGGCATCACGACCCGCCCGCCTTCGGACAGCGCGTCGAACCAGCGCTGCGCCTCGTCCTTGTCCTCGCTGTGCAGGGTGACGTCGAAGCCGTTCTTGGGCTTGTCGATATTGGGGGCCCATTCGATGTCCATGTCGGCGCCCATCATCGACTGGTCGCCGACGTCCATCCAGCAATGCATCAGCCAGTCTTTCTTGTCCTCGCTGACCGGCATTTCGGGCGGGGCGTCGCCATAGGGCATGGCTGCGGTGATCGTGCCGCCCAGGACCTTGGCGTAGAATTCGAAGGCTTCGCGGCACTGGCCCTGGAAGCTCAGGCTGGTCACGATTTTCATGACAGGCTCTCCTTGGTTCGGCCGCTCAGCGCGGCGCTGCCGCACTATAGACGCTTTCGCTGCGTTTTGGTGTCAGCAGCGCGCCCTGCCGTGCAAGGAAAAGGGCCGCCGCCCCGGAGGACGACGGCCCTGTTTCTGGTCCAGTCTCGAACTCAGCGGCGCGCGCGGCGCTTGAACTGGTCGAGGCTGACGACGTTGGTCGGGCGCTCGATCGCGATGCCCGAATAGAGCGTCGCCATCGGCTCGTCGGTCACTTCGTGGACGGTGTCCGAACCGAAGCCATTGAACGCGGTACGCATCGCGCAGCCATAGGCGCCGAGCATGCCGACCTCGATATAGTCGCCCGCCTGGACGTCCGCCGGCAGCTCGAACGGGCCCGCCATGTGATCCATGTCGTCACAGGTCGGGCCGTAGAAGCTGAACGACTCGGTCTCCGCATCCACGCCTTCGCGCAGCAGCGTGACCGGGAAGCGCCAGCCGACATGCGCCGCATCGAACAGCGCGCCATAGGCGCCGTCGTTGATGTACAGCTCGTCGCCGCGGCGCTTTTCGACGCGGACGATCAGCGAGCTGTATTCGGCGCAGAGGGCCCGGCCCGGCTCGCACCACAGTTCCGCGCTGTACGAGATCGGCAGATTCTCGAACGCGTTGTGGATCACGCCGAAATAGGCGTCGAGCGGCGGCGGCTCCATGCCCGGATAGGTCGAAGGGAAGCCCCCGCCGACATCGACGATGTCGACCGTGACCGACGAGGCGACGATGGCGACGCGAACGCGCTCCATCGCCTCGGCATAGGCGGCCGGGGTCATCGCCTGCGATCCGACATGGAAGCAGATGCCGAGCGCGTCGGCAGCCTGGCGGGTTGCGACGAGCAGCTCTGCCACATCCTCCGGCTCCGCACCGAACTTGGCGGCGAGGCTGAGCTTCGAATGATCCGACGAGACGCGGATGCGCACGCACAGGTTCAGATCCTGCGCACCACGGGTGGCGCGAACGATCTTTTCCAGCTCGTCCATCGTGTCGAGGCTGAAGGTGCGCACGCCATGGACGAAATACGCTTCCTCGATCGCTTCCTCGGCCTTCACCGGGTGCATGAAGCACAGGGTGGCCTTGGGCAGGGCGCGGCGCGCCATGCGCACCTCACCGATCGACGCGACGTCGTAATGCGTGATTCCGGCATCCCAGAGGATCTGGAGAAGCTCAGGAGACGGGTTGGCCTTGACGGCATACATCGTCGTCCCCGGAAACTTCTCAACGAAGAATCGGGCTGCTCGCTTTGCTGCGTGCGGACGAACGAGCGTTACCGGCTCGACGGGACGAAGGGCTTTCGCTAGCCCGAGCGCGCTATGATGCTTGTGCAACTCAAGGGACCTCCAATTGCCTTGCGGCATACGGTGAAAACACTGCCTTGCGGTGGAAGTCCCATGGGGCAGCGGAGGGGTCATTTAGGGTCGAGGACCCCCCTTGTAAAGTGATTCCGGGACCGAATTAATGATGCGGGGTGATGCGTGACGATATTGCGACAGCCGACTCGGGCAGGCGTGCGGGATGCAGCGGCGAAGGTGGCGGCGATTTTACCGCCGACGCCGCTGCTGGTGGCGGAAATCCGAGGGATTCCGGTGATGTTCAAGGCCGAGTGCCTGCAGCCGATCGGCGCGTTCAAGATTCGCGGTGCCTGGCACCGGCTGACCGCGATCGACCCTGAGCATCGCGAAAAGGGCGTGGTCGCCTTTTCCTCCGGCAATCACGCGCAGGGCGTGGCCTGGGCCGCGAAGCGACTCGGCATCCCCGCAGTGATCGTGATGCCGGCCGACGCACCGGCGGCGAAGCGCGACTCGACCCTGTCGATGGGCGCGGAAGTCGTCGCCTACGACCGGATGACGGAGGACCGCGTGAAGATCGCCGCGCACCTCGCCCATGCCCGCGGCGCGACGCTGGTTCCGCCGTTCGACGATCCGTGGATCATCGAGGGGCAGGGGAGCATGGCGATCGAGGTGTTGACGCAGGCCGCGGAGATGCGGTTGCCCGATCCGGGCCGGATCGTGGTGCCGTGCGGTGGCGGCGGGCTGGCGTCGGGGGTGACGCTGGCGCTGCCCGAGGCGCAGACCACGATCGTCGAGCCCGAGGGCTGG
This sequence comes from Sphingomonas sp. GW821-FHT03E12, assembly GCF_059420685.1. Taxonomy (NCBI): domain Bacteria; kingdom Pseudomonadati; phylum Pseudomonadota; class Alphaproteobacteria; order Sphingomonadales; family Sphingomonadaceae; genus Sphingomonas; species Sphingomonas sp. GW821-FHT03E12. The sequence continues at coordinate 523,583 of NZ_JBWKUF010000002.1, forward strand.
GATGATATGTGCCGCAGCCTGGCCAATGGCTGGATCGAATCGATCGGCGATTCGCCGCCGCCGACGGCGTGCGACGCGCTCCAGACCTTCCAGCCGGCGCAGCTGACCTTCGACGTCCTCTCGCGCCGTGGCGCAACCGGCGTGGCGGTGAGCGAGGCCGAAGTGTGCGCGGCGCAGCGCTGGGCGGCGCGCAGACTGAGGCTGGTGGTCGAGCCGGGCGGCGCGGTGGCGCTGGCGGCGCTGCTGGCGGGCAAGGTCGATCCGACGCCCGACACGCTGGTGATCCTGTCGGGCGGCAATGCGGATCCGGACGCCTATGCGAAGGTGCTCGGTTCCAGCGACTGAGCGGCCGGGCGGTTGGCGGGGTTACGCATCGGTAGCCGTTCACCATTCGGCAATTCGGGTGAGCGACAATCGGTCGGGAGATTGAGATGGCCTACACACCCGCAGCCGCGCCAGTTCGATTGTGCATGATTGCTGCCGGCATGCTCCTGGTCGCGGGGATGCTCAGCACCCCTTTCACCTTCGGGCTGGCCACGCTCACCTTGGCATATACCGGCGCCTACGAGGGGGCCCAGCTGGCAGCTGTTCTGGCGTCGATCATCGCCCTGCCGCTAGCCTCTCTCACGTGCATCGGTGCGAGCGGGGTCGTGCTCGGGAGGCTGATGGGGTCCAAACCCTGGCCGACAACGATCATGTTGCTGATGATCGCAGCGGCGGTCGTACCGCTCGCCTTCGTGTTCTGGAAAATCGTCGCGTGGTGGGTCGCGCAATGAACCCAGCCCCTGTGCTACGCTCTCTCAGCCGTCGTGACAGCTGAGCGTGGCGCGCCGCATCTCCACCTCGGCGCGCTCGCCCGGCAGGGCTTCGGTTTCCACCTTTCCGGCCTTCGTGCCGATGGTGAGCCGCGCGGGGCCTTCGACTCTGCAGAGCACACCCTTGGGCGTTACCCCGCAGGCATCCTTCAGGCGCGCCTGTTCGGCTGCCGAACTCGCGCCGAGTGACTCAAGCGAGAAGGATGCATTGAAGGAGCCGCCGAACAGCGCCGGTCCCAGGCCCTTCATGAGGCTGACGTCCCAGCCGCCCTCCCGGATATTGCCGCCGCGTTTCGAGTTCGGCTTCATGCCGAGCTTGGGCGCCAGACGCTCGCAGAAGCTTGCCGTGGCGGCGGCCTGCTGGACAGGCGCCGCGGCGGGCAGGATGGCGAGGATCGCGATCAGCGGCAGTTTCGACAGCATGGGGTGCCCTCCGGATGATCCGGATCAACTGGCGGGCGAATATGACGCCGGTGTTGCACCGGCGCCGTGCCGGGTCAGCCGACGAAGGCGCGCTCGATCACATAGTGGCCGGGCTTGGCGTTCGAGCCTTCCTCGAAGCCGAGGCCGTCGAGCATCGCGGAGAGATCCTTGATCATCTCCATGCTGCCGCACAGCATGATGCGGTCGGTCTCGGGGTCGAGGCGCTTTTCGCCGCCCATCTGCGGGCCGAACAGCGCGCCATTCTCGATCAGCGTGCCGATGCGCTGGTCCGTCGGGAAGGGCTCGCGCGTCACGGTCGGCAGATAGCCGAACTGGAGCAGCGCCTGATCCTGGACCAGCGGATCGCCGGCGAGCTGCGATTCCAGCTCCTCGCGGAAGGCGAGGTCGCTGACGCGGCGCACCGAATGGACCAGCAGGATCTGGTTGAACATGTCGTAGACGTCGGGGTCGCGCGCGAGGCTGAGGAACGGCGCGAGGCCGGTGCCGGTCGACAGGAAGAACAGGCGCTTGCCGGGCAGCAGCGCGTCGGTGACGAGCGTGCCGGTCGGCTTGCGGCCGAGGAAGATCTGGTCGCCCGGCTGGATCTTCTGGAGCTGCGAGGTCAGCGGGCCGTCGGGCACCTTGATCGACAGGAATTCGAGCTCCTCGGCATAGGCCGGGCTGGCGATCGAATAGGCGCGCAGCAGCGGGCGGCCTTCACCGGGGAGGCCGATCATCACGAATTCGCCCGAGCGGAAGCGGAAGCTCTGCGGACGGCTGATGGTGAAGCTGAACAGATGCTCGTTCCAGTGGCGCACGCTCAGGACGGTCTCGACCGTCAGTGCCGCCGAGGGGGCGAGGGGGATTTGGTTCCGGTCACTCATCACTTCAATTTCCATGTTGCTGCGACGGGCTGAGGCCGATGGCCTCGAACGCCGCCGCCGCGGTTTCGATCGCGATCTGGAGCGCGGGTGCGCTCTCCGGGGGCACGATCATCCCCAGCATCTCCCGCATCTCGGCTTGGGGCCGGCGCGGCGCCTGCTCGAACAGGTCGAGCATCAGCGCCTCGTCGTCGCTGACGCGGCTATGGCCCGGAGCGCGGAAATAAAGCGGTTCGCGCGCTTCGCAATGAAGAATTGCCATGGCCATGGAAAAGGGCTGCAATGCCTCCGCCGCATTCCAGCGCGTGAATCCTTCGATGAGGGCGTTGCACGGGCAATGCCGCCGCCCCACCGCCTGCACCCAGCCGCGCACCGCCCAGACGATGAAACGCCCGCCCAGATCGAGCGAAGCGGTAGTGCGGTCGAGATAATGGTACACGGGCGCTCCCTTCGGCGCCGCTCCTAGCATCTGGCTATTGCGAGTCAATCGCAATTATATCTTGGCTTGGCGGAAGGGGCGCAATCCTATCTTCGCTCGACGCGGAAGCTGGCTTTGGGCATGCGTGGCGAATGGATAATCTTCCCACCGCCGGCGCCACCACCCTCGCAATCCTGATGCTCGCCGTCTTTGCGCTGGCATGGGGTGGCGCGCGGCTCATCCGCAAGGGCGAACGGCAAAAGGGCGTGCTGATGATCGTCTGCGCGCTGGTGGCACTGGGGAATGTGCTGATCTGGACGGTGTAGCGGAACCGCGCCAGAAAAGGGTGATGACACGAGAATCCCGGCGTATCGCCTATCTTTCCTGCCACGGCACGGTGACCACCTCGTCGACACGGCGCCACGACGCGTTCGAGCACGACACCTCGCTGGCCATCTTCGGGCCGGCGTTCGAGGCGCGTGGCTATAGCCTCGAGGAGGTCGCCTGGGATGCGCCGGATGTCACCTGGGAAGCGTTCGATGCGGCGATCGTCGGGACGACCTGGGACTATGCGAAGCAACCGGACCGCTTCCTCGCGACCCTGAAAACGATTGGTTCGCGCACCCCGCTCGCCAATCCGCCGGCGTTGATCGAATGGAATCTGTCCAAGCGCTATCTCGCCGAACTCGCCGGAAAGGGGGTTCCTTCCATCCCGACCCTCTGGGTGGAGCGCCTTGCCGACCTGACGCCTGGCGACATCCATGCGGGTGTCGCGTCCGATCAGATCGTGATCAAGCCGGTGATCGGCGCGGGCGGCGTGAACCAGTTCAAGGGCGCGTCGGACACGCTGCCACCGCCCGATCACGCCCTTTGGCAGCAAAGGGTGATGATCCAGCCGTTCATGGCCAGCATCGCGGAGGAGGGAGAGCTCAGCCTCATCTTCTTCGACGGCGTGTTCAGCCATGCCGTGCGAAAGACCCCGGCGCGCTCGGATTATCGGGTCCAGTCGGCCTTCGATGGCGAAGAGCACGCCTTCGTCCCGGCGGCGAAGGATCTGGCGAGCGCTCAGGCGGTGGTCGATGCGCTGCCGGCACCGGCGCTCTACGCGCGGGTCGATCTGGTGCGGCGTCCGGACGGCGAGCTGGCCGTGATGGAATGCGAACTCATCGAGCCGTATCTCTTCCCGCGGTTCGATGCCAGCGAAGGGCGGAACTTCGTGGCGGCGGTCGAGCGCTGGCTCGAACGCATCGGTTGAGGCGCGGCTAGTCCCGGTCCGGCGCCTGCCGGTTGCTGGCAGCGATGGCCGCCGCCCATTTCGCGTCCTGCGCTTCGGTTGCGCCGATGTCCTCGAGCGCGGAGAGGTCGCCGAACCACGGCATCCGCGCTTCGCTGCCCATCTGCGTCTTCGGAGGGAAGGCGGCCGGATCGTCGAGCGAGCCGAGGGTGAGGTTGGTGCGGCTGCCCTGCAGGTTGCGGTAGTAGAGCGGGGTGCCGCAGTCCGCGCAGAAACCCCGATCGACATGTTCGGAGCTGCGGAAGGCGGCGGGCGTGCCGCGCGTCCATGTCAGCGCGTCGTTGGGCGCGGCGACCAGCGCGGCGAAGATATTCCCCACCGCTTTCTGGCACATGCGGCAATGGCAGAGATGCGAATTGTCGAGCATCGCGCTCGTGCGATAGCGGACTGCGCCGCATTGGCACCCGCCGGTCACGGTGACCTCGATCCGCTCCATCGTTCCCTCGCGACAAATTGATACACTGTTTTGATGGCTGCGCCGGACGGTGAGGGATAGGTTTTTTCGACCAACCGACAGGTGCCGCCCATGCGTATCCGATCGATCGTCTCGCCACTGATCCTGGCTGCGCTGCTGGCCGCTCCCGTGGCCGCACAGCGCCCGGTGGTGCCGCGCGAGATCGCCTTTGGCGCAGGGCCGCTCCAGCGGCTGGACTTCTATCCGGCCGCCAGCGCCAAGGGGCCGGCGCCGCTGTTCGTGTTCGTCCATGGCGGCGGGTGGACACGCGGGGACAAGCGCAACGCGACCGGCGCGGCGAAGATCGCGCACTTCACCGGACGCGGTTACGCCTTCGCCTCGATCAACTACCGGCTGGTGCCCGATGCGAAGGTCGAGGATCAGGCGCAGGATGTCGCCGACGCGATCGTCCGGCTGGTCCGCGATGCGCGAACGCTCGGTGTCGATCCGAACCGCATTGTCCTCGCCGGGCATAGTGCCGGAGCGCATCTCGCGGCGCTGGTCGCCACCGATCCGCAATATCTCAAGCGGGCCGGCGTTGGACTGGACCGGCTCCGGGGCGTCGTACTGCTCGACGGCGCGGCCTATGACGTGCCGGCGCAGGCGGGCGAGGGACCGGGGATCATGCGGCCGACCTACCGCCAGGCCTTTGCTACCGATCCGGTGCGGCAGCGCGCGTTGTCGCCCACGCTTCATGCCGCCCTGCCCAACGCGCCCCGCTTCCTGATCCTGCATGTCGAGCGCGAGGATGGCCGCCGCCAGTCCGAGGCGCTGGCGGCGGCGCTGAGGAAGGCGGGGACGCAGGCGGAGGTGCGCGCGCTGCGCGGACGGGGCCTGCGCGGGCATATGGAGATCAACCGGTCGCTCGGCGATCCGGACTATCCGGGAACGAAGGTCGTCGACGACTGGATCGACGCGCTGCCCTGACGGTTCAGCCGTGCTGGGTGATGCGCAGCGCCCAGCGATCATAGCCCAGCGCCTCGATCCGGTCGCGCAGCATCTGGGCCAGCTCTGGTGTGGGGTGCGGGTCGCGGCTCAGCACCCAGAGATAGCGGCCGCTGGGCTCGCCGACGATCGACCAGCCATAGTCGTCGCCATGATCGAGCACCCAATAGTCGCCAGTATAGATCGGGCCGAAGAAGGAGACCTTGAGCTTGGCGCCGGTCTCCTCGTCCGCGACGATGGCATGCCCCTCGGAGACATCGCGCTCCTTCTCGCCCGCGCGGAGCCCGCTGTTGACGATGCGGACCTTGCCGTCCTTCTCCAGCGAATATTCGGCGGTCACCGCGTCCATGCCCTTCTGGAAGCGGTTCTCGTGCCGGGCGAGCTCATACCATTTGCCGGCATAGCGGGTGAGATCGACCGGCTTTTCGGGCTGCGGCACCTTGGCATTGATCACCGGCGGGCGCGACGCGCGCGAATAGAGGAACAGCCCGCCGATGGCGGCGGCGGCGACGCCGGTGGCGATCTTGATCGCGGTCGATTGCTTCATGGCGGCATTATGCAGCGGGGCGGGGAACATGGGTAGGGGGTGCGCATCGCTCATGGACATTCGATTCCATGTCATCCCGGCCCATTGCCGGGATGACATGGAGGTAAAAACAAAGGGCCGGAGTATCGCACTCCGGCCCTTTGAGTTCATTCTTGAAACGCTGCCAGCCTCACCGGATCGGCGAGTTCGGGTCCAGCCGCATGTCGAGATACTTGTCCACGCTGCCCATCAGCTCGTCCATCTCATGCTCGAAGAAATGGTTCGCGCCGGGGATGGTGTCGTGGTGGATGGTGATGTGCTTCTGGGTGCGCAACTTGTCGACCAGCTTCTGGACGGCGCCGGGGGTCACCACCTCGTCATTCTCGCCCTGGATGATGATGCCCGAGGAGGGGCAGGGGGCGAGGAAGGTGAAGTCGAACATGTTCGCGGGCGGCGCGACCGAGATGAAGCCGCGGATTTCGGGGCGGCGCATCAGCAGCTGCATGCCGATCCACGCGCCGAAGCCGAAGCCGGCGATCCAGGTGGTCGATGCCTCCGGGTGGAAGCTCTGCACCCAGTCGAGCGCGCTCGCCGCGTCCGAAAGCTCGCCGGTGCCGTTGTCGAACACGCCCTGGCTCTTGCCGACGCCGCGGAAGTTGAAGCGCAGGGTCGCGAAGCCGCGGCGCTGGAAGGTCTTGTACAGCTCCTGCACGATTCGGTTGTTCATCGTGCCGCCCGCATTGGGATGCGGGTGGAGGATCATCGCCACCGGTGCGCGGGGGCGGGGAGCGGGGGCGAAACGCCCTTCGAGACGGCCTTCGGGACCGGGAATGATGACTTCGGGCAAAATGCTACCTGCTTGAAAAGACGCGCGGTGGCGCGGAAAGTGATGCTGGCTATATAGTCGTGAAGCCCCTTCACGCAATTTCAAACGAGTCCCGCCCTGAGCGACCGCATCTATCTGGACCATGCCGCGACCCAGCCGCTCCGGCCCGAGGTGCGCGAAGCGATGATCGAGGGGATGCTGCGCTGGGCCAACCCCTCTTCGCCGCATGCCGAGGGACGCGCGGCGCGTGCGGCGCTGGAGGATGCGCGCGCGCGGATCAAGGCGGCGCTGGGCTGGGAGGGGCATGTCCTGTTCACCAGCGGCGCGAGCGAGGCGCTGGCCATCGCGATGCGGCGGACCAAGGGCGGCACGCGCTGGCGATCCTCGGTCGAGCATGACGCGGTGCTGCGCGCGGTGCCCGAGGCGCAGGTGCTGCCGGTCAACCGCGAATGGGACGTCGATCCCGATGCGGTCGAGGATGCGCTGGCGGCGGGTGACCGGCCGGTGATCGCGATCCAGTGGGTCAATCCCGAGACGGGCAAGGTCCAGCCGATCGAGCGCTACGCGCCGATGATCGAGGCGGGCGGCGGCGTGCTGGTGACCGACGCGTCGCAGCTCTGGGGGCTGACGCGCTTTCCGAAACAGGCACAGATGATGGTCATCTCCGCCCACAAGCTGGGCGGACCGATCGGGATCGGCGCGTTGCTGGTCGGCGATCTCGGCCTGCTCGAGCCGTCGGGCGGGCAGGAATTCGGTTATCGCGCGGGGACCGAGAACCTTCCTGCCGTGCTGGGTTTCGCCGCGGCGGTCGAGGGCTGGGCGGCGAAGCGGACGGCCACGCCCGACATGGACCGGCACGAGGCACTGATGGACATGTTCCGCACGCTCAAGAGCTACGGTGGCGAGCAGCTGATGGGCTATGGCGAATATGTCAGCGAGATTCGCGCGATCGCCATGCCCAATCTCAGCGCCGCGGCGCAGCTGGTGCGCTTCGACCTTAAGGGGTTCGCGGTGTCGGCGGGGAGCGCTTGCGCTTCGGGCACGTTGAAGCAGAGCCGGGTGCTGGAGGCATTCGGGGTGGAGCCGGATGTGGCGGCGCGGACGATCCGGGTCAGCATGGGCTGGAGCACCACCGCCGAAGACATAAGGCGGTTCACCGACACATGGATCGACATTGCAATGGGGGCAGCGGCGAAAGCAGGATGACCTATCTCGACTATCAGGCAACCACGCCGCTCGCACCTGAAGCCATCGAGGCGATGCTGCCCTGGTTCAACGCCGGGTTCGCCAATCCGCATTCGGCGCACGCGGCCGGGCGCAAGGCCAAGGCGGCGGTGGAGGCGGCGCGCGAAGCGGTCGCGGACCTGATGCCCGACAACGGCAATGTCAGCTTCACCAGCGGCGCGACCGAGGCGCTCAACTGGGCGATCAAGGGCAGCACCGGCCCGATCGTGACGATCGCGACCGAGCATGCCGCGGTGCTGGACACTGTCGCGGCCGAGGCGCGGCGCGGGCGTGCGGTGACGGTGCTGCCGGTGGGCAGCGACGGGCTGGTCGAGCTGAACGCGGCGCGCGAGGCGATCAAGCCGGGCACGGGACTCGTCGCGGTGATGCTGGTCAACAACGAGATCGGGACGATCCAGCCGATCGACGAGCTGGCGGCGCTGGCGAAGGGCGCCGGCGCGCTGCTGCTGTGCGATGCCGTGCAGGGCTATGGCCGCGAGATCATTCCGGCGGCGTGCGATCTGGTCGCGGTGTCGGCGCACAAGGTCCACGGACCCAAGGGCGTGGGCGCGCTGTGGATCCGAAACGGGGTCGAGCTGGAGCCGCTGCTGCATGGCGGCGGGCAGGAGCCGGGCGGGCGATCGGGCACGCTCTCGCCCGCATTATGCGCTGGGTTCGGCGCAGCGGCGACGCTGGCCAAGCAGCGGTTCGGGGCGGATCGCGGGCATGTCGCGCAGCTGTTCCGCAAGGCCTATCAGGCGCTGGGCGGATCGGGCTGGACGCTCAACGGATCGATGGACGACCGTTACCCCGGCAATCTCAACATGCGCTATCCGGGGCTCGACGTGGCGCGGCTGATGTCCGACTTGCGCGACATCGCTTTCTCCGCCGGGTCGGCCTGCGCGAGCGGGTCGGGGCGGCCGAGTCATGTACTCAAGGCGATGGGCCTCTCCGACATCGAAGCGCGGTCGAGTATCCGGCTGGGCTTCGGCCGCTACACGACGGAGGAAGAACTGCTCGCCGCGGTCGAGCGGATCGACGCGGCGGCGCGCGAACAAAGGTTCGCGGCATGATCCGGGTGCGCTTCCTCGATCCCAATGGCGATCTTGCCTGCGAGGCGGAGGGGCAGGAGGGCTACTCGCTGCTCGAAGTCGGGCAGGCGAAGGGCATGCCGCTGGAAGGGACATGTGAAGGCCAGATGGCCTGTTCCACCTGCCACGTCATCGTCGCGGCGGAGGATTTCGACCGGCTGCCGCGCGCGAGCGAGGAGGAAGAGGATATGCTCGACCTCGCCGTCGGTGCGACGCGGACCAGCCGGCTTTCGTGCCAGATCGTCCTGACGCCCGAGCTCGACGGGTTGACGGTCAGGCTGCCTTCAGAACATCGCGATATGCAGGGACGATGAACATGACACCCAATCGCCGCCAGATGATCGCCGGAGCCGCAGCACTCGCCGCATTCCCGTCCGCCGCGCTCGCGCAGTGGAAGAGCGGCATGGACAGGCTGCGCGACGAGACCGGGGGGCGGATCGGCCTTGCGGTCTATGACAGCGGCACCGGGCGGCGCTATTTCGACGGGGCTGAGGCACGGTTCGCGATGTGCTCGACCTTCAAGGTGCCGCTCGCTGCCGCGGTGCTGGCGCGCGCCGACCGGGGCGAGATCGACCTGGCGCGCGAGATCCGTTTCAGCGAGGCGGACCTGCTCGACTATGCGCCGGTGGTGAAGGCGAACCTCGCCAAAGGCGCGCTGTCGATCGAGGCACTGCTCGAGGCCGCGGTCGTGATGAGCGACAACAGCGCCGCCAATCTCGTCTTCGGCCAGATTTCCGGGCCGCGCGGGCTGACCGCGTTCATCCGCTCGGCAGGGGACGTGCTCACCCGCTCGGACCGCGACGAGCCGACGCTCAACAATGTCCGCAACGGCGAGGTACGCGACACCACCACGCCACAGGCGATGCTGTGGCTGCTCAACGCGCTGCTCCTGGGCGAGGCGCTGGCGCCCGCATCGCGTGCGAAGCTGACCGGCTGGATGGAAGCGTCACCGACCGGCAAGGATCGCCTGCGCGCGGGGCTGCCCAAGACGTGGCGTGTCGGCGACAAGACCGGGACGAGCGGCGAGGGCTATGTCCACGACATCGCGATCGCCACGCCGCCCGGCCGCAAGCCGCTGCTCATCACCTGTTACATGGATGCGCCGATGTTGCCGTTGGCCAAGGCCAATGCCGCGCATGCCAAGGTGGGGGAACTGGTCGGGCTGTTGTTCGGCTGAAGGGCGCGAACCGCCGGCGTTGCAATCGCGGGAGGTTTCCCCCATATGCGCCGCGGGAGTCGGGCGGACGATGCCGTCGCCAACCCGGTCAGGTCCGGAAGGAAGCAGCCGTAACGATTTTCGTGTCGGGTCGTCCCGGCTCCCACCTCCTCACATCGTCGGGCGGCTAGCGGGCGGCACTGTCGCGCGCGTTTGGGCGATTCGCTGACAATTCCGGATCATCGCGGCGATACGCCGCTTCCCCGGCCGCCAACCTCCGCTTCACAAACGAAAACCGCCGCTCCGTTTCCGGAGCGGCGGCTTCGTCTTGTCCTGATCGCGAAGGATCAGAAGTCGTAGCTGACGCCGACCTTGAGGCGCCACACCGACGACGACACGTTGATCTGGTTGTCCGACCCGAAGGTCGTCGAACCGGCCGCGCTGGTGATGATGTAGCGGCCCTGCGCGTCCACGCCCGAGGTCGCAGCGATGTCCTGCACGCCGAAGAAGTTGCGGCGGCGCTGAACGTTCCAGTTCTGGTCAAGCAGGTTCAGGAAGTTGTCGACCATCACGAACGCCTTCATGCGATCGTTCTTGCCGAACAGGCGGCCCGGTCCAGGCAGCTCCTGCGAGAAGGTCAGATCCATGTCGAAATACCAGTCGTTGCGGCAGGTATTCCGCGGGATCGTGCTGCCGGCGTACTTCTTGGCGCACTCCAGGCCGTTCACGAAGTTGACGAGGCTCGTCACCGCCGCCGCGTTCGAGGTCGGCGCGATGTTGGGGTCGGTGGCGCCCGTCGGGATGTAGACCAGCGCGTTATCGTTCGTGGTCAGACCGCCATTGGTCGGGTTGAAGATGTTGTTCCCGGTCCAGGTCAGGCTGTACGGACGGCCCGCACGTGCCACGAAGCTCACACCCAGCGACGTGCCGAGATCCGAGAAGAACTCGTTCCGGAAGTTCGCCGAGAAGGTGATGTTGTGGCGGCTCTCATAGAAGCCGGTCGATTCGGCCGGGTTCTGGCGGTCGAACGCAGCGCTCTGGCCATAGTTCGAGCCGGCGGTCGAGTTGTACATGTTCCGGCGGTCATGCGAGTCGGTGTACGCATAGCCGATGTTCACATAGGTCGAACCGCCCTCGGTGATCAGGCCGCCCTCGAAGTGCTTCGACAGCAGGAGCGATGCGATGTGGCTGCGATACCCCTTCTGGTTGGTCAGCATCAGCTCGGCGCCGCGGCTGCCGGTGAAGCAGGCTGCCGTGAGGCCGGTGTAGACCGGCGGAGCGCCCGCATCGACCAGGCGGCCCGAGCAGCCCGTGGCGAGCAGGTCGATCGTGCGATAGATCGGACGGCCGTCGATCGTGTAGCCGTTCAGGCCGTTGCGCGTGTCGATCGCCTGGGCGAGGTCGACCAGCGTGAACGGGTTGCGATACTTGCTGTAGATATAGTCGAGATCGAGGTTCCAGCCGCTGAAGAAGCCGCTCTCGGTCAGATTGAGTTCGGTCTTCAGGCCGATGTTCGCGCGGAACACCGTCGGCATCTTGATGTTCGGATCGATCGACTGGGTATTGCCCTGGCTCGCAGCGGCGGTCGCCTGCCCCGAAGCCTGGATACAGGTCGGCACGCCGGTGAACTTGCCGCCGCTCAGGACGTTGAGGCGCGCGGCACCGCAAGCCGCGGTCGTGCTCTGGCCCGTTCCGAAGGTGCTGCCGTCGTTCTGGAAGGCATTGCCGAACCAGACCAGCGGATCGCCGCCCGAGAAGATGCCGACACCGGCGCGCAGCTGGGTGCGGCCGAACATCCCGTCATTGCCGAAGTCATAGGTGATGGCGGCGCGGGGCAGGATCACCGGATCGACATTGCTGAAGCCGGTCGCGTTCGAGATGCCATAACGGCGCTGGAAGACCGGATTGAAGTCCGGGCGGCCGCCGTCATACCAGTCGACGCGGACGCCGGCGGTGATCTTCAGCGCGTCGGTCGCCTTCCACTCGTCCTGCGCATAGACCGAGAAGATGCTGCGCGAGAACTTGGCGGCGGCGGTGTTGATATCGCCGGTCGGCGTGAAGTTGCCGAACGCACCATAGGTGCAGCCGTTGACCAGGTTGATCGGGGTGGTCGTGGTGGTCGACGAGCAGAGGTTGCCGGTCGCCGGAGGCGTGTTGGGAACCGTACGGCCGCGCGACAGCAGACCGGCGCGCAGGTCGGCGACGCTCTCGAACGCCAGCGTGCCCGTCGCGTTCTGCACGAACAGGTTGAACAGGTCGGCCTGGTTGAGTTCTGCGCCGAACTTGATGCGGTGGTCGCCCATCGTCAGGTTTGCGACCGCGCGGTACTGGCTGATCTTGGTGCGCAGATCGTTGGCCGAGCGCGAGGTGCCCGGGCCGGCCAGGACCGCACCGTCGTTACCCGTCGCATTGTCGATGCCGACGATGATGCGCGGGATCGGGCTGCCCGACTGCGCTTCGCCGCCGCCGACCGGATCCTGACGGTCGGTGATCTCCGACCGTGCATAGCGCAGCTCGGTCGAGAAATTGTCGTTCCACTGCGAGTAGAGACGGCCCGAATAATAGTCGGAGACCGTGCCGCTCAGATAATAGGTGTTGGCGCCGATCGCCTGCGGCGAGCTGCCGGTGAACAGGTCATCCGGACGCACCGTCGACTCCTCGAGCCGCTGATAGGTGCCCTCAAGGCGATGGTTGTCGGTGATCTGCCAGTCGATGCGGCCGAAATAGCGGTCGCTCTTATATTCGCGGCTGGTCACCAGATCGCCGGTGTCGATGCCGTAGCTGGTCTTCAGGACGTCGCGGATCTCGTTGAACTGCGCGAGGCTGATGCCGTTCTGCGGGTTCGCATAGCCGGCGCCGGTGGGGCCGTCGTCCTGCGACTGGCCGGCTTCATGGTGCTCATAGGCACCGAAGATGAACAGGCGGTCCTTGATGATCGGTCCGCCCAGATTCACGCCCCAGCGCTTTTCGGGCTTGATCGGCGCCACGCGGGCACCGGCGACGGTATCGCCGCGCATACCCGAGTCGGAATATTCGAAATAGGCGCCGGCCTTGTACTCGTTCGTGCCCGACTTGGTGACGACGTTGATCGCGCAGCCGGTGAACTGGCCATAGTCGACGTCGAACGGCGCGAACTGGACCTGGGTCTCGCGGATCGCGTCATAGGGCAGCGGGGTCGACGAACGCGCCGAGAAGCCGGTGTCGTTGAGGCCGTAGATGTCGCTCTGCGCAATGCCGTCGACGGTGAAGGTGTTGCCGCGATCGTTGCCGCCAAGGCACGAGATGCGATCCTGGCCCGAGCCGCCGTCGTCGCGGTCGAGGCTGACGCGCGGGTCGATGCGGATCACGTCGCGCACGTCGCGGTTGAAGCTGGGCGCGTTCGCCAGAATCTCGGCGCCGAACGAGGTGCCCGGTCCGACCGCGAGGGTGGTGGCGCGGACGCGGCTGCCGGTGACGACGATTTCGCCGCCGCCCGAGGCGAGCGAGAAGGAAAGGCTGGTGTTGCCCTGAAGCGTCGTGACGATGTCGTTGACGGTCTGGCCTTCATACCCGTCGGCGGTCGTCGCGACGGTGTAGGGGCCGCCGGTGACCAGGCCCGAAGCGCTGAAGGTACCGGAGGCGCCGGTGGTCAGCTTGCGCTCGGCACCGGTGCGCGTGTCGGTGATCGTGACGCTGGCGCCGTTGATCGGTGCGCCGTTCTCATCGGTGATGGTGCCGACGATGCCCGAAGTGATCTGCTGCGCGCTTGCTGCAGCCGGAATCGCGAGCGCGGCCACGGCCGCACCGATGAACAGATGATTTCGCATTAGTGTCCCCTTAGGATCGGCTCGGAAAGCCTGCGCAGCGGTGATTTCACCGTCTTGCGCTGCCCCATGGGGAGGATTCTTTGCGGGATTGTTACAATTGATTCAAGTCCATTGTGCGTTGCAAAAAAGCATCACTCGGGCTTAACCCGCAGAAGCCACGATTTCTGCCCATTGCGCCTCGTCGATCACCGGGATTCCGAGGTCGGCGGCCTTCTTCAGTTTCGATCCGGCGCCCGGTCCGGCGACCACCAGATCGGTTTTTGCCGACACTGAACCCGCGACTCGGGCGCCCAGCGACTCCGCCTGCGCCTTTGCCTCGTCGCGACTCAGGGTCTCGAGGCTGCCGGTGAAGACCACTGTCTTTCCAGTCACTTCCGAGGCACGCGATTCGACGACAAAGGCCGGCGGAGCGACCTGCTCGAGGAGATCGTCCCAGACCGCGCGGTTGTGCGGTTCGTGGAAGAAGTCGGCGAGGGCGTGTCCCACCGCGGCACCGACATTCTCGACGCCGATATGCTCGGCGATTGCCTTGTCGAGCCGGGTGCGGAACTTGGCGTCGGTCTCGCCGATCGCGGGGGTGATGCTTTCGCGCAACGCGATCAGCTCGTCCGCCAGCGCGGCGAGCGCGGGCAGGGTGGCGAAGCGTTTGAGCAGGTCGCGCGCGGTGATCGACCCGATGTGACGGATGCCGAGGCCGAACAGCAGCCGCGCGGCATCGGGGGTCCGCTTCGCCTCGATCGCGGCGAGTAGATTGTCGACCGACTTGTCCTTCCACCCTTCGCGGCCGAGCAGATCGTCGCGGTGCGTGCGCAAGCGGAAGATGTCGGCGGGCTCGGCGATCCAGCCGAGGTCGAGGAACTCGACGATCGATTTCTCGCCCAGACCCTCGATATCCAGCGCGCCGCGGCTGACGAAATGGCGCAGCCGTTCCTGTCGCTGGGCGGGGCAGATCAGGCCGCCGGTGCAGCGATAATCGACCTCGCCCTCCTCGCGCGTCGCTTCGGATTGGCAGATCGGGCAGTGAGTCGGGAAGGCGTAGGGGTCGCGCGCCTCGTCCCGTGTGAGGTTCTCGACGATCTGCGGGATCACATCGCCGGCACGCTGAAGCAGCACGCGGTCGCCCGGACGCACGCCGAGCCGTTCGATCTCGTCGGCATTGTGCAGCGTGGCGTTTGTCACCGTGACGCCGCCGACGGTCACCGGTTCGAGCCGGGCGACGGGGGTGAGCTTGCCGGTGCGGCCGACCTGGATGTCGATATCGCGCAGCGTCGTCTCCGCGCGCTCGGCGGGGAATTTATGCGCGATCGCCCAGCGCGGTGCGCGGCCGACGCTGCCAAGGCGTGCCTGCCAGTCGAGCCGGTCGACCTTGTAGACCACGCCGTCGATGTCGAAGGGCAGGTCGGCGCGCAATTTCTCGATCTTGCGATATTGCGCCAGTGCGGGTTCGACCTGCACACAGTCGACGAACAGCGGGTGGAGCGGGAAGCCCCAGCTTTCGATCGCTTTCATCACCGCGAACTGCGTGTCGCCCGGAAGCGCCGAGGTCTCGCCCCAGCCATGGGCAAGGAAGCGCAGCGGGCGGGAGGCGGTGACCAGAGGGTCCTTCTGGCGCAGCGATCCGGCAGCGGCGTTGCGCGGGTTGGCGAATTGGCGCGCTTCCTTGCCGCTCTCCTCCGCCTCGGCCGCGAGCCGGGCGTTCAGGGCGAAGAAGTCGTCCTTGGCCATATAGACCTCGCCGCGCACCTCGAACACATCGGGCGCGCCGGCAGGGAGCTCGACCGGGATGTCGGTGATGTTCAGCACGTTGGGCGTGACATTCTCGCCGACCTGACCGTCGCCGCGGGTGGCAGCGAGGACGAGCTTGCGGTTCTCGTAGCGCAGCGAGCAGGACAGGCCGTCGATCTTGGGTTCGGCGGTGAGCGCGACGCGATCGTCCTCGCCGAGCTTGAGGAAGCGCCGGACGCGCAGCACGAACTCGATCACGTCCTCGTCGGAGAAGGCGTTGTCGAGGCTCATCATCGCCTGGGCGTGGCGGACCTTGGCCAGGTTCCCCGCAGGGGCGGCGCCGACCAGCCTGGAAGGGGAGTCGTCGCGGACGAGGTGCGGAAAGGCTGCCTCAATCGCGGTGTTGCGCCGCATCAGCGCGTCATAATCGGCGTCGCTGATCTCCGGCGCGTCGTCGGTATGGTAGAGCCGGTTGTGGCGCGCGATCTCGCTCGCCAGCGTTTCGAGTTCAGCGGCGGCGTCGATATCGGTGGCGGGGAGCTTGGTCATGCGTTCTCGCTAAGCCCGAGGCTCAATCTCTGCAACGGCCACTGCGCGCGCCCGATCGTCACCCCGGACTTGTTCCGGGGGCCACCGGGCGGCGGGCGCTGACGCACGAGGCTCCAGCGAAGTGCCGAGCGGCGAAGTGGACCCCGGCACAAGGCCGGGGTGACAGGAATGTCCGCGTTACTTCACCTTCAACTGATCCAGGGCGAAGGCGAGATATTCTGCTTGTTCGCGATACCGCTCGAAGCGGCCCGACTTGCCGCCATGCCCAGCCTCCATGTTGACACGGAACAGCAGCGGATTGGGATCGGTCTTCAGCGTGCGGAGCCGCGCGACATATTTGGCGGGCTCATAATATTGTACCTGGCTGTCCCACAGGCCGGTGCCGACGAAGATCGCCGGATAGGCCTTCCGCTTCAGCTGATCATAGGGCGAGTAGGAGAGCATATAGTCGTAGCTCGCCTTGTTCTCCGGATTGCCCCATTCGTCATATTCGCCGGTGGTGAGCGGGATGGTCGGGTCGAGCATCGTCGTCACGACATCGACGAAGGGGACAAGGCTGATGACCGCGCCATAATCCTGCGGCGCGATGTTGGTAATGCCGCCCATCAGCAGCCCGCCGGCGCTGCCGCCCATCGCGGCGACGCGGCCCTTCTTCGCATAGCCCTGTTTCACCAGATATTCGGTGACGTCGACGAAGTCGGTGAAGCTGTTCTTCTTGTTGAACATCCGCCCGCCGTCATACCATTTGCGGCCCATTTCCTGCCCGCCGCGGATATGCGCGATGGCGTAGACCATGCCGCGGTCGAGCAGGCTGGGGATCATCGGCGAGAAGCCGGGATCGGTCGAATTGCCGTAGCTGCCATAGGCATATTGGAACAGTGCGGCGCTGCCGTCCTTCCTGAACCCCTTGGCATAGACCAGGCTGACCGGAACCCTGGTGCCATCGCGCGCGGCCGCCCAGACGCGCTCGGTGACATATTTCGACTTGTCGTAGCCGGGGACGGGGTTGACCTTGAGCGTCCTGCGCTCGCCGGTCTTCATGTTCGCCTCGATCGTGGTCGTGGGCGTCGTCAGCGAGTTGTAGGTATAGCGGACCCAGTCGGTGCCGGTCTCCGCATTGGTGCTGAGCCCCATGCTGTACGCCGGCTCGTCGGCTTCGACGAAGCTCGACTTGCCGTCATTGCCCAGCAGCCGCAGCCGCTTGTTGCCGCCCGACCGCTCCTCGATCGCCAGATAGTTGTCGAAGGGCTGGACGTTCTCGATGAAGACGTCGGCGCTATGCGGGACGATGTCCTTCCACGCGGCCTTGCCCGCACCGGTCGCGCTGTCGGGCACGGTCATCAGGCGATAATTCGGCGCCTGCCAGTTGGTGCGGATCACCCAGCGGTTGCCGACATGGTCCGCGCCATAAAGGAAGTCGCGTTCGCGCGGCGCGATCACGGTGAAGGTCGCGGGATTGTCGACCGGCGCGCAGCGCTGCTCGTCGCTGATGGTCTTGCCCGAATAGATGCAGATGAACTTCTCCGAACTGGTCGCGCCGATGCCGAGCGAGAAGGTGTCGTCCTTCTCCTCATAGACCAGCCGGTCCTGGCTGACCGGCGTGCCCAGCACATGCGCCTTCACCCGCTTGCCGAGCAGGGTGACGGGATCCTTCTCGATATAGAAGATCGTCTTGTTGTCGCCTGCCCAGGCGAAGCCTGGCTGTGCGTTGGGGATCTCGTCGGCGAGCGTCTGGCCGGTGGTCAGGTCCTTGACCTTGAGGATGTACTGGCGGCGGCCGACCTTGTCCTCGGCATAGGCGAGCAGGCGGTTGTCGGGGCTGACCTGGCGGCCGCCGATCTGGAAGAAGTTCGCGCCCTTGGCCATTTCCGGCTGGTTGAGGATGATCTCCTCCGCCGCGTCCATGCTGCCCTTCTTGCGCGCGACGATCGCATAGTTTCCGCCGGTCTCGAAGCGCGTGTAGTACCAGTATCCGTTGTCGAGATAGGGAACGCTGCTGTCATCCTGTTTGATGCGGCCGACGATCTCCTTGTACAGCGCCTCCTGCACCGGCTTGGTCGGCGCCATCACCGCATCCGCATAGGCGTTCTCGGCCTTGAGATAGGCCAGCATTTCCGGGTTCTTCCGCGTATCGTCGCGCAGCCAGTAATATTCGTCTTCGCGGCTCGCGCCGAACGGGGCCTTCACCTGATGCGGCTTCTTCGCCGCGACGGGGGGCTTGGGGGCATCCTGCGCAAGCGCCGGTGCGGCAGTGGTGGCGAGGCTGACGATCAGTGCGCGGCGAAGCCAGCGGGACATGCGATTCTCCCTGAGGTTATGTTGTTACATCTGCGACGAAGCGCGCGCGCTGACAAGCCAAAGCGATTGAACAGGCCAGCCGCCGCCGCGTAGACTGACGTCGCAACAGAACAGAAAGTCCGCCGTGTCCCTACGCCTTGCCGCCGCCACGCTCCTGCTCGCCGCGCCCGCGGCCGCCCAGACCGTAACCGATGTCAGCTCCGGCAACATCGTTGACACGGTCCGCACCCTCGCTTCGGATCAGTTTCAGGGGCGTGCGCCCGGCACGATCGGTGAAGAGCGCACGGTCGGCTATCTGATCGGCCGGCTGCAGGCGTTGGGGCTTGAGCCGGCGGGCAAGGACGGCGGCTGGACGCAGCCCGTTCCGCTGCTCCACACGATGCTCGGCACCCCGACGAAGCTCGCCTTCGGTGGCAAGGCGAGCACGCCGCTCGTTCAGGGCACCGATATCTATGTCTCGACGCTTCAGCCGAAGGACGCCGTTGCGATCTCCGGCGCGCCGCTGGTGTTCGTGGGCTATGGCGTGAACGCGCCCGAGCGCGGCTGGGACGATTTCAAGGGTGCCGACCTCAAGGGCAAGGTCGTGGTGATCCTGGTCAACGATCCTGATTTTGCGGCGACGGCGGGTGAACCGGTTGCGGGCAAGTTCGGCGGCCGCACGATGACCTATTATGGCCGCTGGTCCTACAAGTTCGAGGAAGCGGCGCGGCAGGGCGCGGTCGCGGCGCTGATCGTCCACGATACCGACGCCGCCGGCTATGGCTGGAACGTCGTCAAGAGCCCCGGCGGCGAGAATTACGGCCTGGTCGTCCCGCCCGAGAAAGTCACCAGCCTCGCGCTGCAGGGGTGGATCGCGCACGACGTCGCCGACAAATTGTTCGCAGGCGCGGGGCTCGACCTCGCCAAGCTCCGCACCGCCGCCCGGCGCAGCGATTTCCGCCCGGTCGAACTGGGCGGCGTGACGCTCGAGGCTGCGATCCCGGTGACGCACAAAATGGTGCAGAGCCAGAATGTGCTCGCGAAGATATCCGGTGCGAAACGCCCGGCTGAGGCCGTCATGTACGGTGCTCATTGGGATGCCTATGGCGCGGGCAAGCCCGACGAACTGGGCCGCATCTATCGCGCGGGTGCCAATGACGATGCGCTGGGCGTCGCCGGGCTGTTCGAGATCGCCCGGCTGTTCAAGGCCGCGCCGCCGCCCGACCGTTCGGTCCTCTTCGCCTTCTGGACCGCCGAGGAGCGCGGGCTGCTGGGGTCTGAGGCCTATGCGCAGGATCCCATCTTCCCGGTCGAAACCACCGTCGCCAATCTCGGCCTCGACATTTTGCAGACCGCCGGCAAGGCGAAGGACGTGATCCTGGTTGGCAAGGGGCAGGGGACGCTTGAGGACGATCTCGCCCGTTTCGCCGCGAAACAGGGGCGCACAGTCTCCGTCGAAAGCCTGCCCGAACGCGGCCTCTTCTACCGCGCCGACCATTTCAGCATGGCGAAGCGCGGCGTGCCCGTACTGCTGATGATGGGTATCGCCGGCGCCTCCGACCTCGTCGCCGGCGGCAAGGAAGCGGGTCAGAAGTGGGTCGATGATTATACCGGCAAATGCTACCATCAGGCCTGCGATGCCTGGAGCGAGAGCTGGAATCTCGACGGCGCGGTTCAGGACATTGAGGTCTTCTACAGGATCGGCGACGAGCTCGCCCGTTCGGCCAGATGGCCGCAGTGGAAGCCGGGCAGCGAATTCAAGACGATCCGCGACCGAAGCGGCGCCACGCGCAAATAGGCCTATGCCACCGCTGACCTGAAGCGACCTTACGACGCCGCTTGAGCGGCGGCCTGCCGCGATGATATGCAGCGCGCCTCCGGGGAGGGGATGGGTGGACGAAGATCGCTCGCGTGCGCCGCTGCGCCGCTATGAAACGACGCTGGACCGGGTGGGCTTCGCGCTCGCCACGGGCGGGGCGTTGGGCGGTGTGCTGGTGGTGCTGCTCGTCCTCGCGGGCGGGCAGGCGAACGCGACGGCGCTGCTCGCGGCGTGGGCGCTGGGCGCGCTGTTCGTGACGCTCGGCATCGCTGCGGTGGCAGCGCCTTTGTGGCTCGGATTTCATGTGATGGGCTGGCGCAAGCCCTGGCACGCCGCGGCGCTGGGCGCGGCGCTGGCGATGGTCGTGTTCGTCGCCGCGCAGACCCATGGCTTCGGCCTGTTCGATGCTGCGCCAAGCGACGGGCGGGTCGCGTTGTTCCGCTGGCTGAGCGCAACCGCGACCAGTGCGCTGATCGCACTGGCCGCGGCTGGAATTGCGCTGGCGATGTGGCGTGTGGCCTATCGCCCTGCGGATGAGGGGGGCTAGCTCAGCCCCTGAATCAGCCCTTGGTCTGGGCGGTACATTCGCCCACGCGCTTGCCGATGACCTGGGTCTTCATCTTCATCGTGCCGGTCGGCCCGCCGGAGATTTCGGTGTCGCTGGCCAGCTCATAGGCGGCGCTGCCGATCGTGCCGGTGGTCGTCGCCTTGATCTCGCCGGCGCCGGCCTGCGGCTTGCAGGTCATCACCGCGTTGAGCTTGCCGTCAGCCAGTTCGTAGCTGTCGTAGACGCAGCCACCGCCGGCCTTGCCGCCGAACATCTCGCTGGGCGGCTTGCTGACCATCTCGGGGGTCAGGCAGGTCTCCATGGTGGTTTCGGATGACTTGGCCATTTGCTGGCCCATCGCATCGGCCTGAGCCTTGGGCAGGCCGGGCATCTCGACCGAGACGAACTTGATCTGGGTCTGCCACTGGCCGGGCTGCATCTTCACGGCATCCTGAGTCGCCTTGGCGACATCGGCGACCGAGACATTCTCTCCCTTCACGGCGGGTTGGCCGCCGCCGCAAGCGGCGAGGGCGAAGGGGCAAAGCAACAACAGCGGGGTAAAACGGGACATAATTGGCTCCTGCTTCGTTACGCTTGGGGCACGGCCCGTTGCGCATAACGCATGCAGAACAAAGTTTGTCAACAATGTGGCGGATTGTGCCGCATTTTGGACATATTTTACCTTCCAACGCCTGCGTGACAGTTGAAGATGGAACTTCGCACAAATATCGTGATGCCTCATGGGTTAACCCCTATCCTCCGGCGATCATCTCATGAGTCGGTGTGGGGGACTGCGCGCGAATGTGGCGGAACGCTAATAGATTCATCTTGTGGATTCCCGCCTCTATAGCAGGTGCGTATGCTACCGTTATTGGCTTACTCGCTGCTAGCTCTGAGGCTGGAAACCCGATTGCAAAAGTATGGCTTGATAGCCAGTTCATCATGCTGCGTGGTATGTGGCACGCGGAGTACTTGTATTACTGGGTGTTCGGGTTGGTATTGCTGTGGTTCGCCGCTTTTTTATGGATAGACTACGAGGCGTCTCATACTAAAGACGCACGCTCGATTTTATCCGTCTGGGATAACCTCGCGCCCACAGCAAAAGCAGCTGCCGTGGCTGAACAAAATCGCGTAGCTGCCCGGTCTCAACTCGTTCGAGTTTCCCCACCGGCACGTGTTCCAGCCTCACAGGGCATCGCGTATATTGTGCTCCGCAAGTGGGGGAAAACCCTGGATGACGCGGCGACGTCCCTTCCGGGGCATCAGGGCTTGTTGAAGGTGCTGAATGAGTTTGAGCAGGGGGCCCATGATGGGAGGATTTCAGTGTGGGGGAAGGTGCAGGAGAGTGGTCTCTCCGCTTCGCCATTAGAAACCAACGTACCGGCCGAACATTGGCAGACGCACCGACTGAACTACTTGCCCACGCACCTTCTGTCAGCGCAAACGGAAGCGCGGCTCTCGAGGCACAAGGGTGATCCTATCTATACAGAATTGCGTGTGAACCGCGCAGAGTTCGAGAGCGAGTGGCCGCGCGCGTGAGAATGCCAAATGCGCCCGTCCGCTAGGTAGCTATCAGCTTAAGCGTTCTTTATTTGTTCTGTATGTTGTGCTATGCGAAGTCGAGGGACTGGCGCGCATATGCAAAATTCTACTGATCATGATTCGTGGCTTGCGCTGACAATCGCGTCGCGTGCCAGGCACGCCCGCGTCTCGATCATGCCACTTCCTGTTGCCAACCTGTCGCGTCCCTCTCCCTCCCTCCCTCTCTCTCTCTCTCTCTCTCTCTCCGGGAACGCCGTGAAAAACCCCTCATTTCCGTCAGCATTGTCAACCGGCTGTCAACTTGACCCGATTGCACCCCCATCCGAAGGCCCCATATTCGCGCCATGACGATTCAGATCCGCACCAGCCTTGCCGAGCCTGAGACCGGTCCCGGCTTCGTCCCGCATCGTCCCAACCGGCCCGAGAAGAGCGAGGGCGGGAAGGCGTTCAGGCTGGTCAGCGAGTACACCGCTTCGGGCGATCAGCCGGGTGCGATCGCCGAGCTGACCGAGGCGGCGCTGGCGGGGGAACGCGATCAGGTGCTGCTCGGCGTCACCGGCTCGGGCAAGACCTTCACGATGGCGAGCGTCATCAACAATCTTCAGCGCCCTGCGCTGATCCTCGCGCCCAACAAGATCCTCGCCGCGCAGCTCTATGGCGAGTTCAAGAGCTTCTTCCCCGAGAACGCGGTCGAATATTTCGTCAGCTATTACGACTATTACCAGCCCGAGGCCTATGTGCCGCGGTCGGACACGTACATCGAGAAGGAAAGCTCGGTGAACGAGGCGATCGACCGGATGCGCCACTCGGCCACCCGTTCGCTGCTCGAACGCGATGACGTGATCATCGTCGCCTCGGTCTCTTGCCTCTACGGTATCGGCTCGGTCGAGACCTATTCGGCGATGATCTTCGACCTGAAGAAGGGCCAGGTCGCCGACCAGCGCGAGATCATCCGCAAGCTCGTCGCGCTCCAGTACAAGCGCAACGATGCGGCGTTCAATCGCGGCAATTTCCGCGTGCGCGGCGACAGTCTCGAAATCTTCCCGTCGCACTATGAGGATACCGCCTGGCGGATCAGCTTCTTCGGCGACGATATCGAGGAGATTACCGAGTTCGACCCGCTGACCGGGGCCAAAGTCGCGAACCTCGATTACATTCGCGTCTATGCCAACTCGCACCACGTCACGCCCGGGCCGACGCTCAAACAGGCGATGGAGGCGATCAAGCATGAGCTCGCCGAGCGGCTCAAGGAACTGCATGCCGAAGGCAAATTGCTCGAGGCGCAGCGGCTGGAGCAGCGCACCCATTTCGATCTGGAGATGATCGCCGCGACCGGCAGCTGCGCCGGGATCGAGAATTACAGCCGCTTCCTCACCGGCCGTCTGCCCGGCGAGCCGCCGCCCACTTTGTTCGAATATCTGCCCGAGAATGCGCTGCTGTTCGTCGACGAGAGCCACCAGACGGTGCCGCAGATCGGCGCGATGGCGCGCGGCGACCACCGCCGCAAGATCACGCTGGCCGAATATGGCTTCCGCCTGCCGAGCTGCATCGACAACCGCCCGCTGCGCTTCAACGAATGGGATGCGATGCGGCCCCAGACCGTCAGCGTCTCGGCCACGCCGGGCGGGTGGGAGATGGACCAGACCGGCGGGGTGTTCAGCGAGCAGGTGATCCGCCCCACGGGCCTGATCGACCCGCCGGTCGAGATCAAGCCGGTCGAGGAGCAGGTGCAGGACCTGATCGTCGAGTGCCGCAAGACCGCAGAGCTGGGCTACCGCACCCTCGTCACCACGCTGACCAAGCGGATGGCCGAGGACTTGACCGAATATATGCACGAGGCGGGGATCAAGGTCCGCTACATGCACTCCGACGTCGAGACGCTCGAGCGTATCGAGCTGATCCGCGACCTGCGGCTTGGCGTGTACGACGTGCTGATCGGGATCAACCTTCTGCGCGAGGGCCTGGATATCCCCGAGTGCGGGCTGGTCGCGATCCTCGACGCGGACAAGGAGGGGTTCCTGCGTTCGGAGACGTCGCTGATCCAGACGATCGGCCGCGCCGCGCGCAACGTCGAGGGCCGGGTGATCCTCTATGCCGATCGCATCACCGGCAGCATGGAGCGCGCGCTCAACGAAACCAGCCGCCGCCGGGAGAAGCAGCAGGCCTATAATGCCGAGCACGGCATCACGCCGACGACGATCAAGCGCAACATCGGCGACATCATCGCGCACGTCGCGTCGAAGGATCAGGTGACGGTAGAGATCGAGGATGGCCCCGCGCACATGGTCGGCCACAATCTCCGCGCCTATATCGAGGAACTGGAGAAGAAGATGCGCGACGCCGCCGCGAACCTCGAATTCGAGGAAGCCGGCCGCCTGCGCGACGAGATCCGGTCGCTCGAGGCCGAGGAGCTGGGCCTGCCGCACGACCAGCACCGCGCGCCGGTGATGGGCCGCAGCAACGAGGGCAAGCCCGGCACACGCAAGGGCAAGTACGGCAAGGTGCAGCGCAAGTGGGGCGGGGGACGGCGCTGAAGCGCACCGGCGGTTGAGCCGCCGGACTCCTTCGCCCATAAGGTCCGGCATGCGCGTAATTTTTGCTTTCGCTTCGCTCGCCGTTCTCGCTGGTTGTGTAGCGCCCTCGGCCCCGCCGCCGGCGCCTGCACGGCCCGTTCCGGTTCCGGCACCCGCGCCGGCACCTGCTCCCGCGCCGCCTCCGGCGAGCAGCGACTGGCGCGATTGGCCGCTGAGCCCCGGCGGGTGGAGCTATCGTCCGGATTCGCGCGGCTCGGTCGCGCTGTTCGGGGCCGCGGGTGATCCGGCGTTCACGCTGCGTTGCGACCGCTCGGCACGCCAGCTGCAACTGACCCGGCGCGGCGCGGCGGCGGGGACGATGACGGTGCGGACCAGCTCGACCGCGCGCAGCCTGACCACGAGCGGCGCGACCGACAGCGCTTCGGCGACGCTGCCATCGAATGATCAGCTGGTCGATGCGATGGGCTATAGCCGCGGGCGCTTCATCGTCGAGACGCCGGGCATGGCGCCGCTGGTGGTACCGGCCTGGGCGGAAGTGCTGCGTGTCGCTGAGGATTGCCGGGGCTGAGGTGCGGCTCGATCCGCTACGCCCAGACCTCCATGAATCGCCGATTTCGCAATTTAAAACAAGACTTGTTCTGCGATTCCGGATGATTCAAAGTCGCGATGTGCCCGGGCCGGGTACGACGTCTTAACAAGCGAAAGGAGGTGATCCGATGTCTCATGGTTCAGCAGTGAGGTCGGTTCAGTTCGTTCGGGAGACGCGCCGCTAAGCTCTGACTGCACCCGGTGGAAGCCCTCCACCGGTAAGGCGCACGGGGGGTATCCTCCCCCAATCAACGGCGCCAGCAGCGGACGAGCGGCCCGCATGGTCTCCCGGGCTGGAGCTTCCGGCCGCTGACCATGTCGGAGGTCACCGGGTGCCAGAGATGGCCCCGGTGGCCTCTTTCATTTTCGGGGCGCGAAGTTTGCGCGGAAGGGCCTGTCATGACACATAGAATTCTGACCTTCTATGGCTCCTATCGCGAGGCGCGGATGGGGATCCGGCTGGCGCGCTGGATGTCGGCGCGGCTTGCGGAGCAGGGCTGCGACGTCGAGCTGATCGACGCGAAAGCGGTCGGGCTGCCGATGCTCGACAAGCGCTATATGGACTATGCGCCCGGCGAGGCGCCGGCGGCGATGGAGGCGCTGGCGGAGAAGCTGCGCAATGCCGATGGATTCCTGTTCGTCGCAGGCGAGTATAACTGGGGCATGCAGCCGGGACTCAAGAATCTGACTGACCATTTTCTGGCCGAATGGGCGCGGCGGCCCGCGGCGATCGTGAGCTATTCGGGCGGGCGGCTGGCTGGCGCACGGAGCAATTCGATGTGGCACCCGACACTGACCGAGATGGGCATGGCAGTGGTCCCTGCGACGATCACCGTCGCGCAGATCGGCCAGACGCTCGACGCCGACGACGTTCCGCAGGGCGAGGGCGGCGCGGCGTTGCAGCGCGGCTTCGGACGATTCGCAGCCGAGTTCCTGTGGTGGATCGATGCGGCCAAGGCGCAACGCGCCAGGGCGGGCTAGAAGATCAGCGCGATCAGATAGACGAGCAGCGCGAACAGCAAGAAGGGCGCAGACAGGATCAGCGCGATCACGGCCATCACCGTCCAGGCGCGCCGGAGGCCGAACCCGTCGCGGACGCAGTCGAAGATGACCTGCATCAGCCCGAGAAAGCCGGATTCGCGCATCAGGCCTCCATCAATCCCTTGAGCCGGTAGAGCGCGTCGAGCGCATCGCGCGGGCTGAGGCTGTCGATGTCGAGGCTGGAAAGCTCGGCGCGCAGCGCATCGATGGCTTCCTCCTCGTGCTCGGCAGCAGCGGCGAACAGCGGAAGATCGTCGAGACCCGCGGCGATGCCGCCGGTCTTCTCTCGGCCGGCCTCCAGCTTCGCCAGCACCGCCTTGGCGCGCGAGATGGTGACTGGCGGCAGGCCGGCGAGGCGTGCGACGGCCAGGCCGTAGCTGCGGTCGGCCGGTCCCTCGGCGACCTCATGGAGCAGGACGAGGTCGCCCTTCCACTCGCGCGCGCGGACATTGTGGAGCGACAGCGCGTCGCAGCGCTCCGCGAGCCGCGTCAGCTCGTGATAGTGCGTGGCGAACAGGCAGCGGCAGCGATTATCCTCATGGATCGCCTCGACCACCGCCCAGGCGATGGCAAGACCGTCATAGGTGGAGGTGCCGCGCCCAACTTCGTCGAGGATCACGAAGCTGCGCGGGGTGGCCTGCGCCAGGATCGCCGCGGTCTCGACCATCTCGACCATGAAGGTGGAGCGGCCGCGCGCGAGATTGTCCGACGCGCCGACGCGGCTGAACAGGCGGTCGACGATGCCGAGCCTGGCGCGTGCCGCCGGGACATAGGCGCCGGCCTGAGCGAGCACGGCGATCAGCGCATTCTGGCGCAGGAAGGTCGATTTACCGCCCATGTTCGGGCCGGTGACGAGCCAAAGCCTGTCGGTTTGGGAAAGCACGCAGTCGTTGGCGACGAAACGCTCACCGCCGCGGGCCAACGCGGCCTCGACGACCGGGTGGCGACCGCCCTCGACCTCGAAACAGGCTTGGTCGACCAATATGGGACGGGTCCAGCCACCCTCCGCCGCGCGCTCGGCGAGGCCTGATGCGACATCGAGCCGGGCAAGCGCGTCGGCGGTCGCAGCGATGGCTTCGCGCCGGTCGAGCGCGGCTGTCGTGAGTTCTTCGAGATGCGCGGCCTCGGCGGCGAGCGCATGCGCGCCGGCCTGGGTCACCTTGATCGCGATCTCGTGCAGTTCGGGCGCGTTGAACCGGACCACGCCCGCCAGCGTCTGGCGATGGGTGAAGCCGCTGTCGGGGCGCATCAGGTCGTCGGCGTGTTTGGAGGCGACTTCTATGTGATAGCCGAGCACGCCGTTGTGCTTGATCTTGAGCGCGGCGATGCCGGTGCGCTGCTTGTAGTCGGCCTCAAGCGCGGCGATGGCGCGGCGGCCGCCGGCGCCGGCATCGCGCAGATCGTCGAGCGCTGCGTCATAGCCCTCGGCGATATAGCCGCCATTGGCGGCGTCGATCGGCGGGGCGGGAACCAATGCGCGCTGGAGCAGGTCGATCAGCGCGCCATGGCCGCGCAGATCGGGCGCAAGGCTGGCGAGCAGCGCGGGCGGCTCAGGAAGCTTGCCCAGCGTCTCGCCGAGCCGCCACGCGCCGTCGAGACCGTCGCGCAGCTGACCGAGATCGCGAGGCGAGCCGCGGCCCGCGGCGAGACGCCCGATGGCGCGGCCGATATCCGGGAGCGCACGGAGTGAGGCGCGTAAGTCCTCGCGTAAACCCGGTTGGTCATGGAAGCGCTGGACGAGATCGAGCCGTGCTTCGATCGTCGTGCGATCCATCAGCGGCGCGGCGATGTCGGCCGCGAGCAGGCGTGCGCCCGCGCCTGTGACAGTGCGATCGACCGCATCGAGCAGGCTGCCCTTGCGCGTGCCGGCCTGGCTCTGGGTCAGTTCGAGGCTTTCGCGCGTCGCGGCATCGATCGCCATGCTGGCGTCGGATCGGGTGATGCGCGGCGGGCGCAGGAAGGGCAGTGCGCCCTTGGCGGTGTGTTCGAGATAGGCGACGAGCCCGCCCGCGGCGGACAGCGAAGCCCGGCCGAACTGGCCGAAGCCGTCGAGCGTCGCGACGTCGAACAGCCGCTTGAGGCGCGTCTCGCCGCCGCTGCTGTCGAACTCGCTGCGCGGGCGGTAGCTGGTAATGTCGAGCGCTTCGCTGCCATCGGCGGCGATCACTTCGGCGGCACTGAGCCGGGCGAGCGCGGCGCCGATCGCTTCAGGCGCGCATTCGAGGATTTCGAACCGGCCGGTCGAGATGTCGGCGGCGGCGATGGCGGTCTCGCCGCCCGCCTCGCCGATCGCCGCGCACCAATTGGCCGAGCGGCTGTCGAGCAGCGATTCCTCGGTCAGCGTGCCCGCTGTGACGACGCGGATGATCGCGCGCGCGACGAGGGCCTTGGAGCCGCCGCGCTTCTTCGCCTCCTCGGGTGTTTCGATCTGATCGGCGATGGCGACGCGCTGTCCCGCCTTGATGAGGCGGGCGAGATAGCCGTCCATCGCGTGGGCGGGCACGCCGCACATCGGGATCTTCTCGCCGCCATGCTCGCCGCGCGCGGTGAGCGCGATGTCGAGGATACCGCTGGCGAGCTTCGCATCGTCGAAGAACAGCTCGTAGAAATCGCCCATGCGATAGAAGAGCATGCAATCGGCCGCTTCGGCCTTGAGCGCCAGATATTGCGCCATCATGGGGGTGGGAGCGGCGTCGGCCATCAGGGGACTCGATAGGGGTTCAGACGCGGGCGGCAAGCCCGGATTTGGCGACACTTGTGGATGGATCAGCGCTCGCGGAATTGGACCCAGTCGGTCGGGCATTGCGCGACGGGCTTGGGCTTGGCCTGCGCGCCATCGATCGTCCAGCATTCCTCGAAGATCGAGCAATAGCAGGAGCGGACCTGGAGCTTCCACCGTTCGGTCTCGAAGCGGTCCCACAGCACCTTGCTCGACGGGGTTTCGGCGATCTGCATGAACTTGACCGTCTCACCGGGGCGGGCGACGATGCTGGACGAGGGCGAGGTGGAGAGATTGAGCCCGCCATTGGGCTGAAAGCCGCAGCATTTGCTGAGCAGATCGCGGGGATCGCGCACCGGCTGGCCCTGATAGCGGATCTCGATCGGGCCGAGCAGCGCGGGGCCGACGCCGTTGTTGGAGAGGTTGAGCGAGATCATCCGCTCGCCCTTCTCGCTGACGCCGCTGTTGCTGGTGCCGTAGGAGAGGAAGGGCCAGGCATCGGCCTGCTGCATCTTCTTGGTCGCCTCGGCCTGGACGAAGGTGAAATAGGCGACCCCGACCGAGATCAGCATTGCCGGCGCGCCGATCAGGAAATGGCTGGCCATCAGCCAGGGCACCAGCTTGAGCAGCTTGGTGAGGCGCGGTCCAACGCCGCTGTCCTGGGCGCTGAGCTCGGCGACCCTTGCTTCGAGCTGGGCGATGCGGTCCGGATCGGGCGTATCGTTTGTCATGATCGCTCGATACCGAAGGGCGCGAAACGCGGCAATCGCGCGAACAGGCAAGTATGTGTGCGGATTTCCGCACAGAATGCCGCGATTTGCGGCCAGACGCGGGATGCAGCTTCCGTACGTCTCTTGCAAAGCGCCAGATTGCGGTGGCGCGGAGCCGTGCCTAAAGGGATCGTGACCGGGAGAGAAGAATGTCAGAAGAAGCCAATGTCCAGTTTTCCGAGCGCGAGGCGCTGCTGTTCCACTCGGAGGGCCGGCCGGGCAAGATCGAGATCGTCGCATCCAAGCCGCTGACCACCCAGCGCGACCTGGCGCTGGCCTATTCGCCGGGCGTCGCCGTGCCGGTGCAGGCGATCGCCGACGATCCGGCGACGGCATATGACTATACCGCCAAGGGCAATTTGGTGGCGGTGATCTCCAACGGCACCGCGATCCTGGGCATGGGCAACCTTGGCGCGCTGGCGTCGAAGCCGGTGATGGAAGGCAAGGCGGTGCTGTTCAAGCGCTTCGCCGACGTCGACTCGATCGACATCGAGCTCAAGACCGAGGACGTTGACCGCTTCATCGACGCGGTCGAGCTGATGGAGCCGAGCTTCGGCGGCATCAACCTTGAGGACATCAAGGCGCCCGAATGCTTCATCATCGAGCAGACCCTGCGCGAGCGCATGAACATCCCGGTCTTCCATGACGACCAGCACGGCACCGCGATCATCACCGCGGCAGGTCTGATCAACGCCTGCCTGCTCACCGGGCGGCGGATGAACGAGATCAGGGTTGTGGTGAACGGTGCAGGCGCCGCCGCGATCGCCTGCACCGAGCTGATCAAGGCGCTGGGCGTCAAGCACGACCATGTGCTGATGTGCGATCGCAAGGGCGTGATCACCCCGGACCGCGAGGGCGTGAACCAGTGGCAGTCGGCGCATGCCGTCGCCACCGATCGCGAGACGCTGACTGACGCGCTGGTCGGCGCCGACGTGTTCCTCGGCCTGTCTGCCGCGGGCGCGCTCAAGCCCGAAATGGTCAAGGACATGGCGCCTGCGCCGATCATCTTCGCGATGGCGAACCCCGAACCCGAGATCCGGCCCGAGCTGGCCAAGGGCGTGCGTCCCGACGCGATCGTCGCCACCGGGCGTTCGGACTATCCCAACCAGGTCAACAACGTCCTCGGCTTCCCGTTCATCTTCCGCGGCGCGCTCGACGTGCGCGCGACGGGGATCAACGACGAGATGAAGATCGCCGCGGCACAGGCGATCGCCGAGCTGGCGCGCGAGCAGGTGCCCGAGGAAGTGGCGATGGCCTATGGCCGCGCGCACAGCTTCGGCGCCGACTATATCATCCCGGCGCCGTTCGATCCGCGCCTGATGGAAGTCGTGCCCGCCGCCGTCGCCAAGGCGGCGATGGATTCGGGTGTGGCGACCAAGCCGATCCTCGACATGGCGGCGTACCGCCACACGCTGCGCAGCCGCCTCAACCCGACGACGTCGGTGCTGACGCTCGCCTATGAAGGCGCGCGCGCGCATCCCAAGCGCGTGATCTTCGCCGAGGGCGAGGAGGAAGTCGTGCTGCGCGCGGCGATCGCATTCCGCGAGGGCGGTTACGGCACGCCGGTGCTGGTCGGCCGCGACGATGTTCACGATCGCCTGAAGGCGCTGGGCGTGAGCGATCCCGAGAGCTTTGAGGTGCACAACAGCCGCCATTCGCCGCTGGTGCCGGCGATGGTCGACTTCCTCTACAAGCGGCTTCAGCGCCGCGGCTATCTGCGCCGCGATTGCGAGCGGATGGTCAATCAGGACCGCAACATCTTCGGCTCGCTGCTGCTGCAGCTGGGCGAGGGCGATGCGATGATCACCGGCATCACGCGCCCCTATTCGCAGAACATGCGCGAGATCCGCCGCGTGATCGACGTGGGCGAGGGGCGCACCGCGTTCGGCGTCCACCTGCTGGTCGGGCAGAGCCACACGGTGTTCATCGCCGACACGACGGTGAACGAGCGCCCGAGCGCCGAGGAACTGGCCGATATCGCCGAGCAGACCGCGCAGGTCGCACGCCGCATGGGCCATGAGCCGCGCGTCGCGTTCCTGAGCTATTCCAACTTCGGCAATCCCAAGGGCGCGTTCCTCGAGAATATGCGCGAGGCGGTGAAGCTGCTCGACGACCGGCAGGTGAGCTTCGAATATGAGGGCGAGATGACGCCCGACGTCGCGCTCAACCCGCGCCAGCTCGCCAACTACCCGTTCGCGCGGCTTTCGGGCCCGGCGAACGTGCTGATCATGCCCGGCCTCCAGTCGGCGCATATCTCGGCCAAGCTGCTGCGCGAGCTGGGCGGGGATTCGGTGATCGGGCCGATGCTGGTGGGCATGGAAAAGCCCGTCCAGGTCGCGCCGATGACCAGCACCGCAAGCGAGCTGGTGACGCTGGCGGTGCTCGCGGCAGGCGGGGTTACACGGTAACCCCGCGTCAGGCCTTCGCCTCGATCATCCAGCAGGCGGCGTTGAAACGGACGGTGTCGCCATCGACGAACGGGTCGAAGGCGGCGCGGACGATGCCGAAGATGTGGTCGCGGGTCGCCGCGTCCGCCTGCTGCAGCGCGATGCCGATCCGGCCGAGATTGGACAGATAGGGCATCAGCGCCGCTTCGGGCATGGTGCAGGCGATGTCGATGGGGGTGAGCGCCACGTCGCGCCATCCGCTCGCGTCCAGGATCGCGCGGACATGCCCGGGATCGGCGAAGGCGAATTGCCCGGGTGCGCCGGGCTTCACCGGCGGGAGCGGTGGAAGCAGCGGCGCGGCGGCGCGCTCGGCACAGGTCATGAACGGATTCTCGACGGCGGAACGCCAGGCGATCGCGGCGAGCGGTGCGCCGGGCGTCATCGCAGCACGGATGCGCGCGAAGGCCGCAGCAGGATCGTCGAAGAACATCACACCAAAGCGCGAGGTCGCCATGTCGAACGGACCTGCGCCGTCGAGTTGCGAGGCATCGCCGCTGCGGAAGATGGCGTGCACGTCCTCCGGCTCGGCGGCGGCGCGGGTGCGGGCGCGGTCGATCATCATCTGCGACAGATCGGCGCCGGTGCAGGCGCCGTCCGGTGCAAGCGCGCGGGCGATGGCGAGCGTGGTCGCCCCGGTGCCGCAGCCGATGTCGAGGACGTTGCGCGGATCATGCCAGCGGACGGCATTCACCAGCAGTGCCTCGAACGGCTCGAACAGGCCGTCGAGCAGCGCCTGCATGCCCAGCCACGCCTGCCCGGCAGGACCGTTCCAGAGCTGGGCCTGGCTCATTTCCTCGATCTTTTGCGTGCTCATATTGGCTCCTTTCGCTTGATTCGGGGGTGCTTGAACTGCACCGTGCCACTTCAAGCCGACTTGAGGTCAAGCCATGATGCCGCTCGACATTGCCGAGGTCGCGAAACGCTCCGGCGTGCCGGCATCGACGCTACGTTACTATGAGGAACGGGGGCTGATCGAATCGATCGGTCGGCGTGGCCTGCGGCGAACCTTCGATCCGGGGGTGCTCGAACGGCTGGCACTGATCGCGCTGGGGCGGCAGGCGGGGTTTTCGCTCGACAAGATCGCCGCGATGTTCGACCCGCGCGGCATGGCGGTGATCGACCGCGGCACGCTCATCGCCAGGGCCGATGAGATCGATACGCTGATCCGGCGGCTGAGCGCGATGCGCGACGGACTGCGGCACGCGGCGGCGTGTCCGGCGCCGAGCCATATGGAGTGCCCGACCTTCCGCCGGATCGTCCGCGCCGCGGCAAGCGGTGTGCTGGCGAGGCGGGCGGGGACGATCCCGCGCCTCGATCGGGCATGATCATGTAACCGGTTGCTGCTACATTTGTAGCATGCTACAAGTGTAGCAGGAGAAGGTCATGATCGAGTCGTTGCCGCGCCGTGAGCGCGAGGTGTTCGAAATCCTGTGCGGGCTGGAAGAGGCGACTGCCTTGGCCGTGCGCAATGCGATGAGCGATCCTCCCTCGGACTCGGCGGTCCGTACCTTGCTCGCACGGCTTGTCAGCAAGGGGCTGGTCACCCATCGCACCGCCAATCAGGCCTATGTCTATGCCCCCGCGCCGCGCGCCGAAGCGGTGGCGGAGACTGCGTTGCAGAAGCTGGTGCAGACCTTTTTCCACGGATCGGCCGCGAGCGCGGCAACGGCGCTGCTGGGGATGCAGCCCGCACTCAAGTCGGATGAGATCGACGCGCTTCAGCGTGTCATCGACCAGGCGCGCAAGGAGGCGGAATGATGCTGGAGATGCTGATCGCGCTTGGCTGGAAATCGGCGCTGATCGCCGCGCTGGCGCTGCTTGCCGACCGGGCGATGCGCGGGCGGCCGGCAGCGGAGCGCGTCTTCGTGTTGCGGATCGCGGTGGTGGCGCTGTTGCTGCTCCCGCTTGCGATGCTGCTGCTGCCGTCGCTCGATCTCGCGCTGCTTCCCGCACCCGAAGCGGTTACGGCGGCGGCGCGGATACCCGGCCCGGCGGCGGTTGCGTCCGTCCCGCCGGCCGTAGCGGAAGCGCGCATCGACGCCGTGGGACTGCTCTACGCGCTGGGCGCGGTGGCTGTGCTGCTTCATCTGGCGATTGGCATTGCGGTGCTGGTGCGCTGGACACGGCGGGGCGTGGAGGCGAGCGAGCCGGGCTGGCAGGTCGCGCTTGCCCGGGGAGCAGCTGGTCTGCGGCGGCCGGTTCGGCTGCTGGTTTCCAATGACGTCGTAACGCCGATCAGCTGGGGGATGGCGCCCGCCTGGATCCTGATCGACCCGGTGACGCTCGCGCGGACCCGGCAGGCGGATGCGGTGGTGGCGCATGAAATGGCGCATATCCGCCGTTTCGACTGGCCGATGCTGGTCGCGGCGCGGATCGCGGTGGCGCTGCTGTGGTTCAACCCGCTGGTCTGGCTGCTCAACCGGACGCTGGCGCGCCGAGGGGAGACCGCGGCGGACGAGGCGGCGGTTCGCGGGATCGAACGTGCCGATTACGCCCAGGCGCTGCTCAGCTTCGCCGCGGCTCCCGCTGCGCGCGGCGTGGCGACCGGGATGGCATTGTGGCCCAACGCGCTTGCCGAGCGCATCACGCATATCGCGATGCACCGCCATCGCCGCGGAAGCCGGCTGATCCCCGCGATGGCGCTTGGCTGCGCGGCGATCGCTGCGCCTCCTTTGGCGGCAGCAAGGCTGGTGCCCGCAGCGCCCGCGAAGGACGCGCCCGCCGAGCGCTCGGCACCGCCTGTCACCGCGCCCGCGGCAACGAACGTTGCGGCTGCTGGAAACCCGATACCGGTGCGTACCACCGATGCCGTTGCCGACCCGGACGGCGACTCTGTGGTGCCAGCCAGTCTGCCTGCGGCTGGCCGGCCGCTGACGTCACCGTCCGCGGCACCCGGCCCGGAAGTTCAGGTGGCCAGCGCGCCGGTTCCGATGCCGCAACCGGTGCGGATCGTCGGCCAGACCGGCGCTTCGGTGGTCAGGAGTGCGGACGGCGTGACGATCACCGCGCCGCCGCCTGTCAGACTGCCAGTGCCACCCCCTGGCGAGGATACGCCCGATTGGGCGGAGCATGCCGCGGACCAGCTGACCGAGGGGGCCGCGGAGATCAGAGGCGGTGCGCGAGAGGTCGAGCTGACTGCGGAATTGCCCGGCGTCAGCGCCGGACAGCGCGCAGAGATCGCTACACGGGTAAGGGAGATGCGCGCCAAGGCCGACGAGTTCGAGGCGAGGGCACGTGCATTGAGGGCGCGGCGCGGCTGATCGCCGCCTAGCCGCGGACCATCACCAGGATTGCGACCGGAAGCGGGATTCCCGCCACGGGAGCGGCTTGCCTGGCGAATTTGAAGGGAGAATGATGATGCGACGGACGATCCTGATTTCGATCCTGCTGCTGGGTGCCTGCGCCGAGGGGCGGGCAGAGCCGGTCGCGAAGCTGGCCTATGGCGATCTGACGCTGGCGAGCCGGGAGGGGCGAGCGGCCCTCCGTCAGCGGGTGACCCGCGCGGCGCGTGACTATTGCGCGGCCTATGGCGCGGAGATGACGCCGCATACCTCGCGTGCCGACCCCTATTACTGCACCGACATGTTCCGATCGTGGATTGTCGGCAAGATGGGCCCCGACCTCCGCCGCGCCTATTTCCTTGCGCGGCAGGAAGCCGGGGTGAAGGGGCGTCAACTCTAGCCGTCGATGCTGATCCCGAGCGAGGCGTTGACGAGCCCGCCATCGACCACCAGCGTGTCGCCCACGACATAGTCCGAGGCGCGGCTGGCGAGGAAGATCGCGGCGCCGGCCATGTCGTCGGGCGTGCCGACGCGACGCATCGGGATCGCCTTGGCGACGGTATCGGCGTGGTCGCGCGCGGCACGGTTCATCTCGCTGGCGAAGGCGCCGGGGGCGAGGCTGTTGACGATGATCCCGTCGCGGATCAGGCGGGCGGCCATGCGCTTGGTGAGGTAGATCAAAGCCGCCTTGGATGCGTGGTAGCTATAGGTTTCCCACGGATTGAGGCGCAGGCCGTCGATCGAGGTGATGTTGATCACCTTGGACGGAGCAGCGTGGCTGGCATTGGTCTTGAGCAGATCGTGCAGCGCTTGGGTGAGGAAGAAGGGCGACTTGACGTTGAGGTCCATGACCTTGTCCCAGCCGCTCTCCGGAAACTCCTCGAACGCCACGCCCCAGGCGGCACCGGCATTGTTGACGAGGATGTCGAGATGATCCTCGCGGCTGGCCAGCGCGGCGGCGAGCGCCTTGCAGCCTTCGACCGTCGAGACGTCCATCGGGACCGGAATGCAGTTGGGGCCGAGTTCGGCGGCGGTCTCCTCGCACGCCGGAGCCTTGCGCGAGGAGATATAGACCTTGGCGCCCTGGGCGATGAAGGCTTCGGCGATCATCTTGCCGATGCCGCGGCTGCCGCCAGTGACGAGCGCGACCTTGCCGGTCAGGTCGAAGAACTTGCTGGTGTCCATTTGATGGTCTTCCCTTGTGGCTGCCCCTCTCCCAACCCTCTCCCCCAGGGGGAGAGGGCTAAGGGCTATCCGCCGCGTTTCAGTGTTTCTCTGGCAATGATGAGCTGCTGGATCTGGCTGGTGCCTTCGTAGATGCGGAACAGGCGGACGTCGCGGTAGAGCCGCTCGATGCCGTAATCGGCGATGTAACCCGCGCCGCCGAAGATCTGGACCGCGCGGTCGGCGACGCGGCCGACCATCTCGGTCGCGAACAGCTTGGCCGCGGCGCTTTCCATGACGACGTCCTTGCCGTCGTCCTTGGCGGCTGCGGTCTCGAGGACCAGCGCGCGGGCGGCGAGGCATTCGGTCTTGCTGTCGGCGAGCATCGCCTGAATCAACTGGTGCTCGGCGATCGGTTTGCCGAACTGCTTGCGCTCGGAGGCATAGGCGACGCAGTCGGCGATCAGCCGCTCGGCGACGCCGACGCTGACGGCGCTGATATGGAGGCGCCCGCGATCGAGCACGCGCATCGCGATCTTGAAGCCTTCGCCCTCTTCGCCGAGCCGGTTGGCGGCGGGGACGGGGACGTCGTCGAAGATCACGTCGGCGACCTTTGCGCCCTTCTGGCCCATCTTCTTCTCGGGCTCGCCGATCGAGACGCCGGGCAGGTCCTTGGGCACGAGGAAGGCCGAAACGCCGCGGGCGCCGGGTTCGTCGCCGGTACGGGCCATCACGGTGAACAGCTGCGCCTTGTCGGCATTGGTGATGAATCGCTTGGTGCCCGAAAGGCGGTAGACGTCGTCCCCATTTTTATCCTTGGCACGGACCGCACGCGCCTTCACCGCACCGCTGTCGCTGCCGACATCGGGTTCGGTGAGCGCGAAGCTGGTGATGATCTCTCCACTGGCGATACGCGGGAGCCACTCGGCTTTCTGTTCGGGGGTGCCGACCATGACGAGGCCCTGGGAGCCGATGCCGACATTGGTGCCGAAGGTCGAGCGGAAGGCTGGGGTGGTGCGTCCCATCTCGATGCCGACGCGGCATTCCTCGAGCATCGTGAGGCCGAGGCCGCCATAGTCCTCGGCGATCGACAGGCCGAACAGGCCGAGCGCCTTCATCTCCTCGACGATGGCGTCGGGGATTGCGTCGGCGGCCTCTACCTCGCCCTCGAGCGGGCGCAGCCGCTCGGCGACGAAGCGGCGGACCGTATCGATCAGGGCGTCGAACGTCTCGGGGTCGAGCGCCATGCCATCCTCTCCTGAAACCCGCCCCAGCTATACCCGATGGGCGTGGGTCCGCAACATACCACGATTTTGAAAATTGACGGATTGACGCATTGCAGGGCGGCCATATGCTGACCCGAAACTGCAAAATGCGGCGTGCACGATGCGACCGGCAGCGGCGGGAGAGCGTGATGGATGGCATGACTCAGGCCGCGGCGACCCCGCAGGTGCGGCGGATCGGCAAGCAATCGATGCTGGCCTATGGCTTCGGCGCGGTCGCCTATGGCGTAAAGGACGCCGGCTTCCAGACCTTCCTGCTGCTGTTCTACAATCAGGTGATCGGGCTGCCCGCAGTCCAGGTCGGTGCGGCGATCATGGCGGCGCTGATCCTGGACGCGATGATCGATCCCGCGATCGGCGCGGCGTCGGACCGCACGCGCAGCCGCTGGGGGCGGCGGCATCCGTGGATGTACGCGTCGGCGATCCCGATCGCGCTCGGCTGGCTGCTGCTGTGGAATCCGCCCGAGCTGCCGCACGCCGCGATGCTTGGCTGGGTGTTCGCGACCGCGGTGGTCGTGCGGACCGCAGTGTCGGCCTATGAGGTCCCGTCGGTCGCGCTGACCCCCGAACTGACCGCCGACTATGACGAGCGGACGCGGATCATGGCCTATCGCTATCTGTTCGGCTGGGCGGGCGGCCTCGCGATGCTGGTTGCGGCCTACACCCTGTTCCTGGTGCCGGGCGAGGGGCAGCCCAACGGACTGCTCAACCGCGAGGGCTATGGCCTGTTCGCGGCGGTCGGCGCGGCGGCGATGGCCGGGGCGATCCTGATTTCGGCGCTGGGCACGCATCACGAGATCGCCCGGCTGCCACGGCCCGAAATCGAGAAGACGACACTCCGGGAGACGTTCGGCGAACTGGTCGAGACGGTGCGCAACCGTGCCTTCGCGCTGCTGATGATCGCGGGGCTGTGCGCCTATTCGGCGCAGGGGATCAGCTTCGCGCTGTCCAACTATCTCTACACCTTTGTCTGGTTGTTCCCGCTCTCCGCCTTCATGGCGTTGGGCGCGGTGCTGTTCGCAGGCGTGCTGATGGCCTTCTTCATTGCGCCACGGCTGGCGCGACGCTGGGGCAAGCGCAAGGCGGCGGCGGTGTTCATGACGCTGGCGCCCGTACTGCTGGGCCTGCCCTATTGGCTGCGGCTGAGCGGCCTCTTCCCGCCACCGGGCGACCCGGCGATGCTGCCGATGCTGTTCGGTATCTTCATCGTCAACACGACCTGCAGCGTCTCGGCCTTCATGCTCGGCGGGTCGATGATGGCCGATATCGTCGAGCAGTCCGAAGCCCAGACCGGGCGGCGGTCCGAGGGGGTGTTCTTCGCCGGATCCTTCTTCGTCCAGAAATGCACCAGCGGCATCGGCATCGGCCTTGCCGGGCTGGTCCTGTGGATCGCGGGGTTCCCCGACGGCGCCAAGCCCGGGCAGGTCCCGGTCGAGACCGTCGACCGGCTGACGCTGGTCTTCACCCTCTGCTACCTCGCGCTCGGCTGGAGCGCGGCGTGGTTCTATGCGCATTTCCCGTTCGGCAAGGCCGAGCATGATGCGCGGATCGCTGACGCCGCCAACACGTAAACGCCCGCCAGATCGCTCCGGCGGGCGCCTTCCTCCCCAGGAATTCTGCGTCAGCCGAGGCGGCCGAGGCGGTGATAGAGGTTCGCGAACTGGACCGAGCGGGGATCGTCGGCGATCTTGCGCGTGTAGTCGGCGACCGCTTCCTTGAGCAGCGCGAAGTCGGCGGTCGAGAAGACCGGGCGGGCGCTGGCGGGTTCGGGCGTCTTCATGAGGCTTCTCCTGTAAATTTCTCTGCATCCTGTGTGACTCGTGATTTACAAAGCCGACAGAGTGGGCGGGTTTTTCTCGTGGTCATGCTGTGATTGACGCATGACAGGCGATCCGAAACATTGTAAAAAATTGACAAGACCATTTGTTCGCCTCTCGCGGCGAGCATGACAGGAACGGGGCGTGTAGGAAAATGGCGGAGCGCAAGCTGTTCGCGGGGCATGCGGTGCGGCGATTGCGGCGCGCGCAGGCGCTGACCCAGGCGGCGATGGCGGAGATGCTGGGCGTCTCGGCGAGCTATCTCAACCTGGTCGAGCGCAACCAGCGGCCGCTCTCCGCGACCTTGCTGCTGGGCCTGGCGCAGACGTTCGACTTCGACCCGCGCGCGCTGGCGGCGGGCGAGCCGGGCGGGGGCGAGGAGGCGATGCGGCGGCGGCTGGCCGACCCGCTGTTCGCCGATATCGAGATCGACCGCGCCGAGCTGACCGAATGGCTGGCGGGCGCGCCGGGCGGGGCGGAGGCGTTCGCGCGCGCCTATGACCGGATCGGGGTTGGGGGCGCCGGCACGGCGATGCCGGGCGAGGGCGAGGACCCCGGCATGGCGGTACGGCGCGAGGTCGAGCGCTGGCGCAACCATTTCGCCGATCTGGATGCGGCGGCGGAGACGCTGGCGGACGAGCTGCGCATCGCGTCGAGCGACCCGTTCGGGGCGATGGCCGAACGGCTGCGGGTCAAGCATCAATTGTCGATCCGGGTGCTGCCGATCGAGGTGCTGAGCGGCCTGCGCGTGCGGCTGGACCTGCATGCGCGGCAGCTGCAGCTCAGCGAAGCGCTCGATCCGCCGAGCCGGGTGTTCGCGCTAGCGAGGCAGCTGGCGGGCGAGGCGCGGGCGGAGATCGATGCGCTGGTGCGTGGCGCAGGCTTCGCCGACCGGGTCGCGGAACGCCTCTACCGCCGGCACCTGGTGAGCTATTTCGCGGCGGCGGTGATGATGCCCTATGCCCGCTTCCTGCGCGCGTGCGAGGCGACGGGCTATGATCTGGAATTGCTGCGGCGGCGCTTCGGCGCGAGCGCGGAGCAGGTGGCGCACCGGCTGACCACCTTGCAGCGGGTGGGTGCACGCGGGCTGCCCTTCTTCATGCTGCGCATCGACCGGGCGGGACAGGTGTCGAAGCGCTTTGCCGGGGCGAGCGGGTCGCCGCTGGTGGAATCCGCGGCACCATGCCCATTGCTCGACGCCTATGCCGCCTTCCAGCGCGCCGACGAGCGGGTGGTGCAGCTGGTCGAGCTGGAGGACGGATCGCGCTGGTTTACTTCGTCGCGCTGCGTGTCGCCGCCGGGCGGCTGGGCAGGGGCGGTCAAGGCGCGGTTCGTGGTGACGCTGGGGCTGGCAGCGGATGCGGCGCGGGGCCTCGCGGCGGCGCGCGGGCTGGACTTCGGCGGCGAGGCGGTGCCGGTGGGGCTGGGGTGCCGGGCGTGCACGCGCGAATGCCCGCAACGCAGTGCAGCGCCCGTGGGCCGGGCGATGCTGGTCAATGAGCGGGAGGCGGGGGTGTCGCCGTTCGGGTTTGCGGGGGACTAGGAGCATTTGCTTGCAAGCAACTCCCCATCTTCAGCGCCATCGCAGGAGTGTCAGCATCTGATCACCTGCAGACGCAAAGTGAAGGCGAAGATCCAAGTCGCACCACTCAGCGAGTACCCCGTGCTCAAGATGATTGTAGCACCAATCCTCAAAATCTGAGGCGAGAAATCTGCCTTGGCGGTCGCGCGCGACTGTGAATCCCACCGACCCTCTTACGGCTCGGTCAAAGGGTGTGCGATCGCGGGTTATCCAAAAGAAGGTTGAGTTTGGCGAACTCTTCGTATTCGAAGAAATGGTCTTTTGAATGGGGGTACTCATTTCGACTCTGCCTTCGCGCGCCGGCGTTTGTTCTGATCGCTGACCTTCTCAAAATCCGGCGCAATCTCTTTAAGTTTACGAACTAAGCCTCGCAGGTCATAGCCATTGCTATCTTGCCCTTTGTGGAGCTTGAAACGTTCTATTCGGCGGATGAACCCTGCGTTCTCAAGTGTGGTCAGGTGGCGCTGGATGGTGCGCGGATCTTTGCCCATGCGTCGGGCAATTGTTTCCTTGGACGGATGGGGATGCTGCTCTTTCGTCCACCAATGACTCACCAATTGAAGGAGGACGTTGAACTCATCGGGCTTCAGGCCGAGCTTCCCCTGTCCCCACAGCAGGATCGAGGGAATCTGTGTGAAGCCTCGGGCAAGTACTGACTCCGGCCAACGGTCCTTGCGTGGCGGCTTAGCCTCAGCACTGGGCTTCTCAATGCCTTTGGATTGAGATTTGGCGTCCGTCGCTCCGACGGCCGGCTTTCTCGAAGTTCTTTTGATAATCTGCATAGACCCGAAATACGCTCGCGAATCGGGCTCTGCTAGAGGCGATGGGGAGGCAATCTTGTCCTAGCCCCATATAGTTCCTTATGTGCATCCCGGCTTCATGTGACCACTTGCTCACTCTACTTATTGCTCACTCTACTTAGTGAGACGTTGGTGCCTGGGAGGTGGGAGGCAAATTTGCCTCTGTCTGGGAGAAGAATCTGTCTCCCCAAAAATTCGACTATGCGATTTCTATGCTTCTCGTTTAGCGGTTTTCCGCACTGACTGCGATTGCAAAATGCACGGCCATCTACGCCCAATGCACCCGATCCCGTCCCTCATGCTTGGCGCGGTAGAGGGCAGCGTCAGCACGGGTGACGAGCGTGTTGAAGCGCTCGCGGCGCGCGAGGGGGGCGGCGCCGATGCTGAGCGTCAGGGTGCCGCCCGGCGATTCGGCATGCGGGATGGCGAGGCGGCGGATGCGGGCGAGCAGGGCGTCGAACCGGGCGCGTGCAGCTTCGGGCGTGACGCCGTAAAGCAGGACGCAGAATTCCTCTCCGCCAAGGCGTGCGGCGATGTCGAGCGGATGGCACAGGTCTGCGGACAGCGCGTGCGCGACCTGCTGGAGCGCGAGGTCGCCCGCGCTGTGCCCGTAGCTGTCGTTGAACCGCTTGAAATGGTCGACATCGATGATCGCCAGCGCGAGCGTGACGTCTTGCTGCGCTGCAAGATGCGCCGCGCGTTCGGCATGCGCGAACAGGCTGCGGCGATTGGCGAGGCCGGTAAGCGGATCGGTATGCGCCTGCCGGTCGAGAATAGCGGTGAGCAGGAACTGGCGGCGCTGCGAATGCTCGCGCAGATAGCCGCCCATTGCTGCGACCGGCACCGCCATCAGCAGCATCGCGACGATCTGGGCACTATGCCCGAAACCGTGCCGGGTATCGAGGAAGAGCAGCACAAAGGCCGAGACGATCGCGACCAGCAGCGCCGCGCCGAGCGCCCGGCGGAAGGTGAGACCAAGCGGGAGGAAGGCCGCCATCACCACCACGATCTGGGCATTCTCCGCGGCGAACGCGCCTTTGCCGTGGACGACCATCGCGGTGACGGCGATGGCAAGGCCCATCGCGGTGTACATCGCCCAGGACAGCCAGCCATAGTCGCCACGCCCCTTGCGGATGACGATCGCCCCGG
The DNA here is from genome assembly GCF_059420685.1 of Sphingomonas sp. GW821-FHT03E12. NCBI lineage: Bacteria > Pseudomonadati > Pseudomonadota > Alphaproteobacteria > Sphingomonadales > Sphingomonadaceae > Sphingomonas > Sphingomonas sp. GW821-FHT03E12. The sequence continues at coordinate 567,076 of NZ_JBWKUF010000002.1, forward strand.
CGATCAGCAGTGCCAGCACCGACCAGCGGGCGCCCACCCATAGCCAGACCAGCGGATCGAAATGGCCCCACAGGCCCAGGATCGTGAGGCGGTGAAGGTCGAGCAGGGAGAAGGCGAACCAGACAAGCGCACCCGCGCCGGCACAGATCGCGGCGGGCAGGCGCTCGGTCTCGATCAGCTTGCGGCGATACTCGGCCTCGATCTCCGGTTCGAACCGCAGCGAGCGGAAGCCGCGGCGCAGCTGCTGCGCGTAGCGGTCCCCTGGCTTGCTGCTGCTGAACTCGTTCGATTGGAACATGCCGGGGCGGTGCTTCCTGCTTCTGCTTCGGTCAGCCGTTCGCAGGGAAAGGTTGGCAATGCGTCAATACGCAGACCGTTATGGGTAATTCGGCGAAAGATCAGGGTGCTGGAAGCGGATGCGGGCGGGCCTCCCCGTCGGCCCCGCCGAGCGCCCAGCGGATCCCTTCGAGATACATCGACTGGACGCGCGGATCGTCCCAGCTGGCATTGGTGTGGCCGAGCCCGGAATAGAAGACGCGGCCCTTGCCGTAGCGCTTGATCCACGCGACCGGGAAGTCGTGATCGGCGCGGCGGACGCCTGGGTTGGCCAGATCGAGGCTGGCGGGATCGAGCCGCGCGAGCACATCGACATCCTTGCGGGAATAGGGCTCGGCGCGCATCTGGTAATGCTCGTCGGTGAAGGTCATGCCGGTGGACCAGCCCTTCATCGCGGGAAAGTCCGGCCGCTCGACGATGACCCGCGCCGGAGTGACCTTCCACGGGTGATTGTCGAACACCCCGCCGATCATCTTCGCATATTCGGGCCAGCCATAGGCGGTGGCGGTAGCCGAATGGACGCCGATAAAGCCCTTGCCGTCCTGCGCGACGAAGGCGAGCAGGTCGCGCTTCTGCGCGTCGGTCAGGTCGGTCTCGCCATTGGTGTAGAAGAGCACCGCGTCATAATGATCGAGCGTGTAGGCGCGCGAGGCGCGCTGGCCGCCCTTGGCATAGGCGCCCTTGCCCCAGACTTCGTCCTTGGTGACCAGCGTGACGTCGGTGCGGATCGTCGTCTCGAACGCACCGCTCTCACGCCCCAGCCGCTCGATCGTCGCGGCGGCCTGACTGTAGGCGGTGTGTGCGGTCTGGTTGCCGGTCGAATGGTCGGCGATGATCAGCAGGCGTTTGGGCGGTGCCGGAGCGGCTTGTTCGCGCGAACTCGCCGAGCCTGCGGCGAGGACCAGCAGCAGGGCCGCGACGTGACGCATCCGACTTCTCCCAGGGCGTGATGCGTGTCCTAGCCGCTCAGAACAGGCGCGTCAGCAGGTAGAAGAGTGCGCCGACCGCCGCCGAGGCGGGGATGGTGATGAACCAGGCCCAGACGACGTTGCGCGCGACCCCCCAGCGCACGGCGCTGGCGCGGCGGGCGGTGCCGGCGCCGATGATGCTGCCGGTGATCGTGTGGGTGGTCGAGACCGGGATGCCGAGCAAGGAGGCGGTGAACACCATGATCGATCCACCCATCGAGGCGCTGAACCCCTGATGCTGCGACAGCTTGGTGATGCGGCTGCCCATCGTCTCGATGATCTTCCAGCCGCCGCTGAGCGTGCCGAGCGCGATTGCGACATAGCAGGCGATGGCGACCCAATGGGGGACGTGGAACTCGCCGGAGAGATAGCCGGTCGAGTAGAGCAGCACGGTGATGATCCCCATCGTCTTCTGTGCGTCGTTGAGGCCGTGGCTGACCGAATAAGCAGCGGACGAGAAGAGGTGAAGGACGCGGAAGCTCTTCTCGGCGGTGCGGTTGGTCGCGCGGGCGAACGCCCAGCTGGAGAGCAGCATGATGAGCATCGCCAGCAACATGCCGAGCAAGGGCGAGAGGACGATGGCGATGAGGGTCTTGTTGAGGCCGCTCCACTGGATGCCGGTGAAGCCCGCATGCGCGACGCCCGCGCCGACGATGCCGCCGACCAGCGCGTGGCTGGATGAGGAGGGGATGCCCTTGAGCCAGGTGACGACGTTCCAGAACATCGCGCCGATCAGCGCGCCGAACACGACGCCTGGGGTAACGAGATCCTTGTCGATCAATCCCTTGCCGATCGTTTCTGCGACCTTGTGCAACTCGGGGAAGCCAAGCGTCAGGAAATAGGCGGCGAAGTTGAAGAATGCGGCGAAGGCCACCGCCTGCACCGGGCCGAGCAGGCGGGTCGCGACGACGGTGGCGATCGAATTGGCCGCATCGTGCAGGCCGTTCAGGAAATCGAACGCCAGTGCGACGAGGATCAGGCCGACGAGGAGCGGGAAGGCGAGTTCGTGCATCGTGCGGCTTATGCGTGATCGATGACGATGCCGTCGATCTCGTTCGCGACGTCCTCGAGCGCGTCGGTGATGCGTTCGAGATGCTTGTAGATCTCGCGCGCGACGATGAACTTCATCGGGTCGTGGCCATAGGTCTTGAACGCGCGCTTGACGCCGGCGTCGTGGATGTCGTCGGCATGCCCCTCCATGCGCACGAGGCGTTCGGTGAGTTCGTGGAGGCGCTGCCCGTTCCTGGCGACGTCGCGCAGCAGCGGCATCGCCTCGGCCGTCAGGCGCGCGGCATCGACGATGATCGCGGCCATGTCGCGCATTTCCGGCTCGAACTCGGTAACCTCGTACAGATCGACCGCGGCGGCCGCGGCCTGCATCTCGTCCACCGCATCGTCCATCGCGCCGATCAGGCTGGTGATCGCGCTGCGGTCGAACGGGGTGAGAAAGGTCTTCCGCACCGTCTGCAGCACTTCGCGGATGATGCCGTCGGCGTCATGCTCGCGCTCCATGATCTCGCGGATATGGTCCTGCAGCGAACCGCCGCCCTGGAACAGCCGGGCCAGCGCATCGGCCGAGGCGGTGATTGTCACCGCATGCGCCTCGAACAGCTCGAAGAAATTGCCCGTCTTGGGGAGCAGGCGCTGGAACCAGGCGAACATGTCGGAAATCCTCGATTTTTCGGCGACGGCGGTGAGCACGCCGCTGCGGCGCGCGGCCGCGTTGAATTCGGACGCGCCGAAGCTGCGGATCAGGTCGGAGAGGTCTGGCTCGTCGACCGCGTCGGCGGCCTCGGCAAGCGTGAACCAGCGCCGTTCGCGCTGGTGCTGCTCCTTCCACTCGGGCAGCTCATGCGTGACGGCGAGCGGGAAGACATCGACATCGACCATCAGCGAAGCGCCGTTGCCGCGCGTCTTGCGGTAGCGGAACGAGCCGAGCGGGGTGGGGCAGGCGGCGCCATGGACGCCGGCTTCCTCCTCTGCCTCGCGCGCGGCGCAGGCGTGCGGCGCTGAGCCGGCCGCGGCGGCATTGCCCTTGGGGATCACCCAGCGGCGCGTGCCGCGCGACGTGACCAGCAGGATGCGCACGGGCGCATCGATGGCGGTCCCTTCGGTACGGTAGGGCAAGGCGGCGATCTGGCGAATGGCGGAGGCTCCTATGGCGCGCGCCGATGCCCGATTTTTTCGAATGTTACAATGATGTGACGTTTGCGTGACGTCAAAGCCTGTGGATGCGCCAGGGCGTTGCAATGCTGCGGTGCAGGATATTGACACACTTTTGCGACAAATAGGTGAGACAAGCTTGCCTTCCTTCCCCGGTATTCATAGCGCGTTCCTCCATGCGAATGATTCTGACCTTTTTGGCGTCCGCAACCATGCTGGCGGCCTGCGGCGGCAACGATGCGGCGCTCAAGAAGGGGCGTGAGGCCCCGCTGGTGACGCTGGCTGCGGTGCAGCCTGCGCGCTTCGTGGAGCGGATCGATGCCGTCGGCACCGCACGCGCCAACGAGCAGGTGACGCTGACCGCGCCGGTGACCCAGCGGATTGTCCGCCTCAATTTCGACGACGGCGCCTATGTGGCGCGCGGACAGGTGATCGCGGTGCTCGAGACCGCGACGCAGAACGCCCAGCTTGCCCAGGCGACCGCCCGGGCCCGTGAGGCGCATCAGCAGCTCGAACGGCTCGAGGCGCTCAAGGCGCGCGGTTTCGCGACGCGCAGCGCGGTCGATACGCAGGTGGCGCTGGCCGGCCAGGCCAATGCGCAGGCGGCAGAGGCGCGGGCGGGAATCGCCGATCGCGTGGTGCGTGCGCCGTTCGGCGGCTGGGTGTCACTGCGCAACATCTCGGCCGGGGCGGTGGTGACTGCGGGGACCGAGATCGTCACGGTAAGCGACGTCAGCCGCATCAAGCTCGACTTTCCGGTGCCCGAGACGCTGCTGGCACAGCTCAAGCCCGGCCAGCCGATCGTGGCGATTGCCGCGGCCTATCCCGACCAGCCGTTCCGCGGCACGGTCGATACGGTCGATCCGGTGCTGAATCCGCAGACCCGCGCCGCCACGGTGCGCGCGGTGCTGGCCAATGGCGACCGCAGGCTGAAGCCCGGTATGCTGCTGACGGTGACGATCGAGTCCGCCGAACGCACCGTACCCGCAGTGCCCGAACTTGCGCTGGTGGGTGAGGGCGAGAAGATGTTCGTCTTCACCGTCGAGAACGGCAAGGCAAAGCGGATACAGGTCCGCACCGGGCTGCGCCAGAATGGCATGGTCGAGATCGTCGATGGCCTTCGCGCCGGTCAGCGCGTCGTGACCGAGGGGGTCGTCAAGATCGCCAACGGCCAGGACGTGCGCACCGGCTCCGCGGACAACGCCAAGGGCAAGCCGGGCGAGGCGGCCAAGACGGACGAGCCCAAGGCTGGCGGCAAGGCCGGCTGATGCAGCTTTCCGACGTCTCGGTCCGGCGGCCGGTCTTCGCGGCCGTCCTTTCGATCCTGCTGACGATCGTCGGCGCGGTCGCGTTCCTGAGCCTGTCGGTTCGCGAATATCCTGATACCGACCCGCCGGTCGTCTCGGTCGAGACCGTCTATACCGGTGCGGCGGCCAGCGTGGTCGAGGCGCGGATCACCCAGCCGATCGAGGAAGTGCTGTCGGGCATCGAGGGGATCCAGACGATCACCTCGCGCTCGCGCGACGGATCGTCGGACATCTCGATCGAATTCCGCCCGGGCCGCGACATCGATTCCGCGGCGAACGACGTGCGCGACCGTATCGGCAGCGTGACCGAGGATCTGCCCGAGGAAGCGCTCGCGCCCGAAGTGCGCAAGGTCGATGCCGATTCAAACCCGATCCTCTTCCTGGTCGTGTCGCGCCCCGGCTGGTCGCGGCTGGAGCTCAGCGATTATGTTGACCGCAATCTGGTCGACCGGTTCAGCACGATCGACGGCGTCGCCCGCGTCTTCGTCGGCGGTGAGGCCCGGCCGTCGATGCGCGTATGGCTGGATGCCAACAAGCTCGTCGCGTTCCAGCTGACCCCGGCCGATGTCGAGACTGCGCTGCGTACGCAGAATGTCGAGCTGCCCGCCGGGCGCATCGAATCCCACCAGCAGAACGTCACGCTGCGCGTCGACCGGCCCTTTGCGTCGGCGGAGAGCTTCACGCGGCTGGTCGTCGGGCGCGGGCCGGACGGCTATCAGGTCAAGCTGGGCGACGTAGCCAAGGTCGAGCAGGGCGCGGAGAACCCCTACACCACCTTCCGCATGAACGGGCAGCCGGCGGTGGGCCTGGGCGTCGTCCGCCAGTCCGGTGCGAACACGCTGGCGGTGGCGAAGGCGGCGAAGGAGACCGCGGCCAAGCTGGACCTGCCCGAGGGCATGTCGATCACCGTTGGTTCGGACGATTCGCTGTTCATCGGCCGCGCGATCGAGGGTGTGTGGCACACGCTGGCCGAAGCCGCGGTGCTGGTGGTGCTGGTCATCTTCCTGTTCCTGGGATCGTGGCGCGCGACGCTGATCCCGGCGGTGACGGTGCCGATCTGTCTGCTCGGCGCGTTCGCGGTGCTGTGGGCGTTCGGCTTCTCGATCAACCTGCTCACGCTGCTGGCGCTGGTGCTGGCGATCGGTCTGGTGGTCGACGATGCGATCGTCGTGCTCGAGAATGTCTATCACCGCATCGAGGAAGGCGAACCGCCGCTGGTCGCGGCGTTCAAGGGCACGCGGCAGGTGGGCTTCGCGGTCATCTCCACCACGCTCGTCGTGTGCGCGGTGTTCGTGCCGATCTGCTTCCTCGCCGGGCAGACCGGTCTGCTGTTCCGCGAGCTGGCGGTGGCGATGATCGGCGCGGTGGCCTTTTCCGGCTTCCTCGCGCTCAGCCTGACGCCGATGCTGTGCTCGAAGATGCTCAGGAAGCAGGAGCGCGGGCGGTTCACCGGCTGGATCGACGACAAGTTCCAGAAGCTCGAGGATTTCTACGGCCGCTGGCTCGACAAGGCGATCAACCGGCCGCTGATCCCGATGATCGGCGTGCTGCTGTTCCTCGGCGTCGCGGTGGGCGGCTTCCTGACTCTTCAGTCCGAACTGGTGCCGGCCGAGGACCAGGGCGTGGCGCAGGTGCAGCTGAGCGCGCCCGAGGGCACCGGCTTCGACCAGATGGACCGCTACGTCACCCAGACGCAGGAGAAGCTGCTTCCGCTGCTCAACGAGGGTGCGGTGCGCACGGTGATCAGCCGCGTGCCCGGCGGGTTCGGCGCGAGCGACGATTTCAACAGCGGCATGTTCATCGTCTTTCTCAAGCCCTGGGAAGACCGCACGACGACCACGCAGCAGATCGCGCAGCAGATCAACCGCATCCTGGTCAACGAACCGGCGATCCGCGGCAACGCGCAGGTCCGCTCGGCGCTGGGGCGCGGGCGCGGACAGCCGATCGGTTTCGTGCTGGCGGGAACGACCTATGAGGATCTGGTCAAGGCGCGCGACCGCATCCTCGCCGCCGCGGCGCAGAACCCGGGGATCATCAACCTCGATTCCGACTATAAGGAAACCAAGCCGCAGCTTCGCATCGACGTCGATACGACGCGCGCGGGCGATCTGGGCGTGTCGGTGAACGACGTCAGCCAGGCATTGCAGACCCTGCTCGGCTCGCGGCGCGTTTCGACCTATGTCGATCGTGGCGAGGAGTATCGCGTGATCGTGCAGGCGGACGCGGCGGGCCGCGCGACGCTGGCCAACCTTGCAACCATCCAGGTGCGCGCGCGCGACGGATCGCTGGTGCCGCTGTCGAACCTGGTCACCACGCGCGAGGTTTCGGGGCCGCGCGATCTGGGCCGCTTCAACAAGCTGCGTGCGATCACTCTGTCGGGTGCGATCGCGCCGGGCTATTCGCTGGGCGAGGCGCTGGCCTTCCTGCAGGCTCAGGCGGCGGCATCGCCCGAGGTGATCGCGGTGGGCTATCGCGGCGAGAGCCAGGCGTTCGTCGAGACCGGCGGATCGATCCTGTTGGTGTTCGGCCTGACCATCCTGATCGTCTATCTGGTGCTGGCCGCGCAGTTCGAGAGCTTCGTCCACCCCGGAGTGATCATCATGACCGTGCCCCTGGCGGTGGCGGGCGGCATGCTGGGCCTTGCGGTGATGGGCAAGACGCTGAACCTCTACAGCCAGATCGGCATCGTGATGCTGGTGGGGCTGGCGGCCAAGAACGGCATCCTGATCGTCGAATTCGCCAACCAGTTGCGTGACGAGGGCAAGGAGATTGCCGAGGCGATCCGCATGGCTTCCGCCCGGCGTTTGCGCGCGATCCTGATGACTTCGATCGCGACGGCGGCGGGCGCGGTGCCGCTGATGGTCGCGAGCGGCGCCGGTGCGGCGGCGCGGCAGGCGATCGGCGTCGTCATTGTGTTCGGCGTGATCCTGGCGACGATGATCACCTTGTTCCTGATCCCGATCCTCTACAGCAGGCTTGCGAAGTGGACCGGATCGCCCCAAGCAGTGAGCCGCGAGCTGGAAGCGGCAATGGGCGAACCCCAGGCTGCCGAGTGACGGCCGCAAATAGATACGGTCGCGTAACGTCCGGGTAAAATTCGCCCGGTAGAGGGGTGCGATGGAGATAGCGTCCAAGGGTCAGTTGCGCCTCGCCTTCCTGCGCTGGGCGATCGTCACGGTTCCGTTCATCCTGCTGCTGGGCTTCGCGTCGGGACGCCTGTTCCCGAGCGGGGATGAGAACGCCTGGTACCGGATGCTCATCAAGCCCGAGGGGACTCCGGAGGGCTGGGTGTTCCCGGTGGCGTGGGCGGCGATCTATGTGCTGCTCGGGCTGGCGCTGGCGATGATCGTCAACGCACGCGGATCGCGGCTGCGGCGGCCCGCCTTGATTCTGTTCGCAGTGCAGATGGTCGCGAACCTCGCCTGGTCGCCGCTGTTCTTCGGCTATCATCAGGTGTCGGCGGCATTGCTGCTGCTGGCTGTGATCTTCGTGCTGGCGCTGGCGACGACGCTCGTATTCGCGCGGATCCGCAAGGGCGCGGCGTGGTTGATGGTACCGTATCTGGCGTGGCTCTGCTTCGCGGGCGTGCTCAACTACCAGATCGACCAGCTCAACCCGAATGCGGAAACTCTTGTGCCGGGGTCCTCGACATCCCAAATGAGTATCTGAACTGTTTTATTTGGGCCTGGACTGAGATGCAGAGCGACAACCGCATTTTCGACGATTTCGTGAAGTTCGTGAACGGCGCGGCCGGCACCATGGCGGGCATGGCCCGCGAGGGTGAATCGGCGGCGCGCGAGCGCTTCAAGGGCTTCGTCGGCGGCATGGACTTCGTCGCGCGCGACGAGTTCGAGGCGGTGAAGGCAATGGCCGCGGCGGCGCGCGACGAGAATGAGGCGCTGAAGGCGCGGATCGACGCGCTCGAGGCGAAGCTCGCCGGTGCTGCAGCGCCGAAGGCAGCCCCGAAGACCGCAAAGCCGAAAAAGGGTGCGGCGGGCGCGTAAGCCGCGCTTTTCCACACCTATTTAGGCGTAGGTAACCATAACCCGCTTGTGCGGCGCAGCGCCGCAAGGCACCCATGCGCACAGGCAAGGGCCGGGCGGAGGGACGACCGGATGCTCGATGAGAGCGAATATGAGCGCGACGATGCCGCGCCGATCGATATGCTGGAAACCTATTACGCAGCGCATGGCTGGAGCCATGAGCGCGAGGATGACGAGATCGTCGCCCGCGTAAAGGGGAGCTGGACCGAATATGAGCTGCGCGCGATCTGGCGCGAGGACGATGGCGTGCTCCAGTTCCTGGGCTTCCCCGACGTTCGCGTGCCCGAGGAGCGGCGCGGCGACATCTACGAGACGATCGGGCTGGTCAACGAGCAGCTGTGGATCGGCCATTTCGAGCTGTGGTCGTCGAGCGGCATCTTGCTGTTCCGCCACGCCGCGATGATCCCGGGCGAGAGCGACGGCGATACGAGCGGCGCGTCAATGACGCTCGCCCAGACCGAGTTGCTGGTCGAAAGCGCGATCGACGAATGCGAGCGCTTCTACCCCGTGTTCCAGTTCGTGCTGTGGGGCGGGAAATCGCCGCGCGACGCGATCGCCGCGGCGCTGATCGAGACGCAGGGCGAGGCGTAGGGGATCGCTATGGGTGATCAGCTGCCGTCCGTGAGTGCGGCGTCGCCTGGCACCCAACCATCGAAATAATCGGTTTGAGTAATGTACTCGCACCGTTCCTCAACCACCACCAGCGATGGGTCCGGCGTGGTCGGCAGCTTGTCTTCGAGCCGCAAGCAGAGGAAGGCTTGCCCGTCATAGCCGAATGTTGCTGAGCGGCATGTCGCTATCGACCGCACCGTTGAACCCAATGCGTTGTACGGATCAACGGATTTCCTGATGCGCTCATAGAGCGCGTCAGCATCGGCGAGCTGTCGAACATGCGGCTGAGCGATGCCGGGATCAAATATGCCGCGATCGGGCGCGGCGCCGGGATCAAGCCAATCTACGGCATAGTGGAAGTGATCCCCTCCCTGTCGCAGGGCTTCGACAACGATCGTAGTCATGACCTCGATGCACAGGCGCGAGCGTTCGTCATTCTGCTCCAGATCGAATGTTGGGAAGATCGCGCAGCTTTTCATCCATGCAGGATGAAGCATCCTGTCGATGCCCGCAATCGGGCCGTAATCTCTCTTGGCACCTCGTCACCCCGGCCTTGTGCCGGGGTCCAGCTTGCCGCAAGGGCTGCGCTTGCGGTTCGGGCGGCATCACCTGACGCGCGGTGGATCCCGGCACAGGGCCGGGGTGACGGCTGGGATTTGACGCGATGACTCCCAAGACCCTCTGGCTGATCGGTTGCGGCAATATGGCGGGCGCCATGCTGCGGCGCTGGGTTGCGGCGGGGACGGTGCGGGGCGCGGACGTGTTCGTGCTCAACCGGCGCGAGCAGGACCCGCCCGAAGGCGTGCGGCAGGGGCGGGTGCTGCCCGATGGGCCGCTGCCCGATGCGGTGATGCTGGGGGTGAAGCCGCAGCAGATCGATGAGGTCGCCGGGCAGATGGCGAGCCGGATTGCCGGGGTGAAGCTGCTCGTCTCGATCCTTGCCGGTGCCGACGAGGCCGCGCTGGCGGCGCGGTTCGACGCGCAGGCGATCGTGCGCGCGATGCCCAACCTTCCCGTCGAGATCGGCAAGGGCGTGGTGGCGCTGCATTCGGACGGCGCGAGCGCAGAGGCGCGTGCGGCGGCCGAGGCGTTGATGACGCCGCTCGGGCTGGTCGAATGGGTCGCGGCCTCGCAATTCAACGTGGTGGGCGCGCTGGCGGGGAGCGGGCCGGCGTTCGTCTATCGCTTTGTCGACGCGCTTGCGGCAGGCGGCGCGGCGCTTGGGCTGAGCGCGGAGCAGGCGTTGCGGCTGGCGCTGGCGACGGCCGAGGGCGGAGCGCTGCTGGCGGCGCAGTCGGCGGATTCGCCCGCGACTCTGGCCGACAAGGTGGCGAGCCCGGGTGGGTCGACGCGTGCGGGGCTCAATGTGCTCGACGCGGACGACGCGCTCAAGCGGCTGGTTGCGGAGACGCTGGCGGCTTCGGTGCGGCGCGACGCGGAAATGGCAGCGGCGGCGCGCGCGGGTTAGCGGCCCAGCGCGGAGACGCGCTTGCGTTCGGCCTCGGGGATCAGGCCCTCAAGCACGGCCCAGAAGCCGCCGACCGCGCCCTGGCCAGCGCTTGAATAGGCAGCGGCGAGCTTGTCGCGCAGGGCTTCGAACAGCTGGGCCTCGAGCGCCGTTCCCTCAGGCGTGAGGCGCAACAGGCGCTGGCGGCGGTCTTCGCGGCCCGGACGGGTTTCGATCAGGCCGCGTTCGGTGAGGTCGGCGAGGACGCGGCCGAGCGACTGTTTGGTGATGGCGAGCAGCGCGATCAGCTCGCCCACCGTCAGGTCGGGCTGGCGCGCGATGAAATAGAGCGCGCGGTGATGCGCGCGGCCGAGCCCCTGCGCCGCCAGCCCCTCATCGATCGAGCGCGTCAAATGGCTGTAGCCGAAATAGAGCAGCTCTACGCCGCGCCGGATCTCGGCTTCGCGGAGGAACAGGGGAGAGGCAGTTGGGACAGCCATGTTGACCTGTTTTGCCATCGGGCTTAGGCGTGCGCAACCGGCATCTTGGATGCCTCTGGCGTGATGGTGCTGACGCCTTGAACAGGAGAGAGTGACGTGAGCAGCGCAATGTTCGAGTTCGAAGCCAACCCCAATCCGGTTCCCGCCAGCGAGCGTACGGCGCTTCTGGAGAACCCCGGTTTCGGCAAGCTGTTCACCGATCACATGGCGATGGTACGCTGGAGCGATACCAAGGGCTGGCACGACGCGAAGGTTATCGCACGCGGCCCGCTGAGCCTCGATCCCGCGACCGCCGTGCTCCATTACGCGCAGGAGATTTTCGAGGGCCTCAAGGCCTATCGCATGGAAGACGGCGGTACTGCGCTGTTCCGTCCGCTCGAAAATGCCCGCCGCTTCCGCGAATCGGCGCAGCGCATGGCGATGCCCGAGCTGCCCGACGACCTGTTCGTCGGATCGATCGAGGCGCTGGTGAAGGCCGATCGCGAGTGGATCCCGCAGATCGAGGGCGGCTCGCTCTACCTGCGCCCCTTCATGTTCGCGAGCGAGGTGTTCCTGGGCGTGAAGCCTGCCGCGGAATATCTCTACCTCGTCATCGCGTCGCCCGCGGGCGCCTATTTCAAGGGCGGCGCGCCGGCGGTGACGATCTGGGTCTCCGACCATTACACCCGCGCAGCGCCGGGCGGCACGGGCGCGGCCAAGTGCGGCGGCAATTATGCGTCGAGCCTGGTCGCGCAGGCCGAGGCGATCCGTGAGGGTTGCGATCAGGTGGTGTTCCTCGACGCGGCCGAGCGCCGCTGGGTCGAGGAACTGGGCGGCATGAACCTGTTCTTCGTGTTCGACGACGGCAGCATCGCGACCCCGCCGCTGGGCGGCACGATCCTGCCCGGTATCACGCGCGAATCGATCCTCACGCTGGCGCGCGAGCAGGGGATTGCAGTGCGCGAGGCCCCCTACGCGATCGATCAGTGGAAGGCCGATGCGGAAAGCGGCAAGCTGGTCGAGACCTTTGCCTGCGGCACCGCCGCGGTGGTGACCCCGGTCGGCAAGGTGAAGAGCCGCGACGGCGAGTTCACGATCGGTTCGGGCGGTCCGGGTCAGGTGACCGAAGCGCTCAAGGCGAAGCTCACCGCGATCCAGCGCGGTCACGCGCCGGACAGCCATGGCTGGGTGCATCGTTTCGGCTGACCCCCTTTTCTTTGCGGAAGGCGCGCTCTAAGGGCGTGCCTTCCGCGAATGCTGGGGCGTAGCCAAGCGGTAAGGCAGCGGTTTTTGGTACCGCCATGCGCTGGTTCGAATCCAGCCGCCCCAGCCAGTCGAATCCCTTTGTGGAGTCGGCTCTGATGCGTCGGAAATCTATCAGATCGTCGCAATCGAATGTCTTGGCCGGTTGGACTCGGCCCGCCCGCGCATGGCTGCGCCAGACCTCTATTGTAACCCGATTTGTATACCGTCTTTCATGCTGCGGGGGGCGACTGGAGTCGATCATGACGCCCCGGTGAGCCGTTCATCCCGACCGTCTGCTCCCATGCAAGCTGCGCGAGCACGGTAAAATCGGAGGCGAGGCGACTGGCTTCGCTGGACGCTGCGGTGCCGCGCGCGATTCGCCCCTTGATGCCATGGCAGATGGCAGCGAAACGGAAGAGGTTGAAGGTCAGATAGTAATCAAGGTCCGGGATGCCGTCGCGCCCGGTCCGCCGGCAATAAGCGGCGACATACTCCGCCTCGCCAGGAATGCCGAGCGCGGCGAGATCCGCGCCGGCAAGGCCGGGAATGGTCAGCGGCGGCATCCGGTACATCATCAAATGGTAGGCGAAATCGGCGAGCGTGTGCCCGAGCGTCGAGAGCTCCCAGTCGAGTACGCCGATGATGTCCGGCGCGTCGCTTGCGAAGACGATGTTGTCGATCCGGAAATCGCCATGAACCAGGGTCGTCTCATCGCTTGCGGGCAGGTGCGCGGGAAGCCATTCGATCAGCCGGTCCATATGCGGATCGCGGCCCGCCGCCTCGTCCTCGAGATACTGGCGCGACCAGCGCGCGATCTGGCGCTCGAGATAGTTGCCGGTGCGGCCAAAATCGCCAAGGCCGATCGCGACGTGATCGATCCGGTGAAGCTGCGCCATGGCGGCGTTCATCGAATCGTAGATCGCTGCGCGCGTGGAGGGTGTCTCGCCAGGAAGCGTGGCGTCCCAGAAGATCCGCCCTTCGAGCATCGCCATGACGTAGAAGGGCGTGCCGATGACATTATCGTCATCGCACAGCGCATGCACATGCGGTACCGGAAAGCCCGCCGTCTCGACCGCGGCGATCACCCGCGCCTCGCGCTCGATCGCGTGGGCGCCGGGCAGCAAAACGCCCGGCGGCTTGCGGCGTAGCACATATCGCCGCGCCGGGGTGGATAGCCGGTAGGTCGGGTTGGACTGGCCCCCCTTGAACTGCTCGACCGTCAGCGGGCCTTCGAACCCGTCGACATGCGCCGCCATCCATGCGGCAAGCCGGGCGGGGTCGAAGCGATGCGCCGCGCGGACTTCGCCGACGCCGGCAAAGGACGGCCCGCTCATTGCGTGGCGATCCAGTCGCGCTTGATCTTCTTGGCCAGGCTCCATTTATGGACCTCGGTCGGGCCGTCGTAGATGCGGAAGGCGCGTACCTCGCGAAACACCTGCTCGACGATCGTATCGCCGCTGACGCCGGTGCCGCCCATCACCTGAACGCTCCGGTCGGCGATCCGCATCAGCGCCTCGGACACCGCGACCTTGGTCATCGAGCTTTCCGCCGTTCCCGGCGCGCCCGCATCCAGCACACCCGCACACCAGTCGATCATCAGTTCGGCCTGCTTCAGGTCGATCAGATTCTCGGCGAGCATGAAGCCGACGCCCTCATGGTCGATCAACGGCTTGCCGAACGCGTGGCGGCGGTTGGCATAGTCGGTGGCGATCTCGTTCGCGCGGGTACAGGCGCCGAGCCAGCGCATGCAATGCGTCAGCCGTGCCGGGGCAAGCCGGATCTGGGCGAGCTTGAAGCCTTCTCCCGGCTCGCCCAGCATCTGGGAGGCTGGAACGCGCAACCCGTCGATCGCAACGATCGCATGCCCGCCCGGCATCGAGCTGTCGATCGTGTCGAGCACCCGCTCGATGCGGATCGCAGGATCGGGAAGGTCGACGAGGAACAGGCAGGCGCCCTCATCCGCTTTCGCCATCACGATCCCGACGGCAGCGCCCTCCGCACCCGTGATGAACGCCTTGCGGCCGTCGATCCGCCAGTGATCGCCGTCGCGCACCGCGGTGGTGCGCAGCATCGACGGGTCCGAGCCTGCGCCGCCTTCCTCGGCGGGTTCGGTCATGAAGAACGCCGACCGTGCCTCGCCCGCGATCATCGGCGCCAGGAAACGCGCCTTCTGCCCGGCATTGGCCCGCGCACCGAGCAGGAACATATTGCCCTCGTCCGGGGCGGCGACGTTGACCGCGACTGGCCCCAGCGGCGACAGGCCGGCCGCGCGCAGCACGATCGCGACATCGCGGTGCGGGAGGTGGGCGCCATCGGAAAGGATGTGTGGCGTCAGCACGCCGGCTTCCCGGGCCCTTGCGCGCAGCTCGCGCACAAGGTCGGCAGAGGGGCCATGCGCACCACAACGCGGGTCGCGCTCATAGGGCGCTACTACCGTTCGCACGAACGCCTCGACCCGGCCGGCGATCTCCACCGCCGTCACTGCGGAGTGCTCCGGATCGTGCCGATGTCGTTGATCTGCATGAATCTGATCCTCTCTCACTATTGCGCGGTCGAGCCGCCATCGACCACCAACTCCGCCCCGGTCATGTAGCGGGAGGCGTCGCTCGCGAGGAACAGGATCGCGTCGGCGATCTCCTCAGGCGTTCCGGTGCGGCCGATCGGCGTGTCCGCGAGCAGGCGCGCTGCGATCGCCGGGTCGGCATGCGCGCCCGCGGTGAGCGGTGTCTCGATATGGCCGGGGTGGATCGAGTTGGCACGCACGCCGTTCCGCAGCGCGGCGCATTCGAGCGCGGTCGCCTTGGTGAACATCCGCACCGCGCCCTTCGCGGCGCAATAGCTGCCGGCGTTGGCAGAGGCGGCGATGCCGCGGATCGACGACATGTTGACGATCGCGCCGTTGCCGGAGCGCGCGAGTAGCGGCAGCAGATATTTGGTCGCCAGGAACACGCTGTCGAGATTGACCGCCATGACCGCGCGCCAATGCTCCAGCGTCGTGTCTGCGATCGAACGGAAGACGCCGAATCCGGCATTGTTGACGAGGATATTGAGCATGCCGCTGCCATCCCCGATCCCGGCGGCGAGCGATGCCCAGGCGGTTTCGTCGGTCACGTCCATGGGGACGCTGCGATGGCCATGCTCGCCGAGCGCGGTCATTGCGCGTGCCAGCCCTTCGGCATTGCGATCGACGAGAATGAGGCGCCCGCCCGCCGCGGCGAATCGATGCGCCGTGGCGAGCCCGATCCCGGACGCGGCGCCGGTGATCACCGCCAGCTTGCCCGTCAAATTCGCCATTTCCGCGCTTCCTTCCGTTCGTCCTCGTCCATCGTAAAGCCGCCGATTGACGTGCTCGTCTTTGCTTCGTTAGCATAACCGTCCGACCGGTTGGTCTATCAAAAAGGAGAGGGCGCGATATGGAAGCAGGCGGACGCATCGAGACGCTCGGCGCCATCGGCAGGGTCCGCGCCCGGGCGCCCAAGACGCTGGCCGGCTATCGCCGATTCCGTGCGGTGATCGAGCAGGACGGCGCGCTTCCAGCGCCGCTGAAGCATTTGTTCGTGGCGGCGGCCGCTTGCGTGAAAAACTATGCCGAGATGGCCGAGCGCGAGCTGCGCGCGGCGGCGGCGGCCGGGCTCGATGCCGAGCATGCCGGCGCGGCGATCGCCATCCTGGCGAGCTCGCGGGGCGAAGGGGCCGCGCTGCGGTTCGAGGCGATCTTCGCGCACGTCTATCCCGGGATCGCCCGCATCGATGCGGAGGAGCAGCCGCTGACGGTCGCGCCCGGCGAGGCCGAAGCCAACTTCCTTGCCTATTTCAACACGATGCCGCCGTCGCTCGGCAAGCTTCTCGAACTGGTGCCGACGGGTGGCGACGCCTATTATCTGATGCGTGAGGGCACGCTGTCGGGCACCGCGCTTGCGCCGCATCATGCCGAGCTGCTGCTCGTGACCGTGCTGGCGGCGGACTATAGCAACTGGGCTTCGGTCCATATGGACGGCGCGCGGCGCGCCGGCGCGAGCGAGGCCGAGATCGCCGAGGCCGTGCTGTGCGCGGTGCCGGTCGCCGGCCTGTCGGCCTGGGTGGTCGGCGCTACCGCGATGGATGCAGGCAAGAATTGACCATGAGCAACTGCTTGAGTTTGCTGCCTGCCCAAGGCAGAGCAAGGCAGGGTGAGAGAGGATGATCGATGGCCGCCAAGACCGCTAGGAAGCGCCTGACCACCGAAGCGCATGACGGCAAGCGTATCGAGATTATCCAGCATTGCGCGACGCTGTTCGACAAGGTCGGGTTTCACAATACCTCGATGCAGATGCTTGCTGACGAGGTCGGACTGGGCAAGCCGACACTGTACCATTATTTCCCGAGCAAGCTGTCGATCCTCTACGCGATCCACGACACGCATATCGGTGCGCTGCTCGACGGGTTGAAGCGCCAGGCCGGGACGGATCCGATCGCGGCATTGCGATCGGCCTGTGTCGACATTCTCGGCCAGATCGCCACCCATCCGGGCTATGTTCGTGCATTCATGGACAATTACGGGGATCTCGAAGGCGAGATGCGCGAGGCGATCCGGGCGCGCCGGTACGCATATTTCGAGGGCGTCAAGGCGATCATCGTCGAGGGAATCGAGAGCGGGCGTTTCCGCGCCGTCGATCCGGTGATCACCACCTATGGCTTCTTCGGCATGTGCAACTGGGCGTATAAATGGTACCCGCCGATGGCGGCGACGCGCTCGCCCGAGGAGGTGGCGGACGCGCTGTGCATGCCCTTCTTCGACGGACTCAAGGCCGGCTGACATGCTGGTCAGCGAGGCCTCGCTCGCCGCGGTGCGGATCGGCTCTCCGGCCGGGATTCGCGCGGCGGCCGAAGCGCTGCGCGACGCGGTGTGGGCACTCGCCGGGCTGAAGGTCGCGGCGACGCACAACATCGCCGCCGCCGAACCCATGAAGGACGCCGACGGCGCGATCCTCGCCAGTGACGTGTTCGGTTTCTCTGGCGATGATTCGCGCTGGTGGCGCTTCCCGCAGCTGGCGCTGACCTCCCCCCTCCCGATGGCGTGCCGGTTCGAGAGCGAGCCCTTCTGGTGCAATGCGGATGGCATCCGCACGCGCACACCGAACGCGCTGCTCGCCGAGCTCGACCTCTCGAACTTCCGCGAACGCGCCCTCACCAGCGCAGCGATCGTTGCGCCGATCCATCTGCCGTTCGGTCAGATCGCGGCGGCGAGCTTCCTTTCGCCCGATCCCGCGGTTCACGATCTGTCCCGGCCCTATGAGGAGGTCGGCGAGACGCTGGCGCTGCTCGCCCGGGTGTTCGTGGCGAGCTACGTCAAGGTCACCGAGCGGCGCTCGGCGCGGATCGCGCATGTGACTCTGTCGAAGCGCGAGGTCGAGTGCCTGCGCTGGGCCGCGGCCGGCAAGACCAATGACGAGATCGCGATGATCGTCGGGCTCAAGCGCACCACGATCCGCTTCCATATCCGTGTCGCGGCGGAAAAGCTCGACGCGGTCAATCGCGATCAGGCACTGTTCAAGGCTGCGCAGCTCGGATTCCTGAGCACGCTGCGCTGATCCCGAACGGTCCAACAACCTGAATCGTCATGCCGGACTTGTTCCGGCATCCGCGTCTCCACAAGGGCTGCGGTTGAGGCTTCTGCCGAAACATCGAGACCTTCGCCTCGTTGCACCGTGGCCCCCGAAACAAGTCCGGGGTGACGGGTGGCGGCTCAAATTTCCGCGGTGCGCTCCACGGCTAACCCATTGGACAGAGGCGCCCGCTTTGCTGTGCATCTAGGTTGAGCGGCAGGAGATGGGATATGCCTGACTTGCCGCCGCCGATGGACGATCGCCTGCTGCACCTCGATTCCGATGGGGCGGTGACGCTGCTCGCCGCGCGCGATCGCGGCGACGGCCGGCTGGTGTTCCCGGCGCCCGGTGATGCCGATCCCGCGCGGTTCGAGGCGGTGACGCTGCCGCGGACCGGGCGGCTATGGTCCTGGACGGTCCAGCGTTTCCGGCCCAAGTCGCCGCCCTATGCCGGGCCCGAGTCATTCGAGCCCTATGCCGTGGGCTATGTCGCGCTGGGCACGGCGCTCATCGTCGAGGGACGGCTGACCGGCGCGCCGCTCGACGGGTTCGCGATTGGCATGCCGATGGCGCTCGTTGCCGAGCCCTTCACCCTGGCGAGCGGCGAACGGCGCACGACCTTCGCCTTTGCGCCCGCCGCGGGAGCGCAGTGATGGGCGACGTCTACATCATCGGCGCGGGCATCCACCCCTTTGGCCGGACGCCGGAACGCACCGGTCTTCAGCAGGGCGTGTTCGCGGTGCGGCAGGCGTTGCAGCGTGCGGGGCTCGAATGGCGCGATATCCAGTTCGCCTATGGCGGGTCCGATGCGGCGGGCAAGGCCGACACGATGGTCTCGGAGCTGGGGCTGACCGGGCTTCCGTTCATCAACGTCACCAATGGCTGCGCGACCGGCGGCTCGGCGATGTTCGGCGCCTATTCGACGATCAAGTCGGGCGAGTTCGACCTCGGCATTGCCGTCGGTTTCGACAAGCATCCGCGCGGCGCGTTCGACCCGAAGCCTGCCGAATGGGGCCTTCCTGACTGGTATGGCGAAACCGGCCTGATGCTCACCACGCAGTTCTTTGCGATGAAGATCCAGCGCTACATGGCGATGTACGGGATCACTTCCGGCACGCTGGCGGCGGTCGCCGAGAAGGCGTTCGCGAACGGCGTGCTCACCGACCATGCCTGGCGGCGCGAAGTCGTCGATGCCGAGACGATCCTCGCATCGGCAATGGTCAGCGACCCGCTGACCAAGTTCATGTTCTGCTCGCCCGGCGAAGGCGCGGTCGCACTGATCTTCGCCAGTGAGGCCAAGGCGCGCGAACTCGGCCTGCCGGCGGTGCGGCTGCGTGCGGCGGCAGTGCGCAGCCGCCCGCCAGGATCGTTCGAGGTGTTCGCGCCCGCGCTCGACATGGAGCGTGGCGTCTCGCCTACGGTGATCGCCTCGCGCGCGGCCTATGCGATGGCCGGCGTCGGTCCGGACGACATCGATGTGGCGCAGCTTCAGGATACCGAGAGCGGGGCTGAAATCATGCACATGGCCGAGAACGGCTTCTGCGCGGATGGCGAGCAGGAGCGGTGGATCGCGGAAGGGTTGACGCGGATCGACGGGGAGCTGCCGGTCAACACCGATGGCGGATGCCTTGCCTGTGGCGAGCCGATCGGTGCGTCGGGGCTGCGCCAGGTTTATGAGAACTATGTCCAGCTGACGGGCCAGGCGGGTGCGCGGCAAGTGCCGGGCGATCCGCGGATGGGCTATAGTCACGTCTATGGCGCGCCCGGCGTGTCGGCGGTGGCAATCGTGGAGCGCGCGTGATGGACTTGGCGCTCTCGCCCGGACAGGCCGCGTTCCGCGACGAGGTCCGCGCCTTTCTCGATGCCGGGCTGACCCCGGCGATGCGGCGCGGCGCGGCGCTCACTTCGGGTGTGTTCGCGGAGCCCGACGTCTATCTCCCCTGGCAGGCTGCGCTCGAAGCCAAGGGCTGGCTCACCTATTTCTGGCCGGCAAGTGCGGGCGGCCCCGGCTGGGGTGCGGTGGAGCGCTGGATCTTCGAAACCGAATGCGCGCGCGCGGGCGCGCCGCTGATCCCGGGCATGGGGCTGAAGCTCGTGGGACCGGTGCTCTACACCTATGGCACCGAAGCGCAGAAAGCGCGGTTCCTGCCTGCATTGCGCACCGGCGCGCATGTCTGGGCGCAAGGCTTTTCCGAGCCCGGCGCCGGTTCCGATCTCGCCAGCCTGCGCACGCGCGCCGTCCGTGAGGGCGACGACTATGTCGTGACCGGGCAGAAAATCTGGACGACGCAGGCGCAGTTCGCCAACTGGCTGTTCGCACTGGTGCGGACCGATCCCGACGTGAAGCCGCAGGCCGGCATCTCGTTCCTGCTGATCGACATGGCATCGCCGGGCGTGACCGTCCGGCCGATCTTGAGCGCATCGGGCGACCATGAGCTCAACGAGGTGTTCCTCGAAGCGGTGCGCGTGCCGGCCGTCAACCGGATCGGCGGAGAGGGCGAGGGATGGGGCATCGCCAAGTTCCTGCTCGAGAATGAGCGCGGCGGGACCGGCTATGCGCCGCAACTGCTCGCCGATCTCGACCGGCTGATCGCCGCGACGGGAGCGCTGGATGCGATGCTGGCCGATCGCGCCGTCCGGCTGAGGCTCGAGGCTGAGGCGCTTGAGATGACCGAATTGCGCACCTTGCTTGAAATCGAGGCCGGCGAGGCGCCGCATCCGCGCAGTCTGGCGGTCAAGCTGATCGCGTCGGAAATCCGTCAGGGAATCGAGGCGCTGGCGGTCGATGCCTTCGGACTCACCGGGCTCCAGCTTCCCGCCGAGCGCCCATTCCATGCGGACGATGCGCCAGCCCTCGCCGGGCCGCCCGAAGCGGGCCTTGCCAGCGCGCGCTATCTCAATGCGCGCGCCTGGTCGATCTTCGGCGGGACGAGCGAGATCCAGCTCAACCTCATCGCCCGCGCGGCACCCACCGCGCCATGACCCGTTCATCTGACAAGGATCCTGCCCGTGCCTGAAGCCTATATCGTCTCCGCCCGCCGCACCGCCGGCGGCCGCCGCAACGGACGGCTCGCGGGGGTCCATCCCGCCGATCTCGGCGCCGCCGTGCTCGATGCGATCGTGGCGGAGGCCGGGGTCGATCCCGCCGCGATCGACGACGTCATCATCGGTTGTGTCAGCCAGGTCGGCGAGCAGACCTTCGCGCTCGGCCGCAACGTCGTGCTCGCCTCCTCGCTGCCCGACAGCGTACCCGCGGTGACGATCGACCGCCAGTGCGGCTCATCCCAGCAGGCGCTGCATTTTGCGGCGCAGGCGGTGATGTCGGGCACGCAGGATCTGGTGATCGCAGGCGGCGTCGAGAGCATGTCGCGCGTCCATATGGGCTCGCCGGTGCTGCTCGCGGCGCAGGCGGGAATGGGCGAAGGGCCGTTCGCGAGGAGCATCCAGCGGCGCTATGGCGTCGAGGCATTCAGCCAGTTCACCGGCGCGCAGATGGTCGCCGACAAATATGGCCTCGATCGCGACGCGCTCGATCGCTTCGCGCTGGAGAGCCATCGCAAGGCCGCCGCCGCGGCGGCGGCAGGCGCCTTCGCCGCTGAGATTGTGGCGATTGAGGTGACCGCGCCGGACGGCACACATCACCTGCACGATTGCGACGAGGGCGTCCGGGCCGATGCGACGCTCGACGGGATCGCTTCGGTGAAGCTGCTGAGCGAGGGCGGGACGCTGAGCGCGGCGACCGCCAGCCAGATCTGCGACGGGGCGAGCGGCGTGCTGGTGGCGTCCGAGGCGGCGGTGCGCACGCACGGGCTGACGCCGCTCGCGCGGATTCACAACCTCACCGTCACTGCCGGCGATCCTGTGATCATGCTGGAGGAGCCGATCCCGGCCACGCGCCGCGCGCTGGAGCGCGCCGGGTTGTCGCTGCCGGACATCGACCTGTTCGAGGTCAACGAGGCGTTCGCCTCGATCCCGCTCGCCTGGGTGAAGGCACTGGGTGCCGATCCGGCGCGGCTTAACGTCAATGGCGGCGCGATTGCGCTCGGCCACCCGCTCGGTGCGACGGGAACCAAGCTGATGGCGACATTGGTGCACGCCTTGCGCGTGCGCGGCGGCCGCTACGGCCTCCAGACGATGTGCGAAGGGGGCGGCATCGCCAACGTCACGATCGTCGAGCGGCTCTGATATGCTGCTGGCACCCAGCGAGGAGCAGGTTCTGCTGCGCGATATGGTGTCGCGGTTCCTCGCCGATCGGACCGACGCCGGCTCGATCGGCGCGGGGGCGATGGCGCCGGCGGACTGGCAGGGCATTGCCGAGCTCGGGCTGCTTGCATTTCTCGTGGAAGGTGCCGCCGACGATGCCTTGATCGCCGCCGAAGCCTTTGGCCGCGCGCTTGCGATCACGCCTTTGGGGGAGGGGGTGATCGGGGCAGGCGGCCTGATCGCGCGTCATGGCGGTGCTGCGTCGATCGAGCGGTTTGTTGCGCCTCTGCTGGCGGGGGAGTCGCTGCTCGCTCTGGCGGCGGGTTCGGTGCGGGAGGGGGCAAGCGGCATATCGGGCCGACTCGACTTTGTTCGCTGGGCACCGCAAGCGGCGGCGATCGTCGTGCTGGACGCGGGGGCTGCGCATATCGTCCCGACGGATGCCGAAGGTGTGGCCATGACGCCTCATCGCCTCGCCGACGGGACGCCCGCCGCGACCGTCACGCTCTCTGACGTCCCTGCGACCACGATCCCGTTGCCGCCGGGTGCTGCCGAGACCGTGCTTGCGATGGTCGATCTGGCGCACGCAGCGGAGATGACCGGCGCGATGGCGCAGCTCTGTGCGCTTACCGCCGACTATGTGGGCACTCGCAGTCAGTTCGGTGTGACGATCGGCAGCTTTCAGGTGGTGCAGCACAAGCGCGCACGGATGTTCATCGCGCTTGAGCAGGCGCGGTCGCTGACGATCAGGGCGGCGGCGCTGGGCCGCGACGATCCGGGCTTCGTACGTGCCACCCGGGCCGCCAAGGCCTATGTGGCCGATGCGGCCCAGCGCCTGGCCGAAGAGGCCGTGCAACTCCATGGCGGGATCGGCGTCACCGACGAGCTTGCGGTGGGACGCGCGTTACGGCGCGTGATGGTGCTGGCGCGGCTGTTCGGCGGCGCGGGTGAGGCGCGGGCGAGGCTTGCGGCGTGACTGGCAACCGCCAGTGGACGCTGGCGCGGCGGCCGGTGGGGCGGGTTTCGATCGAAGATTTCGCGGCAGTCGATGCGCCGTTTGCGGTGCCTGAACTGCACGAGGGTGAGATTCTGGTGCGGAACCGGATGTTTGCGATCGCACCAACGATCCGCAATTGGCTGGAGGTGTCGGGGCAACGCCAGCGCGGGGCGATCGCGGTCGGCGGCACGATTGCCGGGATGGCGGGCTGCGAGGTGGTTGCCTCGCGCCACGATGACTGGCCGGCGGGTGCGCGGATGATCGCGATGGCACGCTGGGAGGACTGGAGCGTGATCGCTCCGGAGACGGCACCGGTGCCCGCATTCCGGCTTCCTGCGGAGATGGACTTCGCCGACGCACTGGGGCCGCTCTCGCTCAACAGCCTGACCGCCTATTTCGGCATGCGCGACGTGGGCAGGGTCGTGGCGGGCGAGACCGTGCTGGTCTCGGGCGCGGCGGGATCGGTGGGGTCGGTCGCGTGCCAGATCGCGCGCATCGCTGGTGCACGCGTCATCGGCATCGCCGGCGGTGCGGCCAAATGTGCCTGGCTGCGCGAGGAATGCGGGGTCGACGCCGCGATCGACTATCGTGCTGAGGATGTTGCAACGCGCCTCGCCCAGCTGTGCCCCGCCGGGATCGACCTGTTCTTCGACAATGTCGGCGGGGCGATCCTCGACGCCGCGATCGACCGGATGGCGGCGCACGGACGGATCGTGCTGTGCGGCCAGATTGCCGCCTATGACCGGGAAGGTACTGCACCCGGCCCGAGCGACATGATGAAGCTTGTCTATGGCCGGATCCGTATGGAAGGATTCGTGGTCGGCGATTTCGTCGATCGGGCGGATGAAGCGCGGACGGCGCTCAGGGGCTGGCTCGAAAGCGGCGCGCTCAAGCTGCGCATTGACCTGCGCCACGGCTTTGCCGCCATTCCGGCGGCGTTTGTCGACCTGTTCGCGGGCAGAAATGCAGGCACGCTGATCGTCGCGAATGAGTGATCAGAGCGCGGCGGCGGCCAGCCGTGCCTCGAACAATGCGTTCGAGATGCGTCGCGGTGCGACGCAATCGCCGATGCGGTGGAACTGGACGCCCGGAAAGCGCTCGGCGCCGAGGTCGACGGACCGGCGCCCGGTCTGCACGACGACGAGGTCGCAGGGCAGTGTGGTTTCGGCACCGCTGGCGATATCGGCGAGATGGGCTTCGCCGTCGCGAACATCGAGCAGCGCGGTGAGCGGCCGGTATTGCGTTTCCAGGCCGCCGAGCCGGACGAGCAGCGGCATCAGGCTCTCGGCCGGGATCGCCGCCGCGATCGCGCTGGCAGGCGTCGCGATAGTGATGCGCCACCCGGCATCGACCAGCGCATTCGCGACACCATAGGTCCACCAGAAACCCGTGCCGTCATCCTGTACGAGCGCGTGGCCGCCGCCCCGCGGTTCCGGCGCGCCGTCGCGCAGGATGTCGAGCCATCCGATCGCCACCTGCGGATCGAGATGCGCCGGAAGCGGCTGCGGTTGCGCGCCGGTTGCCAGGATCACGACGTCCGCCGGCCCGGCGAGGTCGTCCAGGCCATGGACGCGGTGATTGAGGCGGATCGATACGCCGAGGCGCACCGCCTCACCGCGCAAGTGATCGATGAGCCGCGACAGTTCGCCACGTCCCAGGATCGAGGCGGCGTAGAGGAACTGCCCGCCAAGGCCGTCGCCTGCTTCATAGAGCGTCACCTCATGCCCCCGCGCGGCGGCGGTGCACGCAGCCTCAAGCCCGGCCGGGCCGCCGCCGATGATCGCCACCGTTCGGGGACGGGAGGTACGAACGTCGTCCTTGAACCGCGGATCATTCTCGCGACCGGCGCGCGGGTTCACCGCGCAGTGGAGATGCGGTGCGAACGCCCGGCAATCCTGGTTCAATCCGATACATGGGCGGATGCGCTCCGGCGTGTCGCTGGCCGCCTTGGCGACCCAGCGAGCGTCGGCGACGAAGGCACGGGCGAAGCCGATCGCATCGGCCTGACCGGCGTCGAGCGCGGCTTCGGCGAGCGAAGGCGAGGTGAAGCGCTGCCCGGCGATGGTGACGAAGCCCGATGCCGCGCGCAGCATCGCCGCGGCGCGGGCGGCGGTGGCGCCTGGCTGGGTGGCGTCCTTGACGTAGCTTCCGCGCGTTCCGAGCGTGACGCTGAGATAGTCGACCGGTTGCTGCGCGGCGAGCGCCTCGACGATCCGCCGGTTGTCGGCAAGTTCGAGGCCGTCGGCAATCTCCTCGTCCGCACTGAGGCGGAGGCCGAGGATGAAATCCGGGCCGCACGCGCCGCGGATCGCCTCGATCACCTCGACGAGAAAGCGCAGCCGGCGCTCGGGATCGCCGCCCCAGCGGTCGTCGCGCCGGTTGGTCGCGGGCGACAGGAACTGGCCGACGAGATAGCCATGCGCGCCGTGGATCTCGACACCGTCATGCCCGGTGGCTTCGAGGTTGCGCGCGCAGGCGGCGAAGTCCGCGATGACACGGCGGATGTCCGCATCGTCCATCTCGCGCGGCGCCTGGAGGTCGCGCGGGGAGCGGACCGGGGAGGGGGCGAGCAGCGGCCAGTCGCTCTCCATGCCGATCGCCTCGCGGCCGAGATGGACGATCTGTCCCACGATCGCCGCGCCCTCCGCACGAACCGCGGCGGCGCGGCGCGCGAGCATCGGCAGGGCCTCCTCGTTGAAGGTCTCGATCAGCTTGCGGCCGCGCCGCGCCGAATCGAGCGAGGTCACCGAGGCGCCGGTCACCATCAGCCCCGGCCCGGCGGCAGCGCGGCGGACATAATAGGCGATATCGTCCTCGGTCGGCGCGCCGCGCACCACCATGCTGGTGCCGTGCGGCAGCATCACGATCCGGTTGCGCAGCCGGTGCCCGCCGATCGTAAACGGGCTGAACAGGTGCGGGAACGCCGTGCTCATCGGGCGGGGGTCATTGGGCGATGGTTCCGCCGTCGATGACGAGTTCGGCGCCGGTCATATAGGATGCGTCGTCACTCGCGGCGAAGAGGATCGCGGCGGCGATGTCGCCGGGCTCGCCGGCGCGTCCCACCGGCAAGCTGGCCATGCGGCGTGCCGCGACGTCGGGGTCGGCGAGCGCTGCGGCGGCGAGCGGAGTCGCGATCAGTCCCGGATGCACCGAATTGGCGCGCACTCCATTGCCGAG
This sequence comes from Sphingomonas sp. GW821-FHT03E12, assembly GCF_059420685.1. Classification (NCBI taxonomy): domain Bacteria; kingdom Pseudomonadati; phylum Pseudomonadota; class Alphaproteobacteria; order Sphingomonadales; family Sphingomonadaceae; genus Sphingomonas; species Sphingomonas sp. GW821-FHT03E12. Next base: position 593,638 of record NZ_JBWKUF010000002.1, read on the forward strand.
CGCGGCGCATTCGAGCGCGGTCGCCTTGGTGAACATCCGCACCCCGCCCTTGGCGGCGCAATAGGCCGAGATGTCGACCCCGCCGATGATGCCGCGGATCGACGAGACGTTGACGATCGCGCCGCGTCCCGACCGGGCGAGCAACGGCAGCAGCGCGCGCGTGCCGAGAAAGGTCGAGTCGAGGTTGACTGCGATCGTGTCGCGCCACTGGGCGAGCGTGGTGTCGGTGATCGCGCGGAACGGGGCGGTGCCGGCATTGTTGACCAGGACGTCGAGCTGGCCCCAGCTCTCCTCGATTGTTTCGGCGAGGCTGGTCCAGCCGGCTTCATCGGTCACGTCCATCACGATCGCGAGATGGTCGTCCCCGGCAAGCTCCGCATGCGCCCGCGATACCGCTTCGCCGTCGCGGTCGATCAGCGCGACGCGCGCACCCTCGGCGGCGAAGCGCCGCGCGGTCTCGAGCCCGATTCCCGACGCGGCGCCAGTGACCACCGCGCAGCGACCGGTGAAACGAGTCATGCCGCGGACCCGGCGTGCAGATCGGCGTCCTTGCGGCTCATCGCGACGATGCTTTCGAACTCGGGGTTGCGGCGAGCGAGGATCGCGTCGGCACGCGCTGCGATCGCCTCGTCGAAGGCAATGGTGGTGAAAACGTAGAAGCGGTCGTCGAGAATGCCGCGGAACGCCATGTCGGCGGCTTCCTCCGGCGTAGTGGCGTTGCGGTAGAGATCCTCGCGCATCGCCTCGAGCTCGGCGGACTCGGCTTGAGGGGCTGCATCGGCGAACTCGGCCGGGCGCAGCCGCTCGGCATCATAGATGCGCGTGCGGACGAGCCCGGGACAGAGCATCGTGACGCCGATCGGTGCTCCCTCTTCGCGCAGGCCGGCGTAGAGGGCTTCGGTGGCGCGGACCACGGCGTGCTTCGCGGCACCGTAGCAGGCCGATCCCGAACCACTGACCATGCCGGCGACGGAGGCGGTGTTGAGGATATGCGCGGGCGTGCCCTGCGCGATCATCCGCGGCACGAAGACGCGCAGGCCGTGGACGACGCCGTAGAGATTGACCCCGATCGACCAGTGCCAGTCGCCCGGCGTATATTCCCAGACGCGGCGATGCCGTCCGCCGGGCACGATCCCGGCATTGTTGCACAGCAGGTCGACCGAGCCGAACCGGGCATAGGCGGCGTCGGCGAGCGCGGTCACGCTCGCCTCATCGGCGACATCGCAACGCACCGCGAGCGCGCGATCGGCGCCGATCTCCCCGGCAAGCTGAGCGGCATCGGCGAGTTGGATGTCGGCGAGGACGACATTCATCCCCTCGGCCGCAGCACGCCGCGCCAGCGCCGCGCCGATGCCGCTGCCTGCTCCGGTGATGACCGCGGTCCGGCCCCTGAGTTCACGCATCTCGTCCAGCTCCATCATGGGTTTCACGCAACTGCCCGGCCGGGGTGAAGAAGCGCGCGGCGTAGAGGAACAGCAATGCCGCCAGCGCCGAGGGCACGAGCATGATCGCCAGCGCGAAGCGCAGCGCATCGGCGCCCGCCTGCGGGACCAGTGCATCGCTGAGCAGGCCGGTAAGCCAGGGGCCGAGGCCGAGGCCGAACAGGTTGAAGCACAGCAGCAGCACGGCATTGCCGAACGCGCGCATCGTCGGCGGCGTCGCCGACTGGGTCGCGGCGAGGATCGGCCCGTAATAGGCGATCATCGTCGCCGCAGCGATCGTCGCGGCGCCGATCGCGACCAGCGTCGAACTGGTGAGATACTGCACGAGTGCGAGCGGAACGGTGAGGCCGACGACCAGGGCCATGATCCACACCCGCCAGCGCGCGTCGCGCGCCGCAAGGCGATCGGTGAGCCAGCCGCTGGCGAACATGCCGACCGCGCCGGCACCGCCGCTGAGCAACGCCATCAGCAGCGCCACCGTGCCGAGCGACAGGCCGTGGGTCCGCGCGAAGAAGGGCGCGTTCCAGGTCATCATCGAATATTGGCTGAACCCATGCAGCATGCCGGCGATGACGACGTAGCGGAACGCGCGGGTGCGCCAGAGCAGGCGGAGCGAGTCGAGCAAAGGCGGCGCGGCGGGCGGGGGCTCGCTGCGCGCCTCGAACGCGCCGCGCCGTGGTTCGGCCAGCATCCACAATACCAGCGGTGCAAGGACGAGGCCGGCCCCGCCGACTACGACGAAGGTGAGCCGCCAGCCCAGCATCTCGGCAAGCCAGCCGCTTCCGGCATAGCCCGCCATCAGTCCGGCGGGCAGCGCGAGCCCCCAGGTCGACATCGCGGTCGCGCGGCGTTGCGGGGGGTAATAGTCGGCGATCAGCGATACGCTGGCCGGCACGCTCCCGGCCTCGCCGATCGCGACTCCGATCCGGAACAGGACGAGTATCGCGAAGCTGGTGGCGAGACCGCACAATGCCGTCATCGCGCTCCATAATGCGAGCGAGATGACGATCAGCCAGCGCCGGCTGAACCGGTCGGCGAGCCGTGCGATCGGCAGCGAGAGCGTCGCGTAGAACAAGGCGAAGGCGAGGCCGGTCAGCGCGCCGAGCTGGCCATCGGTCAGGTGAAGCTCGGCCTTGATCGGAATCTGCAGCAGCGAGACGATGGTGCGGTCGATATAGTTGAATGCGGAGACCAGGAAGAGCGCGAACAGCGCCATGCGCCGCGTCCCGGCCGAAGCGCCCCTGGCGGCGTCGAGCGGACCCATCGTCGTCATGCCCAGCCGGCGGTTCGCGCAGCGGCGATGCCGAAGGTCATGGCGAGCGCGAGGCCGCCGGCATAGCCGCGTCCGAAGGCGCCGCCGGCATCGCTTCCCGCGGCGAACAGCCCGGCGACCGGCGTTCCGTCAGCGCGCAGCACGCGGGCCTGCGGATCGATCGTCAGCCCGCCAAAGGTGAAGGTGATCGCGGGATGCACCACCAGCGCATAGAAAGGCGGTTTGTCGAGCGCAGCGAAGTCCTCGGTCCGCGGTGGCGTCATCCGCTCCCAGCCCTGGCGCGCGGCATGGTTGAATGCGTCGATCGTGCGATGCGCCGCGACCCCGTCGAATCCCTGCGCGTCGGCAAATGCGGCGACCTCGTCGAGGGTCTGCGCGACGATTCCCTTGCCGCCATTGTCCAGCGCAACCTGCATCTTGTCGATCGGCACGCCCACCGACACGACCGGGACGGTGGCATAGGCGGCGTGCGCGCGGGAATCCCAGAAGCAGAGTGCGCGCGCGCCCGGCTGGCGGACCACCTCCTGGGTATTGGCGTGGTCGCCATAGCTTTCATCGCAGAAGCGCTGGCCGGCTTCGTTGAGCAGCAGCGCATGGTCGCTGTGATATTGCGAGAGCGCGACATAGAGCCGCTCGTCGTCCCAGACGCGCGGCTCGCTGACGAGGTGGCCGTAGAAGCCGGCATTGGTACCCGCGACCTCGCCCCCGGCCTCCGCGCCGAGCCGGAGGCCGGCGCCGTCGCTGACCGGGTTGGAGCGCAACAGCATCGTTTCGGCCTGGGGATGGATATGGCGCGCGCGCAGCGCCGGCGAGGCTTGATAGCCGCCTGTCGCCAGCACCGTGGCGGCTGCGCGGATCGTCACGTCGCCATCGGCGTGCCGGGTGCGTGCACCGGTCACCGTGCCCGCATCGTCAAGGAGGAGGGCGGTCGTTTCGGTTTCGAGGATCACGAAGCCGCCATGCTGCTCGACGAGCGCCGCGCAGCCGCGGATGTGTTCGTGGATGTCGATCTGATAGCCTTGACCGTGCAACACGTCGATCCGCGGAGAGATCTGGATATCCCGGCGCCGCAGCCACGCGACGGCGTCGGGATAGGTCTCGAACACGACCCGGGCGAGTGCCGGATCGCCGCCGCCATAGAGCAAAATCTTGTCGAGCGACGATCCGGTCCAGAACACGCCGCCCGAAAGCACTGCGGATCCGCCGAGCGCCGCCGCCTTCTCGACGACGATGACGCGCGCGCCGCGTTCGGCCGCCCAGCCGGCGGCGGACATGCCGGCCATGCCGCCGCCGATGACAAGGAGATCGCAGGTAATCGTGCTGTCGTCGTCCATGGTCATGTCAGAACTTCATTTCCGCCTGCAGGACCACCGCGCGGGGCTCGCCCGCCACGGTGAAGACCTCGCCGACGCCGCCCGGCTTGTCGATGCCGAGCGTACCATAGCGGCGATTGGTCAAGTTGCGGCCGATGAGTGCGAGCGACCAGCCGTCGCCCGAGGTCAGCTTGGCGCCCGCGTTCAGCAGCAGATAGCCCTTCTGATACGAATAGGGGTTGAGGTTGACCCCGGTATAATAGCTCGACGAATAGCGGACATCGGCGTTGAATGTCGCCTCATAGGCATTGCCGAGGTCGAAGGTCTGGACGGCACCCGCCGTCGCGATCCATTTGGGCGCACGATAGACCGTCTGCCCGGTCAGGTTCTGGTAGGTGCCGCGCGTCACCGGATCGACGAGACAGCCTTGCGCCAGCGTCTGGCCGGTCCAGCATTGTGCCCGGTCGAAGCTCTCGAACTTCGCATCATTATAGGCTGCGGTCGCGCGCAGCGTGAGCCCGCCTGGGCCGCGATAGGAGCCTTCGAACTCCAGCCCCTTCACCACGGTATTGGCGGCGTTCTGCGTCACATAGGTGATCGTAGTGGCATTGATCGCGACCAGCGAGGTGAGCGGCAACCCCTCATAGACGTAGCGATAACCGGTGAGCGACGCGTTGAACCGCCCGAGGCTGGTCTTGATGCCGATTTCCCCGCCGGTGACGGTCTCCTCCTCGAAGCTCAGCGTATCGATCGTGGCGATCGAGCTCAAAATGCCCGGATTGGAGTATCCGCCAGCCAGGAAGCCGGTCTTGTAGGCGCCGTAGATCGTGAGTTCGGAGGACGGCCGCCAGGTCAGCGTCGCTTCGGGCGACACATTGTCCTGGGTCTTCCGGCCGACAATGTGGCGTCCGACCGGCGACTGGGTGGTCACGGCCGCATTCAGATAGGTGGTGAAGGAATCGAGCTCGTTGGTCTGGCGCGTATAGCGCGCGCCACCGGCCAGCTCGAGCTGGGGCGTGATGTCGAAGACGAGCTGGCCGAACACAGACCAGGCCTTCGACTTGTTGTGCTGCTCATTGTCATAGGTGTGATAGCGGCCGGTCGCCGGGTCGCGGGGTTGCGAGCCGTTGATGCCGCCGACGAACAGCGTGCGCTGGTTGCTCTCGAAGTGCCCGCCGGCCGCGAAGTTGAGCGGACCGTCGAACGAGGAGGTTGCGCGGAGCTCCTGGTAGAAGCTGCTGTTCTGCTCGTTGCTGTACGACCAGAAATAGGCATAGGAGGTCGCATCGGCATTGCCCTGGCTGACATAGTCATAGCCGTAATAGCCGGTCACCGAGGTCAGCGCGATCGATCCGGCCTTATAGTTCAGCGTCAGGACCGGCATGAAGGAGTCGTTGCGCGAATAGGGCTTGCCGTCGTTGTTGCGCATCACCTGGGGCCAATTGGCCAGGATCTGGGGAGCGGCCCAGCCCTGTGACGAGCGATCGTCGAGTTTGCAGTCGCCGGTGGGATCGATCAGGCCGCCGACCGTGCCCGGCTTGGTCCGCGAAGGCGGACAGCCCATCACTTCGCTGAAGCTCTGCAGACCCTGGCCTTCATAGCGGCTGGCGAGGACCCGGAGCGACGCGTCGAACACGTCGCCTGCCTCATAGGTGAGCGTGCCGCGCACCGCGATCTTGCGCTCTGCGCCCAACCGCGACTGCGCAGGCGGCATGATGACGTTGCCCGTGTTGGCGCCGAAGACGAGGTCGGGGACGCCGGTGTTCTGGTTGCGGATATAGCCCTCGCTGTCGCTCACGAAGACCGCGAGACGCGCGCCGGCGCCGGCGCCGATCGGACCGCCGACCGCGGCTTCCACCTGCTTGTTGTCGGTGGTGAACTCATAGCCCGCGCGGATATAGCCGTTGAGCCGCTTCCCCGGCGCGGCCGAGCGGACCGAGACCACGCCGCCGGGCGAGTTCTTGCCGAAGAACACCGCCTGCGGGCCCTTGAGCACGGTCAGGCTCTCGATATCGAACAGCGCGTCGTTGAGGATGCGGCCGCGGCTGATCGCCATGCCGTCGAAATCGAGCAGCACCGACTGCTCGACGCCCGCATCGATCGCCGACGAGCTGACGCCGCGCAGCGAGATCGAGGTGGCCGAGCCGGTGAAGCCGCGATCGAGCGTGATCTCGGGCGCGGCGATGCGGATGTTCGCGACCGAGGTCAGATCATGCAGCCGGATCTGCTCCTCGCCGACCACCGACGCCGCGACCGGCACGTCCTGAAGACGCTCCTCGCGCCGGCGGGCGGTGATGACGATGTCGTTGCCGGTGGCGGGCGCAGCTTCCTGTGCAGGAGGCTCGCCTGCGGCGGGCGCCTGCTGCGCCGGCGTCTCCGGAGCGGCTTGTTCCTGCGCAACTGCAGGGGTCGAAAGTGCGATGGCCAGCGCGCCGCACGCGCCGCTCAAATAGAATGTGCCGTTCTTCATCTCGCCTCTCCCTTGCGCCTAGCTTTGCGCCAGGTCACGTGTCGTTGGTTACGCTGCACCTGCCTCCTGTGCCGATCGCCACGCCGCACTGGCGAGCGGACCGATACGCTGGATGACTTCGTTCGCGTTCGCGGCGGTCTGCACGCCGCTCTGCGCGCGCCCGGCGATCCCCTGAAGAATCGCCGCAACGCGAAACAGGTTGAACGCGGTGTAGAAAGGATGCGTCGGATCGACGTCGAACCCGGTGCGGTCGCGCCAGGCGCGCGCATAATCCTCGGCGCTGGGGATGCCGAGCGCGCCGAGATCCTTGCCCATCAGCGTGCCGCGGACATCGACTCCCTCGGGCCGGGTCCATTCCATCATGTGGTAGGTGAGGTCGCCGAGCGGGTCGCCCAGCGTCGAAAGCTCCCAGTCGATCATCGCCGCGACGCGCGGCTCGTCCGGGTGGATCAGCAGATTGTGGAACGAATAGTCGCCATGGATGATCGTCGTGCGCTCGCCCGTTTCGGGGATCGCGCCCGGCAGCCATTCGATCAGCCGGTCCATCTCGGGAATGTCGCGGGTGCGCGACGCGTCGTACTGGCGTGACCAGCGCGCGATCTGCCGCGCGAAATAATTGCCCGGACGGCCATAGTCCGCAAGGCCGAGTGCCGCGAAGTCGACGCGATGCAGCTGCGCCAGCGTAGCGTTGGCGGAATCGTAGATCGCCGCGCGGTCCTCCCGCGACAGGCCCGGCATGCGCGGATCCCAGAAGGCGCGTCCGGGCACGTGGCGCATCACGTAGAAGATCGTGCCGATGACGCCGGTGTCCTCGCACAGCACGAGCGGTTCGGGGACGGGCAACCCGGCTTCGAACAAGGCGCGGGTGATCCGGTACTCGCGGTCGACCGCATGCGCCGAGGCGAGCAGCACGCCAGCGGGTTTGCGGCGCAGCACCAGCTTGCCGACATTGGTCTCAAGCAGGAAGGTCGGGTTGGACTGCCCTCCCTGGAACTGGTGGAGCGCGATGCCGCCCGTCATGCCGGGTATGACGCCGCCAAGGTAGCGGGCGAGCCGGTCCTCGTCGAACTGGGTGCCGGGCGCGACCGCTTCGGTCTGGCCGATCATCGCGGCGGGGGCGGCGCTCATGCCGCGGCCTCCATCCGGTATTTGTCGAGCTCCATGCGGGCAAGCTGGCGCTCATGGACTTCGTCGGGGCCGTCGGTCAGCCGGACGATCCGGGTGTTCGCCCAGAGTTCGGCGAGCCCGAAATCGTCCGACACCCCGCCACCGCCATGCGCCTGGATCGCATCGTCGACGATCTGCTGCGCCATCTTCGGCGCGGCGATCTTGATCATCGCGATCTCGGCGCGCGCCGCCTTGTTGCCGACGGTGTCCATCATGTGCGCCGCCTTGAAACAGAGCAGGCGCGCCATCTCGATCTCGCAGCGGGCGCGAGCGATGCGCTGCTCCCACACCGAATGTTCGGCGATCGTCTTGCCGAAGGCGCGGCGTTCGATCAGGCGGCGGCACATCTTCTCGAGCGCAACCTCCATCGTCGCGATGTTGCGCATGGTGTGGTGGATGCGGCCGGGCCCCAGCCGGCCCTGGGCGATCTCGAACCCGCGCCCCTCGCCGAGCAGAAGGTTTTCGGCGGGGACGCGGACGTCCTCCAGCAGCACCTCGAAATGGCCGTGCGGGGCGTGGTCGTAGCCGAACACCGGCAAATGGCGGAGCAGCGTGATCCCCGGCGTGTCGCGCGGGACCAGGATCATCGACTGCTGATTGTAGGCAGGGGCGTCCGGGTCGGTCTTTCCCATCAGGATGAAGAAGTCGCACTTGGGATGGCCCGCGCCCGACGACCACCATTTGCGGCCGTTGATGACGTAGTCGCCGCCGTCGCGGCGGATCTCGGTCTGGATGTTGCGCGCGTCGGACGAGGCCACCGCCGGCTCGGTCATCAGGAAGGCCGAGCGGGTGAGGCCGTCGCGCAGGGGCACCATGAAGCGCTCCTTCTGCGCGGGCGTGCCGTAACGGTGAAGCACCTCGAAATTGCCGGTGTCGGGCGCCATGCAGTTGAACACCTCGCTCGCGAACGAGACGCGGCCCATCAGTTCGGCGATCGGGGCATAGTCCAGGTTGGTGAGCCCCGGGCTGGTGAAATAGCCATCGTCATGCTCCGATGGCGGCATGAAGAAATTCCATAGCCCCTCGGCGCGGGCCCTTGCCTTGAGCGCTTCGAACACGGGCGGAATCTCGCGCCAGCGGTCGATTGCGGCGAGTTCGCGATGGTAGACGGGGATGGCGGGGACGATATGCTCGTCCATGAAGGCGCGCACCCGTTCAAGCCATTCTCGCGACCGCGGCGATTGCTCGAAAGCCATAGCGTTGACGCCCTCCATCCTCTTGGTCGCCGGATTCGTTCGTCCGGTCGGTCGAGTGTATATCGCTATTCGACCGACCGGTCGGCTGTCAAATTGGTCAGTGCCCTGAACGGTTGACGTCCGACCAGTCGGTCGACAGATTGAAAGGCAGGAGAGGCCTAATGACGACACCGGGACAGATCGGGCCGTTGGGCGAGGTGGCGCTGTTGCGCGGCCATGCGCCCTATACGCTTGCCGGATATGCGCGTTTTCGCGCCGTAATCGATAGCGATGGCGCGGTGCCGGCGCGACTCAAGGCGCTGTTCGCCGCGGTCGCGGCGATCGATCGCCGCTATCCCGACCTGGCGCGGCGCGAGCTTGCCCGGGGCGTGGCGCTGGGCCTTACCGTTCGCGACGCGACCGCAGGCCTCATCGTGCTCAGCAGCCTGCGCGGCGAGGGCGCTGCGCTCGAATTCGCCGAGGTGATCGCCGCGAGCTTTACCGATATCGCCGCGCCGCCGCCCCAGGATCTGCCCGAGGCGCAGCCGGGCGAAGCCGAGGCCAATTTCACCGCCTATTTCGGCACGATCCCCGTGCCGCTCGCCCAGTTGATGCGGCTGAGCCCGGAGGCGGCTGACGCCTATTATCTGATGCGCCGCGGCAGCATCGACGCGAACCCCCTGTCGCCCAAGCATGGCGAGCTGTTGCTGCTGGCGATCCTTGCCGCGGGCTACAGCCCGATGGCTGCCACCCATGTCCGCGGCGCGCGGATGGCCGGGGCGAGCGACGAAGAGATTGCCGAGGCGGTGCTGTGCGCCGTCCCGGCCGCAGGAATCGCCGCCTGGATGGGAGTCGGCGCGATGCTGGCTCCGCCCGGCGACACACCCACCAGCTAACCGATCAATCAAGGAGACACAGAATGGAACCCGAGAAGGACGTCATCCAGTATGAGGTTGCAGACAACGGCATCTGCACGATCTGGCTCAACCGCCCGCATGTGAAGAACTGCGTCAGCCCGCAGCTTCTGCGCGACCTGGAAGCGGCGGTCGATCGCGCGGCCGAGGACAATACGGTGCTGGCGGTGGTGTTCCGCGGCCGCGGCAACACCTTCTGCGCCGGTGCGGATCTGGGGCAGCTGGTCGGACCGGTGCTGCACGAGACCAGCACCTCGCTCCAGCTGGCGATCGATTCGGCCCGCACCTACGACAAGATCTACAACATGAAGAAGCCGACCATCGCCTGTGTCGAGGGCTATGCCGTCGCCGGCGGGTTCGAGCTGTTCATCTCGTGCGACTTCGGGATCGCCGCCGATGACGCGAAGATCGGCGATTTCCATATCCGCCGCGCGCTGTTCGGCGGCGCCGGCCCGATCTATCGCCTGCCGCGCTATATCGGCATGCGCAAGTCCAAGGAGCTGATGCTGACCGGCAAGCTGCTGTCGGGCATCGAATGCGTCGAATGGGGCCTGTGCAACGCCTCGGCGCCCAGCGACCAGCTCGAGCAGCTGATCCAGGATTTCTGCGCGCCGCTGATCGACAAGAGCCCGTTCTGCATGTGGATGACCAAGATGGCGGTCAACCGCGGCATGGACGCCGACACCAATTCGCTGATCACGCTCGAGACGATGACCTGCAACGTCGTTCACCATTCGGCCGATGCGAAGGAAGGCGTCGCCGCGTTCCTCGAGAAGCGTCAGCCGGTCTGGACGGGCAAGTAAGGTCATGGCGATCAGCCTGGTCGTTCTCGCCAGCCGTCCCGGAGACTGGACGCAGGCGCGCTTCACCGACTGGTGGCGCGGGCCGCATGCCGATGCGGCGAAGCGAGTGCCCGGGCTGATCGCTTACCGGCACGGCGCCGTCACCAAGGACTATGACAGTCCCGACGCGCCGGGATGGGACGGGCATGCCGTGCTGACCTTTGCCGATCAGGCGGCGCTCGACGCAGCGTTCGCCTCGCCCGAATGGGCGGCGGCGACCGCGCAGACCAAGGGGATGGGCGGGCGCCGCATCATCCTGGTGACGGAGGAAATGGACTTGCTGGCAGGCGGCACGAATGGCTGAGCTTTCACCCGGCTTTGCGACCGCGGGCTTCCGCCTCGACGGGAAGCGCGCGCTGATCACCGGGGGGCGCGGCGCGCTCGCCGAGGCGATGGCGGCGACGCTCGCCGATCTTGGCTGCGCGGTCGCGCTCGCGTCGCGCAATGGCGAGGAATGCGCGGCGACGGCGGCGGGCATCGCCGAACGGTTCGGCGTGCCCGCGATCGGCCTGGCCTGCGATATCAGCGACGAGGAGTCGGTCGAGGCTGCGGTTGCCGAGACCGTGGCGCGTCTGGGCGGGCTCGACATTCTGGTCAACAATGCCGGCGCCTCCTGGTGGGGGCTGCCGCAGGACATCCCGGTCAAGGGCTGGCGCAAGGTGATGGAGGTGAACGTCACCGGCACCTTCCTTGCCTGCCGCCATGCCGCGCGCCACATGATCGCGCAGGGCGGCGGCGCGATCGTCAACATCGCGTCGGTCGGTGCCTTCATCTCCTATCGCCCGGCCGACGGGCAGGTGGTGCCCTATACGACGAGCAAGGCGGCGATCGTCCATTTGACCAGCGACCTCGCCGCGCAATGGGCCGAGCATGGTATCCGCGTGAACGCGATCGCGCCCGGATCGATCGAGACCGGGATGACCGAGACGCTCGATCCGGCGATCCAGGAAAAGACGCGTGCCGGCATCCTGCTCGGCCGGTTCGGCCGGCCCGAGGAGGTGAGCGGCACGCTCGCGCTGCTGGCGTCGGATGCGGGCAGCTTCATCACCGGCCAGACCTTTCTGGTCGATGGAGGTCAGTCGCTTGGCTAGCTTCGAAGCTGACGGTGTGCGCTGGACCGGCGAGCGGCTATGGCTGCAATTCGCGGCGCTGGCCGAGGCCGATCCGGACGCGACCGCGCTGATCGACTGCGACGACCGGCGCTGGTCGCGGGGCGAGCTTCGTGCACTGGCGCTGGAACACGCTGCGCGGTTGCAGACGGCGGGCATCGTCGCGGGCGCGCGGGTGCTCGTCGCGGGGAGCAAGCATGCCGGAACCCTGGCAGTAGCGCTTGCCGTTTCAGCCTGTGAGGCGGTGTTCTGTCCCTATTCGCCAAAGCTGGCCGAGGCGGAGCTTGGCGTGCTCGAGGATCGCCTCGGCCATGTTGCGCGAGTGGTAGCCGATGCCGGGGGCGGCGCGGAAATCATCGCCGCGCCGGGGGATCGCCGCTCCGCTGATCCGCGCGATGCGGATACGGTGCTGATCGGGTTCACCTCCGGGTCGACCGGCGTGCCCAAGGGCGTGATGCACGGGGCCGCCGCGCTCAACTATGCCACGCGTACCTGCGCCGCGATCGCGGGGCTCGACGATGCGGACTCGATCCTCGGCATCGTTCCGCTCGACAGCGCGCCGGGCTTCACCTTCACCGCGCATTTCGCGCTGTCGCAGGGGCGGACGTTGGTCCTGGTCGATCCGTGGGATCCGGTCGCGGCGATGCGCCGCGCGGCCGATCACCAGTGCGGCTGGACGATCATGGTGCCGACTCACCTCTACACGATGGTCGAGGCTGCGCGTACCGGCGCCTGGTCCGGCCGGATGCCCCTGCGCGCGGCGGCCGTCGGCGGGAGCGCGATGACCGCTGAGCTCATCGCAGACGCCGATACGCTGCTGGGGCTCAAGGCGCTGCGGATGTTCGGCATGTCCGAATGCATGGGCCATTGCTCCACGCGGCCGTCGGACCTACTCGCCAGGCGGCAGGCCACCGACGGCTTGCCCTTTCCCGGCACGGAGGAGGAGGCGTTCGATGCGCAGAGCGCCGCGCTTCCGCGCGGCGCGCGGGGCCAGGCCGGTGTCCGCGGGCCATCGCTGTTCCTCGGCTATGCCGAAGGACTGGGCGCGGGGCAGGAGCGGATGACCAGCGACGGCTTCTATCTGACCGGCGACGAGATCGTGCGCGACGCAGAGGGGTTCGTGACGGTGGTCGGGCGGATCAAGGACCAGATCATCCGCGGCGGCCTCAACATTGATCCTGCCGAAATCGAGGCTGCGCTGCTGCGTCATCCGGCGATCGCCGAGGTCGCGGTGGTCGGCGTGCCCGATCGCAAGCTCGGCGAGCAAGCCTGCGCAGTTTGCCGCGCGCGCGAGGGCGCGGCGCCGATCGCGTTCGAGGTGATGGTCGCGCACCTCGCCGCCCAGGGACTCTCGCGCAAGAAATGGCCTGAGCATCTGCTGTTCGTCGAGGCGATGGCGGTGGGAGCAACGGGCAAGCTCGACAAGCGGGCAATGGCGGCGCGCGCCGCCGCGACGCTCGGCCGCGGGTGAGCGAGCAACCGAAAGGGGAATGATGACCGGCTTTTCGTTCAACCTGAACGGGCGCGTCGCGCTCGTCACAGGCGCTTCATCGGGACTCGGGCGGCGGTTCGCGCTGATTCTGGCAGCGAGCGGGGCGAAGGTCGTGATCGGCGCGCGCCGCATCGCGATGCTGGAGGATCTCGCCGGCGAGATTGCAGCAGCGGGCGGCGAAGCGCTGCCCGTCGCGCTCGATGTCACCGACGAGGAATCGATCATCGCCGCCTATGACGCCGCCGACGCGCGGTTCGGGCCGGTCGATACGGTGATCGCCAATGCGGGATTGAATATCGCCGGCAGCGCGCTCGGAATTGCAGCAGACTCGTTCGACCACATGGTCGCGGTCAATCTGCGGGGGGTGTTCCTTACCGTGCGCGAAGGCGCGCGGCGGATGATCGCAGCTGGCTCGGTGGAACGCAGGCACGGACGGATCACGATCATCTCGTCGATCACTGCGCATCAACCGGCATCCGGCATCGCGCCGTACAGCGCGACCAAGGCGGCGGTGGCACAGATGGGCAGGTCGCTGGCGCGCGACTGGGCGATGAAGGGGATCAACGTCAACATCCTCTGCCCCGGCTATGTCGCCACGGAGATGAACAACGCGATCTGGGATACGCCGGCGGGACAATCGTTGCTCGCCGGTTTCCCGCGCGGCCGGGTCATGGACGAAGACGCGCTCGACCCGATGATCCTGTATCTCTCCTCCGATTCCAGCGGCCAGATCACCGGGTCAGTCATCACCGCTGACGACGGGCAGACACTATAGGGCATGGCAGCATGACCGTCTTGTCAGCTTACTCGAGCGGTCGATTCACGTTCGATAATCTCGAAGTCGACATGGGTGGTTCCGGGGGATTCCGGATCCGGCCGGTTTGTATTGCGGATCGCTTCGATCGCACGCCGGGTTGCGAGTTCTGAAATGTCCGCAATGGGCTGGCGTACGGTCGTGAGGCGCGGCCAGATCTTCACGGCGATCGGCGTATCGTCGAACCCGGCGATTGCCACGTTGCCGGGAACATCGAGACCGCGCCGATGCGCTTCGGAGACGACCGCGGCCGCCATGTCGTCGTTCGTCGCGAAGATTGCGGTCGGCGGCGAGGGAAGTGTGAGCAGCTGGCTGGCGGCTGCCAGGCCTGAATCATAGGTGAAGTCGCCGTCCGCGACCAATGAGGGGTCAAACGCGATCCCGGCGATGTCCAATGCCGAACGATAGCCGGCGAGCCGGCTTGCGCTTGCATAATGCTGGCTCGGTCCGCCGATCAGCGCCACCCGCTTGTGACCGAGCGCGATCAGCCGTTCCGTCATCGCGAGCGCTGCACCATAGTCGTCGATCCGCACGCCGGGCAGCCGGGACAATTCGCGGCCGGACGACATCGCCATCATCGGCACGCCCAGATCGAATAATTCGGGGGAGCGGTCGACGATCTCGCAATAGGGCGGAGGGAGCAGCAGCGCGCCGGCACCGCTGCGGATCAGCCCGTTCAGCGTTTCCAGCGTCGCCTGCTCGCTCTCGTCGTCGCAATAGCGGATCAGCAATTGCGCGCCCAATTGGGTCGCGGCGTTGAGCGCTCCGACCAGCACCGCGCTCAGGAACGCGCTCTGCGGATTGCGGTAGATCAGGCCAACACGCAGCTGGGCCGCGCTGGCGAGCGCCTGTGCCGCCGCGTTGGGCGTGTAGCCAAGCTCGCGGACCGCGGCTTCGACCGCTTCGCGGGTGGCGTCCTGCACCTTCTTCCGGCCGTTCAGCACATTCGAGACCGTCATGGCCGAAACCCCCGCCAGCGCTGCCACGTCGCTGATGGTGATCGCTGAACTGGATCGGCGTGGCGCGCGCGTGCTCATCGACGCGCCTCGATTTCCTCTGCCACATTGAGCGCACGTAGAATCAATGACTTAAGCTCCTGGTTGACATCGCAGTCATTTTCCCTGAATTAGCGAGCATTGCAAGATTTAGCGCTAAACAGCTAAGCGGCGGGAGAGGGCGGATGCTAGGCTCGGAGTTTCTTGATTGTCCAATTCAGACGCGCGCTCCGGCGCTGCGAGGGCTGGCATGACCGCTTCGACATCTGACACCGCCAGATGGCCGTCACCGGCTTCGGCCTGGTATGCGGCGATCATTCTGATGCTGGCCAATACGCTGGCGTTCGTCGATCGTCAGGCGCTTGCGCTGCTGGTCCAGCCGATCAAGAACGACCTGCAGGTTTCGGATACGGCGATGAGCCTGCTCTACGGGCTCAGCTTTACCCTTTTCTATGTCGCCGTAGGGATCCCGGTTGCGCGTCTTGCGGATCGCTCCAACCGGCGCAACATCGTCGCGCTGGCCGTTTTCGTGTGGAGCGGCATGACCGCATTGTGCGGATTGGCGCGATCCTTTCCGATGCTTTTCGCGGCACGCATCGGCGTCGGCGCGGGAGAGGGCGGGCTTAGCCCAGCGGCCTATTCGCTGCTCGCGGACTATTTCCCCAAGAACAGGCTGCCCGCGGCGATGGGGGTGTACCAGATGGGCATCTATCTCGGCGGTGCCTGCGCGCTGTTGATCGGCGGTCTGATTTCGACCGTCATCCCGCCGAACGAAGAGATCATGCTGCCGGTGATCGGTGCGCTCAAGGGCTGGCACGTCGTCTTTCTCGCGCTCGGCTTTCCCGGGCTGGTGCTTTCCGCGCTGCTGCTGACGGTGCGCGAGCCGGCGCGTCAGGGCGTCGCGCTCGACGCGCCGAAGGTGCCGCTGCCGCAATTCTTCGGGCATATCGGCAAGCGCAAGCGCGCCTATCTGGGCATCGCGCTGGGCTTTGCGCTGATGATCTTTGTCGGAAACGGCACGGGCGCCTGGATCCCCGCCTTCCTCGAGCGCAAATATGGCTGGACCACCGCCGATATCGGTGCGTCCTACGGCCTGATCGTCTTCTTCTGCGGTACCAGCGGGGCACTTGCGGGCGGCTTCTTCGCCAGCTGGCTGCGCGGCCGGGGGTATGACCGGGCCAATCTCCAGACCGCGCTGATCGGTTTCACGATCCTGGTTCCCGTCACCATCAGCTTTCCATTGATGCCGACCGCACAGCTCGCGCTGGTGCTGATCGGGATGATGAACTTCTTTGCCGGTTTCAATTTCGGCGGCGGCCTCGCGACGTTGCAGGAGATGACGCCGAACCGCATGCGGGCGCTGCTCTCGGCGATGTACATGCTGACCATCAACATCATCGGCGCGGCGCTCGGTCCCACCGCCGTGGCCCTGATCACCGACTTCTGGTTCGGTGATCCGCAGCGCTTGCCCGAAGCGATCGCGCTGACCTGCGCAGTCGCTTCGCCCCTCTCCGTCGTCGCGTTGCTCATCGGCATCCGCGGCTATTCGGACTCCCAGACTCTCCAGGAGCAATCGTGACCCTTCAATCGCAAATTCCTCACGCGGATCCGTTTGCGCTCGGTCTTAAAGACCGTGCGTGGGTCGAGGCACAGCTCGCCTCGCTCAGCACCGAAGACAAAATCGGCCAGCTGTTCATCTTCGCGGCAGAGCAGGACACGCTGGAAGAGATCGATATGCTGGCCAGGCTTAAGCCGGGCGGCATTCACCGGTTCCCCGGACATGATCTGGGGCCGGCCTGGGCTGCCACGCGTGCCGCCATCGACAGTGCCGAGACGCCCGTCGTCATCAGCGGCGACATCGAGGGCGGAACGATTTCCTATCGCTTTGCGACAGCGATCCCCAACCAGCTCGGTATCGCTGCCTGCGACGATGTGGCGCTTACAGCGGAGCTTGCCCGCGTCGTGGCCGAGGAGAGCGCGGCGCTCGGCTATAACTGGTCCTTCACCCCGGTGATCGACATCAACCAGGCGTGGCGCAATCCTGTGGTCGGCACCCGCTCGTTCGGGTCGGATGTCGACCGGATCGGCGCACAGGCGCGCGCCTATATTTCCACCTTGCAGGCCCATGGCGTGGCAGCCACCGCCAAACACTGGCCGGGCGACGGCTATGACGACCGTGACCAGCATCTCGCCACAACGGTCAACCCGCTCAACATGCAGGAATGGGAGGCGGGGTTCGGCAAGCTGTATCGCCAGGTGATCGGCGAGGGCGTGATGACGGTCATGTCGGCGCATATCGCGCTGCCCGAATTCGTGCGCTCGCTCATCCCGGACGCGGGACGCGAAGCGTTCCGCCCGGCGTCGGTCTCGCGGCTGCTCAACCAGGAGCTGCTGCGCGAGCGGCTGGGCTTCAAGGGCCTGATCGTCTCCGACGCGACCGGCATGGCGGGGCTGACCAGCTGGGCCGACCGCGAGGAGCGCGTGCCGGCCGTGATCGAGAATGGCTGCGACATGTTCCTGTTCAGCCGTTCCCCGGCTGAGGATGTCGCACTGATGCTGAAGGGGCTGCGCGAAGGCAGGCTTTCCGACCAGCGGCTGGAGGACGCGGTCGAACGCGTCCTCAGCTTCAAGGCGAAGCTCGGCTTGCATCGCAAGACTGCGGAGGAGCGCCTGCCGTCGCTGGAGACAGTGCGCGAGCGGCTGCGCAAACCCGCGAACCTGCACGTCGCCGAGCGGGCTGCGGGACAAGGGGTCACGCTGGTCAAGGACGTGCAGGGGCTGCTGCCGCTCGACCCTGTGCGCCATCGCCGCGTGACGATCATCGAGGATGCCGGATGGAGCTTCTTCGTCGGCGCCCAGCCGCGCGATCTGACGCCGTTCAAGGATGCGCTGCGCGCCGCGGGTTTCGAGGTCAGCGATTTCGATCCCGACAACCGGCCGACGCGCGCCGATTGCGATCTGGTTCTCTACCTCGCCGGGCAGGAGGCGACGCCCACGCTCGGTAATATCTTCCTCGATTGGGGGAAGCTGCACGGCGGGTCGCGCAAGGCGATGCATCGCTTCGGTCACGAAATCCCCACACTGATGATTTCGCTCGGCCAGCCTTACTATCTGTTCGATGCGCCCGAGACGGCGACCTACGTCAACGCCTATTGCGGGCTCGAGTCCGTCCAGCACGCACTGGTTCCGCGGTTGCTGGGGCAATTGCCGTTCACCGGTGTGAGCCCGGTCGATCCCTTCTGTGGCCTGGAGCAGCTCAAATGGTGAGCGGGACGCTGCCGGAGACGCCATGATGGACGCTACTCTGTCGAACGATCAGCGCAGCCAGCTCGAGCGCCTCTATGCCGCAATGGCACCCGAGGGACTGGCGCCCCTGTGGGAAGTGCTCGCCGCACTCGTACCGCCGGAGCCGCAATCGCCGGCGCTGGCGCATGGCTGGTCCTATGCCAGCGCGCGCGACTATCTGATGCGTGCGGGAGACCTGATCAGCGCGGCGCAGGCCGAGCGGCGTGTGCTGATCCTGGAGAATCCGGGCCTTGCCGGCCAGTCCGCGGTCACGCCCAGCCTCTATGCCGGGCTGCAGCTGATCCTGCCGGACGAGATCGCACCCTGCCATCGCCATACGCAATGCGCGTTGCGCTTCGTGATGGAAGGGGAGGGCGCCTACACCACGGTCGATGGGGAGAAGGCGATGATGTCTCCCTTCGATCTGGTGCTGACGCCGGGCGGGCAGTGGCACGATCACGGCAATCCCAGCGGCAAGCCGATGATCTGGCTCGATGGGCTCGATATCCCCACGGTCCGCCATTTCGACGCGGGCTTCGCCGAGCGGCTGGAAGCGGAGGTGCATCCCGAAACCGCCGCGCCGGGCAGCACGCTGGCGCAATATGGCCGCAACCTGCGCCCGGTGCGCGGCAGTGCGGCGGACCGGCGGCCGGCGCATCAGCCGCTGTTCCACTATCGCTATACCGATTGGCGTGCCTCGCTCGATCAGATGGCCGGCACTGCGACGATCGATCCGCATCTCGGCCATGCGCTGGAGTTCGTGAATCCGGCGGATGGCGGCCCGATCATGCCGACGATCGCAGCGCATGTACGCGCGCTCCCGGCTGGCTTCGAGACGCGTCCGCGCCGGTCGACCGACGGCACGATATTCGTCGTGGTCGAGGGCACAGGCGAAGCGCTGATCGACGGGAAGCCGATCAGGCTCGCCGAGCGCGACATCTTCGTCGTGCCCTCGTGGCATCAACTGGTGCTCCGCGTGGAAACACCGCTGGTCCTGTTCGGCTATTCGGACAAGGCGGCGCAGCAGAAACTCAATCTGTTCAGGGAGGAATGCGCGTGAGCGATGCATTCGAAGCGTATCCGGCAACCTATGCGGCGATCAGTGGCGGCGGCCGCTTTCCGGTGCGCCGCATCTTCTGCATCGGCCGCAACTACGCCGCGCATGCGCGCGAGATGGGCAGGGATCCCGATCGCGAACCGCCCTTCTTCTTTACGAAATGGGCAGAGACGCTGGTGCCTTCCGGAACGACCATCGCCTATCCGCCCGAGACGTCCAATTTCCACTATGAGGCCGAACTCGTCGTCGCGATCGGCAAGGGCGGGCGTAACATCGCGGCGGCGGATGCTGCCGGGCATATCTTCGGCTATGCCACCGGCCTCGACATGACGCGTCGCGACCTTCAGCTGGAGGCCCGCGAGAAGGGGCGGCCCTGGGATACCGGCAAGAATGTCGAGCAATCCTCGCCGATCGGCCTGGTCCATCGGGTTGCCGAGACCGGACTCCTCGACCGTGGCTCGATCGCGCTGACCGTGAACGGCGAGACGCGTCAGCAGGCTGACCTTGCCGAGCTGATCTGGCCGGTCGACGCGGTGATCGCCTATGTCTCGCGCTTCTATCGGCTCGAGCCGGGCGACCTGATCTACACCGGCACGCCCGCTGGCGTCGGCGCGGTGGTCGAGGGCGACCGCATCGTCGTGACGATCGACGGCCTGACGCCATGCGACGTGCTGGTCGGCCCGCCGGTCGAGGATTGAGTGCGATGCGGCTGCATGGTTTCTTCCGCTCGACCGCATCCTACCGGGTGCGGATCGCGCTGAACCTCAAGGGCATCGCGGCAGAGCAGGCATTCCTGCAACTGCGCGCGGGCGAGCAGCGCTCACCGGGGTTCCTCGCGCTCAATCCGCAGGGGCTGGTCCCGGCGCTGGAGCTGGATGACGGCGCGGTGCTGACCCAGTCGCTGGCAATCTGCGAGTATCTCGACGAGATTCAGCCGCAGCCGTCGCTGCTGCCGGTCGAGCCGCTGGCACGGGCGCGGGTTCGCGCCTTCGCGCTTGCCATCGCTTGCGACATCCATCCGGTCCAGAATCTGAAGATCCTTGAGCGTTTGCGTGCGCTGGGCCTCGACGACGATCAGGTCACGGGCTGGGCGCGGAGCGTGATCGAGGAAGGGCTTGACGCATGCGACCGGCTGATCGCCGGGGAGCGCGGGCGCTATTGTTTCGGCGACGCCGTGACGCTCGCCGACATCTGCCTGGTGCCGCAACTGGTCAACGCGCGGCGCTTCGGAGCAGATCTTCGCTGGCCGCGCCTGCTTGAGATCGAGGCGGCGTGCCTTGCGCTGCCCGCCTTTGCAGATGCGGCACCGGAGCGTCAGCCGGACGCGCAATAGACGATAAGATAATCGAGGAGAGGGGCCTTGTCCGTAGTTCGAAACCTGTTCCGCACCACCGCGCTTACCGCCGCGATCGTGCTCGCCTCTACCCCGATGATCGCCGCCGAGGCGCGCCAGGCGACGGCTTCGGCCGCCAAACAGGCGCGTGCGCCCGCCCGCGCGGAACGGCGGCCGAACGTGCTGCTGATCATGGCCGACGACCTTGCGCCCAAGCTCGGCAGCTATGGCGCGCCGGTGCGGACGCCCAATCTCGACCGGCTGGCCGCGCAAGGCGTCAGCTTCGACCGCGCCTATTCGCAATTTCCGTGGTGCGCGCCGAGCCGTGCATCGATGCTGACCGGCACCCGGCCCGGCACTACCCGCGTCGCGGATCTCAACACGCCGTTCCGTGCCGCGCTGCCCGATATCCTCACCCTGCCGCAATATTTCCGCGCCAACGGCTATTTCGCCGGGCGCGTGGGCAAGATCTTTCATCAGGGAGTCCCGGGCGGCATCGGCGAGGCCGGGCCTGACGATCCGCAGTCCTGGGACAAGGTGGTCGATCCGCGCGGCCGCGATCGCGATGCCGAGAATGGCCGGCTGGTCGATCTGACTCCAGGCATCCCCTACGGATCGGCAATGGCCTATCTCGCGGACGAGGGCGAGGATGAGGAGCAGACCGACGGCAAGGTCGCGACCGCGGCGATCGAGATGATGAAGGCGAGCCGCGACAAGCCGTTCTTCATCGGCGTCGGCTTCTATCGGCCGCATGTGCCCGAAGTGGCGCCGAAGAAATATTTCGACCTCTATCCGCTCGATACGATCGCCATCGAGAATCAGGACCCGGCGATGCTCGCGCGCGTGCTGCCTGCGAGCAAGGCTTGGACGCCTGACAATTTCGGGATGAGTGCCGACGAACAGCGGCAGATGATCCGCGCCTATTATGCGGCGACCAGCTATATGGACGCGCAGGTCGGCCGCGTGCTTGACGCGCTGCAGGCGCTGGGGCTGGCCGACGACACGATCGTCATCTTCACCAGCGACCATGGCTTCATGCTGGGCGAGCACGGCCAGTGGATGAAGAACATCCTGTGGGAGCCGTCGGCGCGCGTGCCGCTGATCGTCCGCGTGCCCGGCACGCGCACCGCAAAGGGCAAGCGCTCGCCGCGCACGGTCGAGTTGCTCGACCTGTATCCCACCTTGCTCGATCTTGCCGGGCTGCCCGGCTACGGCCGGAACGAGGGCAAGAGCCTCAAGCCCCTGCTTGCGCGTCCGGCCGATCGGAGCTGGGCCAAGCCCGCGCTGTCGCAGGTCCGTGGCGGCCGCAGCGTCCGGACCGAGCGGTGGCGCTACACCGAGTGGGAAGGCGGCAAGCTGGGCCGCGAGCTCTATGACCATGCGCGCGATCCGGGCGAGCTGCACAACCTTGCGGATGACCCGCGTCAGGCAGCCACGGTCGCGAAGCTGCGCGCGATGCTGCCCGCGGGACCGGTGGAGGCCCGGCCGAAGCCCGTGCCTTATGATCCGATACGCAACTGCACCTATTTCCCCGCGCAGCGCCCGGCATCGCCAACCGCAGCCAAGACCAGCGGCATGGGCGGCGACGGGTTGGCCGGCTTGCAGCGATGCGAGGCGCTCGATCCCTGAGCGGGACTTAAATAAGTATTTGATATTGATGAAATAATTTAAGTACCTTCGTCGACTCCGAGCGAGATTGACAGCGCTGACAAAAAATAGATGATCGCAGACGGGCGAGATGGTTTGCGGGGTAACGCAGATGCTCCGGCGCTGCGATCTGGTTGGAGAGGAGGGGCATTGATGGCCCAGTTTCAGTGTCGGACCCGCGCGCTCAAAATGGCGCTATGCGCTGCGATCGCGGTCGCCGGTTTGAGTGCGCCGGCCGGGGCGCAGCAGACGGCTTCGGCGCAGACGGGTCAACAGCACGTCCCGCGCAATGACCGGCGGCCCAACATCATTCTGATCCTGGCGGACGATATGGGCGTCGAAACCGTCAACGCCTATGGCGGGGAATATTACACGCCCAATCTCGATCGCATGGCGAAGGAGGGGCTGCGCTTCGACAATGCGCATGCGACCCCGCTCTGTTCGCCGTCGCGCACGCGGCTGATGACCGGGATCGAGAACCATCGCAATTACGAGGCATTTGGCTATCTCGCGCCGGGCCAGCGAACCTTCGGCAACATGCTCAAGGATGCGGGCTATGCGACGGGCATGGTCGGCAAGTGGCAGCTCTCGGGCAACGGCTTCGACGGCCGTACCGGGATCACGCCTGGACAGGCCGGGTTCGAGGAAAGCGCGCTGTGGCAGCTCAAGTCGCTCGACGCCAAGGGCTCGCGCTATTGGGGCCCGACCCGTGTGATCGACGGCAAGACCCGGATCGACGAGGAGGGCTTCGGCCCCGACCGCGATCAGGCCTTCGCGCTCGACTTTATCGAACGCCACAAGGACCGGCCCTTCTTCCTCTATTATTCGATGGTGCTGGTCCACGACCCGTTCGTGCCGACCCCCACTTCGCTGGCAAGTGCGGGACCGAAGGACCGGTTCGCGGGCATGATGACCTATATGGACGCGCAGGTCGGTGCGTTGCTCGCCAAGCTCAAGCAAGCGGGGCTGGATGAGAATACGATCGTCATCTTCACCGCGGACAATGGCACCAACCGCCAGATCACCAGCCTCCGCAACGGTGCCGCGGTGCAGGGCGGCAAGGGATCGCCGACCCTGACCGGCACGCATGTTCCGATGATCGTGCGTGCGCCCGGACGCGTGGCGGCGGGCGGCACGACGCCGGCGCTGTTCGATTTCCTCGATTTTCTGCCGACCTTCGCGGAATTTTCCGGGGCGGTGCCCGGTGCGGTGGATGGCGTCAGTCAGGCGGGCGTGATGACGGGTAAGGCCCGCAGCGCGCGCGACGCGATCTTCATGCACTACGACCCGCGCTGGCTGGCGCGGCCGGCGCGCTTCGCGTTCGACGCAAGCTACAAGCTCTATGGCGACGGGCGTTTCGTCGCGCTCGATCCCGAAACCGGGGTCGAGACCGAGATCCCGGCGGCGCGGATGCAGGCTGCGGATCGCACGCGCAAGGCGGCGCTCGAAAAGCTTCTGCGCAGCATACCCGAGGTGCCGTTCAGCAAGGAACGTTTTCCGATGTGCGCCGGGCGGCCATCGCGCGACCCGAAGCTGCCTGCCACCGAGGCGGGTTGCGGTGCGCTCAGCGGCAGCATCGGTGTGGATTGAGCATGCGGATCCTGGGTGATCGGCAAGGGATTGGAGAGAATTGATGTCGGCGTTTCGTATCGGTCTGCTGGCCACGACAATCGGACTTGCAGCGATGGCCATGCCCTTGAGCGCACGCGACGCGGCACCGGCACCCGCTGCCAGGGCGCCGGTGCCGGTGGCGGCGAAGCCCAGGAACGTGATCTTCGTGATCGTGGATGATCTGCGCTACGACGGAATGGGCTTCCTCCAGCCGCAGCTGCGGACCCCCAATATCGACCGCATGGCGCGCGAAGGCAGCTATTTCCCCAACACGGTGGTGACCTCCGCGCTCTGCTCCCCCAGCCGCGCGACGATCCTGACCGGGGAGACCGCACGCAACCACCGTATCGTGGATAACAATCATTCGTCGGAGCAGGGGCTGACCTTCTTCCCGGCGATGCTCCAGAAGGCGGGCTACCAGACGTCGTTCATCGGCAAATGGCATATGGGGAATGACGACGACAACCCGCGCCCCGGCTTCGACAAATGGGTCAGCTTCCGCGGGCAGGGCGCTTATTTCCCGACCACCGGCATCCCGGCGGCAGCCGCTGCGGCGGGCAAGCGCAACATGCTCAACGTCGATGGCAAGCCGGTGCCGCAGGCGGGCTATATCACCGACGAGCTGACCGACTATGCGATGAACTGGCTGGACAAGGAACGCGACAAGTCGAAGCCGTTCTTCCTCTATCTCAGCCACAAGGCGGTGCATTCCGACCCGCTGCCCGCGCCGCGCCATCGCGGCCAATATGACAAGGTCGACTTCAAGATCCCCGACACCGCCGCCGACACGCCGGAGAACCGGCGCGGCAAGCCGATGTGGGTCTACAACCAGCGCAACACCTGGCACGGGATCGATTTCTTCTACAACTCCGACATGAAGATGACGGAGTATCTGCGTTACTATTATTCGACCCTGTCGGCGGTGGACGACAGCCTGGGCCGCATCTTCGACTATCTCAAGAAGAACAAGCTCGATCAGGACACGATGGTCGTGTTCACCTCCGACAACGGCTTCCTGATCGGCGACCATGGCCTGATCGACAAGCGCAACGCGTATCAGGGATCGGTCCGCGTGCCGCTGCTGGTGCGGCAGCCGGGCACGGTTCCGGCGGGCGTGACCAATCCGGGGCGCATCCGCAACCTCGACTTCGCGCCGACCTTTCTCGACCTCGCAGGCATGCCGCGTCCCGCCAATTTCGAGGGCAAGAGCGCGCTGCCGCTGATGACCGGCAAGATCGCAGCGAAGGACTGGGCGCCGCAGGACTTCGTCTATGAATATTATTGGGAATGGAGCTTCCCGATGACGCCCGGGACGTTCGCAATCCAGCGCGGCGACCTCAAATATATCCAATATTACGGCGTCTATGACACCGACGAGCTGTACGATCTCGCCCGCGATCCCGATGAGCGCAACAATCTGATCAACGATCCTGCCTATCTTCAGGCCAGGATCGATCTGCGCAAGGCGCTGTTCGCGCAGCTGGCGGACCGTGAGGGGCGGCACACGATCCCCTATGGCCAGCGGCTTGCGATCGGGAGCGTGCGCCGCAGCCGCACCGGCCCGGGCGCGGCGCAATTCCCCGACGAATGGCTGGTCGAGCCCAATCGTGCCGACCGGCTCGACGATATCCTGCCCGACAGCCCGGCCAAGCAGAAGGCGCGGGAAGAGGGGCGTCCGTTCATGCCGGTGGCGCGGCTGGGCGAAGAAAGACTGGACGAGAAATGAGCGCGGCGATGAACCGCCGGGGCGTAATCGGCCTCGCCGCCGCAGCGGCCGTCGCGGCGCGTGCCGCTTCCGCCGCCCCGGGCGCGCGGCCCAACATCCTGTGGCTGGTCAGCGAGGATAATAATCCGCGGGTCGGCGCCTATGGCGATCCGCTGGCGCACACGCCGACGATCGATGCCTTGGCGCGCAAGGGCGTGCTCTACCGCAACGTCTATTCCAACGCGCCGGTCTGCGCGCCGTCGCGCTTCGGCATCCTGACCGGCGTCTATCCCGAAAGCTGCGCGCCCGCGAACCAGATGCGCGCCGACGCGAAGCTGCCCGACGGCTTCCGCACCTATCCCGAGCTGTTGCGCGGTGCGGGCTATTTCTGCACTAACAACACCAAGACCGACTATAACTGCAACATCGATCCCAAGGCGATCTGGGACGTGCAGGGGCCGGAGGGGCATTGGCGCAAACGCGCTGACGGCAAGCCGTTCATGGCCGTGTTCAACTATGAAACGACGCATGAATCGCAGATCCAGCGGGTGACACCGGGGCGGGTGACGCCGGACAGGGTGACGCTGCCGCCCTATCTGCCCGATACGCCGGGCATCCGGCAGGACTTCGCCAGCTACTACAACCTGATCGAGAAGATGGACGGACAGCTTGCCGCGCGGCTGGCGGAACTGGCGGCGGACGGGCTGGCGGAGGACACGATCGTCTTCCACTATTCGGACAATGGCGGCGTGCTGCCCCGGTCGAAGCGCTATTGCTATGATGAGGGGCTGCGCTGCGAGCTGGTCGTCTATGTCCCGCCCAAATGGCGGCATCTGATGCCGGCCAAGCCGGGCAGCGTGATCGAGCATCCGGTCTCGTTCATCGATCTCGCGCCGACATTGCTGTCGATCGCCGGGGTCGCGCAGCCGCCGCAGATGCGCGGGCGCGCGCTGATGGGCAAGCGGGTTGCGAAGCCCGGCCGCTGGGCCTTCGGGATGCGCAACCGGATGGACGAGCGGATCGATTTCTCGCGTACCGTCACCGACGGCCGCTGGCGCTATATCCGCAACTATATGCCGCATCGCCCCTGGGGGCAGCATCAGGCCTATGAATGGCTGGCCAAGGGGTATCAGGATTGGGAGGCGGCGTATCGTGCAGGCACGCTCAACGCCGTCCAGCGCCGCTTCTTTGAACCCAAGCCGTTCGAGGAACTCTATGATCTGCGCGCCGATCCGCATGAGATCGCGAACCGCGCGAACGATCCGGCGGCGTCGCGGATCCTCAAGACGATGCGCGATGCGCTCGACGCGCACATGATCGCGATCCACGACAATGGCTTCATCCCGGAGGGGATGGCGGGTGAAGGCTATGTCGAGAGCCGCAATCCGGTGATCTATCCGCTCAAGCAGGTGATGGCGCTGGCGGCCGCGGCGGCCGGCCGCGATCCGGCGCAGCTCGGCACGCTGCGCGCCCATCTGGCAAGCCCGGTTGCGGTGCTCCGCTATTGGGCGGCGACCGGCATGCTGATCCTGGGCGATGCGGCACGTGGCGAGGCTGCGCTGCTGCGTTCGGTCATGCACGACGATCCGTCGCCCCATGTCCGGATCGTCGCCGCGGAAGCCGTCGCACGGCTGGGCGATGGAAGCGACGCGGTTCAGTTGCTCGCCGGCATCGTCGATGCGCCGCCGTCCTGGCAGGTACAGCTGCACGCGATCAATGCGCTGAACTTCACCGGTGAGGCTGCGGGGCAGGCGTTGGAGACGATCCGGCGCGCCGCGCGCGGGGACAATGACTATGTGCGGACGGTCGGGCGCTATCTCGAAGCGGTGCTGACCGGCACCTACACCCCCGCGACACCGATTTTCGAACTCGACCGGCTGCGCCAGCGCATGGGCGGCGGTGCGGGGCGCAGCTGAGCCGGAGAAGAAGCGATGACCATTTCATCCCCCAATGTCCGCGGTGCCGCGCTCAGCCGCCGCCGCGCTTGCCTGATGCTGGCAGGCGCCGGTGCGATGATGCTGGCCGCCATGCCGGGCGCTGGTGCGCAGCAGCGGTCCGCGCCCCGGCCCAATATCGTCGTGATCGTGCTCGACGATGTCGGCTTTTCCGATCTGGGCGCCTTTGGCGGCGAGATCCGTACCCCGGCGATGGATCAGCTGGCGCGCGACGGGCTGCGCTACAACCGGTTCGACAGCAAGTCGGTGTGCTCGCCGACGCGCGCTGCGCTGCTGACCGGGCGCAATCCGCAGACCGTGCGGATGGCCGACCTCCCGGCGGCGAAGGTCGATCCGGCCGACCTGACGCGCGATCGTGGCGAACTTCCGCAGAACGCACAGACCATCGCGCAGGTGCTCCAGCGCGCGGGCTATCGCACCTATGGCCTCGGCAAATGGCATCTGGCGCCGGAGGATGAGGATGGCTCGCCCGGCCGCAACGCCTCCTGGCCGCTGCAGCGCGGCTTCGACAATTTCTACGGCTTCTTCCTTGGCTGGACGGATCAATATCGCCCGTCGCTGATCGAGGGGAACCGCACGCTGCCGGCGCCGACGCAGCCGGGCTATCACTTCTCGGTCGACATCACCGACCGGGCGATTGCGGCGCTGACGCCGGACGGCGGCAAATCCGCGCAGCCGCGCTTCGTCTATCTGGCTTATGGCGCGGGGCATTCGCCGATTCAGGTGCCGCGCAGCTATATCGATGCGTATCGCGGGGTCTATGAAAAGGGCTGGGACGCGCTGCGCGGCGAGCGGCTGGCGCATATGAAGCAGATCGGCATCGTTCCCGCGAACACCGTGCTTGCGCCGCGCAGCCCGTCGGACCGGAAGTGGGATGACCTCAATGCCACGGAAAAGACGGTGTTCGCGCGCTTCATGGCGACCTATGCGGGCTTCCTCACCCATACCGACGAGCAGATCGGCCGGCTGGTCGCGCACCTCAAGGCGACCGGCCAGTATGACAACACGCTGATCGTGCTGCTGTCCGACAATGGCGGCGCGTCGGAGGCGGGGCAGAAGGGGTTCTTCGAGAAGCTCTACCGCCCCAACACGCTGACGCCCGAGCAGATGCTGGACCGGCTCGACGAACTCGGCACCGGCAAGACGCAGGCGGAATATCCGCGTCCCTGGGCGATGGCCAGCGTGACGCCGTTCCGCCGCTACAAGGTTTGGCCCTATCTCGGCGGGGTCCGCACCCCCCTGATCGTGAGCTGGCCGCGCACGATCCGCGACGGCGGTGCAATCCGGCGGCAATATGTCGATACGGTCGACATCGCGCCGACGCTGGCCGCGGCGGCGGGCGCGCAGTTCCCGCGTATGCTGAAGGGCGTCGCGGAGATCCCGGTCGCGGGCAAATCGATCCTGCCGACGATGCGTTCCGCGTCCGCGCCAAGCGCGCGCGCCGTGCAATATTTCGAACTGCGCGGGAATCGCGCGATCACGCAGGGCAAATGGCGTGCCGTGGCGATCCATCAGCCGGGCAGCGATTTCGCGAAGGACCGGTGGCAGCTGTTCGACACCGATGCGGATTTCGCGGAGGCGAACGATGTGGCCGATCGCTATCCCGCGAAGCTCGAGGAACTGAAGCGGCTTTGGTGGAGCGAGGCGCGCAGGTACAGCAACCCGCCCCTGGCGGAGATGCCCGAGCGCTTCCGCTCGCGCGAGCGTTTCGACGACAGCCCGGACCGCAACATGCCGCCTGCCGCTGCCCGATGACTGGCATCTGCAAGGCAACGCGCTAGATCATGGCGATGAACGGCGATCCCGCTGCCCGACAGGCTGATGATTCCCGCGCGCTGCCCGGCATGCGATTTGTGGACGGGGGCCGTTTTCGCATGGGCTCCGAGCATTTCTATCCGGAAGAAAGGCCGGTGCGGACCGTGCGCGTCGAGCCCTTCTGGATCGACGAGACGCCGGTGACCAATGCGCAATTCGCGGCCTTTGTCGCGGATACGGGATATGTCACGCTCGCCGAAATCGTGCCCGACCCGGCCGATTATCCCGGCCTTGATCCCGCGTTGGCGGCCGCCGGGTCGCTGGTGTTCGAGAAGACGGCGGGTCCGGTGGATCTGGATGATTTCGCACAATGGTGGCGCTGGCGGCCGGGTGCGGACTGGCGCCACCCGCTGGGGCCCGGCAGCTCGATCGAGGGACTGGAGGCGCATCCGGTCGTCCACATCGCCTATGCCGACGCCGAATCCTATGCGCGCTGGGCGGGCAAGTCGCTTCCGACCGAGGCCGAATGGGAGTTCGCTGCGCGTGGTGGCGGCGATACCGACTATGCGTGGGGCGACGAGCTGGCGCCCGGCGGCGCGATGCTGGCCAATTACTGGCAGGGGCGGTTTCCCTACGCGAACACGCTG
Source organism: Sphingomonas sp. GW821-FHT03E12 (assembly GCF_059420685.1). Lineage (NCBI taxonomy): Bacteria > Pseudomonadati > Pseudomonadota > Alphaproteobacteria > Sphingomonadales > Sphingomonadaceae > Sphingomonas > Sphingomonas sp. GW821-FHT03E12. The sequence goes on from NZ_JBWKUF010000002.1 coordinate 623,639, forward strand.
CTCGACGGGTTCGAGCGGACCTCGCCCGTGCGGCACTATCCCGCCAACGGCTACGGCCTGTTCGACATGATCGGCAATGTCTGGGAATGGACGAGCGACTGGTATGCGATGCCGGGTGCAGGCGACCGCAGGCCGGTGAAGAAGAAGGCGGGGGCGTGCTGTGCCATTCCCAATCCGCGTGGCGGGCGGGAGCGTGACAGCTATGATCCCGACACGCCCGAGATGCACATTCCGCGCAAGGTGCTGAAGGGCGGTTCGCATCTGTGCGCGGAGAATTACTGCCAGCGCTATCGCCCCGCGGCACGGCATGCACAGCCGATCGATTCCGCGACCACGCATATCGGCTTTCGTTGTGTCGTGCGCAGCAAGGCGGAGGGGGCATTGCCCGGCTGAGGCGCACTTCTATCCACATTGTTCGCCGGCGGCGCGCGTGGCATGTGTTCGTCGCCAGGCGCTCAGCAGCAGAGGATCGATTGCCCACCATCTCCGACGTTGCCGAGCGCGCAGGCGTTTCCACCAAGACGGTTTCCCGTGTGCTGAACGGTGAGCCGCATGTCCGCCCGCAGCTCAAGGAACGTGTGCGGGCGGCGGTTGCGGAGCTCGACTATCAACCCAATCTGGCGGCTCGCCAATTGGCCGCCAACCGCTCGTTCCTGATCGTCTATCTCTACACCACCGTTCGTGCGAGCTATGTCGCGACGCTGCTCGGCGCGGCATCGCGGCGTTGCCGCGAACTCGGCTATCACCTGATCGCCGAGCCGGTCGAAGACAGCAGCGATGCCGCGGCGCTGGTCGCGGATCTCGTCAGCCGCTTGCGCCCCGACGGCATCCTGCTGAGCCCGCCGCTTTCCGATGAGGCCGATCTGCTCGACGCGCTGCAACGCGCCGCGGTGCCGGTGGCCCGCATCGCCGGAACCCGGCCGGGCGTCGGAGATATTATCGATATCGATCATCGGGCGATCAGCGCCGAGATGACGGAACATCTGATCGCGCTGGGCCATCGCCGCATCGGCTTCATCGCTGCGACCCGCGAATTCCGTCTGGCGCTGGGCCGTCTGGCGGGCTTCCGCGATGCCATGGGGAGGGCGGGGATCGCGATCGACGAGGAACTGGTCGTCAACGGCAATTTCACCTTCCTGTCCGGCTACCACGCCGCGGCGCTTCTGCTGGCGCATCGGGCGCCGCCGACGGCCATCTTCGCGGCGAACGACGAGATGGCGGCCGGCGTCGTCAGCGCCGCGGGTCAGCGCGGGCTGCGCGTGCCCGATGATGTTGCGATCGCCGGGTTCGACGATTCACCGATCAGCCGCATGATCTGGCCGCCGCTCACGACCGTGCGTCAGCCGGTCGCCGAACTCGCGGTCGCGGCGATTGACCGCCTGGCCGGAAGACCGCCCGGCGGGCAGCCGATCGAGCACCGGCTGGTCATTCGCGCCTCGACGACGGGAAGCGGCGGGATTGTCGACGAAGGGCCGGAACTCTAGCGAAACCGCTGTTCAAGCCGGTCAGCTACGGATGCCCGGATCGGGTCACCGGCGCGCACCTTGCGCCAGGTGTTATAGCTGATTCCAAACTGATCCATCAGCGCGGCGTCGGTCTGTCCCGTGACCTCACGCCTCAATCGCTCACTCAGCAGTTGGTCGAGAACGCGGATTCCACCGCGGTGGCTGGCGCATGTCGGTTCCTCGCTCATGATTGGGTTCTCCGAATTGATAACGCTGTCAATGACTTTCCAGCTTGGCAATCGCCTCTTGAATCCAGCGCGCTCACCGGCCGTTCTCATGGCGAACTGAGCTTTAGAATCCGGGTTGACAGCGCTGCCAATGAGAGTAGTTTAGCGGTAAATCACGACCCTGCAAGGCTGTGATTGCAGATCGCCCGTACAGGGCGGCAGGAATTGGGGAGAGGAGTTCAAATGATGCGTCCGAATATGTTCTGCGCCATGTCGTCGGCAATCGCCCTGACCGTCGCGCTTGGTTCGCCGGCGTTCGCGCAGGAAGCCGGAGCCGGGCAGGCGGCGGCAGCTGAAGCGCCCGAGGATACCGGTGAGATCATCGTTACCGCGCAGAAGCGCGCCGAGCGCCTGCTCGACGTTCCGCTCGCCGTGACCGCGGTGACCGGAGACGCGCTGGCGGATCGCCAGATTTCCGATACCAATTCGCTCGTTCAGGCGGTTCCCTCGCTCAGCTTCCAGCAGGGAGCCAACCCGACCAACACCAGCTTCCGTATCCGCGGCATCGGTACCTCGCTGTTCGGTCAGGGAACCGAATCCTCGGTTTCGACGGTCGTCGACGGTGTCGTCGCGGTCCGTCAGGCGCAGGGCTTTTCGGACCTGGCCGATATCGAGCGCGTCGAAGTGCTGCGCGGTCCGCAGGGCACGCTGTTCGGCAAGAACGCGTCGGCCGGCGTGATCAGCGTCACCACCGCGCGGCCGAGCCGCGATTTCTCCGCGCGCGGAGAAGTCACGATCGCCGAGCATGACGAATATCGCGTCCGTGGCACCGTTTCGGGACCGCTGTCCGATACGCTGCGTGCGCGGATCACCGGCTATTATAACGACGTGAAGGGCGTGACGCGGAACATCGGCACCAATCGCTGGGTCAACGGCTCGAAGAGCTGGGGCGTGCGCGGCAAGCTGGAATGGGACGCGACGGAGAACCTCAACCTGCTGCTGAGCGCGGAATATCGTAAGACCGATTCGGACTGCTGCGCCTCGACGCTGGTCCGGGTCGACAATCCGGTGCTCCGTTCGCTGATCGGTGCGGTCGTCCCGTCGCGGGAGAACCGCACGATCAACGAGGATACCGACACCTACGCCAACACCCGCGCGCAAACTTACTCGCTGCAGGCCGACTGGGATCTGGGCGCCGCGACGGTGACGTCGATCACGGCCTTCCAGAAATATGATCTGGAGGTGAACCAGCCGATCGACCGCATCAATGCGCCGGTGCCGCTGTTCGTCGGCGCCACCGCAGCCTATGCCTGGTGGAACCAGAACCACGGCATCGCGAACATCCAGGGGCTGAGCCAGGAACTTCGCATCGCCAATAACGGCAGCAGCGACTTCAACTATGTCGCCGGCGTGTTCTACATGCACAGCTACATCGTCCGGCCGTTCGATCGCCGCCGCGCACGCTGCACCGCGGGTACGATCGGCCAGCCCTGCGCCGCTGCGAACATCGTCTATCAGTCCTCGGCGAGCGAGATCCAGCTCTCGCAGGACAGCATCGCCGCGTTCGGCCAGTTCGACTACAACATCGCCGGCGGGCTCAAGGTCATTGGCGGCCTGCGCGTCCAGTATGAAAAGGGCTTCAACCGCGGCTATCGCATCGCCCCGATCCAGACCGGCGACGTGATCTTCCCGGCCAATCCGCCGGTCAGCGGCAGCTTCCGCGCCAGCGACACCGCGGTGACCGGCAAGGCCGGCCTGCAATATGAGTTCAGCCGCAACGCCCAGGTCTACGCGACCTATACCCGCGGCTATAAGGGCCTTGGCTATGAGATGGAGATCTCAGCCGACCTCGCCAATCAGAAGGCGCTCGAGCCCGAGCATGTGAATGCCTATGAAGTCGGCTTCAAGGGCCGTACCTCGGACGGCTCCTTCACGATTTCGGCCGCTGCCTTCCTTGCCGACTACACCAACCTTCAGGTGCAGGCGAACCGCTCGGATCCGGTGACGGGCGTCGTTCAGTTCGTTTCCACCAATGCCGGCAAGTCGCAGACCAAGGGCTTTGAGATCGAGGCGACGATGCGCCCGACCGACGGGTTCACGGTCAACGCTGCGGTGACCTACGCCCATTCGACGATCGACATCGACGGCCTCAACTGCCCGCTGCAGCTTCAGGCCGCGGCGCCGGTGATGACGGGGACTCCGATCAATATCTGCTATCGCAGCGCCGCCGGGGCGACGCCGCAGCAGAATCTGCGCGGCAAGCCGCTGGCCGCAGCGCCCGAATGGCGTATCAGCCTCTCGCCGCGCTATGAGACCGAGGTCAGTTCGAGCCTGGCGGCGTTCGGCCAGTTCTCGATTAACTACACCAGCGCACAGCAGTTCGCAGTCGAGCAGGATCCGCTGCTTGTCCAGCCTGCCTATACGCTGGTCGACGCCAGCATCGGCATCAAGACGATCGACGACAAGTACAGCCTGACGCTGTTCGTCAAGAACCTGTTCGACGAGAACTATCTGACCAGCATCGGGCACAACTCGCTGCTCGCGACCACCGCGTCGCCATATGATCTGGTCGGCACCTACAACAAGGACTCGAGCCGTTATTTCGGCGCGACGCTTGGCGTGAAGTTCTGACGCGAAGGGACCGCCGGTGCGCCCCTGCCGGCCGTTTCTGAAGTGGCGCGCCGGCGACGGCGCGCCACTTTTTTCTCAAGACATGTCGAGGTTGAGATGAAGGCTGGATTGGTGGCGGCTGCGGCTGTGACGCTCGCAACCCTGAGCGCGGCGGCGCCTGCCCCGGAGCCGTATCGCGATCTCAACCGCAACGGCTCGATGGATCCCTATGAAGATCCGTCGCTTCCGGTTGAGCGTCGGATCGACGACCTGGTCGGGCGGATGACGATCGAGGAGAAGGTCGGGCAGTTGCTGCATGGAACACTCCCGGCGCACGGATCGGAAATCGGCGCGTCGGCAGGCGGCTATGATCTCGAAAAGCTGCGCCCGTTCATCGGCACCCGCCATGTCAGCAGCTTCATCACCCGGCTGGTCGTCGCACCGGCGGAGTTCGCGCGACAGAACAACGCGGTGCAGCGCCTTGCCGAAGCGACCCGGCTGGGTATTCCGGTGACGATCAGCACCGATCCGCGCCACCATTTCCACGCCACGGCAGGCGCCAGCACCAATGGCGGCGGCTTTTCGCAATGGCCGGAAACGCTCGCCTTTGCCGCGATCGGCGATGCCGGTCTGATGCGTCGCTTCGGCGATGTCGCGCGCCGGGAGTATCGCGCGGTGGGCATCCATATGGCCTTGTCGCCGCAGGCGGATCTGGGAACCGAGCCGCGCTGGCCGCGAATCACTGCAACCTTCGGGTCGGACCCGGCGACGGTCTCGCGGCTTGCGGGTGCCTATGTCGCGGGGTTCCAGGGTGGGGACACCGGCCTGAAGCGCGACGGCGTCGCGGCGATCGTCAAGCACTGGGTGGGCTATGGCGCCGCGCCCGAAGGCTATGACGGCCACAACCAATATGGGCGTGAGGTCCGCCTGACCGACTCCGCCTTTGCCGATCACGTGCGTGCCTTTGACGGTGCGTTCGCCGCGCGGGCGGCGGGGGTGATGCCCACCTATGTCATCGTGAACGGGCCGCGCTATCGCGGCGCGCCGCTGGAGCCGGTCGCCGCCGGCTTCAGCAAGCAGCTGCTGACCGGCATGTTGCGCGGTGACAAGGGGTTTGGCGGGATGATCCTGTCCGACTGGGCGATCACGCGCGACTGCGGGGCTGTGTGTACCTCGCCGGACGCGCAGAACCCGCAATTGCCCGCCGCGATCGGCATGCCCTGGGGTGTTGAGGATCTGAGCGTCGCCGACCGGCATGCGAAGGGCATCGAGGCCGGGCTTGATCAGTTCGGCGGCGTCGACGATCCGGCGCCGATCCTGGCGGCATTGCGCGCCGGCAAGATCAGCGAAGCGCGGATCGACGCGTCGGTGCGCCGCGTGTTGCGGATCAAGTTCGAGCTCGGCCTGTTCGAGAATCCCTATGTCGATCCGGCGAAGGCCGATGATGTGCTTGGCGATCCCGCCGCGCGCGTGGAGGCGGCGGCGGCGCAGCGCGCGGGGCAGGTGGTTCTGCAGAACCAGGGCGCCTTTCCACTGCGTCCCGGCGCGCGGCTCTGGGTGCGCGGTGTGGACCCCGCCGCCGTGCGGGCGGCCGGGTTCGAGGTGGCGGCTCGCCCGGAAGACAGCGACGCCGCGCTGGTCCGCGCCGCGACGCCGTTCGAAACGCTGCACCCCTATCATTTCTTCGGCTCGCGCCAGCATGAAGGGCGGCTCGACTTCCGTCCCGGCGATGCGGATTTCGACGCGATCGCCGCTGCGGCGAAACGGGTGCCGGTGATCGTCGCGGTCGAGATGGACCGCCCCGCGATCCTGACCGCCCTGATGCCGCACAGCCGCGCATTGCTGGTGACGTTCGGTGCCAGCGACGCCGCGCTGCTCGATGTGGTCGCCGGGCGGGCCCGGCCTCGCGGTCGCTTGCCGTTCGATCTGCCGCGATCGATGGCCGATGCCGCGACCTATGCTTCCGGCGGTCCGTCTCACCCGTTGTTCCGGCGGGGTGACGGGATCGTCCAATAGCGGGCCGGACGAAATCGGAGGCCGGCGCAGCGCCGGCCTCGTCGTTCAGAAGCGGGCGGAAAGCTGCACGTACCAGCTCCGCGGCCGCGCGTAGATCCGTTCGGCATAGCCAAGCGTCGCGAGCGAGGCGTTGCCCTGAATGAGGTAGCGCTCGTCGAACAGGTTGTTGACCCCGCCGCTGAGCTCATACCGGTCCGCCAGCTTCAGCGTCAGCGAGGCGTTGGCGACGAAATAGCCGTTCTCCTCGATGAGCGGGATGCTGCCGGTAATGAACGCGACCTTGGACGTGTAACTCCCGTCGAAGCGCGGCGTCAGGGTCGTCTTCCCGCCCAGATCGAATTCAAAGGCCAGGCCGATATTCGCCTGCAGGTCCGGCGTCAGCGGCAGGTCGTCGCCCGGTGCCACGGTGGCGGTTGCGCCGGGCACGGGCGTGATGCTTCGAATCTCGTCATCGAGCATGCTGGCACCCGCATCGAGGATGAGCCCCCAGGGCGCGCGATAGCTTGCTTCCGCCTCGATACCGCGGATGCGCGCCTTGCCCGCGTTGAACAGGAGCGGCACGACGCCCTGGCGGAAGATGAGCTGGATGTCGTTATAGTCGGCCTGGAATGCCGCCAGGTTCAGGCGCAGGCGTCCGAAATTGGTCTTGGCGCCGACTTCGTAGCTGCTGACGCTTTCCTCGTCGAAGGGCAGGGGGACGTTGCCGGGCGGAGCCGCGTTGTAGCGCGTGTTGAACCCGCCCGACTTGAAGCTGCGCGCATAGGACGCATAGGTGCTGATCGAATTGTTCCAGCGATATTGCACGCTGGCCGACCCGGTGAGCGCCGAGAAGCTCTCGGAAAAGGGGCGGTTGTAGATGAACAGCGGACCGCCCTGCGGGATGGCGAGGGTCGGCAGCGGGTTGGGATCGGGCTGAGTTCCCGGGAAGAGATTGAGCACCGTCCCCTGAAAGGTCTTGCGGTCCACCGTGTAGCGCAGCCCGCCCGACAGCTCGAGCCCCTCGGCGGGCTCGAAGCTGATCTCGCCAAAGCCGGCGAGCGAGTCGGTCTTCAGGCGCGAGACCTGCAGGTCCCGCGTTCCGGGGCCGCCGGCGAGGATCGATGCGATGACCGGTGGCGAGGGCGGGAAGGAAAGCGGTACCGTCGCGCGCTCGCGGGTCTGCTCGGTGAAGTAATAGCCGCCCAGGATGGCGTTGAACGGCCCCTTGTCGATCTGTAGCTGCACTTCCTGGCTGAACTGCCACGATTTCGCGCCGACATCCGTCGTGATCATCAGGAACGGCGTGTTGTCGGCATCGCGAATGCCGCGGGATTCGGTACTGCGATAGGCCGTGATCAGCTTGACGGTCGCCATGTCGTTCAGGCGGATGGTGCCGGTGGCGCCGATGCCCCAGACCTCGGACCTGCTCATCACCGCGGCGGTGCCGCCGTTGACGAAGGGGCCGCGCGCCTGAAAGTCGTTGGCGCAGCGCGGATCGTTGATCAGCGGCACGTTGGGCGCCCCGAAGCGCGGATCGCCGGGAGCGAGCGGCGCGAACGGGATCGTGGCCCCGGGGCAGCCGGCGGCGACACTGACGATCGCCGCGACCGGCGCCTGTTCGTTGATCCCCGCGAACACGAAGGGCGCGCCATGCTCGTCGCGCTTCGAATAGTCGGCGCGCAGGAACAGGTCGAAGCTGGGTGACGGCTCCCACTTGATCGAGCCGTTGAACGAATAGGCGTTCTCATTGCCCAGATCGAGCCCGTCGAAGCTACGGATCACATAGCCGTCGCGCTTGCGGAAACCGCCCGAAAGGCGTGCCGCAATCGTCTCGCCGATCGGCAGATTGAGCGCAGCGAAGCCCTCGTACAGATTGTCTTCGCCCACGCGGAAGCGCGCACGGCCGCTGAATTCACCGAGTTCGGGCTGCTTGGTACGCACCAGGATCGCGCCGCCGATGGTGTTGCGGCCGAACAAAGTGCCCTGCGGCCCGCGAAGCACTTCGACGCCGGCGATGTCGCCGAAATCGATCGCGCCCCCCACCGCACGGCCCAGATAGACCTCGTCGAGATAGATGCCGACACCCGGGTCGACGGCTGCCGTGGGATCCACCTGGCCGACGCCGCGGATGAAGACGACCGACGACGCGCTGTTCCCCGAAAGCTGACCGGCCGGCTTGAACTGGAGGCTGGGGGTCACGCGCTCCAGATCCTGGGTCTGCTGGATCTGCCGGTCCTCGAGCAATTGAGCGGTAAAGGCGGTGATCGCGACCGGCGTATCCTGGATACGCTCGTCACGCCGGCGCGCCGTCACAACGATGTCAATCGTCTCGTCAGCCGCCGGCTGTTCGGCGGCAGCCGGTTCGGTCTGCGCAACCGCTGCAGGGACGAGACCGCCGGGTCCGGCGATCAGTTCGGCAATGCCATACGTCAGGCACGCATATGCGAATGTCTTGCGCCCAGCCACGCGATCCTCCCTCTCTCTTGCCGGGATCTTCAAAGGTCCCGCTGACGCCTTGAACTTCACATCCAAAATTGTTTTAGTCAATAACAGTTATGGCAAAGAGCAAATTGGCCGGGACGCGGCACGACGGCGCGCGCAGGTTGACGGAACCGGCGAAACATGGCTCCAAGCATCGGCATGCCTAGACAGAAACTGGAGATCGGGGCGCTGTCGGCGCTGGTGGGGTATCATCTGCGGCGTGCGTCCGGTGCGTTCGCGTCCGATTTCAGCGAAGCCGTGGCGGGAACCGGGATGCGCCAGGTGCTGATCGGCGTGCTGGCGATCGTCGATGCCAATCCGGGCATCAATCAAGGCACGGTCGGCGTGCGGCTCGGGATCAAGCGGGCCAATATGGTCGCGCTGATCAACGAGCTGGTCGAGCGCAAGCTGGTCCTGCGCGAAGTGGCGAGCGATGACCGTCGCGCTTTCTCGCTGACCACAACCACGCAGGGTCACGCCGTGCTCGCGGAGTCGCTCGAACGCATCCGGCTTCATGAAGCGAACATGCTGGCGGACTTCAGCGATGCCGAGCGGGCGATGCTGATCGAACTGCTCGGCCGGATCAGGGCCTAGGCGCGCCCCTCGGCGGCGATGATGCCGCCGCTATTCGGCGAGGATCAGCGCGTCGAGCGCGACGGCCCCCTGGCCCCCGGGATAGACCACCACTGGATTGAGATCGATCTCGCGGATGGCCGGCGTGCCGGCCAATATGCCGCCAAGGGCGATGACGAGATCGGCCACGGCATCGAGATCGAGCGGCGGCGATCCGCGATATCCATCCAGCACTGCGCCCTGTTTCAACCTGCGCAGCTCAGCGATGATGGCATCGCGGCCGAGATCGTGGGGAAGCAGACGGGCGTCGCGAAGAAGCTCGGCGGCGACCCCGCCGAACCCGGCCAGGATCACAGGGCCCCAGTCCGGATCATTGCGCGCGCCGATGATCAATTCGGTTCCTCGTCTGCCCATCGCCTCGACGAGCGCCCCGTCGAGGGCGATCGTGGCGTCATAGGCAGCGACGTTGTCATGGAGCCGCGTCCAGGCGGCTTCCAGCGCAGCTTCGTCCGGGATGTTGAGGATCACGCCTCCGGCATCGCTCTTGTGGCTGAGCGCCGCCGATTGCGCCTTGAGAACCACGGGATAGCCGACACGCGCGGCGACGCCTTTCGCCGCATCGACGTTCGCCGCGAAACCGCCGCCGGGAAACGGCACGCCTGCGGGTGCGAGCAACTGCTTGGCGCGATATTCCGGGATCACCCCGCCGGGAAGATCCAGCGAGCGGGGCAGGGCAGAGCCTGTCGAAAAATCGCGTTCCGCGCGTTTCGACAACTGCCGCAGCGCGCGGAACGCGCGGTCGGCGGAGGGGAAATAGGGCACGCCGAGCGCGCGCAGTCCGGCGACATAGGCCGGATCGAAGGATGCGCCGTCGTCCAGCCCGGCGAAGATCACCGGCTTGCCAGGCGCAAGGCTCGCGACCGCTTCGATGATCGGCGGGAATTTGCGTGCGGCGGTCGCCTGATCGGTCTGGATGATGCCGAGCACCACTGCTGCATAGCCGGGGTCGGCGAGCAGCGGCTCCAGCGTGCGGCGGTAGAGATCGGGATCGACCAGCGCCTGCGCCGTCAGGTCCATCGGATTGGAGACGGGGATGAAATCGGGGATCGAGGCCCGCATCGCATCCGCCGTCTCCCCGGCCATCGCGGGCAAAGCGAGGCCGATCGTTTCGGCAAGGTCGAGCGTCAACGCCTTGAACGCGCCGCTCTCGGTCAGCACCGCGGTTCCGCCCGGGCCGACCGGCCTGGCGCGGTGCGCGATGTCGACGACATCGGCCAGTTCCTCCAGACTGTCGACCAGCACGACACCGGCATGCTCGACCTTGGCCTTCATCAATTCCCAATCGCCCGCCATCGCACCGGTGTGCGTGGCGGCGCTTTCGCGAGCGGCACTCGATCTGCCGGGATGGAGCAGGGCGATCGTCTTGTCGGCCGTGCGCGCTTGTCCGGCGAGCGCGAGGAAGCGGGCGGGCTGGCGGAACTGTTCGACGATCATCGCGATGGTCTGCGTGTGCGGCGCCGCGATCAGATGCTCGACATAGTCCTCGACGCCGGAGGCGGCCTCATTGCCCGTTGAGACGGAGATCGAGATCCCCAGCTCCTTCGCCATCAGCGTGGTGCCGAGCACCACCGCCATCGCCCCCGACTGGCTGACGATCCCGACGCCTGCCGCGCCGTCCAGTCGCAGTGGCGGAGTCTCGACGAAGGTCAGGGCGACCCCGTCGACATAGTTGACGAGGCCCAGGCAATTCGGCCCTTCGATCACCATGCCGTGCTCGGCCGCGATCCGGGCGAGTTCGGTCTGGGCGGCCAGGCCCGCTTCGCCGCCTTCGGCGAAGCCCGCCGCGAAGATCACCGCTGCGCCGACGCCACGGGCCGCCAGGGCACGAACGGCCTCCGGCACCGCCGGCCCGGGGATCGCCAGCACCGCGGCATCCACGCCTTCCGGCAGCGCTGCGATCGACTTCAGACACTTGCGTCCGCCAATCTCGTCGCGCTTGGGGTTGATCAGGTGGATGTCGCCCGCAAAGCCGTGGCGCTCCAGATTCTGCAGCACCGAATTGCCGAGCGCGCCGGGCGTGGGAGATGCGCCGACAATCGCGACCGAACGAGGCGTGAGCAGGCGGGAAAGATCGGGCATGATTCTATCCTAGTTCCTCCCCCACCGGGGGAGGGGGTATGTTGCCGTCACGCCTTGATGCGATCCTTGTCGTAAGCGCCAAGCCCGGGCTTGTAGCTCTTCTCGTCGATGAACTGGCGGATGCCTTCCTTGCGGCCGTCATTGTCGTAGCTGTTGGCTGCCTCCTGCACCCGGATCAGATAATCCTCGGCGTCGTCATAGCTCATGATGCCGACGCGGCGGACCGCGTCCTTGGTCGCCTTGAGCGCGATCGGATTCTTCCCGAGCAGCACGTTCGCCACTTCGGTGACGCGTGCCTTGAGCGAGTCCAGCGGCAGCGCTTCGTTGACCAGACCCCATTCGGCGGCGGTGCTGCCGTCGATATTTTCACCCATCATGGCGTGGTACATCGCCTTGCGGAACGGCAGCAGCTCGGTCGCCACCTTGGTCGCGCCGCCGCCCGGCAGAATGCCCCAGTTGATCTCGCTGAGGCCGAACTGCGCCTCGTCTGCGGCGAAGGCGAGATCGCACGCGAAGAGCGGCCCATAGGCGCCGCCGAAGCACCACCCGTTGACCATCGCGATCGTCGGCTTCTGGTACCAGCGCAGCCGCCGCCACCAGCCATAGGCCTCGCGCTGCGCCTGGCGCGTGGCGCCCAGGCCCTTGGCCTCGGTCTCCCGGAAATATTCCTTGAGGTCCATGCCCGCGCAGAAGGCGTCCCCCTCGCCGGTCAGGACGAGCACGCCCACATCGTCGCGATATTCGAGCGCGTCGAGCACTTCCATCATGTCGCGGTTGAGCGTCGGGCTCTGAGCATTGCGCTTGTCCGGGCGGTTGTATTTCACCCAGGCGATGCCGTTTTCGACGTCATAGGCGACGACGCCGTTAGTGCTCAGTTCGGTCATGGATTGTCCTTCGGTCTTGACGGGGACCCGCATCGGAGCCCCATGAACTTCTTCAGATCGGATAGTGGCCGGGTTCGGTCTCGATGGTGATCCAGCGCAGCTCGGTGAAGGCGTCGATACCGGCCTTGCCGCCGAAGCGGCCGTAACCTGACGCCTTGACCCCGCCGAACGGCATCTGCGCCTCGTCGTGCACGGTCGGGCCGTTGATGTGGCAGATGCCCGACTTGATCTGCCTCGCGACCTTCAGTCCGCGCGCAGTGTCGCGGGTGAAGACCGAGGCGGAGAGGCCGTAGTCGGTATCGTTGGCGAGTTGGATCGCGTGCGCCTCGTCGCGTGCGCGGATCACGCCCACCACCGGGCCGAAACTCTCGTCGCGGAAGAGCTTCATCTCGGGCGTGATCCCGTCGATCACATGTGCGGGCATCAGCACGCCGCCACTACCATCGAGCACGTCGCCGCCATTGACCTGCACCGCGCCCTTGGCGGTCGCGTCGGCGATCAGCGATTTCACATGGTCGACGGTCTTCCGGTCGACCACTGCGCCAAGCGGGCTCCTGCCTTCGCGCGGATCGCCGACGGGCATGGTGCCGACCTTGGCCTTGAACTTTTCGACGAACGCGCCGGCGACGGCATCGACCACGATGATCCGCTCGGTCGACATGCAGATCTGGCCCTGGTTCATGAATGCGCCGAACGCCGCGGCCTTGACCGCCTCGTCGAGGTCCGCGTCCTCGAGCACGATCAGCGGCGCCTTGCCGCCGAGCTCGAGCAGCACCGGCTTGAGATGCTCGGCCGCGCGCCTGGCGATGATCCTTCCGACCGCGGTCGATCCCGTGAAGTTGATGCGGCGTATGGCGGGGTGATCGATCAGCGCACCGACGATTTCGGCCGCGTCCTCGGGCGCGTTGGTGACGATGCTGACCGCGCCTTCGGGCAGCCCGGCCTCGGCAAAGGCGTCGGCGATCAGCGAATGCGTGCGCGGGCATTGCTCGCTTGCCTTGAGCACCACGGTGTTGCCGCACGCCAGCGGCACTGCCAGCGCACGCACGCCAAGGATGATCGGCGCATTCCACGGCGCGATGCCGAGCAGTACGCCGACCGGCTCGCGCAGCGCCATCGCGACGCATCCCGGCTTGTCGGAGGGGATCACCTCGCCGCCGATCTGGGTGGTCAGCGCCGCGGCCTCGCGCACGATGTTCGCGGCGAGCATCAGGTTGAAGCGCGCCCAGCCCTCGGTCGCGCCGATCTCGCTCATCATCGCATCGACGAACTGGCCGGCCTTGGCGGTGAGGGCATCGGCCGCCTTGTTGAGCAGCGCGCGGCGCGCATTGGGACCAAGCGCGGACCAGGCGGGGAAGGCCGCCGCAGCGGCTTCGACCGCGGCATTCGCATCATCGGCCGTAAACGCCTTCGCCTCGGTCGCGGTCGCTCCGGTCACGGGGTTCAGCCGTGTGAAGGTTCTGCTGGGAGCCGGTGGTGCGATCGTGGCCATGATGCCTCTCCTCTATTGCTATATACTATAACTTTAATTGCGCACGGCGCAAGCAGCTTTGATCGCGGGTTCGGCATGCGAACCGCTACACCGGGGGGATGCTGGACTTGGGCGTCAGGCCGCCGGCTGCTGCCGGCTGCGCATCCCGAACAGCGCCAGCGCGGCGATCATCGAACCGAGGGCCATCAGCATCGCCACGGTCTGAAGCCCATAGCCGGCCGCAAAGAGGAAGCCGGCAAGGGCGGGGGCGAGCGCCGACCCGCCACGCCCGACGCCGATGACGAAGCCGGTCGCGGTCGCGCGTACGCTGGTCGGGAAGGACTGGGCGACCAGGGCGTAGAGTCCGACCACGCCTGCATTGGTTGCGAACCCGGCCGCCGCCGCGACCATCGAAAGGCCGGCCAGATCGCTCTGCCCGCGCCCGAACAGGATCACCAGCACGGTCGAGAGCAGCATCGCCGCGATGGTGAGCGCGAGCAGCCGGATCTTGCCGCTGAGCAGGCCCAGCAGCACCGATCCGCTCGCGCCGCCGATGCTCGCCCACACCAGAACCCCCGCGGCCTCGGGCGGCGGGAAGCCCATGTCCACCACGATCTTCGGGATCCATTTGAGGATGAAGTAGAAGGTCATGATATGCGCGAGATAGGCGAGGGTGAGCAGCACCGTCGCGCGCACCAGGCCGGGCGAAAAAAGGTCGGCCATCGGCACCTTGCGCGCCGCTGCCTCCGGTTCGGGCAGCGCATCGACCGGCGGATGCCCCATCCGCACGAGTGTGGCGTTGATCCGCGCGAGCGCCCCCGGCGGGCGCTTGTGCATCAGGAACGCAACCGATTCAGGCGCACGCCACAGGACGAGCGGGATAAACAATATCGAGCAGGCCGCGCCGAACACGAACACCGCGCGCCAGTCGTACATCGACAGCAGCACCGCGGAAATCGATCCGCCGACGATCGTCCCCACCGGATAGCCTGCCGCCATCAGGACCACCGCGAGCGAACGGTGCTTCGCGTTTGCCGCTTCCGCCACCGCCGCATTGGTCGCGGCGAGCATGCCGCCGATGCCCAGCCCGGTGAACAGACGCCAGGCCGAGAGGATCTCGATCCCCGTCGCGCTCGCCGCGCCCAGCATGCCGATCGTCATGATGCCGAGACAGGAGAGGATCGTGGCGCGGCGGCCGATCCGGTCGGCGACGCCGCCCAGGAACAGCGACCCGATCGCCATCCCCACCAGTTCCATCGACAGGACGATACCGAGCGCCGCGCGGTCGATCCCCCAATCCCTGGCGATGCCGGGCGAGGCGAAGCTGATCGAGAGCACGTCGAACCCGTCGAGCGCATTGAGCCCGATCATCGTCGCGACCACGCCCCATTGAAAGCGGGACATCGGTTCGCGGTCGATCACCGCGCGCGGGTCGGTAGCCATATCCCCTCCAGGGTTATCGAGTTTGTTATATTAATAAACAAAATCACCGATAGATGCGCGCGAGCATTTCCTCAAGCGCCGCCAGCTCCGCCTTGCTGAACCGCCCCTTCAGCCACGCCTCATGCGCGGCGATCGCAGCCTTGGCCTGCGCCAGCAACGCCTCGCCTGCGCCGGTCAGCCGGAAGGCGATCCGCCGCCCGTCGGTGTGCGACGGGCCGCGCGAAACCAGCCCGCGTTTCTCGAGCCCATGGACCAAAGTCATCGTCGTCGCCCTGTCCATGTCGAGCGCGGCGGCAAGGTCGGCCTGGGCAAGATCGGGATGATCCCCGGTGAGCCACAGGACAGAGACCTGCTTCTGCGTCAGGCCAAGCTCCGCGAAATGCTCGCCGAAATGCCGCTGCACCGCGCCATGCGCGCGCCGCAGCCGGAGCCCGAGATTCCGGTCGAGTTCGCCGCGGCCGATTTGTGCCATCAGGCCAACGCGGCCTCGGCCAGCCGCTTGATGATTGCGCGCGCGCGCACGCTGCCCTGATCGATCGAATAGCCGCGCAATTTCATGTCGGGATTGGCACTGATGCTGCGCTGCTGCGCTTCCAGCACCTCGACATCCTCGTCGAACACCTGGCCCTGCTGCGCCTTGAAGCGCGCGGTGAAGCCGGCATCGTCGATGTCGAAATTGCGCGCCATGCCCCAGAAATAGTGAGTCGTGGTTTCGGTCTCGGGAGTCATGGCATCGACGACGAAGCCGCGCACCCCTGAATCATGGCTTTCGATCGTGTCTCCCGCCGCGACCGGGGACACGCCGACGTCGATCAGCACCGACGACGGCGGCAGGAAGTGACACACCTGCCAGCGATCGACCGGCCCGGACGATCGCAGCGCATCGCGCCAGAAGGGTGGGGGCTCGATCCCCGGCA
Organism: Sphingomonas sp. GW821-FHT03E12; assembly: GCF_059420685.1. Classification (NCBI taxonomy): domain Bacteria; kingdom Pseudomonadati; phylum Pseudomonadota; class Alphaproteobacteria; order Sphingomonadales; family Sphingomonadaceae; genus Sphingomonas; species Sphingomonas sp. GW821-FHT03E12. The sequence continues at coordinate 639,824 of NZ_JBWKUF010000002.1, forward strand.
TCCAGCGCCGCACGAACACCTGCTCGCCATCGACCACCGTTTCGATCGGTGCCTCGGTGATCTCGTGCTGACCGATCGAGCTCTGATGCACCCAGGTTTCGTGGCTGAGGTCCATCAGATTGTCGATGACCAGCCGGTAGTCGCAGGAAATATGGTTGTAGCCGCCGTCGAAGGTCCAGCCCGGCGTGCTGCACGGCCAGAAATCGGGGATCAGGGCAGGGTCGGCCTTCGCCGCCTCGCCGATCCATACCCATACGAAACGGTGTTTCTCGGCCACCGGATAGAGCGTCGCGCAGACCGCCTTCGGTACCTTCTCCGATTTGATCGGCATCTCGGTCGCGCAGCCATCGGGGCCGAGCAGCAGCCCGTGATAGCGGCAGCGCACCGAATCGCCCTCCTTGAACCCCATCGACAGCGGCAGCAGCCGGTGCGGACACGCGTCGCGCATCGCGACGATGCTGCGGTCGAGCTTGCGGTAGAGCATCACCGGCTCGCCACAGATGGTGCGCGCGATCGGGGTGCGGTCCACCTCCGAATCCCACGCGGCGACATACCAGCGGTTCGCGATCCAGGTCATTGCCCTCATCCTCATGCTGCACTATCGATCGTTGCAGCATTTTGTATGTAATGCTTACAAATTTCGCAAGGAGATTCCAGGATGCCGACGCCACCCTTCCGTGCCGATCATGTCGGCAGTTTCCTCCGTCCCAAGACGCTGATCGACGCCCGCGCTGCGTTCAAGGCGGGCAGCATCGATGCGGCCGCGCTGCGCGCCGTGGAGGATGAGGCGATTCGCGGCGTGGTGAAGTTCCAGGAGGATCTGGGACTTCAGGGGATCACCGACGGCGAGTTCCGCCGCACCTATTTCCACACCGATTTCCTGCTTCAGCTCGACGGGGTGGAAGAGGCCGGCGGCACCCAGGTCAGGTTTCATCAACATGGCGGCAAGGAGCTGGAATATGCGCCGCCGGTGATGAAGATCACGGGCAGGATCGGTCATGCGAAGGACATTCAGCGTGCCGATTACGCGTTCCTCGCCAGTTGTACCACGCGCACGCCGAAAGTGACGATCCCGTCGCCGACGATGCTGCATTTCCGCGGTGGCCGCGACGCGATCGATGCGACGGCCTATCCCGATCTCGACGATTTCTATGCCGATCTCGCTGCGGCTTATCGCGCCGAGATTGCCAGCCTCGCCGACGCCGGATGCCGCTACCTCCAGCTCGACGACACCAACCTCGCCTATCTTTGCGATGAGACCCAGCGCGAGAATGCGCGGAAGCGCGGCATGGACCCTGACGAGCTCCCGCGCCTCTATGCGCGCATCATCAACGACTCGATCCGCGACAGGCCCGCTGACATGGTGGTTGGCGTGCATCTGTGCCGCGGCAACTTCCGTTCATCCTGGGCTGCGGAAGGCGGTTATGAGCCGGTCGCGGACGTGCTGTTCAACGCGCTGAACGTCGATTGCTACTTCCTGGAATATGATGATCCGCGATCGGGCGATTTCGCACCGCTGCGCCACCTGCCCAAGGGCAAGACCGTGGTGCTGGGCCTGGTCACCACCAAGCTGGGCGAACTGGAGTCGAAGGACGATGTGAAGCGCCGGATCGACGAGGCTGCGCAGTTCGCGCCGCTCGATCAGCTCGCGCTGTCGCCGCAATGCGGCTTCTCCTCGACCGTGCATGGCAACGATATCGAAGTGGAGCAGCAGGCGGCGAAGATGCGGCTGGTGCTCGACGTGGCGCGCGAGGTGTGGGGGTAGGCCGTAACGGCGTACGGTTGAACCGCTTCATCTCCCCTCAGCTATTCCGTCACCCCGGCCTCGTGCCGGGGTCCAGCGGGAGGCGAGTCACGGACAAGAGGCTCAAGGACGGCAGGTGAGGGCTGGGTGGCCCCCGGAACAAGTCCGGGGTGACGCGTGAAAGGGGCGCGATACCCACCTCCTCAAGGGTTGATGCGACCTAACCCTCTTCCGGCCAGTAGAGCCGCATCGGATTGGCGACGAGCAGCTTGCGCTGCAACGCCTCGGTAGGCGCGATCTCGGGGATCACGTCCACCAGCGCGCCGTCGTCGGGCAGTGTGCTCTCCATGTTCGGATGCGGCCAGTCGGTGCCCCACAGCACGCGATCGGGATAGGCCTCGACCAGCGGCCGCACGCTCCGGACGAAGCCGGTATAGGGCGGTCCGGCGGGATCGAGCCGGTCGGGACAGGTGACCTTGGTCCAGATGTCGTCGCGGCTGTCGAGCAGCGCACGGAACGCGGCCATATCCGCGCCGTCCGGTCCCTGACGGACATCGGGGCGGCCCATATGGTCAATGACGACAGGAACGGGGATCGCGGCGAGGAAGGGTTTCATCTCCTCAAGGATATCGGCCTCGAAATAGACGACGACATGCCAGCCCAGCCGCGCGATGCGGTGTGCGATATCGAGGAACCTGTCCTTGGGCGCGTCGTCCACCAGCCGCTTGAGGAAGTTGAACCGCACCCCGCGGATGCCGCCTTCGTGCAGCGCATCCAGTTCGTCGTCGGAAATTGCCGGATCGACCACGGCAACCCCGCGACAGGTACCGCCTGACACCGCGATGCCGTTCAGCGTCGCGCGATTGTCGGTGCCATGGCAACTCGCCTGCACGATCACGTTGCGGGCAAAACCCAGCCGTTCGCGCAGCGCGAACAGCGCGTCGGGCCCGGCGTCCTGCGGCAGATACTTTGCCTTGGGGCTGAACGGGAAATCAGCCATCGGGCCGAACACATGGCAATGCGCGTCCACCGCGCCCGGCGGCGGCGTGTAACGGGGCTTTGAAGGTTCAAGCGTCCAGCTGCGGATACGCCCCGCTTCGTCCTTCACGCGAACACCTCTCCGTCCATCAATTTGCGCGCGGTACGCAGCATCCCGGCTTCGACCGGGACGCCGGCCGCATCGACCGTCACGACGCATTCGGTGACGCCTGTGGGGTGTTCGACCCCCAGCGTCTTGGTCGCGCCGCCCGGCACTCGCGCGAGCGTCGCGGCGGGCGATCCTTCGATCAGGCACGCGGTCGCCACGCTCACCGCGCCCAGCACGCCGATCGAGGCATGGACGCGGTGCGGGATCAGCGATCGGACGGTTATCGCGCCGCCATCTTTGGGCGCTGCGACCAGCATCATCTTGGGAACCGATTTCCCGGTGACGTCGCCGAGGTTCATCAGCGGCCCGGCTTTCAGGCGGATCGCCTCGACCCGTGCCTTCATCGTCGTGTCGGCGTCGAGCGTGTCGCGGTCCTCATAGCCGGTGATGCCCATGTCGGCGGCGGCGATGACCACACAGGGCATGCCGTTGTCGATCAGCGTGACCTTGATCCCGCCGATCTCGTTCACGCCGTTGCCGGTCGGCAGCAGTGCGCCGCATGAGGATCCTGCGGTGTCGCGAAAGGCGAGGGGGATGGGCGCCGCAGTGCCCGGCACGCCGCTGATCGCAGCGTCACCCGCATAGCTGATCTTGCCGCCCGGCGTCTGCACCGTGGCGATGGCGACCTGGCCGGTATTCTCCATGAAGATCGCGACGCGCGTCTCGCCGTCCTGTGCGGTCACCAGCCCGCGTTCGATCGCGAAGGGGCCGACTCCGGCAAGGATATTGCCGCAATTCTGCGCGTCGGTGACGATGGCCTGGTCGACGAAGACCTGCAGGAAGAGGTAATCGACATCGATGCCTTCACGCGTGGACCTGTTGACCACCGCGACCTTGCTGGTCAGCGGGTCGGCGCCGCCCATGCCGTCGATCTGGCGCGGATCGGGCGATCCCATCACCCTGAGCAGGAACGCGTCGCGCCCGGCGGTGCCGGCGGGCAGATCGTCCTTCAGGAAATAGCCGCCCTTGGACGTCCCTCCGCGCATCCACATGCAGCGGATGCCGTCATTCATATTTCAGACCCATATCGGCGAGGCGCGGTCGCATGTCGTAAATGTCGAGACCCAGTTCTCCCGCGGCCAGACGCCTGCGCTTGCTCTCCTCGGTGGCCTCGCGGGCACGGGCCCTTTCCAGAACCCCCTCCGCGTCGGCGCGTTTGACCACGCAGACACCGTCGTCGTCGGCGACGATCACGTCGCCCGGATCGATCGCTGCGCCCGCGCACACGATCGGCACATTGACCGATCCCAGCGTGTTCTTGACCGTGCCTTGCGCGAACACCGCCTTCGACCAGACCGGGAAACCCATCTGGGTCAGGTCGCGCACGTCGCGCACGCCTGCATCGATCACCAGCCCGCGGCACCCGCGCGCCATTGCGCTGGTCGCGAGCAGGTCGCCGAAATAGCCGTCGACGCACGGGCTGGTCGGGGCGAGGACGAGAATGTCGCCTGCCTGCAGCTGCTCGATCGCGACGTGCACCATCCAGTTGTCGCCCGGCGGGGCAGAGATGGTCACGGCGTTCCCGGCGATCCGTGCACCGGAATAGATCGGGCGCATCGTGTGGGCGAGCAGGCCGGTCCGGCCCTGCGCCTCATGCACCGTGGCGACGCCCGCTTCTCCAAGCCCGTCGACGACATGCAATGGGGTGCGGGGGATGTTCTGCACGACGCGTCCACTCATTGGACATCTCCTGAGGCAAACGTGGAATCGCGATTCGCGCGGCGAACCAACTTGGGCATCGACTTGTTCGCCTTTGACCGGTTTTCGCTGGGGTTTGGCATGCGTGTCGACTTGTTCTCTTTCGCAGCGGCGGGCGCCATTGGTTTTGTCCGCTTCCTCTCTCTGCCAATGCGGCGGGGACCGTTAATACGATTTCGGACGACAATATAAGTTTTCCGGATATCTTATGCTCATGATCCGGCCGTTCGATCTCAATCTCCGCCATTTGCGCGCGCTTTCGGCGGTTGCGGAGAAGGGGAGTCTCAGCCGCGCGGCCGAGGTGGTGGGGCTGTCGCAGCCCGCATTGACTCAGGGGCTCGGCAAGCTTGAGCGCCAGCTCGAAGTCGCGCTGTTCGACCGGCGGCCCGATGGCGTTGTGCCGACCGCTGCCGGAACTATACTGGCCGAGCGCGCTAGGCGCGCGTTCGGCTATCTGGCCGCGGCGGCGCGGCCGGGGCGGGGCGCGCGTGGATTCAGCCGTCCCGAATGGTTGATGACCGCGACCCAGCTCGACGCCTTCCTGCATTTCAGTGACGCGCAGAGTTTCGTCGGTGCGGCAGGGGTGAGCGGCGCCTCGCAACCCGCGATCCATCGCGCCGTGCGCGACCTCGAGCAGATCTGCGGCGTTACCCTGGTCGAGCGGCGCGGGCGCGGCACCGCGCTTACCCCGGCCGGGCGGGACATGGCGCGCGGCGTGCGCCTCGCGGCGCGCGAGATCGCCGCTGGCATCGCCGAAGCGCGCGGTGACGGCACCGATGTCGATCGTATCGCGATCGGCGCCATGCCGCTCAGCCGCGCCTTGTTGCTCCCGCACGCGCTTGCCGCCTGGCTGCACGAGGCGCCCGGAACGCTGATCGACGTGGTCGAAGGATCGTGGCGCGAGCTGATCGAGCCTTTGCTCGATGGTGTGATCGACCTCACCATCGGCGCATTGCGCGCGGAAGCCCCCGCTGGAGCCGAGCAGACACCCTTGTTCACCGACCGGCTGGCCATCTTCGGCCGGCCCGGCCATCCGCTTGCCGGACGTGCGGTCACGGTCGATCAGCTTGCGGTACAGCAATGGGTGGTCGGCTCCGCGGGCACGCCGCTCCGCGCGCACTGGGAGGGGTTTTTTGAGGGGCGGCCGCTGCCGCCGGTGCCGGTCGAATGCGGATCGGTGATGGTGATCCGCGGACTGCTGGTCAAAAGCGACCTGCTCACCCTGCTCTCGCCCGACCAGGTTGCGCTTGAAGTCGAGGCGGGGATGCTGGTGCGGATCGGCCCCGAGCTGGCCGGCACGGTGCGCACGATCGGCATCACCACGCGCAGCGGCTGGCGCCCCACCGCGCGTCAGCAACGGCTGATCGAACTGCTGCGCGCGGCTTCGATCGAGACCAGACTTCCGGAAAACCGATAGCTGGTTCTGCAATTGGATTTTGCGATGTCCGGCTCCGGTCCTAGCCCCGGGAAATGGACACGACGCGAAACATGTGCATGCCTAAGTTGCGTCGCACCCCATTTCCCGATTTCACTTACAGGGCGGAAACGTCCACAAAGTTGAACCGGCAGGCATGACCCGCGCCGCTACCTTTATCGGTTTTGGAGAGGCGGCGCGGACCTTCGCCCAGCCCGGCGACGCCGCTTTCGATATCAAGACCGGTGATCCCGTAACGCGTGAGGCCAAGCTGACGGACTTCGCCGCGAGCGGAGTGACCGGCTGCGAAACGGCGCGCGAGGCGCTGGCCGGAGCAGCGGTGGTGCTCGCGCTGGTCACCGCCGATCAGGCGCTGATCGCTGCACGCGAGGATGCCGCGCTGCTCGCGCCCGGTGCGCTGTGGATCGACATGAACAGCGTGGCGCCGGACACCAAGCGCGCGGCGGCGGAAGCGATCGAGGCGGCGGGCGGGCGCTATGCCGATGTCGCGGTGATGGCGCCGGTGCAGCCCGCCGGGATGCGCGTGCCGCTGCTGGTCGCCGGGCCGCATGCCGCGGACGCCGCGGCGGCACTGGCAGCGATCGGCTTCACCGATATCGATATCGCCGGGCCAAAGGTCGGCGACGCATCGGCGATCAAGATGATCCGTTCGGTGATGGTCAAGGGGATCGAGGCGCTGACCGCCGAGTGCCTCCTCGCCGCCGACCGGGCAGGCGTGACCGAGGCGGTCCTGGCCTCGCTCAATGCGAGCGCGAAGGCGCAGGGCTGGCGGGCGCGCGCCGACTATCATCTCGACCGGATGCTGGCGCACGGGACGCGGCGCGCGGCGGAGATGGAAGAGGCCGCGAAGACATTGGAGGCGCTGGGCGTCGATCCGGTGATGACGCGCGGGACGATCGAGTGGCAGCGGGAGCTTGGGGCGCTCGGGCTTGCGGTGCCGGAAGGGCTGGCGGCGAAGCTGGTGGCGATTGGAGGCGCAGCGTGACGGTCGAGCTTCCCACCCGTCACCCCGGCCTTGTGCCGGGGTCCACCGCGCAGCGAGCGTTACGCAAGAAGCTTAGCCGCCTCCACGCACGGCAAGATGGACCCCGGCACAAGGCCGGGGTGACGAACGATGGAAGAGGTGTGGCGTGATCATCGACTGCCACGGGCATTACACCGTGCTGCCCAAGGGGCACGACGCCTGGCGCGAGGCGCAGAAGGCGGCATTCAAGGTAGGCGAGCCCGTGCCACCCTATCCCGATATCTCTGACGACGAGATCCGCGAGACGATCGAGGCCAATCAGCTGCGCCTGATCCGCGAACGCGGGGCGGACCTGACGATCTTCAGCCCCCGGGCATCGGCGATGGCGCCGCATGTCGGTGACGAAGCGGTCGCGCAGCAATGGGCGATGCGCTGCAACGACCTGATCGCGCGGGTGGTCGGGCTATTCCCCGAGACCTTCGCGGGCGTATGCATGCTGCCGCAATCGCCAAAGGCGGACATGACCAACTCGATCGCCGAGCTGGAGCGCTGCGTCAGCGAGCTGGGGTTCATCGGCTGCAACCTCAACCCCGATCCGGGCGGCGGGCATTTCACCCATCCGCCGCTGACCGACCGTTACTGGTATCCCTTCTACGAGAAGATGGTGGAACTGGACGTGCCGGCGATGATCCATGTCTCGGGCAGCTGCAATCCGGCGATGCACGCCACTGGCGGCTATTACATCGCGGCCGACACGATCGCCTTCATGCAGTTGCTGGAGGGCGATCTGTTTTCCGATTTTCCGACATTGAAGTTCATCATCCCGCATGGCGGCGGCGCGGTGCCATACCATTGGGGGCGCTATCGCGGGCTGGCGGATATGCTGAAAAAGCCGGCGCTCGACACCCACCTGATGAACAACATCTTCTTCGACACCTGCGTCTATCACCAGCCGGGGATCGACCTGCTGGCCGACGTGATCGCCAACAAGAACATCCTGTTCGGGAGCGAGATGGTCGGCGCGGTGCGCGGGATCGATCCGACCACCGGGCAGTATTTCGACGACACCAAGCGCTATGTGGATGCGCTGGATATTTCCGACGCCGAACGCCACGCTATCTTCGAGGGCAACGCCCGGCGGGTGTTCCCGCGGCTCGACACGCAGCTGAAGGCGCGGGGGCTATGACCGGCCCCAAGGACATCCATTCCTATCTCGCCGAGCTCGAGGATATTCCCGGCACGCGCGTGTTCACCGCGGCGCGGGCGCGGCAAGGCTATCACCTCAACCAGTTCGCGATGAGCCTGATGAAGCCCGAGAATCGCGAACGCTGGAAGGCGGACGAGAGAGCCTATCTGGAAGAATGGCCGTTGAGCGATGACCAGAAGGCGGCGGTTCTGGCGCGCGACTACAACCGGCTGCTCGACCTGGGCGGGAACATCTACTTCCTGTCGAAGGTATTCTCGACCGACGGCCTGAGCTTCGTCCAGGCGGTCAGCAGCATGACCGGCGTTTCGGTTGAGGATTACAAGGCGATGATGCTGGCAGGTGGGCGTTCGCCCGAAGGTGTCCGGTCCCAAAAGGAGGGCCGCTGAGATGGCGCGGATCACCGCCGGTATCGCCTCCAGCCATGTGCCGCTGCTCGGCGTCGCGCACGACACGGGCAAGGACCGCGACGATTATTTCGGCCCGATCTTCGCCGGATACGACTGGACCCGTGCCTGGGAGAGAGCCGAGAAACCCGACGTCGTCGTGCTGGTCTACAACGACCATGCGTCCGCCTTCGACATGAAGCTCATCCCGACCTTCGCGATTGGCTGCGGCGAGCGCTTCAAGCCCGCCGATGAGGGCTGGGGGCCACGGACCGTGCCCGACGTGATCGGACATCCCGACCTCGCCTGGCATATCGCGCAGAGCCTGATCCTCGATGAGTTCGACATGACGATCATCAACGAGATGGACGTCGATCACGGACTGACCGTGCCGCTTTCGATGATGTTCGGCGACGTGCCCGAATGGCCGTGCAAGGTGATCCCGCTGGCGGTCAATGTCGTCACCTATCCGCCGCCGTCCGGCAATCGTTGCTGGGCGCTGGGTGAAGCGATCGGGCGCGCCGTGGCGAGCTTTCCCGAGGACCTCAACGTGCAGGTGTGGGGGACAGGTGGCATGAGCCACCAGCTGCAGGGGCCACGCGCCGGGCTGATCAACAAGGAATGGGACAACGCCTTCCTCGACGGGATGGTCGGCGACAGCGACCGGCTGCGCCATATCCCGCACATCGAATATCTGCGCGAGACCGGCAGCGAAGGCATCGAGATGGTGATGTGGCTGATCATGCGCGGCGCGCTGGGCAAGCGCACGGCGGTGCTGCACCGGCACTATCACGTTCCCTGCTCAAACACCGCGATCGGTCATCTGGTGCTGCGTCCCGACAATGGCGAGGGACTCGACATGACGGGCAGCGGGTTCGTGCTCGCCGCCGAATGACCTTCCGACACTGGAGAAAGACATGAAAATCGCACTCGCAGGCGCCGGGGCATTCGGCGAAAAGCATCTCGACGGCTTGAAGAACATCGACGGGGTGGAGGTGATTTCGGTGGTCGGGCGGCGGCTGGAGCCCACCCAGGTCGTCGCGGCGAAATACGGTATCCCACATGCCACCACCGAGCTGGCCGAAGCGCTCGAACAGCCGGGCCTGGACGCGGTGATCCTGTGCACGCCCACCCAGATGCACGCGGCGCAGGCGATCCAGTGCATGGACGCGGGCAAGCATGTGCAGGTCGAGATTCCGTTGTGTGACACCCTGGCCGATGGCGAGGCGGTTCTGGCCAAGGCGCAGGAAACCGGTCTGACCGCGATGGTCGGTCACACCCGCCGCTTCAACCCCAGCCACCAATATCTGCACCGCAAGATCGCGGCGGGCGAACTCGCCGTCCAGCAGATGGACGTGCAGACCTATTTCTTCCGCCGTCAGAACATGAATGCCAAGGGCGAGGCGCGGAGCTGGACCGATCACCTCCTGTGGCACCACGCAGCGCATACGGTGGACCTGTTTGCCTGGCAGGCGGGACCGATCGTCCAGGCGAACGCGATCGAAGGGCCGATCCATCCCGAACTCGGCATCGCGATGGATATGTCTATACAATTGAAGGCCGAAAGCGGGGCGATCTGCACGCTGAGCCTGTCGTTCAACAATGACGGGCCGCTTGGCACCTTCTTCCGCTACATCTGCGACAACGGCACGTGGATCGCACGCTACGACGATCTGGTGACGGGCAAGGAAGAGGCGATCGATCTGAGCGGCGTGGCGGTGTCGAGCAACGGCATCGAGCTGCAGGACCGCGAGTTCGTCGCCGCGATCCGGGAAGGGCGCGAGCCGATCGCCAGCGTCGCACAGGTCATGCCCTGCTATCGGGTGCTCGACGCGCTCGAGAAGCAGCTCGAGCGAGCGCGGTGAAGACTCAGGTCGCGATCATCGGGGCAGGGCCATCGGGATTGCTGCTCGGGCATTTGCTGCGGCAGGCGGGGGTGGATTGCGTCATCGTCGAGCGCCAGTCGTCGGACTATGTGCTGGGGCGGATCCGTGCGGGCGTGCTGGAGACGGTGACGACCGGGTTGATGACCAGGCTCGGTATCGATGCGCGAATGAACGCGGAAGGGTTGATCGAGGAGGGGTTCAACCTTGCCTCGGGCGACCGCCTCTTCCGGATCGACATCACCGCGCTGACCGGCAAGCACGTCACCGTCTATGGCCAGACCGAGCTGACCCGCGACCTGATGGATGCGGCGCCCGGGCGCGGGCTTGAGATCGTCTATACGGCGAAGGACGTCGCGGTCCATGCCGTGGAGAGTGACGCGCCCTATGTGACTTTCATGACGGAGGGCGAGGCGCGACGGATCGATTGCACCTTCATCGCAGGCTGCGACGGGTTCCACGGACCCTCACGCAAGGCGATCCCGGCGCATGCGGTACGCGAGTATGAGCGCGAATATCCGTTCGGCTGGCTCGGCATCCTCGCCGACGTGCCGCCGTGTCATGACGAGCTGATCTACGCCAATGGCGATACCGGCTTCGCACTCGCCTCGATGCGCTCGGCGACGCGCAGCCGCTACTATATCCAGGTACCGTTGACCGATCGGATCGAGGACTGGAGCGAGGAGCGGCTGTGGGATGAGCTTGCGGCGCGGTTCGATCCGCTCAGCGCGCATGGCGTGACGCGGGGCGAGGCGCTGGAGATGTCGATCGCGCCGCTGCGCAGCTACGTGTTCGAGACGATGCGGCACGGACGGCTGTTCCTTGCCGGGGACTCGGCGCACATCGTGCCGCCGACGGGGGCGAAGGGGTTGAACCTGGCCGCTTCGGACGTGGCCTATCTGTCGGACGCGCTGATTGCGTTCTTCATGGGGCGCGATGAGGCCGGCCTTGCGGGATATCAGGCGAAGGCCTTGGCGCGCATCTGGAAAGCCGAGCGGTTCAGCTGGTACCTGACCAAGCTGATGCACCGTTTTCCCGAGGACGGTGCGTTCGAGCATCGCATGCAGGCCGCCGAGCTGGACTATGTCGCCAGCTCGCCGGCGATGCAGGCGGCGATCGCGGAGAACTATGTGGGGCTGCCGCTATAGGCGGTCAATTATTTCACCAAGCTGGGGGCGACTCCCATCGTGTTCGGCGTGACCGCCGCACGCGGCATATTCATCCGTCCGCCGGGCGGATTCGCGATCAAAGGCCCTAAATCTCGCCCTAAGTGGCACCAACCTCCGGCTAACCGGCGCAAGCTGAGCGGACCCTGTTTCTGCGTGAGGAGGATCCGCGATGCGTTACGTTCACTCGATCCTGTTGGTCCCGGCCGCGGTAGCGATGTCGCTTATCGCTTTACCGGCTGTGGCGCACCCCAAGCTGCTTTCATCGACACCGGCGGACAAGGCGACGGTGCGCGCGCCCAAGAGCGTCACGATGCAATTCAGCGAGAAGCTTGTGGCGCCGATGTCGGGCGCGAAGGTGACGATGACCGGCATGCCGGGCATGCAGCATCCGCCGATGGAGATCACCGGCTTTACGAAGTCGATCGCCGGGGACGGCAAGACGATGGTGCTGACGTTGCAGCGTCCGTTGGCGCCGGGCAGCTATGCCGTCACCTGGCACGCCGTGGCCGCCGACACCCACCGGATTCAGGGCGGCTTCACTTTCACGGTCAAATAGGTGGAGACGGACTGGTCATTGATAGCGGTCCGCTCCGCGCTCTATGCCGATCTGGGTCTGCTGTTCGGATTGCCGCTGTTCTGCATCTATTCGGCGCGGGGCAATGCGGCGCAACTGCGCGAGACCGTTCGGCCCGGGCTGGCGGCGGCGCTGCTCGCCGTCGCGGGTCTCGTGGTGTCGGCGCTCGGTTTTGCGGTCATGGCGGCGTCGATGATGGGCGTTCCGCTGGCCGGGGTGGATCGCGAAACGCTTGAGATCCTCGCGTTCGAGACGCCGCAGGGCTGGGCGCTCCTTGTTCGCCAGGCAGCGCTGCTGGTCGTTCTGGGTGCATCGACAGGGATGGCGCGGCATCCGCGTGCGGCCTTGGCTGGCATCGTGGCGGGTGCAGGCGTGGCGCTCGCGACGCTCGCCTGGGGCGGGCATGCGGGGGCAACCGGGGGAGGGATGGGGTATCTCCATCTCGGTTCCGATCTGCTGCATCTGTGGGCGGCCGGCCTGTGGCTGGGCGCGCTGGCTGCGCTGGCGATCCTGGTCGTTCGCGCGCGCGAGGTTCCGGCCCTGCGGCTCGCGCAGCGAGCGCTCGCCGATTTCTCGACCGCCGGGACGCTGGCCGTCGGCACGCTGATCGTGACCGGGGTGATCAACAGCGTCATCCTGATCGGGTTCGATAGTCTGCCGCTGCTCGTGTCGGACCTTTACGGCTGGCTGTTGCTGCTGAAGCTGCTGCTGTTCGGCGTGATGCTGGCGATCGCCGTGGCCAACCGCTTCTGGCTGACCCCCGTCCTCGACGCCGCGATAGCGGATGGCGAACCAGGCGGTGCAGCGCGCGCGCTTAGGATCAGCCTTGCGGTCGAAACGGCAGCGGCGCTCGCCATTCTGGGCCTCGTCGGGTGGCTCGGCACACTTTCCCCACCAGCAATTGTCTAGGGCCGCAAGATGCACGTCCGGAGCGCGATCATTCTAGCCTTGGTATCCGCGCTGGTCGCTGTCGGCTCAGCCCATGCCGAAGCACCGCGGGCGGACGGGCGCTGGGCCGAGCTCAACTTCGATCTGGCCGAATATCGTTTCCACAAGGGCGACCACAGCATCGTCGTCGAAAGCAACGCCTCCTGGGGCGGTGATACCGATCGCGTCGTAGTGAAGGTCGATGCAGGAGGCGAGGTGGGCCGGCGGATCGATAGCATCGACGCCCAACTGCTCTGGTCGCACGCGATCGGCGCCAATGTCGTGCTGCTGGGCGGGGTGCGCCACGAATTCCGCCCCTCGCCCCATGCAACCTATGCGGTTGCAGGGGTGGAGGGGACGCCGCTGCCCGGGCTTGCGGCGGAGGTCTATACCTTTCTGTCGGAGGACGGGGATCTGACCGGCGAGATCAAGGCCGTCCACGAATGGGAAATGGTGCCCAAGCTGACCGTGCAGCCGCTCGCGGCTTTGAGTTTCGCGGCGCAGGACGTGCCCGTTCAGGGACTGGGATCGGGCCTTACCGAGGCCGAGTTCGGGCTGCGGCTGCGCTATGAGCTCGCCAAGCCCTTTGCACCCTATATCGGTGTCTCGCACGCGCGGCTGCTGGGCGAGACAAGGCGGATCGCGCGCGATGTGGGCGACAATGTCGCGGTGACGGATTTCGTGGTCGGCTTTTCCGCGAGCTTCTGAAGTTCAGGCGGACAGGAGCCGCTCTGCAAGCGCGGCATGCAGGCGGATGCCGGTTCCCATGATATCGTCGTTGAAGTCGTAACGGGGGTGGTGCAGCGGCACATGCGTGCCGCCCGTGCCCTGGCCGAGCCAGAGATAGGCGCCTTTGCACGCTTGCAGCATGAAGGCGAAGTCTTCCGAGGTGAAGGCCGGCTCGGGCGCCAGCTCGGCGCGGGTTACAGTGGCGGCGATATCGAGTGCCTCGGCCGCGGCATCGGCATCGTTGATCGTCGCGGGATAATAGCGGTCATAGGCGATGGTCGCGCGGGTGCCGCTGGCGAGCGCGACGCCTTCGACGATCTGGCGCAGCGCTGCCTCGATGCTGTCCTGTACCGCGGGGTCGAAGCTGCGCACCGTGCCGCCGACCGTGACCGTGGCGGGGATCACATTGTGCGCATGACCGCCCGCGATCTGGGTCACCGACAGCACGGCGGAGGACATGGGCGGGATGCGCCGCGCGATGATGGTGTTGAGCTGTGCCACCAGATTGCTTGCGGCGAGAATCGCATCGGGGGTGTCATGGGGGATCGCGGCATGGCCGCCGCGCCCCTCCAGCACGATCTCGAACTTGTCGGCGGCGGCCATGATCGGGCCGGGCCGGGTCGCGACGGTGCCGGCGGGCAGATCGGGCCAGTTGTGGAATGCGAAGACGCGGCTGCACGGGAAGCGTTCGAACAGCCCGTCCTTGACCATCTCGCGGGCGCCGCCCAGCCCTTCCTCGGCGGGCTGGAAGAAGAAATTGACCGTGCCGTCGAACCGCCGGGTGCGTGCCAGATGCCGCACCGCGCCCAGCAGCATCGCGACATGCCCGTCATGCCCGCAGCCGTGGAACACGCCGGGGTTGCAGCTGGCGTGCGGCAGGCCAGTCTGCTCGTGGATAGGGAGCGCGTCCATGTCTGCGCGCAGGCCGATCGCACGGTCCGAGCTTCCCGCCTTCAGCACGCCGACCACGCCGGTGCCGCCGATTCCGGTATGCACCTCAAGCCCCAGCTCGCGCAGCGCATCGGCGATATTGGCGGCGGTGCGATGCTCGGCAAAACCCAGTTCGGGATGCGCGTGCAGGTCGCGGCGGAAGGCGATCAGCGGCGCCAGCAGATCGTCGATTTCGGCGGCGGGTGTGGACATGGCTCGGCTCCGCCCGAATTCAGTGCTTCTGTTCGCCGAACACGCCCTGAATCGGATAGTGATGCTTGATGAAGGGCGATTTGATGACGACGTAGCTGAAATATTTCTCGATGCCGTAATCGCCCTCCAGCATCGCCTCGATGATCGACTGATAGTGCGCGACGCCGCGGGTGATGAATTTCAGCAGATAGTCATAGCCGCCGCTGACGAGGTGGCATTCGACGATCTCGTCGATCTTGCGGATGCGGGTTTCGAAGCGCGAAAAGTCGCCGCTGCGATGCTCGGAAAGCGTGACTTCGGTGAAGACGGTCAGGAATTCACCGAGCTTGTGCAGGTTGATCTGCGCACCATAGCCGATGATGTAACCCGCCTTTTCGAGGCGCTTGACGCGGGTGAGGCAGGGGCTGGGCGACAGGCCGACGGCGTCGGCAAGCTCGACATTGGTGATGCGCCCGCTCTGCTGGAGCTGCGCCAGGATCTTGAGATCGATCCGGTCAAGCTTGGGACCCGTTATCATGCGCCCATCGCTTCCTCGATCATGCGACCGCTGCCCGGATATCCGCCTCGCCGAGCAGCTCGTCGAGAGTCTTGCGGATACGCGCGAAGATTAGGTCCATTTCATTGTCGTTACAACATAATGCGGGCGCCAGGCCGATGATGTTGTCGCCGAACGCGCGGAAGATCACGCCGTTCTGATAACCCCGCGCGAACAGCCGGTCAGGCAGGCGGAGCGCGGGATCGAAGCGCGTCTTCGCCGCCTTGTCCGCGACGAGTTCGATCGCGCCCAGCATCCCGCGCCCGCGCGTATCGCCGACCATCGGATGGTCGGCGATCGCAGCCAGCCCCGCTGCAAACCGCTCCCCGGTCTTTCGCCCGTTGGCGAGGATTCCGCCCTCGGTATAGAGGCGCAACACTTCCAGCCCCACCGCCGCGCTGACCGGGTGTCCCGAATAGGTAAAGCCGTGGCCGATCGGCAGATCGGCGGCCGCACCGTCGGCAATGCCCTGATAGATCGCGTCGGACATCAGCACCGCGCCCATCGGCGCGTAACCCGCCGTCAGCCCCTTGGCGACGGTCATGAGGTCGGGCGAAACGCCTTCATCCTCGCACGCGAACAGCGGGCCGGTGCGTCCGAAGCCGGTGATCACCTCGTCCGCGACGAACAGGATGCCGAGTTCGGTGCACGCGTCGCGCATCGCCTTGAGCCAGCCCCTGGGCGGCACGATGACGCCGCCCGACCCCTGAATCGGTTCGCAGAAAAAGGCCGCGACCGTGTCGGCGCCGAGCTCGGCAACCTTGGCCTTGAGTGCGGCGACCGACGCAGCAATCACCGTCTCGGGATCGTCGCCGACAGGGCTCCGATAGGGATAGGGTGAAGCGATGTGATGCTGCCACGGCCGCGGCAGGTCGAAATTGCGGTGGAAGGCGGGGATCGCGGTCAGCCCCGCGCCGGTTGTGCTCGACCCATGATAGCCGCGCTCCAGCGCGATGAAATGCTTCTTCTCGGGCTGACCTATCGCGTTGAAATAATGGACGATGTAGCGGATCGCGGAATCCACCGCGTCCGATCCGCCGAGCGTGAAATAGACATGATCGAGGCCCGCGGGGCTCAGCTCGACGAGCTTTTCGGCGAGCTTGACCGCCGGCTCGCTGCCGAAATGGAAATAGCCGGTCGCATAGGGCAGGCGGCGCATCTGCTCGGCCGCGGCCTCGACGATGCTCTCATGCCCATAGCCGACATTGACGCACCATAGTCCGGCAAAGGCGTCGAGCACTTCGCGCCCGTCCATGTCGGTCAGCCACATGCCCTTGCCGCTTTGGAGCAGGGTCGCACCGCGCGCCTCATGCGCGCGGAACGACGTGACCGGGTGGATCAAATGATCCCGGTCAATGTCCAGCAGGGTGCGGTTGGGCTTCAGCATCGGACTCATACTCGCCATCTGTGTTATGAGGCCGAGGCTAATGAAGATGCCGCGGCGGGTAGCACCGAGTTCCGCCGCCTGTCAGATCACACCGGCCCTTTTTGCGGGCCGGTGCGGCATATTATGCTTCGATCAGGAAAGCGCCTCGGCGATTGCCTTGCCGCAGGTTGCGGTGTCCGCCTTGCCTTTGAGGTCGCCGGTGCGCAGGCCCGGTTCGGCAAGCACCGTCTCGATCGCGCGCATGATCGCATCCGCCGCGGGCTTCTCGCCCAGATGCTCGAGCATCATTGCAGCCGACCAGATCTGGCCGACAGGATTGGCGATGCCCTTGCCCGCGATATCCGGCGCCGAGCCATGGACCGGCTCGAACAGCGAAGGCGCAGTGCGGTCGGGGTTGATGTTGCCCGATGGCGCGACGCCGATCGTGCCGGTGCAGGCGGGCCCCAGGTCCGACAGGATGTCCCCGAACAGATTGGAGGCAACGACCACGTCGAAGCGGTCGGGGTTCAGCACGAACTGCGCGGTCAGGATGTCGATATGATATTTGTCGGTGCGGACGTTCGGATAATTCTGTGCCATCGCCTCCACCCGCTCGTCCCAGAAGGGCATGGTGATCGCGATGCCGTTGGACTTGGTGGCGGAGGTGAGGTGCCTGGCGCCGCGGCTGTCGGCGAGATCGAAGGCGTATCGCAGCACGCGGTCGACGCCGAAGCGGGTCATCACCGTTTCCTGCATCACCACTTCGCGTTCGGTGCCGGGGAACATGCGCCCGCCGACCGCCGAATACTCGCCTTCGGTATTCTCGCGCACCACCCAGAAGTCGATGTCCCCCGGCTCGCGGCCGGCGAGCGGGCAGGGCACGCCGGGCATCAGCCGGACCGGGCGGAGATTGACATATTGGTCGTATTCGCGACGGAACTGGAGCAGCGATCCCCAGAGCGAGACGTGATCGGGCACGGTATCGGGCCAGCCGACCGCGCCGAAGAAGATCGCATCGGGAGTGCCGATCTGCTCCTTCCAGTCCTCCGGCATCATCCGGCCGTGCCTGGTGTAATAGTCGCAGCAGGCGAAATCATGCCATTGCTGCTCGACCTCGAAGCCATAGAGCGCGGCGGCGCGTTCCAGCACCCGCACGCCTTCGGGCATCACTTCGGTGCCGATGCCGTCGCCGGGGATTACGGCGATCCTGTAGCGCCGGTTGCTCTCGCTCATGCCTGATCTTTCCTAGAGTTTGAGGCCGCCGATATGGAAAGCCTTGGGTTCGAGATATTCCTCGATGCCCTCGCGCCCGCCTTCGCGGCCCAGGCCCGATTGCTTGATGCCGCCGAACGGTGCCATTTCCATCGCGATCGAGCCGGTGTTGAGCGCGACCATGCCCGCCTCCAGCTGCTCGGCGACGCGAAAGGCGCGGTGGAGGTCCTCGGTGTAGAAATAGCTGGCGAGCCCGAACGGGGTGTCGTTGGCGAGCTCGATGCCCTCCTGCTCGTAGCGGAAACGGAACAGCGGCGCGACGGGGCCGAACGTCTCTTCCGAAGCGAGGCGCATCCGGGAGGTGGCACCGGTGAGCACGACCGGCGCGACGAAACGGCCCGGGTCCATCGTGCTTTCGGCGGCCGCATAGGCGGTGGCGCCGAGCGCAAGCGCGTCATCGAGATGCGCGTGGACCTTCTCGACCGCGGCGGCATTGATCAGCGGACCGGTGGTCACGCCGGCGGCATTGCCGGGACCGACATGGAGCGCCGTGACCGCCTTGGCCAGCCGTGCCGCGAACGCGTCGTAGACGCCGTCCTGGACCAGGATGCGGTTGGCGCAGACACAGGTCTGGCCGGCGTTGCGGAACTTGCTCGCCATCGCGCTCGCGACCGCGACGTCGAGATCGGCGTCGTCGAAGACGATCAGCGGCGCATTGCCGCCAAGCTCAAGGCTCAGCCGCTTGATCGTGTCGGCGCTCTGCCGCATCAACAGCGCGCCGACGCGGGTCGATCCGGTGAAGGACAGCTTGCGCACGATCGGATTGGCAGTCAGCTCGCCGCCGATCGCCTGGGGCAGGCCGGTCACGATATTGATCACCCCGGCGGGAAAGCCCGCGCGCTCGGCGAGCCTGACCAGCGCGAGCGCGGTGAAGGGGGTGAGCTCCGACGGCTTGACCACCACCGGGCAACCAGCGGCCAGCGCGGGGGCGCATTTGCGCGTGATCATCGCCGCGGGGAAGTTCCAGGGCGTGATCGCCGCGGAAACGCCGATCGGCTCCTTGGTCACGAAGACGCGGCGATTGGCCTCGGGCGCGGGGATGTCATGCCCGCTGATCCGGCGCGCTTCCTCGGCGAACCATTTGATGAAGGTCGCGGCATAGCGGATTTCGCCTTCGGCCTCGGCGATCGGCTTGCCCTGCTCGGCGGTCATGATCCGGCCAAGATCGGCGACGTTTTCGAGTACCAGCGCATGCCAGCGTTCGAGCAGTGCGGCACGCTCGCCCGCCGTCCTTGCGCGCCACGGGCCGAAAGCCGCTTCCGCTGCCTCGATCGCCGCGCGGGTGTCAGCGGCGTCGCAATCGGGGATGGTACCGATGACGGCGCCCGTTGCCGGGTCATCGACGGCGAGTGTCCGGCCGGCCGCCGCCGGGCGCCATTCCCCGGCAATGAAGACATGTTCGCAGAGGAGCGACGGATCGGCGAGGTCGAGCATGATTCAGCGCAGCGCCTGGTTGATCAGCGAATAGGTCTGGCCCGGCCCGGTGACGGCGAGCGGCTCGCCGCGCACCATCCGCGTGACCCGGCCGACGCAGGGCAGGCCGAGCTCGTCGAGCCAGACCGAAAGGCCGCTGTCGTCGGCGACGTCGAGGCGGCAGAACATGCCGGCGTTGGAGCCCAGCCAATGCGAGATCAGCGCCTTTGCCCCGTCGATGTCGGGGGCGATGGTCGGCCCGATCACATAGCCGCGCCCGAAGCGCCGGAACAGCGCGAAGCCCGCCGGTTCGTTGGCGCGCGCAAGGACCACGCCCTGCGAGACGTCGCACAGCGTGGCGATCACGCGATCGCGCTGCATGCCGGTCGCCTGCCGGTCGAGATCGCAGGCGGCGTCCACGTCGCGCGAGCCCATCGGGCGGACGCGCTCCTCGGCCTGCAATTCGGGAATCGGCACCGCAAAGACGGCGCCCTGATGCTGGAACACCTGACCCAACGGCACGAAGCCGAGGCTCTTGTAGAGCGACAGCCCCTCATCGGTGGCGTGGAGCATCACCGTGCGGTCGCCCAGCGTTTCGAGCAGGCTGTCCATCATGCGCCGCCCGATCCCCTGGCCCTGACAGGCGGGGGAGACGATCACCATGCCGATCGTCGCGGCGCCTTCATAGATCCAGCACATCGCGGTACCCACGACCACGCCGTCGCTCTCGGCGACGATGCCCTGGCCGATGTCGAACAGGAACGCCCAATCGGCGCTGCGATGCGGCCAGTTCTGTTCGCGGGAAAGCTCGCGTGCCGCGGGCAGATCCTCCGCCGTCATTGCGCGCAGGCGCACCAAGGGCTTCGTTCCAGCTTCCATCAACCTGCCTCCTTACCGGCTGCGACCCTTATGATCCGCGCGCCGTACTTGCGGTCTGTTATGGGCTCCATGGTGGTACCTTATGTGGGGCGTGCTGGCATTGGCTGCTGGCTTCGGCGGCAATTCGGAAGATTATTGCGCACGCTTCCCGCCTGGCCCCGCCAAATGCCGGCCGCCGAGACCTATAGTTCATGCGGGTTTTCTCGATTTGGACGGCGGCAATGAACGGATTTGACCCCGATAGCGTGCGGATCGGCCACGCGAACTTCATCGACGGGCAGCTGGTGGCCGGGCAGGGCGACGGGCTTGCGGTCCGCCGACCGTCGGACGGGCATATCTACCGCGATCTCGATACCGTGACGCCCGAGCAGCTCGAGGATGCAGTGACAAGCGCCTGGCATGCCTTCCGTACCAGCGGCTGGGCGCAGACCGATCCGCGCGGGCGGATGCGCGTATTGCGGCGCTGGGCCGATCTGGTGGAGGCCGATATCGACTATCTGGCTCCGCTCGAAGCGGCGGGGTCGACCCGCACGATCGGCGAGCTGCGTGGCTGGGACATCAGCTACACCGCCGAGTGCATCCGCTTCTTCGCCGAGTTCGCCGATAAGATCGGCGGCGAGGTCGCGGCAACGACGCCCGACAAGCTGGGCCTCACCATTACCGAACCCTATGGCGTGGTCGCGGCGATCTCGCCGTGGAATCTGCCGCTGGTGATGGCGGCGTGGAAGATCGCCCCCGCGATCGCGGCGGGCAATTCGGTGGTGCTCAAGCCATCCGAAATGACGCCGTTCAGCGTCGTGCGGCTGGCGGAGCTGGCGATCGAGGCGGGGCTGCCCGCGGGCGTGTTCAACATCGTGCAGGGCGACGGGCGCCATGTCGGCGATCCGCTGTGCCGCCACCCGCGCGTGTCGAAGGTGACGTTCACCGGCTCCACCCGCACCGGCGCGGCGATCATGGCGGCCTGCGCGCAGAGCGGGCCCAAGCCGGTGACGCTGGAGCTGGGTGGCAAGAGCCCGCAGCTGGTGTTTGCCGACGCGAGCGACATCGACAAGACCGCGGCGATCGTCGCGCGCGCGATCACGCTCAATTCCGGACAGGTCTGCGTCGCGGGATCGCGGCTGCTCGTCGAGGAAAAGGTCGCCGATC
The DNA here is from genome assembly GCF_059420685.1 of Sphingomonas sp. GW821-FHT03E12. Lineage (NCBI taxonomy): Bacteria > Pseudomonadati > Pseudomonadota > Alphaproteobacteria > Sphingomonadales > Sphingomonadaceae > Sphingomonas > Sphingomonas sp. GW821-FHT03E12. The sequence goes on from NZ_JBWKUF010000002.1 coordinate 661,438, forward strand.
AGGTGATCGAGCGGATCATTGGCGCGTTCGAGGCGCACCGGCCGGGGCCGACCTGGCGGACTGATACGACGATGGGGCCGATCATCTCCGAACGGGAGCTCGAGCGGATCGACGGCATGGTCCAGCGCAGCATCGCCGGGGGCGCCGAAGCGCTGACCGGCGCGGGCCGCGCCGCTGCCCCGCAGGATGGCGGCTATTATCAGCCGACGCTGCTCGCCCGGGTGACGCGCGAGACCGAGGCGGTGCGTGACGAGATTTTCGGTCCGGTGCTGACGGTGCAGACCTTCACCGACGAGGCGGAAGCCTATGCGATGGCGAACGACAGCCATTATGGCCTGGCCGCGGGCGTCCATACGGGCGACGTCGCACGCGCGCTGCGGGCGACCCGTGCGCTGGAGGCGGGCACGGTGTGGGTCAACCGCTATGGCCGCAGCAACGACTTCATCCTGCCGACCGGCGGCTATAAACAGTCGGGTATCGGCAAGGATCTGGGCCGCGAAGCCTATCAGGCGAACCTCAAGACCAAGACCGCGCTGATCGAGTTCTGAAGGTGCGCGAAGCCCCGGCGAAGGCCGGGGCCTCAGGCGCCCGCGAACCGCGCGATCGAATAGCCGTCGATCGGAATATCGGTCGCGCCTGCGCCGATCAGCTCGGCCATTGTCGCGCCCACGCCCGGGCCGATCTGGAAGCCCGATCCCGAAAAGCCGAAGGCGTAGAAAAGCCCGCTCTGCGCAGCGCTGGGCCCCATCACGGGAAGGCTGTCGGGCATATAGCCCTCGATCCCCGACCAGACGCGGATGATGTTGAGATTCGCCAGCGCAGGAGCGAGGCGGCGGATCTGCTTCAACTGGCTCAGCGTATTCTGGGGGAGGACATAGGAACGATAATCGTCGGGGTAGGATGGCCCGCGCGTGCTGCCCCCCAGCACGATGTTGCCGCGCGCGACCTGGCGGAAATAGACGGTCTCCTCTTCCAGCGGCGTCATCACGCCGACCGCGGGCGCGATGGCATAGGGCACGGGCTCGGTGACCGACATGTTGGGACCGCGCGCGACGATCGGCACCGGTTCGCCGAACTGTGCGGACAGCGCATTGCCCCACGCGCCCGCGGTGATGAGCAGGACCGGCGCGCGGAAGACGCGGCCATCTTCGGCGGTGACGCGAAAATCCTCGCCGATTTTCTCTGCGTTCACGATCCGCGTATTCTCGTGGATCACTGCGCCCAGTCGGCGCGCTGCGCGGGCAAAGGCGGGGGCGACGAGCCGCGGATTGGCATGGCCGTCCATCGCCGAATAGGAACCGGCGAGCACGTCCGGCCCGAAGAAGGGAAAGCGCGCGCGCAGGGCGTTGCCGGTCAGCATCTCGAGGTCGAGCCCGGTATGCCGCGCCTCCTCGGCATATTGCTCCATCTGGCCCTGAAGCTCGGGCCGCTCGCGATAGCAGACGCGGATATGGCCCGACTGGAGATATTCGATGTCGCTGCCGAGCAGCTCCTTCGACTTGCGCCAGATCTCGATCGCGCGGTTGGCGAGCGGGAGCTGGCTGATCGGGCGGCCCTGACGGCGGACATTGCCGAAATTGGTGCCGCTCGCCTGCCGTCCGATCAGGTCGGTTTCGAGCAACGTCACCGACACCCCGCGCTGCCGCAGGAACAGCGCGGTGGAGGTTCCCATCAGCCCGCCGCCGACGATCACCACGTCGCTGGTATTTTCTACCCGGCTCATTCCGCTTCCTCCCCGATCGCGATGGGGAGCGGCTTGACCGGCGCCTGCCCGCGCAGCCGCCCGACCTGCTCGACCGGGATGTCCGCGCAGGCCGCGATCACCTCGGCAGCGGCATGACCGCAATAGCGTCCCTGGCAACGGCCCATGCCGACGCGGCTGAATGCCTTGGCACGGTTGGCCTCGTGCGCCCCGGTCTGGGCGACAATCGCACGCAGCTCCCCGGCGCTGATCGCCTCGCAGCGGCAGACGATGGTATCGTTGGACAGGTTGGCGGCTTGCGCTGCGGGCCAGGGAAACGCCTGTGCCAGCCCCGAGGCAAAGCGCGCATAGCCAGCGACCGCGCCACGCAGCGCAGTCATCTCGCCGAGGTCCACGGGCAGGCCCCGGTCGGCCAGCGCGGCGAGGCTGGCGAGCCTGCCGCTGGCTTCGGCCGAGCGTGCGCCGAGGATCTTCGCGCCGTCGCCCGCCAGATAGACACCAGCCACCGAGCTGCGGCCATCGCCGTCGCGCACCGGCAGCCATTGCCGGGTGGCGGCATCAAAGGCGAATTCGCACCGCGCCAGATCGGCGAGCTGGGTTTCCGGCCGCAGATGATAGCCGAGCGCAACCGCGTCGCAGGCGATGGTCCGGCGCTCGCCGCTGGCGGTGTCGAACGCGATCGCGCTGACGCCCTGATTTGCGCTGCCCTCGATCTCGACGGGGTCGATGCCGCTATGCACTTCCACGCCGGCGCGCTTGAGCGCCAGGGTCAGTGCGACGCCGTTCCAGAGTATCGCGGGCTGGGCGAGCAGGCGGGGAAGCGCCCGGATGCGGCTCGCGAAGCGCGAGGTGTCGAGCACCGCCGCGACATTCGCGCCGGCCTTCACATATTGCGTCGCGACGAGGTAGAGCAGCGCGCCGCTGCCCATGAAGACGATGCGGCTGCCGATCGCACAGCCTTGCGACTTGAGCGCGACCTGCGCGCCGCCCAGGCTGTAGGTGCCGGCCTGGTGCCAGCCCTTGACCGGCATCAGCCGGTCGGTCGCGCCGGTGCACAGGATCAGCGCGTCGAAGGCAATCGTCTGCTGTTTCGTGCCCGATGCCGTCCACACTTGCCGGTCGGCGATGTTCCAGACGAGCGTTTCGGGGAAATAGTCGATGTGCGGCTTGAGCGCATCGAAGCGGGTGTGCAGCGCTTCGGCGCGCCCGGCTTCGGTGCCGTAGAGCGTTTCGTAGGAACGCGTGAAGTTCTCGGGCTGGCGGCGGTAGATCTGCCCGCCGGCGCGCCGCCCTTCGTCGATCACGATGGGCCGGATGCCGGCGGCGACCAGCGCCTCGGCCGCGCGTACGCCCGCCGGACCCGCGCCGACGACGACTATGCGAGGTTCGGCCATGTCGCCTCCGGCTGGCTGGTACTGATCCGCATGCCGTCGGCAAGCTGGGTGGAACAGGCGCGCAGGCGCCCGCCTTCCTCGGTCCAAACCCAGCAATCCTGGCACGCGCCCATCAGGCAAAAGCCCGCGCGCTTGCCGTCGCCGAATTCGGAGGTGCGCAGCGTCGTGCCCGAGTCGAGCATCGCGACCATCAGCGTGTCGCCCTCCAGCGCCTGCACCGGCACACCGTCAACATGGATGGTGATTTCCGGCCGCGCGGTCTCGGCGAGCCTGACGAAGCGTCCCGGCATCAGACGGCTTCCTTCATCTTGTCGGCGTGCAGGTGAAGCAGCGCGGCCTCCTCGTGGTGACACAGAACTTGATTGCCCTTTTGAAGCGCGTGGCGCGGTGGGGTGCGTGTGTTGCAGACACCGTTGATCCGGACCGGACAGCGCGGGAGGAAGGTGCACAGCTCGGCGTCCGCGCCGCTCACCAGGTCGATCATCGGCAGCGCGCCGGGCGAACCCGCGCTCTCCAGCCAGCCGCGCCGCATTTCGGGGACCGAGGAGATGAGCAGATCGGTATAGGGATGATAGGGCGCGGCGCGGAAACCGCTCTTCGCGCCCAGCTCCACCTGACGCCCCGAATAGAGCACGACGATATCGTCGCAGATCGCGCGCACGGTCGAGATGTCGTGGCTGATGAACATGTAGGAGAGGTTGAGCTCGCGGCGCAGGTCCGCCATCAGCTCGAGGATTGCGGCGCCCACCACCGTATCGAGCGCCGAGGTCACTTCGTCGCACAGGATCAGGTCGGGCTCGGCGGCGAGCGCGCGGGCAAGGTTGATGCGCTGCTTCTGTCCGCCTGAAAGCTCACCGCACTGACGTTCGGCCAGATGCGCCGGCAGGCGGATCAGATCGAGCAGCTCGGCGACGCGCTTCGCCTGCGCCACGCCCTTCAGCCCGTGATAGAATTCGAGCGGGCGGCCAAGGATGCGCCCGACGCTGTGCGCCGGGTTGAGCGCGGTGTCGGCATTCTGGAAGACGAGCTGGATGCGGCGGAACTGGTCGCGGCTGCGGGTCGCCAGCGTCGGCGGCAGCGGCGCGCCGTCGAACGTCACGGCGCCGCGCGCGGGCTGGAGCAGACCGGCCACCACGCGGGCGAGGGTCGATTTGCCCGAGCCGGATTCGCCGATCACGCCCAGGGTCGCACCGTGCGCGATCGACAGGTCGATGTCCTTCAGGATCGGGATGCGCGGCATGCCGTCTGCATCGCGCGGGCCATAGCCGGCGGTGAGGCCGCGGATTTCGAGCAACGGCGTTTCGGCTGAGACCGCATCCGCGCCGGGCCGTTCGGCGGGCCGCGCTGCAGCCATCAACGTCTTGGTGTACTCGTCCCGCGGTGCGTAGAGCACCGTGTCGGTCGCGCCCGTCTCGCGGATCCTGCCCTGGTTCAGCACCACGATCCGATCGGCCATCTGCGCCACGACCGCCAGGTCATGCGAGACATAGACCGCGGTCGCGCCGCGTTCCTTCACCACCTTCTTGAAGGCGCGCAGCACCTCGATCTGGGTGGTGACGTCGAGCGCGGTCGTCGGCTCGTCGAGGATCACCAGCTCGGGATCGGTGATCAGCGCCATCGCCGCCATCAGCCGCTGGAGTTGGCCGCCCGAAAGCTGGTGCGGATAGCGTCTGCCGATCCGGTCGGGGAAGGGCAGGGCGAGCGCGCGGAACAGCTCCACCGCCTTTGCCTCGGCTTGGGCGCGCGGCATGACCTTATGGATCAGCGCTGCCTCGATCACCTGATCCATGATCGTGCGCGAGGGGTTGAACGCCGCAGCCGCGCTCTGCGCGATATAGGCGATGCGGTTGCCGCGCAGCTTTGCCAGTCCCGGCTCGTCGAGCGCGCGGATATCGGTGTCGCCGACGCGGATGCTGCCTTCGGCGATCCGGCAGCCCATCCGCGCATAGCCCATCAGCGTCAGCGCGATCGTCGTTTTGCCCGACCCGGACTCACCGATCAGCGCCAGCACCTCGCCCTGCGGGATCGAGAAGCCGACATCGCTGACGATGGTGAACTCCTCGCCCGCCGCGTCGCGCGCCGTGACCTTGAGTCCCGAGACCTCGACATGATCCGCCATCTCAGCCCTCCCCGGCGATGCGGCGGCTGCGGCCGGGCAGCGCGTCGATCAAAAGGTTCACACCGACGGTCAGCGTCGCGATCGCGAGCGCGGGCATCAGGATCGCGGGCGCGCCTTCGCCCAGCCCCGAGATATTCTCACGCACCAGCGAGCCGAGATCGGCGTCAGGCGGCTGGACGCCCAGGCCGAGGAAGCTGAGCCCCGACAGCAGCAGCACGATGAAGACGAAGCGGAGCCCGAAATCGGCGAGCATCGGGTGGATCATGTTGGGCAGGATTTCGGTCCGCGCGATATAGGCGCGCCCCTCGCCACGGGTGCGCGCGACCTGGACATAGTCCATCTCGTTGAGGTTGACCGCGAGCGCGCGGGCGATGCGGTAGTTGCCGGGCACATAGGTGATCGCGGCGATGAGCAGCAGCAGCGCGAGCGACGAGCCGAAGGCGGCGACCAGCACCAGCGCGAAGATCTTCGATGGGATCGAGATCAGCGTGTCCATCAACCGCGACAGCCCCTCGTCCACCCAGCGTCCGCTGACCGCCGCGAACAGCGCAAGGCCGGTGCCGGTCACGCTGGCGAGCACCGCGGCGGCGAGCGCGAGGCCGACGGTATAGCGTGCGCCCGAAAGCAGACGGCTCAGCACGTCACGGCCCAGATAGTCGCTGCCCAGCCAGTGCGCCGCGCTGAAGCCGTCGAACACGTCATAGGCGACGAAGGCACCGACGGGGTAGGGCGCCAGCATCGGGCCGACGATGGCGGCCAGCAGCCAGAAGATGACGAGGCCAAGCCCGATCTTGCCCGAGAGCGGCAGGCTGCCTGCCCATCGGCTTGCGCGTGTGGCGCGGGTTGCGGCGGCGGTGTCGCTCATTGGTTACGCAGCCTCGGATTGGCGAGGATCGCGACGACGTCGGCGATCAGCACGAGCAGCAGATAGGCGGCGCAGAAGATCATCGCGCAGGCTTGAAGCAGCGGCATGTCGCGGCTGGTGACGGCGTTGACCATCAGGCTGGCGAGCCCGGGATAGTTGAAGATCGTCTCGACGATGATTGCGCCGCCGAGCAGGTAGGACAGGCTGAGCGCCATCGCGTTGACGATCGGGCCAATCGCATTGGGCAGCACATGGGTCAGCACGATCCGGCCGGGCCGCACGCCCTTGAGCATCGCCATTTCGACATAGGGTTGGTTGAGCTGGGCGATTACCGCGGCGCGCGTCATCCGCGCCATCTGCGCCACGACGACGAAGGCCAATGTCATCACCGGCATGGCATAGGAGCGCAGGAATTCGCCCCAGCTCGCTTCCTCGGACACCAGGGTGATCGAGGGGAGCAGCCGCAGCTTCACCGCGAAGATCAGCACGGCGATCGTCGCGACGAGGAATTCGGGGACCGCGACCATCGACAGCGTCGCGATGTTGAGCCCGCGATCGACCTTGGTGCCGCGGTGCATGGCCGAGAAGATGCCGATGAACAGCGCCAGCGGTACCGCCACCAGCGCCGTCAGCCCGGCGAGCACCAGCGAATTGGGCAGCCGGTCGGCGATCACCTCGCTCACCGGCATGTTCGCGACCATCGACTGGCCGGGGTTGCCGCCGAGCATGCCGCCCAGCCAGTTGAGGTAGCGCAGGTGCGCAGGCTGATCGAGGCCGAGCTGGTGGCGCAGCGCCGCGACCTGTTCGGGCGTGGCGCTCTGGCCCAGCGTCTCCTGCGCGGCGTCGCCAGGCAGGAGCGAGCTGATCGTGAACACCACCATCGACACGAGCAGCAGCGTCAGCAGCGCCGACCCGAGCCTCTTGGCGATCAGGACCAATGCGGTCCGCATGCCGCTTCGCGTTCCATTCGAAGTCATTGCAGTGCTCGCCATGTTCAGCCGTCCCACCAGACATGTTCGGCAAAGGCGTAGCCCATGAAACCGCCGATCGGGATCGGCGAGAGCCCCTTCAGCCGCCGGTCGAACCCGTCGAGCGAGCTGATGAAGACGGGAATGCCGACCCCGCAATGCTGATGCACCAGCCCCTGCATCTCGCCGTAAAGCTGCTTGCGCCGCGCCTCGTCGGGTTCGCCGCGCGCCTCAAGCAGCAGGCGGTCGAACCGCGGGTTCTTCCACCCTGATTCATTCCATGCTGCATCGGACTTGTAGAACAGGCTGAAGATCAAATCGGCGGTCGGCCGCGGGTTGGTGTTGCCGAAGCCCAGCGGGTGCTTCATCCAGTGGGTGGACCAGTATCCGTCGGCGGGCACCCGGTTGACCGCGAGCTTGAGTCCGATGCGCGATCCATATTCCTGCAGCACCGACGCCATATCGACCGAACCTTCGGCGGCGGGCGAGGCGAAGACGGGCAGGCGCACGCCGGTCAGCCCCGCCTTCTGGAGATGGTATCTGGCGCGGTCCAGGTCGTGCGGGCGCTGGGGCAGATCGGCACGGTAATAGCGATGACCCGGCGGGATCGGCTGATCGTTGGCGATCGTCGCATAGTTGCGGAACAGCGCGCGTTTGATGAGCTCGCGGTCCAGCAGATATTTCATCGCCAGCACGAAATGCGGATTGCCGGTGGGCAGCGCGTCCTGCCGCATGATCAGATCAGTGTAGAGGCCGGACTTGGTCTCGAGCAGATTGTGGCTGCTCGAGACCAATATGCGCCTGGAGGAGCGCGGGTTGACCGCGTTGATCAGCTGCACATCACCGGAAAGCAGCGCGTTGACCCGGCTCACCTCGTCGGGGATGCCGATCAGCTCGATCCGGTCGAGCCAGGGGCGGCCGGGCTTCCAGTAATTCTCGTTGCGGACCGCGACTGTCCGGACGCCCGGCTTGAACTGCGCACATCTATAGGGGCCGGTGCCGTTGGCGGTGCGGAAGTCTTTCGTGCCCCTGCGCAGGATCAGGAAGTGTGATTGCGCGAGCATCGCGGGCAGATCGGCATTGGGGCCGGTCAGGCGGATCAGTAGCTCGTTCGGGCCGACTGCCTTCACCTCGGCGATCTGCTCGGCGACGGTCTTCACCTTGGACGCGGCGCCGGGCAATTTGTGGCGCAGCAGCGACCAGACGACATCGGCCGAGGTCAGCGGCCCGCCATCGTGAAAGACGACGCCCTTGCGCAGCTTGACGCGCCACAGGGTCTGGTCGCGGCTCTCGATGCTTTCGGCGAGCGCCGGCCGGGGGATGGCCTGACGGTCATATTGGGTGAGCGCGCTGTAGAACATGTAGTGGCGCACATAGTCGGTCGAGAGCGCGCCCTTGGCGGGATCGAGCGTGTCGGCGGTCGAGCTGGACATGGTCGCGACGCGGATGCTCCCGCCGCGTTTCGGGCGCTGCTGGCCGAGCGCCGCTTCGGGCACCAGCAGCCCGCTGGCGGTCGCCGCGAACCCCGCGCCGATCGCGCCGCCCAGCAACTCGCGCCGCGTGAAGGGGAGGTCGCCGGCCATCAGTGGATCATGTCCTGGATGCGATAATAGGCACCGACAAAGGGCAGGAACCACGGCTTGCCGAAATGGCCCGGCACGCTGGGCCAATCCAGATCGCCCCACGGGTTCGCGCCCGTCTTTCCGTCGAGCACGTCCGCCATCGCCAGGCCCATATGCACCGACATCTGTACGCCGTGCCCGCTATAGCCCATCGCGTAGAACAACCCGTCATGCTCGCCCGCGCGGGGCAGGCGATCGGCGGTGAGATCGACGGTGCCGCCCCAGCAATAGTCGACGCGCGCGTCGCGCAGCTCGGGGAACATCTGGCGCATCGTCGCCTCAAGAATGCGGCCGCTCTTCAGGTCCGACTGCGGATCGCTGAGCGCAAAGCGCGCGCGGCCGCCGAAGATCAGGCGGTTGTCGGGCGAAATGCGGAAATAGTTGCCGATATTCCGGCTGGTCACATAGTTGCGGCGTGCGGGGACCAGCCGGTCGAGCAGCGTGTCGTCGAGCGGCTCGGTCGCGATGATGAAGCTGCCGACCGAAACGATGCGGCGGCGGAACCAGCCGAACGGCGCTTCCGGACTGGCCCCGCCGGTCGCGACCAGCACCTGCGTGGCGTGCAGCTGACCTTTCGGCGTCGAGACGCGCCAGCCGCCGCCGGGGAGCCGGTCCAGCCCCATCACCGCCGCGCGCTCGTGGATGTGTGCGCCCGCCCGCGCCGCCGCTTCGGCAAGGCCGACGCCGAACTTGCCGACATGCATCTGTGCGCTCGTCGTCTGGATCAGCCCGCCGTGAAAGGCGTCCGATCCCACTTCGTCGCGGATGCGCTGGGGCGGCACCAGCACGACGTCGCGATCGACTTCGGCGGCGAGCAGCTCATAGGCTGCGGCAAGCTTGTCATAATGTTTGGGCTTGGCGGCGAGCTTGATGCGGCCGCAGCGGTTGAAGGCGCAGTCGATCGCCTCTTCGGCTACCAGCCGCTCGACCGTATCCACCGCGGCGCAATAGGCACGGTAATAGGCCTGCGCGCGCGCCTTGCCGATGGAGGCGGAGAGCGCGCCATAATCATGCGCCAGCCCGTTGTTGCACTGGCCGCCGTTGCGGCCCGACGCCTCCCCGGCGATCCGCCCCGCTTCCAGCACCACGACCGAGGCGCCGCGCCTAGCCAATGCCAGCGCCGCCGACAGGCCGGTGAAGCCGCCGCCGACGATCGCGACATCCGCGCGCCCTTCGACCGCGCCCGCCGCGCCGCCCGCAAAATGCGGGGCGGTGTCCAGCCAATAGGATGCGGAGGAAGGGGCGGACATGTCGCCTCAGAGACCGACGACGGCGGGGAGGCAGCCGATGTGCGGGATCTCGACGTCGCGGTAGAAGGGGTTGGACGGCTCATGCCCGCGCCCGACGAACACGCGGCAACCGAAATGCAGATCGGTCGCGGTGTTCTGGTCGTAGCGGAAACTGGACGAGACGTGCATCATCTCTTCCGGCTTCGCGCCGAGCTGGTCGAACATATATTCGAACGCCTGCATCCGCGGCTTGTAGGCCTGCGCCATCTGCGCAGTATAAACCGCGTGGAAGGGCGCGCCCAGCATCCCGACATTATGGTGGATCTGGTCGTTCATCGCGTTCGACAGGATCACGAGCGGGATCTTGTCGCCGATCCTGGAAAGCCCGCCGGGTACATCGTCATGCGGTCCCCAGGTCGGGACGGCCGCGTAGACGGCGTCGGCATCCGCCTCGCGATATTCGACGCCCCATTTCTTGCAGGTGCGGCGCACCGAGTTGCGGATGACTTCCTGATAGGGTTTCCAGTCGCCCATCACCTCGTCGAAGCGATAGGCCGACCAGTCCTTGCAAAAGGCGGGCAGCTGATCGGCGGCGATGCGGTCGGCCATGAATTCGGTCGCCATCTCCGTCATGCGGAAGCGGGTGAGCGTGCCATAGCAGTCGAAGCTGATATATTTGGGCCGGAAGATGGTCATGGCGTCGTCTTTCCAATGGCTGCGGTTGGCGCTTGGTACCGGGCGGCGGAATGGCCCCCTGCAATCTCTCTCGATGCGATCATTACGACATGTGCGGACCGGTACATGTCCCCGATTGGCAGTAAGGCGGACGCACAAACGCGCCTTTTTGCGGCAGCGATCGGCATAGTTTGCCGCGGCGCGCGAGGGGGCGCAACGGCCCGGATTTCTGCGGCTGCGCGTTCATTTCAATAGCCCAGGTCGCGGCGAACCAGCCCATGCATCGGCATAGCGTTCCGATGCCGCCTTATGTTGTCGATCAGCGCGCGTCCGGCGCTGTCCGCCTGAGTCATGGCGGCGATATGCGGGGTCATCAGGACGCGCGGGTGATGCCAGAAGGGATGATCCGCCGCGGGGGGCTCATCGGCCATCACATCGAGCACTGCGCCCGACAGATGTCCGTTGTCGAGCGCTTCCAGCAGATCCTGCTCCCGCAGATGCCCGCCGCGCCCGGCATTGATGATTCCCGCGCCGCGCGGCAGCATCGCGAAACTTTCGCGGCACAAGATGCCGCGGGTCTCAGGCGTCAGCGGCAACAGACAGATCAGGATATCGGTGCGCGCCAGAAAAGCGGGCAATTGCTCGGCGCCAGCGTAAGCGTCGATCCCCTCGATCACGTGCGCCGATCGGCTCCACGCGGCGAGCGGGAAGCCGAACGCCTTGAGCCGCTCGATCACCGCGCGGCCCAGATTGCCGAGCCCGAGCACGCCGACGGGCCGATCGGCCGCGGGGACGAGACGGATCGGATTCCACTGCGCCCGCCGCTGCGCCTCGACATAGGTGAGCATGTGGCGATGGAGCGCCAGCGTCGCGAACACGGCATATTCCACCATGCCCTGGACGATGCCCGGCTCGACCATGCGGACGACCGGGACCGATGGCGGAATCGCATCCATGTCGAACTGATCGACCCCGGCGCCGATCGAGAAGATCACTTCGAGATTGGGGAGGCTGGCGATCAGTTCGGCGGACGGCTGCCAGGCGGCAAGGTAGCGGATGTCGGCAAGGTCGCCGGCGTCGGGCCAGAGGCGGAAGGGAAGGTCGGGCGCGGCTTCGGCGAACAGGGCCTGCCATGCCTGGCCGCGCGCAGGATCGGCCTTGTAGAGCAAGGTCATGTCAGGCCCTCGGACGCGTGCCGGGTGGTGGTTGCGGTGCCGGTCATCGGCATCCTTTCGGTTCTGCAAGGCCAACCGTGAAGGGCTGGCCGCCGGCGGGGGAAGCCGCCAGCGGCCAGGTTCAGCACGCCCGAACAGGGAAGGGGCGGCTGTCAGTCCGGGCTAAAAGCGGAATCCGGCCCGGACAGTGAATGCGCGCGGAGTGCCGGGGGCGATCCAATATTGCGCATAGGAACTGACGTAATATTCCTCGTCGAAGATGTTGCTGACCTCGGCCGAGAGGCGGATATTGTCGCTGGGTTCCCAGGCGATGAAGGCCTTGGCCAGGGTATAGCCGGGCAGGAAGAACTGGGTGCCCGTCTCGCCCAGCCGCTTGCTCACATAGTTGACGCCGCCGCCCAGCGTGATCTTGCCCTCGCCGAGCTCGAAGTCCTTGAAGAACAGCAAATTGGCGCTGTGCTTGGGGATGTTGATCAGCGGATCGCCCTCGCGGATCGCCAGCCCGAAATTGGGGTCCAGCGCGTCCTGAGCCCACTCGGCATCGGTATAGGCATAGGTCAGATAGACCTGGAACCCGCCCGGCAGCTTGCCCGTGAAATCGAATTCCACGCCTTTGCTGCGTGCCTTGCCGACTGCGGCCGAAAAGCCCTGGTTGACCAGATCGGCGGTAAGGACGTTGTCCTTCTTTGTCTTGAAGAGCGAGATGGTGCTGGTGATGCGGCCGTCGCGCGAGGTGTATTTCGCGCCGACCTCATAGGACAGGCTCGTCTCGGGCGTGAACGGGTTGTTCTGGAAATTGACGCCGCTGTTGGGACGGAAGCCCTTGCCGTAGCTCGCGTACAGCGAAAGCGTGCTCGTCGGCTCGAACACCAGGCCGACCGTCGGGCTGAACTTGGTGTACTTCGCCGGATTCGGTGACGCGACACCGGCGATCCGGGTCGTGATGTTCTGACGGAAATCGTCATAGCGGCCGCCGAGGCGCAGCTTGAGATTGTCGGTCAGCTCGATCTGATCCTGGAGATAGATGCCCCACGCCTTCTGCACTTCCAGCGAGTTGGTGATCGTCGAGTTGGGCGCTGGCATATTTCCATAGACCGGGTTGAAGACGTTGATTGCGTTGTTCGCCGGGGTGATCGGGCTGCCCGGCACATAAGCGGGCGGGCGGTAACGCCGCTGGAACAGATCGATATCGAACTTGTCCCAATCGGCGCCGACGATCAAATTGTGAGTGAGGCCGAACGTGTCGAACTCGCCGCTCAGCTCGCCGCGGAACACCATATGCTGGGTCGAATAGTCGCGGAAGCGGCGCTGGCGGGCGAGATTCGTGCCGTCATTGTCGATGATCTGCCGCCCGAGGGCGAGCTCCGCCTCGGTCGAATATCCCGTGAACGTCGTGTCCTTGTAGCCAAAGCCCAGCAACAGGCTCCAGTTCTTCGAGAAATCATGCTGGAACTGCACCTGATGCCCCAGCACCTCGACCTTCAGCGGGCCGTCGCCCGGCTCGCCCAGGAAGCGCGAGCGCGGAATGGCGCCCAGCACGCCGTTGACCGCGACCACGCCGCGATCGAAGGGCACTTCCTGGTTCACATATTCCATCTCGTAGGAAAGCGAGGTGCTCTCGGAGAATTTCGCGAGCAGTGAAGGCGAGGCGACATATTTGCGCGACTCGATCGTGTCGCGAAAGCTGCCGGCATGCTCGCTCGCGCCGTTGACGCGGAAGGCGAGCCAGCTGGTGATCGGGGCGGTCACGTCTGCCTCGACGCGGAAGGTTTCGAAGCTGCCGCCGGAGATGGCGAAGCTGCCCTCGGCGTCGAACTGGGGTTTCTTGGTGACGATGTTGACGGTGCCGCCCGGCTCGCCGCGGCCGAACAGCGCGCCGTTCGGGCCTTTCAGGACCTCGATCCGCTCGACGTTCGATGCGTCGCGCGGGCCGCCATAGCCGCGGCCGCCGTTGAAGCCGTTGACCAGGAAACCGCTCGGAAAATTCTCGTCGCCGGCAAAGCCGCGGATCGCGAACGCATCCCACAGGCCGCCGAAATTGTTCTGGCGGGCAACGCCGCTGGCCAGATCGAGCGCGGTGTCGAGCCGGGTGATGCCCGCATCCTCGAGCAGCTCGCTCGACATGACCTGGATGTTCTGGGGAATTTCCTTGAGGGCCAGGTTTCCGCGATATTGCTGACGCTGCCCGGTGACGACGATCTCACCGCCGGTCTGTGCCGCCGTCTCGGCCGGGGCCTCCTGAGCGGGCGCCTCCTGCGCAAATGCGGCGGATGCGGTCAGGATGCACGCCGTGCTGGCAAGGACGGCACTGCGGAAGATAAACCTGTTATGCATTTCGGCTCCCTCGGGGCAATAGATAACAATCCATCCCCGCAACTAACTGCGAAGAAGGTTCGTCCTGCTGCTACTTATGTTTTATAGTTTATACGCAGATCAGAGGGGGCAAATCTGACTGTCTGCTACCTGCCTCTGGTCTAGGATCTACGCTAAGTCTGTACGGCTGGAATATTAGGTCAAACTGGGGGTGCCGCTCAGCGCGATCTGTTGTGTTACGGAAAAATTGCGCAGAATGTGCTGACCGCGAAATCCGGAGGTCGCAAGGCCAGCTGGCGGCTCCGGCTGATGTCCCGGACCGGGCGCCCGGCCGCCATCCGCGAACGCGCGTCTCACAGCCGGCGCGGTAGCGCAATGACGTTACGGAATCCAGGATTCTCTGTTGTTCCATCATGCGCCATCGCCCAAAAAATCGGACCCGCATTCCGGGGAGGAAAGCGGGCCCGAACGATGATACATTGTATCGTTGATTAGAGATATTTCAACCACCAGATATCCTTGCGGCGCTGCTTCAGCTGCGCGAACCAGCGCGTCGGATAGTAGAGCGGCAGGATCAGGCCGAAGAACCAGAACCATACGGTCGAAACATGATCGACGCCGAAGAACTGGCCCTTGGTCGGGCCCCAGATGGCGAGCGCGATCAAGTATAGCGCCTTGAGCACATAAAGGTGCAGCAAATAGAAGAACATCGGCGCGCCGCCGAACAGCGCCAGCCACTTGCTGAAGCCGCTGCTCTGGATCCGCTCGAACAGCGCCAGCATGATCGCACCGAAGCCCAAGGTCGGCATCAGGAACAGCAGCGACGGCGGATATTTGGTGAGCGCGAGGAAGCTCATCACCGTGCGCAGCTCGGTCTCGGCGTGGAACCAGGGCTTGTCGCCATAGACATTGGCGTAGCGGATCAGCACGAAGCCGAGGATCAACCCAATGCCCAGCGTCATCAGCCGCCGGAAGCGCACCGCCGGATCGCTGCCGCGCGCGAACCACGGCCCCATCGCATAGCCGAGCACGATCACGCCGATCCAGGCGAGCAGGGGATAGGTGGTCTTGGCTACCAGCCCGCCGCCCAGATCGATCACCGCACGCTGATGGATCATCGCCCAGGGAACGTAGAAGGGGGATTCCGGCGTCAGCACGATGCCGTCGAGCAGATTGTGCCCGCACACGATCGCTACGCCGATCGCGAACTGCCAGAGCCGCGGCAAATGGATGAGCCCGGCCAGCGCGATCATGCTGAGGCCGATCACCCAGATCACCTGAAGCCAGAAGGTCTGGGGCGGGAATTGCGCCGACCAGGCAAAGCCCACGAACGTGACCTCGAGGAACATCAGGAACAGGCCGCGCTTGATCAGAAAGATCGAGGTTTCGTACTTGCTGTGCGACTGGCCATAGAGCCAGGCCGACAGGCCGGTCAGCGCGACGAACACCGGCGCGCAGAAGATCGAGAGCAGCCGCGTGAAGAACAGCGCGGGATCGACGGTGTTGGCATCCACCGGATCGCCGACCTGCAGGTGCAGGAACCAGGTCTCGCGGACATGGTCGAGCAGCATGAAGATCATCACCAGCCCGCGCAGCGCATCGATATTGCCCAATCGCGCCTGGGCCTTTGCCTTGTCGGCGGGCGGCACGGCGACGGCGATGCCGCCCATCTGTGCCGGATTGGTTGCCACGCTCGTCATCGTTCGTCTCCTGCGGTTCCGCTCAGCCCTTGTCGGCCGGCTGGAACAGATCCTTGTAGAAGCCGGTGGTGCGCACCGTGATCGTCACGGGCGCGTCGCCCTTGTTGCGCCAATACCAGCCATGCGTGCCTTCAAAGGGCGCGGTGAAGCTGCCCTGCGCCTGAGTCAGCTCCTTTTCCTTCCAATAGCTGGTGAAATCGCCGTCGCCCGCATTGGGTGGTTCTCCGTGCATGTCCAGCTTGACCGGACCGCCCTTCGCCTCCCAGCGGAAGACGAGGTGATCGCCCTTCTGCATATGCGTCTTCACCTCGGCGCCGCTGTGCGGGGGCAGGGTGATCGTCATCTCGTCGTTGCGCAGCGCCGCCGTCTTTTCGATCGAAGCCTTGTCGGGAGCACCGGGCGCGGCTGCAGGCTGTGTTGGCGCTGCAATTGCCTCGGGCGGGGCTGCGGCTGCGCTCATCCTGGTGAGCCCGATCACCGAGCCGAAACCAGTGGGGTCGATCCCCGCCTCGGCCGGGAGCACGAACAGCGTGAGGACAAGCCCGGCGGCGACCGCCGCACCGGCGCTGGCCTTGGCAAGCGTCTGGGGAGAAGTCTGATGCGTCGTCATGTCAGGCCCCTTGCTGGAAATAGCCGGTGAGCTGGTAGCCGATGAGCACGAAGCCCGCGGCCATCAGCGCGGCGTTGGCAACCACCGCGCTGCGGCGGAAATTGTCGGTCATGCGCCAGAAATTCATCAGGATCAGGATGATGCCCAGCGCCATGAACTGGCCGATCTCGACGCCGATGTTGAAGCTGATCAGGTTGGGGATCATCCCTTCTTTCGACAGGGTCAGCTCCTGCAGCTTGGTCGCAAGCCCGAAGCCGTGGAAGAAACCGAAGATCAGGACCGCCGCCTTCTGGTTGGGCGTGAAGCCGATCAGCGTCTTGAATCCGCCCAGATTGTCGAGCGCCTTGTAGACCACCGAAAGCCCGATGATCGCGTCGATGATGTAGGGATTGGCGCGCGTGTCGGTGAGGACGCCGAGCAGCAGCGTGGTGCTGTGCCCGATCGCGAACAGCGTCACATAGGCGCCGACGTCCTTCAGCCGGTAGAGGAAGAAGATGACGCCGAACAGGAACAGCAGATGGTCGTAGCCCGTCACCATGTGTTTGGCGCCGAGGTAGATATAGGGGATGATGTTGATCCCGCCGTTTCCTTCGATGAACGACTTGTCGTCTTCGGAAACGCCGTGCGCATGGGCCGCGCCGTCGCCAAGGACGAGCAGCGCCAGCGCTAGCGCCGGGAAGAGGCAGCGCGCGGCAAGCTGCCGGATGCGGGCTGCCGGTTGGAAGAACGAGACAGCCTGCATCACCGCCCTCCTATTTGATCGAGAAGTTGGCGACGGTGCGGGCTTGCGTCGCCTTGTTGACCAGCATCACCGCCACCTTGGCGCCGGCCGGGATCTTCAGGCCGCGGGCGTCGAAGCGGTTGTCGGGGCCGGCCGTCAGCGGCTTTTCCGACTTGGCGGCACCCGCGGTAACGACGAGCTTGGCCGTCATGCTTGCGGAGGGCAGCGGTTCGTCTTCCTCGGTGACATAGACCGAGACGCCCTGGGCGTTACGGACGAGTTCGACGACGGTCTCGCCCGACATGGTGACGATGCCGCCATGTTTCGGCTTCATGCTGCCATGCGCAAAGGCGACGGGCGCTGCTGCGAGCGCAAATGCGGCGAGCGCGAGCTTGATATGCGATGTTGCGATCATGTTCGTCTTCCTTCCACGATGAGGCTCATTCCGGTGCGTGCGGCAGTACGAACGAAAGCGTGCCGCGATACTCGACGCGATCGTATTTCGCGGGCTGGTCCGACGGGCCCATGTAGGTGGCGGCGATGACGTTCAGCCCCTGGTTGCGGACCGGGACCGTTACCGTGCCGTCGGCAGCGCTCTTCACCGGAACCTGATCGGGGTCGTTCACATAGTCGTTGATCACGCTCACGCCCGCCATCGGCTTGCCGTCGAACAGGATGCGCAGCTTGATCGGCTGGCCCATCTGCTGCGGGATCGCCGCTTCGACGGGCACGATCTGGATCTTCTGTCCCGCGAGCACGGGCAGGGGGGAGGTGAGCGCGCTCGCGATATGGACGGCGTACTTCATCGTCCTTTCGGATGTCAGCGCGGTGGGCACCTCGTCGCGGCCCTTCTTGTGCCACTCGCCATCGGGCGTCTTGCTCCAGACGCCATAGTCCATGAAGGCGGTGACGACGGCGGCGGGCGAGTCGCTATCGACCACTACGACCGGGCCGGTGGCGCGCAGCGCGGTCGGCACGGGCTTGTAGTCGGCGTCATAGCCGGCGACGCCCTGCACCAGCGGCAGGCGCTTGACGATGTCGAGATCGTCGGCGCCGACGCCATAGATCAGCGCGAGCTGCTTAGCGCGCTGGGCGAACCAGATGCCGTGCGCCTGCGCGGCGCTGGCCGCCGCGAGCGATGCGGTGATACAGCATGTCACTAGGATTCGAGACGCAATCTTCATGGTTCCTGAGCTCCTGAAGGGCCGGCGATCGGCTCTGTCTGCACGGTCGAGCTTATGCTTGTCCTTCGAAGTAACGTGCCAATCTTGGCCGGGCGGAGAACAGGAATTGCCGAAGCTGTAACCCGAACGACATATTCGTGCCGTCAGACGGCGGGGCGATAGATGGCGTAGACCTTCGCCACATCGACGCTGCTTTCCCAGCTGCACTGGGCCTTCTGTTCGACGAGGAAGATGTCGCCCTGGGAAAAGGTGCCGCTGCGCCCGGCTTCATCGACAAAGGTGACGCTGCCCTTGAGCAGATGCATCAGCTCATGGTGCCGATAGGTCATGGCGCGGCGGTGATAGGGGGTCGAATCCCAGGTGCCGCACATGAACTCGCCGTCGCTCGAACGGTAATCGCCATGGTTGCGGCATTGCGGCGCCGGGCCGATCAGCAGCTCGGCGAGCGGGGCGCCCGAAGGTTCGAGTGGCGCTGCCTCGTCGATCGGCACCAGCACGCCATCCTCCGCGTTCGGATTGGCGTAGCGCATATAGATCAGCACCACCGGGGCGTCGGCTTGCCAGTCGAAGGATGCGCCGCGCGGCAGCACGATGCTTGCGCTTTCCTCGAGCGTGAAGGCCGTATCGCCCTGCGTGAAGCTCAGCGTGCCGCTGACAGCGATCAGATATTCGTCGGCGTCGAGCTCCGTTACCGAACCCGCGCCGGCGGCGAGCGCCAGCCGCCCGACCGATACCGGCCCATCGGGCAGGTCGAGTGCATGCCGCTCGCCCCCGAATGCGCAGGGCAGGGGGACGGCATCGCGCCAGCCATTGTCGGCAAAGGCGCGCAGATCGGCGAAACTGGGATAGCGGGTTTCAAGGTTCGACATCGGTTATTCCGTCATGCGTTGTTGAAGAAGGTCCGCCATCGCGGGCTCAAGCAGCCGTACCGATGCGGCGAGATCACCATGCTGTTGCGCATGGGCGGCAAGCGCGGCGGCGCGGGCATAGCCGATGTGCGGCACCAGCTCGGTCGCATAGGCGGTGCTGCGCATCAGATTGGCGCGGCAATGGGCTTCCATCGGCTCGATTCCCGCCACGCAATGGTCGGTGAGCATATGGATGCCGCGCGTGAGCAGCGTCGCGGCTTCATGGATCGACCAGCAGATGACCGGCTCGAACGCGTTGAGCTGGAGCTGCCCGCCCTCTGCCGCGAAGGTCACGGTCAGGTCGAGGCCGAAGACGCGGAACGCGATCGCGTTCATCGCTTCGGGAATGACCGGATTGACCTTGCCCGGCATCAGCGACGATCCGGGCTGGCGCTTGGGCAGCGTGATCTCGCCCAGCCCGCCGCTGGGGCCGCTCGACAGCAGCCGCAGATCGTTTGCGATCTTGGAGAGCTTCGACGCGATGCGCTTGAGCATGCCGCTGTAGAGGACGAAGGCGCCCATGTCCCAGGTGGCCTCGACCAGGTTCGCCGCCGGGACGACCTCCAGTCCGGTCACCCGGGCAAGCGCCTCGCAGATGCGTGCGCGATAATCGGGATTGGCGGCGACGCCGGTGCCGATCGCGGTGCCGCCCAGATTCACCTCGAGGAACAGCGGCGCGATTTCGCGGGCACGCGCCGCATCTTCGCGCAGCGTGGCGGCAAAGGCGCCGAACTCGTCGCCCAGCGTCATCGGCACGGCATCCTGCAGCTGGGTTCGCCCGAGCTTGCGGATCGCGCGGAACTGGTCCGCCTTGTCCGCGAAACTATCCGCGAGGCGCTCCAGCGCGGCGGCGAGCGGTTCGTTGAGTGCATATACTGCGAGCCGCACCGCCGTGGCATAGGCGTCGTTGGTCGATTGGTTGCGGTTGACGTGATCGTTGGGGCTGATGATGTCGTAGCGCCCCGGCGCCTGCCCCAGGATCTGCAGCGCGCGGTTGGCGATCACCTCATTGGCATTCATGTTGGTGGAGGTGCCCGCGCCGCCCTGGCACAGGTCGATCGGGAAATGCGCGTGATGCGCACCGCCGATGATCTCGCTGCACGCCTGAACGATGGCGATGGCGTGATCGTCTTCCAGCTCACCGATGACGCCATTGACCTGTGCCGCCGCCATCTTGACCTGCGCCAATGCGACGAGCAGCTCGGGCATCGTCGAGATAGGCAGGCCGGTCAGCGCGAAATTATGCCGGGCCCGTTCGGTCTGCGGCCCGAACAGGCCGTCGCGCGGCACCGGCACGGGGCCCAGCGGATCGCTTTCGATACGATGAGCGGTGCGGATGTCGGCCTGCGCAACCATGGGTCATATCTCCCGAACGGCGTGCCGGCATCCGGGGCGCCGGCATCGTGATGCCGCTGAAGCATGCGAAAACCGGCCGATGGAAGGTGTCGTTCTTGTGTCACCGGCTGGAAGATTGTGCCGTGCCTTGCTCCGGCTCGGCATTGCGTGGTTCAAATGGCTCAGCCTCGAAGTCGAGACCGTCATGGGCGTCGCCCAGCCAGGTCCCGGCCGATGTGATCGTCCATTGCGGCGTCACGCTCTGCGAACGTGCCTGACGGCAGTAAGTGCCGGAAATACCGTCGCCATATTGGCGGCCTGGACTGCAGTCCGGATGCCATGGCCTAATCGATTGAAAAATAGCGAATATACCAGCCGATCAGCTCGGGGCTCGCTGATCAAGAGGGCTTCGCAGCGGGCTGCGAAAGGGCTAGGATTACGCCATGAAGAACGAGACGCTCGAGAAGGAGCTGCCGGCGGGCCTGCGCGGCGTGCAGACGTTGATGCGCGGGCTGGATATCCTCGACCAGGTCATCGACGGACCGGTCAAGCTTGCCGAACTGGCGAGCGCGCTCGGTTTGACCAAATCGACTGCGCACCGCCTCGCCCAGGCGCTTCGCGCGCGCGACTATCTGTCGAGCACAGCCGATGGCTACACGCTCGGACCCAAGCTGTTGCAGCTCGGCACGATGGCGCATGAGCAGACCGACTATGTCAGGATCGCGCGCCCGTTCATGGAGGAGCTGTCCGCCCGGACCGGCTATTGCGTGTTCATCGGCAAGCGCGAGGGTGACTGGTCGCGCCATCTGGAACGCGTCACCGGCCGTCAGCGGCTGCGCGTCGCCACGGCGCCGGGCGATACGCGCTTCATCGTCGAGACTGGCCTGGGCAAGGCGCTGCTGCTCGACGAGGGCATGGAATCGCTGTCGCGCATGCTCACCAAATCCCGCCCGAACTTCGGCGCGCGCGAACAGGCGGCGTGGCTATCGGCAATGGCGGCGCAGATCGAGCGCGGCGTGGTGCTCCACGACAGCGAGGCGGGCGACGGCGTGCGATCGGTGGCGGCGCCGGTGCGCGACGCCAAGGGGCGGATCGTGATCGCGCTGAGCATCGCCGGCGCTGCGCATTATCTGACCGACGAGGTACTCGACGCGCTGATCGAACCGGTGCGCTCGACCGCGGCGGCGATCAGCAGCGAGCTTGGCTATCAGGAGCGGGCTGCCGCCTGATAGGCCGCCGCGTCGCCGAACGGCTGATCCTTCGCGAAGACCGCATTCCCCGCCGCATCGAAATCGACCCGCAGCAGCGCCGGCATCTCGCGGAACGGCGACTGGTCGTCATTGCCGAAACAGGTGACCCACCAGTCGCCCGCCTTGTCGCGGAAGAAATTGCCGCCGCCGCAGCTCGGCACCTCGCGCCCGCCGGCATAGGGCCCGGTGATGCGGTCCGCCGTCCACAGCTGGAACGAGTAGCGCCCCTCGACGAACTGGCACACGGCGAGGTGATAGCGTCCCGCGCGCTTGAACAGCGCTGCGCCCTCGAATCCGAAGCGGTTCTTGCCCTTCGCCGCAACCGCCGGATCGGCCACCGCGATCTCCTGCCAGTCCCCGGCCAGCCCCGACAGATCGTCCTTCAGCCGGACGATCTCGCTGCCCGAGCCATAGGTCAGCCACACCGACCCGTCGTCATCCTCGAACAGGCTCGCGTCGATCCCGCTGCGGATCGGCTTGTCGGGCGAGAAGGCATGGACATAGGGTCCCTCCGGCTTGCCGCTGACGGACTTGAGCACGCCGATCCCCGCGCGGCTCAGGCAATGGCACAGAACCCAGTTGCCGCGGACACAATGGATCTCGGGCGCCCAGATCGCGCGGTAGGGGACGCCCTTGCGCATCCGCCACTGCTTCTCCCAGCCGCCGTCGCGCTCGATCGACCAGACCAGGCCGCGATACTCCCAGTGGCGCAGGTCGCGGCTGCGCCACAGCTCGATCCCGTCATTGACCGCCCAGATGTTGTCGCCGGTCGAGCCGGTCATATAATACCAGCCGTCGGGGCCGAGCTGCACCACCGGATCGCGGTTGTGGACATGCCAAGCCGGCAGCACCGGCGGCAGCAGCCCGTTGCGCACCACGGCGCCGTCCGCGCGCTTGCCCAAAGGCTGGAACGGATAGCGTGGCTTGTCCGGCCCCGTATAGGCGACATTGGGCATGCCCGAGATCCAGCCCTGGCCCAGGCTCGCCGCACTTGCCGGACGGCCGGGGCCGCTGATCCCGGCATAGGGCCAATAGCCCTTGGGCGGCGCGGGCACGATCCGCCCGCTGTCGTCGCCCTTGGGGTCGAGCACATCGCCGGTCAGCCGTGCGCGGCCATAGTCCTGTGCGCTGGCACGGGCCGGAACGAGCAGCGCCGCCGCCCCGGCCAGAACGGTGCGGCGGTCGACTCCGCTCACCGGCAGTCTGCCCGGCCGAGCGGCGTGGTCCGGCGCAGGTCCGGCCGGTCGGCGCGAACCTCGCGCGAGATGGGCAGGCGCAGCCGCCTCAGCCCGCCCGCGACCAGATCGGCGGCGCCGCGCGCGCCCAGCTCGCTGAAATGGGTGTTGTCGGCGATTCCGTCGGGAAAGGCTGGCTGGGCGGCGGGCGCATAGTGGAGATAATATAGTTTTGCGCCGTCCTCGCCCGCCCGCGCCACCCAGGCACGCGACAGCGTCTCAAGGTCGATCAGCGGCGTCTTCGTCTCCCTGGCGACCGCACGGACCACCGCGGAATAGTCCGCGAACCCCGCAATCACCTGACCGTCCTTGAAGATGCGCTGGGCTACGGGGGTCAACAGCACCGGTTGTCCGCGCTTCGCCCGGATCGAGGCGACGAAGTGCAGCAGATTGTCGCGATAGCCCGTTCCGGCCTCGACGAAGCGCTCGGGTCTGGCGCGGTTCGCGTCGTTATGGCCGAACTGGATCAGCACCGTGTCGCCGGGCTTGATTGCCGCCAGGATCGCGTCGAGCCGCCCTTCGGACATGAAGGTGCGCGTGCTGCGCCCGCCCATCGCGTGATTGCGCACGGTGACACCGGGCTTCAGGGCGCATTTCAGCATCATGCCCCAGCCCATCTGCGGATAGCGCTCCGGGCTATAGTCCGCGGCGGTCGAATCCCCGGCGATGAAGATCGTGCGCTGCGGGCCGGCCGTGGCACTGGTGGCGGCGAGCATCGCCGCCAATGCCGCGAGAATCCGGAGCGGCCTAATCACGCTTCGCCGCCACATCGTTGTTGCCCCACAGCTGGTCGTAGCGCCAGCCGGACAGGTCCTCGACCACCGCCTTCGCCGCCGGGTCCGGCGCGTCGGTCGCGCCGCTGCGCAGCCGCTCGATCTCGTGCATCAGCACGCCATGCGTGCGCGGATCGAGCCGGAAGCGCAGCGAGACCAGCACGCCGAATATGAGCACCCCGATTGTGCCGATGCCGAGCAGCAGTGCGATGGTGTGGATCGCTTCGGCCGACTGGGTCTTGGCGCCCGAGACGAAGCCGCCCCATTCCATCACCACGCCGACGCCCGCGACCGCGAGCGCCTGCGTCGCCTTGCGGATGAAGGTCATCACGCCCGCGAAGCTGCCCTCGCGCCGCTGGCCGGTGACGATCTCGTCGACATCGGCCATGTAATTATAGGTCGCCCAGGGGATGTAGTTGAGCGCGCCGCGGCCGAGCCCGGCGAGGACGATCGGCACCCAGATCAGCCAGTGCGCGGCGCCTGTCCCGTTGCTCCACAGCAGCAGCAATGCTGCGACACCGAGCGCGAAGCTCACCGCCGCGAGGCGATAGGCGAGGGCGGGGGACGCCCTCAGCGCCAGGTTGATTGCCAGCGCCACCGCGATCAGCTGGACGATATACATCGTGCCGAGCAGGCCGGAGGCGATCGCAGTGGTCCCCGCCAGCGCGAAGATCACGAAGAAGGTGAAGGCGGCGTTGAAGATGTCCTGGCTGATATAGCCGCCCAGATACATGCCGAGATGCAGGCGGAAGGCGCGGATCTTCATCGTCGAGAAGAGATTGCGGTAGAGCGCCTTGAGCGCATCGCCCGCGCCGCCGGCGCTCGGCTCGCGCACCGCTTCCTCGGGCCGCTCGCGCTCCCAGCTGAACAGATAGAGGAAGCCCGCGGTGAGCATGAACAGCGCCGCGAAGAACATGCCCATATAGAGGAAGGTGTCGGCACTGTCGCGGCCGAGCCAGGTGATCAGCCAGAGCGGGAGGAACCCCGCCAGGATTGCCGACATCTGCCCGCACAGGATGCGCGCGCCCGCGAACTTGGCCTTGGTCTTGTAGTCGGTCGACATCTCCGCGGCGAGCGTCTCGTACGGGATGATGACGGTGGCGTAGACCAGCTCGAACAGCACGTAGCTGACCAGATAATACCAGAATTGCTGCCCCGGCAGCCACATGAGGGCAAAGCTCGGCAGCAGCGGGATCGCGGCGAGGATGAAGAAGCGCCGCCGCCCGAACCTTTTGCCCAGCGCGGTGCCGCCGAAATTGTCGGAGATATAGCCGATCAGCGGCGACGCGACCGCGTCGAGGATGCGCGCCACCGCGAAGATCAGTGCCGCCTGGCTCGCCGAAAGCCCGCAGAATTGGGTGTAGAAGATCAACACCCAGCCGGAGATGACGGCCATCGATCCCGCGCCGAGCACGTCGTTCGAACCATAGGCGATGTAGTTGATCAGCCGGACGCGCCGTGCGGTTGCCATCCTCTCTCCCTCTCTGTCGCAGCGGTTTGCGCCGCGAACGCGGAATCGCTTGCCAGCCTTTGATTAGTTCATATGATGGGTGACTATAGCAATATGTGGAACGGCGGCAAGCGCCGAAGGAGCGGGTCATGAAGCTGAAGGCGGTGCTGGCGTCCGTGTGCCTTGTGGTCGTGTCGCCCGGTCTTGCGGTGGCGCAAAACGGTGCGGTCCCCGCGGCTCAGCCCGGGCCGAAGAGTTGGGTCGATCCGCTGACAAGGCATCGTGTCGTCCGCATCAGCGAGGTGCCGGGCAGCGCCAGCCTCTATTTCCACCAGAACGGTTACACGCCGCAGGGCGACAAGATGGTGATGTCGGTGCCCGAGGGGATCGCCGCGGTCGACCTCAAGGACTGGAAGGTCAGCACCCTGGTCCGCGACCCCGATGCGCAATTGTTGTTCACCGGCCGCAAGACACGCTCGGTCTATTTCCAGAAGCGCACCGGCACCGGGGTGACGATCTTCGCCGCCGATATCGACAGCGGCAAGGTGCGCAAGATCGCCGATGTCGCGCGCGGTTCGGTCGGCTCGATCAACGCCGACGAGACGCTGCTGCTCGGTCAATGGGCGGCGAGCGACAAACCGCTCCAGCCGGGCATGGAACGCAAGCCGCAGGACCGTCAGCGCTTCGGCCAGGCCGATTATCAAGCGCTCGGCCCCGACGGAAAGCCGCTGACCTTCGCCGACGCCAAAGAAGTCCGGATGAACGAGCGGCTGGAAGCCGGCATCCCGATGGAGATCTTCACGGTCGACGTGAAGACGGGCGCGCGCAATGTGGTCGTCGCGTCGGATAAGGATTGGCTCAACCATGTCCAGTTCTCGCCCACCGACCCCGATCAGATCATGTATTGCCATGAAGGGCCGTGGCACAAGATCGACCGCATCTGGATCGTGCGCACCGACGGCACCGGCAAGAAGCTGGTTCACAAGCGCATCATGAACATGGAGATCGCCGGGCATGAGTTCTTCTCCCCCGACGGCAAATGGATCTGGTACGATCTTCAGCTACCGCGCGGGCAGGATTTCTGGGTCGCGGGCTATGAGCTGGCGACCGGCAAGCGCAAATGGTTCCACCTTGAGCGCAACGAATGGTCGGTGCATTTCAACCTGTCGCCCAACCTCAAGCGGTTCTCGGGCGACGGCGGCGACAGCGAGATGGTCGCGCGCGCGCCGGATGGAAAATATCTCTACCTCTTCACCCCCAATGATATTCCCGATGTCGCGGGGCTGCACGCGCCAGACAGCGAGAGCTTGATCTCGCCGGGCTTTTTCACCGCGGAGAAGCTGGTCGACATGCGCAAGCACGACTACCGGCTCGAACCCAACATGACCTTCACGCCCGACGGCAAGTGGATCGTGTTCCGCTCGAACATGGAGGGCGCGAACCATGTCTACGCCGTCGAGGTGGCGAAGGCGGGTTAGGGATGACGACTCCGATACCCGTCACCCCGGCCCCCGCGCCGGGGCCCACCGTGCCGCAACCGCTAGCGTCGCCAAGGCTCGAAAACGCTACCGCGTCGGGTTGGCCGCAGTGGGCGGGGCGAAGTGGACCCTGGCACATTGGCCGGGGTGACGAGCATTACATGGGGCAGGGGAGCCGCGCCTGATGTCCGCGCTCGCCGCCCTCGCCGCACTCGCATCCTGCGCCGCCGCCCCGCCGCCCGCGCCGGGCGGGGACGTGCCGGCCTTCCGCGTTTTCCAGTTCCCCGCCGACGCGATCCCGCGGATCGACGGCGATGCGTCCGATTGGGCAATGGTCGGCCCGGGCTATGCGATCGGCACCGATGCGATCGCCGCCGACGACGGGTCCGGACGCAAGCCGGATCCGAAAAGCCTTGAGGTCAAGGTGCGCGTCGGCTGGGTGAAGGGACTCAACCGGCTCTATTTCCTGTACGAGGCGCAGGACGATTACTGGACCTTCGCCAACCCTGGCCTCACCAACGACATCTTCGAGCTGGTGGTCGATGGCGATCGTTCGGGCGGGCCGCTGATCGCGCGCTTCCATCCTGATCTGGGCAAGACGCTGTCGGCGCAGGATGCCTGGTTCGGCTTCCAGAACATCCACGCCCAGAACTACCACATCTTCACGCCCGCCGGGGACAAGGACTGGGCGATGGCCTGGGGTCCGCAGGCGCAGTGGATCAAGCGGCTGCCCTGGTCGAACATCGCTTATCGCCACGACTTCAAGCATGGCGAGGGCGGCAAGCTGGTCATGGAATTCTGGATCACGCCGTTCGACTATGCCGATCCCGACGATCCGGCGAAGTCGGTCGAAACGCAGCTGACCGAAGACAGGCTGATCGCCATGGCCTGGGCGGTGATCGACGATGATGGGCCGGGCGGCAAGCGCGGCTTCTGGAACCTCTCGCCACACCACACCATGTACGGCAAGGCAGGGGAGCTGTGCCCGTTCCGGCTGATGCCGCTGGAGGAGCCGTCGTTCGCCGCCAGCTGGTCGTTCCGTATCCTCGACCGCGAGCGCCGCATTGTCGCCTTCCACGACGAAAGCGCGGGCGCGACCGGCTGGAAATGGGACTTCGGCGATGGCGCGACCTCGGCCGAGCAGCACCCGATCCATCGCTATGCCACGCCTGGCAAGTTCGTCGTCACGCTCGAAGCCACCGGGCTGAAAGGTACTGCCAGATTGCAGAAGGTCTGGGACGTCTCGTTCACGGGGGATCCGCCGAAATGACGAATACGCTTACCCGCCGCGCGCTGATCGCGGCAGCCACCGCCGGCCCGTTGCTGGCCGTCCCTTCACGCGCTGCGGAGCCGGTCATGTTCGACGTTCACGATCACGGCGCCAAGGGTGACGGCGCCACGCCCGACACCGCCGCGATCCAGCGGGCGATCGACGCGGCTGCGGCGGTGGGGAAGGGCGCGCGCGTGCTGTTGCGTGCCGGGAAGAAATACCTCACCGGGCCGCTCACGCTGAAGGGCGGGATCGACTTCCACCTTCAGGGTGACGCGGTGCTGCTGGTGAGCGTCCGCCCCGAGGATTATCCCGATCCGCTCGCCGGGGTGCTGCACGCCAACGGCGCCGACGATCTCACGATCAGCGGCACCGGTACGATCGATGGCCGCAGCCCCGAGTTCATGGAAAGCTATGACGCGGTCGGCGAATGGTGGGTGCCCAAAAGCTTCCGCCCGCGCCTCGTCGTGCTGGAGAATTGCGCGAAGCTGCGCATCCGCGACATCACGCTGCGCCAGGCGCCGAGCTGGACCGTCCATCTCGTCGGCTGCCGCAAGGTGCTGGTCGATCATGTAAAGATCTTCAACCAGATGGACGTGCCCAATTGCGACGGCATCGATCCCGACCATTGCCAGGATGTCGAGATCCGCGACTGCCACATCGTATGCGGCGACGACGCGATCGTGATCAAGGCGACCGAGCGCTATCCGCAATATGGCCCGTCGCGGAACATCTGGGTGCATGACTGCGTGCTCGAGACGCAGGATTCGGGGCTCAAGATCGGCACCGAGACGATCCAGGACATCCACGACATCCTGTTCGAGCGCTGCGAGATCAAGCAGGGCTGCCGCGGCCTCACCATCCAGCTGCGCGATCAGGGCAATGTCTTCAACATCGTGTTCCGCGATATCCGTTTCACCGCGCGCTATTTCTCGGCGCCCTGGTGGGGGCGGGGGGAGGCGATCTCCTTCACCGCGATCCCGCGCACTGCGGAGACGAAGCTTGGCCGCATCTACAATGTGAAGGTCGAGAATGTCCGCGGCCGGGCGGAGAACAGCATCCGCATCGACGGCCACACCCGCGGTCACGTTAGCGACATTCTGCTCGAGAAAGTGGACGTCACCTTCGAACGCTGGACCAACTACGACGGCGGCGTGTTCGACAATCGCCCCACGAAAGTCGCAACCGAGATCGAACCGCACCCCACCCCCGGCATCAGCATCCGCCGCGCCGAGCGTGTCGTGCTGCGCGACTGCACAGTGCGCTGGGGCAAGGAACGACCCGCCTATTTCAGCCATGCCATCCATGCCGAGGATTCGCCCGGACTGGTCCGTGAACGCTTCACCGGGGAGGCTGCACACCCGGGCATGGAGGCGGCGCGAATCGACTAGTGGCAAGACCGTCGCCCCGGACTTGATCCGGGGCCCAGCTTCTGCCGCGACGTCGGAGAAGGCAGCCAGGCCCCGGATCAAGCCCGGGGCGACGAGGATGGATTACGTCCGCAGATACTCCGCCAGCGCGCAGATCGCGAGGCTCTGGCCATAGGGCATCGAGGTGAGGGCGATGTCCTTGTAGAATTGCAATGTGTCGCCCATCGCCGTGCCGAAGCTTACCTGCTGCAGCTCGCCATGCTCGTCGATATTGGTGAGCACGCCTGCGATCGCCTTGAGGCCCACCGCCTTGTATTCCTCAGGCAGATAACCCTTCCGCACGCCCTTGAGGATGCCATAGGCGAAGCCCGCCGTGGCGGATGCCTCGAGATAACTGGTCGGATCGACGATCAGCGTGTGCCACAGGCCCGTCTGTGCGTCCTGCGTCTCTGCCAGCGTCTTCACCTGCGCGGTCAGCGTGTCGATCAGGAAGGCGCGCAGCGCGTCGCCCTCGGGCAGGTCGAGCATCTCGATGATCTCGGGGATCGCGATCGTCACCCAGCAATTGCCGCGCGCCCACAGCGCCTCGGCGAAATTGTGCCGCCCGCCAAAATCCCAGCCGTGGAACCACAGCCCGGTCTTCTTGTCGTAGAGATATTTGATGTGGACGAGGAACTGGCGCTTCGCCTCCTCGACATAATGCGGCCGGCCGAGCAGCAGCCCGATCTTGGCCAGCGGCAGCACGCTCATCATCAGCGTGTCGTCCCACAACTCGCCGGGGTTCTCGTCATTATAGACGATGTGCTGGAAC
This sequence comes from Sphingomonas sp. GW821-FHT03E12, assembly GCF_059420685.1. Lineage (NCBI taxonomy): Bacteria > Pseudomonadati > Pseudomonadota > Alphaproteobacteria > Sphingomonadales > Sphingomonadaceae > Sphingomonas > Sphingomonas sp. GW821-FHT03E12. Next base: position 691,595 of record NZ_JBWKUF010000002.1, read on the forward strand.
CCGCCGTCCTCGGTCTTGGGCAGACCGTCGTCCGCCATCAGCCATTCCGCCCATTCGTCGAAATAGGCGAGGTTGGAGGGATCGGGCTCGCGCTCGTGGAGATAGGCGAGCGTCAGGAAGGGCGCGACGGTGTTGATGTTCTTGGTCGTCTGTCCTTCGGCGAAGCGGTCGGCGAACCATTGCCGGATGATCCCCAGCGCCTTTTCGTCGCCGGTCTGCTCGACATAGCGCCACATGCCGAACAGGCCGATGCCGTGCGTCCACTCCCAACCGGCCCAACCCTTAGTGTCGATCACGCGGCCGTCGTCGAGCCGCAACAGGAACTCGCCGGTCTCGTCCTGGATGTTGACGAGGTTGTCGATCAGTCGGTCGATCGTCTGGCGAACTTCGTCGCGCGGGATGGCGTGGGGAAGGGCGGCCAATCAAGGTCTCCTGGAAATCAATCGAGATGGAAGAGAGGGACCAGCGGCCATTCGCGCGGCCGGTTACCCGGCTCGACGTCCATGAGCGGCGCCATATGGTCCCACCAGCGCTGCATGACGGGGTGCGCGGGGAGCGCGTCGCGGCTGTTGTCGTCGCGCAGCTTGAGCACCGCGAACAGCGCCAGCGTCTCCTCGTCGAGGAAGATCGAATAGTCGTGGATGCCGCTCGCGCTCAGCAGTTCGGCCAGCTCGGGCCAGATCGCGTCATGACGGCGGCGATATTCCTCGACCGCGCCGGGCTTGAGCTGCATGCGAAACGCGTGTGTTGTCACAGCATCGCTCTCCTTTCTATAATGTGGCACGAATGTTCATAATGTGGATAGATGAGGCCGCGCGATGCGTCAAACGCTTATGACCCCGGAAGGCGCCCGGCGGCGCGATCTGCTGGCGCTCGCCTGTGCGCTGCCGCTGGCAGCCTGCACGCGCGAACGCGGCGGTGCGGACACCTTCTTCGCCGACGATTTCCGTCATGGCCTCGGCCAGTGGCAGGTCGAGGCGGAAGCGAATGCGAGCGTCCGTGCCGAGCATGGCGTGCTCGATATCGAGAGCCGTGAGGGGATAACCCTCTGGTTCCGAACCCCGATCGCCGCGCCGGTGGCGATCGAATATGAGGTGATGGCGGTGGCCGAGGGCGGCGCGCTCGATCACGTCAGCGACGTCAACGCCTTCTGGATGGCGAGCGATCCGGCGGCGGCCGGCGGATCGGTGCTGGCGGCCAGACGCAGCGGCGCCTTTGCCGATTACGACCTGATCCGCACCTACTATGTGGGAATCGGCGGCAACCGGAACACCACCACGCGCATGCGCCGTTACATCGGCGCCGCTGGCAATCGCCCGATCCTGCCCGAGCATGATCGCAGCGACCCTGCTGCACGGCTTGAGCCCAATCGCTGGATTCGCCTGCGTTTGATCGCCACCACACGCGGCGCGGCGGTCGAGCGTGACGGGCAGCGCCTGTTCACACTCGACGATCCGGCACCGTACGTGCGCGGCCATTTCGGGCTGCGCACCACGCGCTCGCATCTGCGAGTGCGCAACTTCCGGATCATGCCGGGAGGATAGGCAAGCCCTAGTCGAGCGCATCGCCGATCAGCGCCAGATTATGGACCGCGGCAAGGCTCCATTGCGCGGAGCCGTTGGTCGAGACGCCGGTCATCTCGTCGATCGGCTTCAGCACATCCGATCCTGCGATCCGCCGCACCGTGCCGCGCGCAACCGTGTCGTGGCCGTCGGTTGTGCCGAAGAACTCGGCCCAGGCGCGCTTTGCCAGCGCCGGATCCTTGCGCTGGACCGCGGCATAGGCGGTGAAGCGCGAATGTGCCGATCGCAGACCGCGCCCGCGTCCCTTCTGCCCGGTCCGCGCCTCGAACTCTGCATCGGGCGCGTTGTAGAGCGCGCAATAGTCCAGCCAGCATGCGCGATAGGCCGGCTCGTCGATCAGTTCGAGCAGTTCGGCATGCATCTCGAACACCCCGAACACGCCGTTCAAATGGCTGATGCTGAGGTTGTCGCTGGCATCGACGAAGCGCCCGGTGGCGAGATTGAACGGCGCGCCGCCAGTGAACCATTGGTGCTTCATCGCCGCGATCGATCGCATGCCCGCGACGATGCGGTCGCGCCACTTCGCCTCGCGCGTGCGCTCCCATTCGGTGTACCAGGCCGCGATCAGCGATCCCCAGGTGGTGCCGAACTGTGCGAACACCACGCCCTCGGCCAGCGGCTTGTCGGCGCGCACCGCGCTGTTGCCGCCGGGCGGGGCGGTGCGCGAGTTGCGCTTGTCGACCTTGCGGCCGATCTCGACGCGCTGAAGCGTGTACTCGCTGTCGACCAATGCGCGCATCAGGTCGCCGCAACGCTCGTCGGCGGTAAGGTAGTAATAGATGCGGCGATAGGCGGCGTTGGACACGCGCGGCTGTTTCGAGCTGTCGCTCCAATGCTGCACCCCGTGGCGCGTGCCGAAACCGCGATAGGGGCCGGTGTGATAGACGTCGACCTCGCCGGTGTGGCGGGTCATCGCCTCGGCCATGCGGAACAGGTCGGCGCGGCCGCTGCGCAGATAGGCGTACCACAACCATAGATCCGTCGAGAGTTCGCTATTGTCCCAGGCATAGCCGCCAATGTCGTAGCGCCAGACATGGCGGTCGAAGTCATAGGCGTGGCGGACATCGCCATAGTGCCAGAAGCCGTACCAGCGGCGCTGCTCGATCTGGCCGAGATAGAAGTCGAGCAGCGCATCGCCCTGTTCCTCGATCTTCGCGCGCGCGGGGGTCGACCGGTCGACCGGGCTCCATGGCCCGAACACGCCGGCGGCATGGAGCCGGCGCGGGGTGCAGGTCAACCGCGGCTGGCGCGAGACCTCATTGGCCATCTCGACCAGCCGGCCGCGCTCGGGCGTCGCGGGCAGCGCCCACAGCATGAACTCGGTCGTGCGCGCGACGCCGTGCGCGGTGCCCCAGCCTTGCTCATAATCCTCATAGGTGATGTCGAGGCCTTCATTCTCGGCGACATAATCCTCCATGCCGAGGCCGTCGTGATAGAAGCGCAGGTCCATCGCCGGCGCCTCGGGCGAATGGTACCAGAGGGTGAAAGCGGCGGTGTCGGTGGCAGCGTTGCGGATGTCGAGGCGCACCGGGCAACGCTGCCAGAAATCCTTCATCCCGAACGCCACGCCGCCCGAAGCGCTGCCGACATAGCCCAGGCCCGGCGCGCGGCGCGCGCTGTCGACCTCGATCCAGCCATGGCCGGGCTTGGTGCGCTTGCTGATCGCAAAGCCATCGGCATTGGGCTGGGAGAGGGTGAAGTCGCCCCAGGTCGGGATGCGCTCGATCAAATTGCGGACGACCTCGGGCATGTCGGGGAAGGGTGGAGTGGCGCGTCCCGCAACCTGTGCGTCGCGATAGGGTTTGCTCGCATCGCGGCTGAGCCCGGTGAGCGGGCGCACCGCCTCGCCCCACAGCCCGCCATCCTCGCCCGCAAAGCGGACATGGCGGTCGTGCGGGCGGTCCTGCATCGGCACTGCGCCGGAGAGACCCAGGCCGCGGATGAAGTCCTTTGCCGGGTCTCCGTCGAAGATGAAGCTGTGGACGATCCGCGCGGCGCGCGACCCGGCATGGATGTAGAGCCGCAGGCTGAAGGGCAGCCAGTCGCGGCCACCCCCGCGATGCACGCCTTCGACACGCACCACTGCCCGCACCGGCCCCTTCTGCTCGACGGTGGTGCGGGTGATCTCGCTCGCATAGCGGCCGAGTACGCCCGCGCCACCGTCATCGGTATCCGGGCCGTCCTGTGATGTGGCGAGCAGCCTCACATCGCGCAGCGCCTCGCGACCGCCGACGGAGGCGTGCTGCACGATCGCTGCGCCGCGTCTGCCGATACGCCAGACGGTGTCGCCGGTGCCGACCTCGACCGCATCGGCTGTCTCGGTGACGCGTATTGGCTGGGCAGGAGCGACGGGCCTGCCGGGTTCGATCCTCAGGCTCCGTGCGGGAAGGGTGTCCGCGGGCGTGGAATGTCCGGTCCATTTGATCGATCCGTCGGGCCACCATGCGGTGACCCAGCTCTGCAGTGCAACGGAGGTGCCGCCGGGGGCAAGTGCCCGGAAGGTCGCGCGCGCGGGGGCCGTGCCGCGCGGCCATGGCACTCCCCAACTCTGCCCTTCATGTGCGGGTGGCGGCGCGCCGTCGAGCCAGACGATGTCGGCGTCGGGGGCAGGGGGAATTGCGGCTTCCGCAACGCTCGGTACCGCCGATGCGGCGGTACCCGCCAGCGCGGCGCTGCGAATGAAATCACGGCGGCTGAGATCGCTCACCTGTCCCCTCCCGACATATTGGTATTTGTCGATATCGTAATCCCATAATCTGGAACATTCCACCACTATTTGACTTATCATACTTTTGACGGCATGACTCGGCGGAAGCTGGGGCGGGATCGCGGCAATGTGCGCGACAGACGCACCCGACGGGCAGGGAGAGGAGACAGATGAAGACTTCAGATCATCGTACCGGGATCACGCGCGCCGTTTCGGCCGCCGCGCTGGCAACCGCCATTTGCTGGTCCGGTGCGGCCTTTGCCCAGGATGCGAACGCCGCCGGTCAGGCCGAGCAGGAGCAGGAAGTCGTTGTCACGGGCCTGCGCGGCTCGCTCGAAAGCGCGCTCAACGCGAAGCGTGAATCGAACGACATCGTCGACGTTATCAACGCGCAGGACATGGCCGACTTCCCGGACGCCAATGTCGCCGAATCGCTGCAGCGCGTGCCCGGCATCTCGATCGAGCGCGACGCGGGCGAGGGGCGCAACATCACCGTGCGCGGCCTGGGCGGCGATTTCTCGCGCGTCCGCCTGAACGGGATCGAGGCGATCTCGGCGACCACCGGCTCGACGCTGGGCTCGACCATCAACCGCGGCCGCGGCTTCGACTTCAGCCTGTTCGCTTCGGAGCTGTTCAACTCGATCACGGTGCGCAAGTCGCAATCGGCCGAAGTCGATGAAGGCTCGCTCGGCGCGACCGTCGATCTCACCACCGCGCGCCCGTTCGACCGCAAGGGCTTCCGCGGCGCGGTATCGGTGCAGGGTGCCTATTACGAGATGGGCAAGCATGTGCAGCCGCGCGTCGCCGCCCTCGTCAGCGATACCTTTGCCGGCGACACGATCGGCGTGCTGTTCTCCGCCGCCTATTCCCAGCGCACGGTCGAGGAAGAGGCATATTCCAACACCTCGCTGTCGGATTACTGGGAGCAGCTCAACGGCTTCTGTCCGGTGGTGCCGGGCAGCTCGGTGACGCCGATCAACACGCTCGTCACGACCGCCCCGTTCACGCCGAATTGCACCGCGGCGCCGGGCGCGGTGCCGGGCTCTACCCCCGCCGCCTATAACGAGATCGCGCGCAAGGACGTCTTCGTCCCGCGCCTTCCCGGCTATGGCCGCTTCATCAACCGCCAGAAGCGCCTGGGCCTCACCGGATCGTTCCAGTGGCAGCCCAGCGAGGCGACCCTGTTCACGGTCGATGCCGCCTATTCGCGCTACGATCAGGAGAAGAACGACCTCGCGACCAACCCGATCAGCTTCAACCGCGGCAATGGCACCGCAGCGGGCAGCCTGACCGCGGCGCAAGCCACCGGCCGCCCGAACATGAAGGTGCGCGAGGCGGAGGTCGATGCCAGCGGCCTGCTGCGCTACGGCGTGTTCGACGATGTCGATTTCCGGATGACCAACGCGTACGAACGGTCACGCACCAATTTCTGGCAGGTCTCTGCCAATCTCGACCAGAAGATCGGTGAGCGCGGCAAGCTCAACCTCCTCTACGGCCAGTCGCGCTCGCTGTTCGAGATCCCCGAGTTCACGCTGATCTCGTTCGACCGACTCGATAGCGACGGCTTTGTCTACGATACGCGCGACGACAAGCGTCGTGGTCTGCTCAACTTCGGCTTCGATGCCGCCGATCCCGCCAATTGGGGCTTCATCAACGGCTATTCGGACATCCGCGTCCAGCGCCAGCGCGTCGACAACAAGTTCCGCAACGCCAAGGCGGACCTCAGCTGGGAGTTCAGCGACGCGATCACCGGCAAGATCGGATACGCCTACAAGAAGTTCACCTTCGAGACGCAGAGCCTGTCGCGTACCGCCTCGACCATCGTCAACGGCAACATTCCCGCAGGCACCTCGCTCGCCAGCCTGAGCACGCCGATCAACGGCTTTGGCCGCGGTCTCAATCTGCCCAGTGGTTCGACGGTCAACTTCATCGTGCCGAACATCGACGCGTTCGAGAAGGTCTATGACTTCAACTGCAACTGTGTGAATGCGCTCGGCGACTTCCGCATCGCGACCAGCGCCGCGCTGGGCAATAATCGCTATGTCAGCGAGACCGACAACAGCCCGTACGTCCAGCTCGACTTCAACCTGCCCCTCAACGACACGCTGCGCCTGCGCGGCAATGTCGGCGCGCGCTATGCCTTTACCAGCCAATATTCGCGCGGCTTCATCTCGGCGGCGCTGCCGGCAGTCGAGGCGCGGCGCAAATATAGCGACTTCCTGCCCGCGGTGAATCTGGGCCTGGAGGTCGATCGCGACCTGATCATCCGCTTCGCCGCGGCCAAGGCGATCTCGCGCCCGGCGCTCGGCAATCTCAGCCCGGGCGGCGCGGTGACGGTCACCGGCACCAACTATTCCTCGAGCGTCGGTAATCCCGACCTCGAACCGTTCCGCTCGACCAACCTCGACGCCAGCGTCGAGTGGTATTTCCAGCGCGGCGGCGTGATCTCGGTCGCGGTGTTCCAGAAGAAGCTCGAGACCTTTGCGCAGCAGCTGCTGACCCAGACGACGATCGCCAACAGCGGCATCCCGATCTCGGCCTTCCCGGCGGGCACCGACCCCAACGCGCCGATCAACATCACCAACTTCCAGACCACGCAGGGCGGCACGATCAAGGGGCTGGAGATCAACTACCAGCAGCCCTTCACCTTCCTGCCCGGCTTCCTCAAGAACTTCGGTGCGCTGTTCAACTACACGCACATCAATTCGAAGATCACCTACTTCCTGACCGCCAACTCGGCAGGTCCGACGCTGACCGATCAGCTCGTCAACGTCTCGCCCAACTCGTTCAACGCGACGCTTTATTACGAAGCGGGCGGGCTGTCGGTGCGCCTGTCGGGTGCCTATCGCAGCGAGTATCTCCGCACGGTGCCGCTGCGTGCGGGCCTTGCCGACGCGACGGGCAGCTACTCGACCTTCAACCTCGACGCATCGATCTCCTACGACGTCACGCCGAACATCGGGATCAGCATCGACATGCTGAACCTGACCGACCAGGCGACCGACTTCTGGGACGGCAAGAATATCCGCGACCAGCAGGTCTATTCGAAGACCGGCCGCCAGTTCTTCGTCGGCGCGCGGTTCAAGTTCTGATCGGGAAACGGGCGCTGCGCCGTCGGCCAGCGCCCGAACAGGGAGCACAGCATGAAGAAGCAGCTTCTGGGCGGCGCGATGTTCGCCGCCCTTGTCTGGGTCGCGCCCGCGAGCGCCAGCGATGTCGGCAAGCGCTACGCGCCCGAAATGCAGACGGTGGTCGACCGGGCGACGGGCATTCCGCTCAAGGTTCTGACCGCGGGCAGGTCGAGCGATTCCAAGATCTATCCGACGCACCGGCAATGGACGAAGGACGGCAACCACATCGTCTTCCGCTCGTCCAACCGTGCCGCCTCAGGCCCGCAGGCGTTCGTGGTCAACGAGATCACCGGCGACATCATCCAGATCACCGACAGCGCAGGCGTGAACACCAGCGGCCTCAACGTCGCGCGCCTGTCGAACAAGGTCTATTACACCCGCCAGCCGGGCGGGGCGGATGACGGCGCGGAACTGGTCGAGATCGACCTCGGCGCGCTGCTCGCCGACGCATATAAGGGCACGCCGCGCGCGCAGGGTTATGAGCGCGTTGTCGCGGCGATGCCGAAGGACGGCACGATCACGACCGGCTTTGCGCTCGATGCTGATGAGAAGACCGCGTACATCAGCTTCAACCAGCGCAAGCCGCCGCCGCGCGCGCCCGGTGCGCTCGCGCCGCAGGTGCCGAGCGGCATCCGCGCGGTGAACATCGCCAGCGGCGCGACCAAGGTGATCCTCAAGACGCCCTGGCTGATGGGCCATATCCAGGCCAACCCGATCAAGCCGGGCGAGATCATGTATTGCCACGAGACCGGCGGCGACGCGCCGCAACGCATGTGGCTGGTCAATGGCGACGGTACGGGCAACCGCCCGATCTATGTCGAGGGGCCGGACGACTGGGTGACGCACGAGCAGTTCGCCGACGGCGACCATGTCATCTTCAACCTGATGGGCCATACGATGAAGCTGCGCCAGAAGCCGTCGGGCTTGATGGTGGTCTCGCTGCGCGACGGGCGTGTCGAGAATCTGGGGCAGACCGACAGCTACACGGTCATCCGCAGCGAGCTCAAATACTTCAACAGCGTCAACATACCGCAGGATGAATCGAACACCGGTGGCTACTGGCACAATGCCGTTACCTATGACGGGCGCTGGGCAGCGGGCGACGATTTCGACGGCAATGTCCATCTGATCGACCGCAAGTCGTCGAAGCGAACCCTGCTGACCGCTGGTCATCGCATGCGGCCGGATCACGCCCATCCCAGCTTCAGCCCGGATGGGACGCGCATCCTGCTTCAGTCAGGGATGATGACCGATGGCGAACGGCTGTCGCTGGTGATCGCGCCGGTGCCGGACAAGGACATGTAGTTCCCCGATCCGGGGGCTATCGTGTCTTCCTCTCCTCCAGCGACACGATAACCGCGGCCTCTGCGAAGGTACGCCCATCTCGGTCAGGGACGCAGCGCCTCCGGGGCGGCTAGCCTCGGAGGCGCTGCGCGCGTTTAGGCCGTGAGGACGGATTCCGCGGGCAAATCAGGGTTCGATCGCCTTTGCCCCCGGGCGGCGCGGATCGGCGGCACCGAGAAACAGATCGCTGGTGATCATGATCGACTGGGCGCTGCCCATGGTTTCGTCCATCTCGATACGATGACCCCTGGCTTTGAGCGCGGCAACCGTGTCCGGGTTGAAGTTGGGCTCCACGCGCAGGCTGGCGGTCGTGCCCTGATAGATGCGCGGCTGGTGCGTCGCTTCCTCGACATTGAGGCCATAGTCGACGGTGTTGACAACGAGCTGGAGCATCGTCGTGATGATCGTGCTGCCGCCGGGCGTGCCGACGATCAGCCAGGGCTTGCCATCCTTGAACACCAGGGTCGGCATCATCGTCGAGAGCATGCGCTTGCCGGGCGCGAGTCCGTTGAGCGGCGGCTTCGTGCCCTTGCGCTGGGCTTCCCATGCCTGCTCATGGCTGAAATTGTTCATCTGGTTGTTGAGCAGGATGCCGGTGCCCGCGATCATCACGCCCGATCCGAAGTCGGAGCCGAGCGTGTAGGTGGTGGAGACGGCGTTGCCCTCGGCATCCGCGACCGAGAAATGGGTGGTCGAGGGGCTTTCGAACTTGAGCGGGTCGCCCGGCGCGAGCGAGCGGACCGGGGTCGCCTTGGTGAGGTCGACCAACTTGGCGCGCTCAGCGGCATATTCCTTCGAGATGAAGCCCTTGACCGGGGCCGTGACGAAAGCGGGATCGCCGAGGGCCTCGTACCGGTCGAGATAGGCGAGCTTCATCGTTTCGGCCATCACGTGCAGCGATGCAGCGGAGCCGGCGCCCATGGTCTTGAGATCGAAATGCTCGAGGATGTTGAGCATGTTGAGCAGGGTCGCGCCGCCCGCGCTGGCCGGCGGCGGGGTATAGACCTGATAGCCGCGATAGGTGCCGACCAGCGGATCGCGCTCGACCGGCTTGTAGGCGGCGAGGTCCGCGCGGGTGATGATGCCGCCATTGGCCTTCATGTCCGCCTCGATCCGGCGGGCGATCTCACCGGTGTAGAAGGCCCTGGCGCCGCCCTTGGCGATCTCGCCCAAGGTCCAGGCGAGGTCGGGCTGCTTCAGCACCTCGTCCTTGGCGTAAAGGCTTCCGTCGGGTTTGTAGAAGGTCGACTTGCCCGAGGCACTGTTCGACAGGCGCTGGCGGCCCCAGCCGAATACGAAGGCTTCGTCCGCGGTCAGCTTGACGCCGTCGCGGGCGAGGCGGATGGCGGGCTCGACCACCTTGGCCCAGGGGAGCTTGCCCCATTTCCTGTGGGCATGCTCAAGCCCGGCGACGGTGCCGGGGACCGAGGGCGCCATATAGCCATAGGAGGCGATGCTGCGCTCCTTGCCCTGGTTATCGACGAACATCGCCGGGGTAGCGGCGCGCGGGGCGACGCCGCGGAAGTCGAGGACGCGGACCTGACGCGACTTCGCGTCATAGACGGTCATGAAGCCGTCGCCGCCGATATTGCCCGCGCGCGGCAAGGTGACGGCGAGCGCGAAGCCGATCGCGACGGCCGCGTCGATCGCGTTGCCGCCGTCGCGCAGGATCTGGGCGCCGACCTCGCTCGCGACGGCGTTCTGGCTGACGATCATCCCGCGCGTGCCGACCACGGGCGAATGGATCGAGGGGTATTCGAGGAGGTGGCGGCTCTGCGCCGTCGCCGGGACAGGCAGAGCGAGAGCCGAGAGCAGCACGCCGAACCACCAGCCGAGCGCACGGGTGAAGGGCCTGGCCTGCTCGGTGGCTGTCGACTGGGTCATGGGAAGGCTCCGGCTTGAACTGGGTGCCCCGCGCCACAGAAATGGCGCGGGGCAGGGGAGTGGATCAGAAACGCTTGCTCACCGAGAAATAGACCTGGCGGCCGCGGTTGCCGTAGAGGTCGCCGATATAGCCGGTCGGCTGATCGGCGAGCGGTGCGAGCTCGTTGAGCAGGTTGCGCACGCCGACGCGCAGACGAAGGTCGTCCATCGGGCCGCCGTCGACGCTGTACTGCGCGTAGAGGCTGTGGGTGAGATAGTCCTTCACCCGCCAGCGGGTGCCGTCTGCCAGTGCCGCCGAGGTGTCGGTGACCGCGCCGACATAATTGGCGTAATAGCCAAGGCCGAAGCCCTTGTAGCGCCAGGTGACGCTGGCCGAGCCGCGCCATTTGGGACGGCCATTCTGCTCGATCAGGCTTTCCGCGCCGACGACGTTGATGAACCCGTTGATCTTGCCGGATGCCTGCGCGTCGATCAGCGATTGAACGGTCTCGTTCGGTACCTGATAGAATTCGAGCAGGCGCGCGGCGTTCACGCGGACGTTGAAGTCGCCGATGCCGGTGTCCTTGACCTGATAATAGACGCCGAGATCATAGCCGCGGACCGTGCGCGGGGTGAGATTGGTGTAATTGTCGATCACCTGGATGATCCGGCCCATCGGCGCGATGCCGGTGCCCGCGACCGCGTCGATATCCGCCTGGGTCGGCGCGGCGCGCTGGACGTTCGGGTTGGACGAGCCCGACAGGCGCAGCAGATAATCGAGGATCAGCGCGTTCGTATCTCCGAACAGGCCAATCACGTTCTTCTGCCGGATTTCCCAATAATCGGCGGTGAAGGTGAGGCGCCCGGCGCGGCCCATGTTGAGCTGGAAGGTACCGCCGAGCGAGAGGCTATCCGATTCCTCAGGCTTCAGATCCTGGCTGCCCGAGCGGTTGCTGACCACGCCCTGGCTGCGCGTGCAGGCGTCGAAATTGGTGATCGCCCCGGTGCGGAAATCGGCTTCGCAGCGGATCCAGTCGGTGCGGGTGTTCGACCGCTGAATGCCGTTCTCGAACAGCTGCGGGAGGTTGGGCGCGCGGAAGCCCTGCGACCAGGAACCGCGGAGCTGGAGGTTCGCGAACGGATACCAGGAGAGCGCGACCTTGGGCTTCGCGACGGTGTTGAAGCCCTGATAGGATTCGACGCGCCCGGCGAGCTGAAGGTCGAGCGACCGGATCAGCGGCACGTTCATGTCCGGGCCGACCACCGGCACGGCGAATTCGAGGAAACCCGAGATGGTGTTGCGCGAACCGCCGCTGTCGGGCGTCGGGCTGGCACCGATCGTGTCGCTGCCGTTCGACGATCCGTCGAGCGCGGTGAAGCGGATCGTGCCGTCGAGCCGCGGATCGCGATCGTCGGCGAAGGTCTCCCGCCGGAACTCGACGCCTGCGGCTATGCCGACGCGGCCCGCGGGCAGGGTGAACAGATCGTTCTTGCTGAGCTTCAGGTCGGCCATCATCAGCTCGGTCGTGCTGATGCGATAGATGTCGACCATGAAGGGATCGATCACGCTGCGCGGATTGGGCGTGCTGTCGTAGCGGCCGGGATTGAGCGGATCGCCGCCGTTGAACGGGTTGTAGGCGGTGGCGTCGGTGCGGCTCAATGCTTCCTGGAACTTGGTCAGGCTGACCGTGTGCATCGAATCGCGGGTGCGGGCGCGCGAGTAGAGCAGGGCGCTGTCGAAATCGAAGCCGAACACCTCGCCGCGGAAGCCGCCGAGGAAGCGCATCGTATCGTTGCGGACCTTGACCACCAGCGGCCCGGCATCGACCGGGCGATAGTCGATCAGCTCGATCGGCACGCCGGTGGTGGCAACGCCGGTGAGACCGGGGATGCGGTTGGGGCTGCCGACGGGCCCGAGCGGATTGTAATAGCCATTGGCAGGGATGATCAGCCGCTGGCTCGCCAGCGAGGTGTCCTGCTCGCGCTGCGATTCATAGTCGGCGCGATACCAGGCGGCCTCGGCGAAGAATTCGAGCCCGCTGTCGAATTCGTGATTGAAGAAGCCGAACAGGTTGATGCGGTCGTTGCGGCCGATCAGCGTGCGGACATCGTTGATGTCGTATTTCAGGTTGTTGTCGGTCGAGGCGGTCGAGAGCGAGCTGTTGTCCCAGCAGGTTCCGGCGTAGGGGCTCGGTGCGACGCAACTGCCATTGCCGGTCGGCTGGATATGGAAGATGCCGTTGGTGGTGAGCGTCGTCCCGTTGACCGACGCGCTGGTGGTCGATGCCACGTAGCTGTTGGTCAGCCGCTGGAACTCGCCCCAGATGCTGTCGGTCGAGGTGTTGTCGAAATCGGTGTCACCCGCGAACGGCGTGCCCGCGACCAGCGGCCGCAGATCGGCCGAGCGCGAATTGCGGCGCTCACGGGCATAGAGCGGGTCGCGATGGTTGTACGATCCGAACAGCGAGATGTTGGACTTGCCGCCGTTGAAGCTGTGGCCCGCCTCGAACGCGAACTCCGCTTCGACCTGACCCGAATTCTCGGTGAAGCCGATCTCGCTGGTGAGGCGCAGGCCCTTGAAATTGTCCTTGAGCACGGTGTTGATCACGCCTGCGACCGCATCCGAGCCATAGATGGCGGCGGCGCCGTCGAGCAGCACTTCGACCCGGCGGACGCCCATCACCGGAATCGTGTTGGTGTTGACGCTCTGCACCGGCACGAGATTCTCGCTCTGCGTGCCGGGATGGAGGACCATGCGGCGGCCGTTGAGCAGGACCAGCGTGTTGCCGGTGCCGAGCGCGCGCAGGTTGATCGAGGCGGTGTCGCCGCGCGCGTCGTTGATACCGCCCGCGTCGCGGCTCTCGTTGAAGGCAACGTCGCCCGCCTGCGGGATCGAGCGGAACAGATCGTCACCGCTGGTGGCGGCGACGGCGGCGATATCGTCCTCGTTGAGCACGGTGACGGGCAGCGCGCCGGCGACGTCCGCGCCCTTGATCTGCGATCCGATGACGACGACTTCCTGCGGCTCCGGCTCGGCCTGAGGACTCTCGGGCACGTCCTGCGCGAGTGCAGCGCTGGCGGTGGCGAGCAGCGAAATGCCGCCCATCAGGCCGGCAATTCGGATTGCAGTCTTCATGATTTCTTCCTTCCCTGATTTTTCCTTGCCAGCGGCGTCTTCGCGCCGTCAGGCGGTCCCCTCAAAGCAGTGGGGGCACTAGGCAGGCCATGACGCATCGGCTGATTGAGCGTGACCATTGCCTCCACAGCGGTGATGCGGAGGTGGAATGATACGCTGTGCGGTCGATGATTCCCCGGCCCGGTTGCCCCCGAACTGCTGGGGAAATTATCGTACGAGGGTAGACCGGAAAATATTGTTTTCGTCTGCGCGCTATAACCACGGTCTATGTGGCTCTTCGAAATTCGCAGGGGCTTTGCGGGGCTCGCAGGTTCCGGCACCGTCCGCGGTTCAGCGGATCACAGCGACGTCCGCAGTTCAGCGGATCACAGCGACTGCGGTCTCGCGCCGGGTACGAGGCGCGGCCAGCCTGCACTGTACTCGCCGGCGAACTTGCGTGCCTCCAGTTCGATCGGGATGAGCTGCGCGCCGACGAAGCGTCCGCGCGCGAAACGGGCATCGACGATCATCGATCGCCAGGTAGCGGGACCGTAAAAGTCGTCCGCCTTGCGGGTCTGGAAGATGAAGTTGCCGAGGCCGTGGAACAGGGGTGCGCCGCGATACATCTCCCATCTCTGCATCAGCGGCGTGCCATGCGCGACAAAGGCTGCGGCACCGGCATCGACACATTCGCGCGCGAACGCCTTCTGCCAGGCGGAGGTATCGGCCTGCACCGGCTCCCAATAGTGATTGTGCAGGCACATCAGCACCGTGGCGCCGGCCGCATGCGCGGTGCGGATCGCGGCGAGAACGCGTTCGACATCCTCACGCTCCAGCGCGCCGGATGCGGCGCGGCGCAGTTCGTGAACGCCCGGACGGACCGGGGTCGCGGCAGCCCCCTCGCGGATCGCGCCCGCCGCTGCCGCAACCAGCGCGAACGTTCCTGACGGCGTCTCGCGGAAGGCGGGTGCGGCAGCGGTCGCAAGATCTCGTCCGGTACCGGCATGGGCGATACCGCGCCGGCCGAGCTGCTCGATCGCAGCAAGGATACCGCCGGGTCCCATGTCCCAGGCATGGTTGTTCGCGGTGGTCACCAGCGAGACGCCGAGCGATTTCAGACAATCGATGACGGCCGGCTTGGCGGCGTGAAACACTTCGCCGGTGCGGGTCGGCGGCCCGGCGCCGGGCGCGTCGATCGCGGTTTCCAGATCGGTGAAGACGATATCGGCCTGGCGCAGCCGCGCCTTGACGTCTGCCATCCCCTCCCAGCCGGGCGTGCAGAGGTCCTGCTGGATGAGGGACTGGCCGAGCAGCGCGACACGCATCGATTGCGGTCTCGCGGCCGCGGGAAGCGCGGCGCAGGCGGCGAGGCCGAACAGGAGGCTGCGACGATCCGTCAGCGGCGTGTGCATCCTGGTCTCCTGCCCGTTGCTGTCATGGCAATATCGAATGCTGCACGGACACCGGCAATGTCATACCATCGATGATATGCATCGATGAAAGTGCGCCATCACGTTTCGCGGTCCGGGCGGATTGATAGGCTTGCCGGCGAATCGAAAGAAAAAGATGCGGGGAGAATCATGATCAACCGGATTTCGCAGGTGCGCCGCACCCGTGCCGCCCTTATCGGCGTCAGCCTTATCGCGATGGCGGCCCCCGCCTTCGCGCAGCAAGCCACCGAGGCTGAAGAGGCAGAGGAGCCGGCGATCGTCGTCACCGGATCGCGCATCCAGCGCACCGATGCCGCCAGCGTTGGGCCTGTGCTGACCCTGACCGCCGAGGATATCGCCAAGTCCGGCACCGCCTCGCCGGGCGAATTGCTGCAGAAGCTGCCCTCGGCAGGCGTCAGCCTCAACTCCAACGGCACGCAGGGTACCTCCTACGGCGCTTCGTCCATCAATCTGCGTTATTTGGGCGGCGGCGAGGGGAGCGGCAATCGCGTGCTGGTGCTGGTCGATGGGCATCGCTGGGTCGATGCGGTCGGCCAGCGCGGCTTTCGTGACTTTGTCGACCTCAACACCATGCCGATGGGGATGATCGAGGGGATCGAGGTGCTGAAGGACGGCGCCTCGGCCATCTATGGCGCCGACGCGATCGCCGGCGTCGTCAACATCAAGACGATCCAGCCGTTCAGTGGCATCCGCGCCAATGCGCGCGCGGCGACCACCGACAAGGGCGACGGCGCCGAATATTCCGCGATCCTGAATCTTGGCCACAAGTTCGAGCGCGGATCGGTGATCCTGTCGGCCAGCTACTTCAAGTCGCAGCCGATCCGTACCGACGCGCGCGCGCTGACCACCCAGACTTTAGTGCCGGTGACCGCGCCGGGCACCAGCCCCGCGGGCCTCTACATCCTGCCGGGCCTGGCGGGGAACGGCTATTTCGGTACGGCCGCGGGCTTTGGCGGAAGTGCGGCGCCGATCGCGCTCAACGGCGCCGATGCGCGCTATGGCACCGGGAACCTTGCCGACAACGCCTTCCATGTCGCGTCGCTGCCGGGCGACGCGTACAACACACAGGCGCAGGGCATCTATTCGACCGGCCCGTCCGAGCGCTACGGCTTCTACGGCCGCTTCGCCTATGAAGTGTCCGACGGGATCGAATTCCATATCGACGGGCTGTACAACCGCCGCACGTCGAACCAGCTCTTCTCGCCGGTCCTGCTCGACATTGGTGGCACGGCAGGCACGGTGCGCGGCTTCGCGATCCCCAACAACCATGCCTTCAATCCCTTCGGTACCGCCAATGGCGTGCCCGCCGCGAACGCGCTGGGCTTTGCCGCCAACTCGGCCTTCCGCATCCGCAAGGTGATGAGCGACGTCGGCAACCGCGACAACCGCCAGGATGTCGAGACCTATCGCGTCGCTGCGGGGCTGGACGGCGAATTCGGCCTGCTCGGCAATGTCTGGCGCTGGGATGTTTTCGGCAGCTATGCCCGCAACTCGATCCAGTCGACCGCACTCAACGGCATCAACTACGACAATCTGTTCCTGGCGCTCGGCAATCCGGCGACCTGCGCGGCGAGTGCCGGGTGCGTGCCGGTCAATTTGTTCGGCCAGATGACGGCGGCGCAGGCGGACTATATCCGCTTCACCACGCGTGAATCCAACCACACCGAGCTGTGGAACGCAGGGGTGAACGCGACCGGCGACCTGTTCGCACTTCCCGCAGGCAATGTCGCGCTGGCGGTCGGATACGAATATCGCCGCAACAAGGGCGTCGATAATCCCGATCCGATCGCGAACGCCGCGCCGACCTATCTCAATCCGGCGCTCTACGCGAAGACGACCGCGCAGACGCGCACGCCGACCAGCGGCAGCTACGACCTGCACGAAGTCTATGGCGAGCTTTCGATCCCGCTGCTCAAGGATTCGGCGTTCGGCGAGGCGCTCGATCTGAGCCTCGCCGCGCGCTATTCCGACTACTCGACCGTCGGCGGCAAGGCGACGTTCAAGGCCGGGGTTGGCTATCGTCCGGTCGAGCCGATCCTGCTCCGCGGCACCTATGCCCAGGGCTTCCGCGCTCCGTCGATCCTCGAACTCTATCAGGGCGCGCGCGAGACGACCTTCCAGGGCACCGATCCCTGTAATGGCGGTTCGGCGGCGAACCCGGCACGGCCCGGCTGTGCGGGTGTGCCGGCCGGCTACAATCAGGCGAACTACAATCTCAACGGCCTGATCCCGGGCGTCATCAGCGGCAATCGCGCGCTCAAGCCGGAGACGTCGGACAGCATCAGCGCGGGTGTGGCGATCACGCCGATGCGCGGGCTTTCGCTGACCGTCGATTACTACAACATCAAGATCAAGGACGCGATCGCCGCGCAATCGGCGACCCAGATCCTGCAGCTCTGTGCGCAGCGCGCAGGCGTGTTCTGCGATCTGGTGCGGCGTGACGCCGGGACCGGCGCGGTGCTCAGCCTGTTGCAGGGCTCGCAGAACCTCGCCTCGATCCTGACCGACGGCGTCGACGCGACGGTGCGCTACGACTTCAACAGCGGCATCGGCCGGATCGGCGCGATGGTCGATGTCTCCTATCTCAGCCGCTTCCGCACCGAGTCACCCGACCCGGCGACGGGCGGCGTGATCATCGACAACCGTGCGGGCAAGGGCGATCAGCCGCGCTCCACCTATCCGCGCTGGAAGGGGCAGGCCTCGCTCAGCTGGACCGGCGACAGCGCCGACGCGGTGGTACGCGCCCGCTATATCGGCAAGACGACCGATGTCGTGAATGCGGTCAAGGACAACTGGACCAAGGCGATCACCTATTTCGACGCCGAGGTGAATTTCGACGTGCAGGACGGTGCGGCGCGCTTCGGTGTCGGCGTCAACAACCTCTTCGACAAGATGCCGCCGGCGTCCTACGCCAACGCGCCGATCAACTATGACATCTACACCTATGACGCGCGCGGACGCTTCCTCTACGCCCGCTTCTCGGTGAAGATGTAAGCCCGGCGCACGAACAGGGGCAGGGCGATGGAGAGCGGGAAGATTGCCGGGCGGCGCGGCTGGCTCGACCGGGTCGAACGGCTGGGCAATGCCCTGCCGGACCCGGCCTTCATCTTCCTCGCGCTGATCGCAGCGGTGATGCTGGTCTCGCTGATCGGCGCACAGGCCGGGTGGCGCGCGGTCAACCCGTCGAGCGGCGCGCCGGTGGTGGTGGAGAGCCTGTTCTCGGCCGCGAACCTGCGCAAGCTGCTGGTCGAGATGCCGCAGACCTTTGCGAGCTTCCCCCCGCTCGGTTTCCTGCTGGTGGTGATGCTGGGCGCGGCGGTGGCGGAGCGCGCCGGTCTCTTCGCCGCGCTGATCGGGCGCGCCGCGCGCAACCTGCCGGTGCGTTACCTCACGCCTGCCACCTATTTCATCGGGCTGATGTCGCATCATGCCGGCGATGCGCCCTATGTGGTGCTGATTCCGCTGGCGGCGATCGTCTATGCCGAGGTCGGGCGGCATCCGCTGATGGGAATCGCGGCTGCCTATGCCGGGATTTCGGGCGCCTTCGCAGGCAATCTGCTCCCGGGCCAGTTCGACGTGCTGATGCTGGGCATCACCCAGGCGGCGGCACAGCTGCTGGAGCCGGGCTATCCGCTCAATCCCCTCGGCAACTGGTGGTTCACCGCCGCGCTGGGCCTCATATTGCTGCCCGTCGTCTGGTTCGTCGGCGATCGCATCGTCGAGCCGCGGCTGGCGCGGTGGCAGGCGAGTCCGCCCGACGGGCTCGAGCCGAATGCCGGCACCTTGAACGATGCCCAGCGGCGCGGGCTGCGATATGCCGGGATCGCCGCGCTGGCGGTGGTCGCGCTGTTCGCTGCACTGACCTTGCTGCCGGGCTTCCATCCGCTCCTCGACGACGGTGCAACGGGCGGGGCGCGGCTCGCGCCCTTCTACGCGGCGTTGATCGCGGCGTTCTTCCTGCTCTTCCTGTCCGCGGGCTGGGCCTATGGCGCGGCCGCCGGCACCATCAAATCGCATCGCGATGTGGTGGCGATGATGGCCGGAGGGATGCGCGACCTGGCTCCCTATCTGGTGATCGTGTTCTTCGCGGCGCATTTCGTAGCGATGTTCGGCTGGTCGAAGCTCGGGCCGGTGATGGCGATCGAAGGCGCCGAGACTTTGCGCGAACTGGCGCTGCCGCTCCCGCTGATGCTGATCATGCTGCTGCTGATGTCGTCGATCTTCGACCTGCTGATCGGATCGGCGAGCGCCAAATGGAGCGTGATGGCGCCGATCGCAGTGCCGCTGCTGATGCTGCTCGGTGTATCGCCGGAGATGACCACTGCCGCCTATCGCATGGGCGATTCGATCTTCAACATCGTCACGCCGGTGGCGTCGAACTTCATGCTCGTGCTGATCATGTGCCAGCGCTGGGTGAAAGGATTCGGCGTCGGATCGCTGATCGCGATGATGCTGCCCTTTTCCATCGCGATCGGCCTGACCGGGATGCTGCTCGTCGGCAGCTGGGTCTCGCTTCAGCTGCCCGTCGGCCCCGGCGCGCCGGCGGCCCATATCGTCCTCGCCTTCAAATGATTGCTGATCCGACCATGATCTCCGACACGATGGTGCCGATGCGCGATGGCGTGCATCTGGCGACCGATATCTACCTGCCGGAGGGTCCGGGACCGTTCCCGGTGCTGCTGGAGCGCACCCCCTATGGCAAGCGCGAGGCTAATCATGGCGACCGTACCGAGCAGGATCCCGAGCCGCGCACCAAGCCGGAGATCGCGCGTTGGTTCGCGCAGGCAGGCTATGCCTTCGTCCTGCAGGATTGCCGCGGCCGCTATGCGTCGGAGGGCGAGTTCACCAAATATCTGAACGAGGCGGAGGACGGCGCCGACACGCTCGCCTGGCTGCTCGAACAGCCCTGGTGCGACGGGCGGATCGGCACGCTCGGCCTGTCCTATGGCGCGCACGTGCAGAGCGCGCTCGCCTGTCTCGATCCACCGGGCCTCAAGGCGATGTTCCTCGACTCAGGCGGCTTCTCAAGCGCCTATCATGGCGGCATCCGCCAGGGCGGTGCGTTCGAGCTCAAGCAACTGACCTGGGCGCATAAGCACGCGCTGCTCGCGCCCGAGACCGCCGCCGATCCGGCGCGGCGCGCGGCGCTGGAGGGGCAGGACATGCGCGAATGGATCGGGCGGCGCTGGACGCGAGGCAACTCTCCGCTCGCCGCAGCGCCCGAATATGAATCCTATGTGCTCGAACAATGGGACCATGACCGGCTGGACGGCTTCTGGACCCGGCTCGGCCTCTACGCGCGCGGCTATTTCGACCGCTATGCCGATGTGCCGATGGTGCACATGTCGAGCTGGTACGACCCCTATTCGCAGACCGCGATCGAGAATTTCACCGGCCTGGCGCCGATCAAGCGCGGACCGGTGAAGCTGGTGCTGGGGCCGTGGACGCACGGGCAGCGGTCGGTCCGCCACGCCGGCGACGTCGATTTCGGGCCGGAGGCGCCGCTCGACGGCCATGTCGGCGGCGACTATTTCGCGCTGCGCCGCGACTGGTTCGACCGGCACATGCTGGGCCGCGAGGTGCCGGAGCATCTGCCCGCGCCGGTGCGCATCTTCGTGATGGGCGGCGGCAGCGGGCGGCGGACCGCCGACGGGCGGTTGGATCATGGCGGCGTATGGCGCGACGAGCAGGAATGGCCGCTGGCACGGACGGTGGAAACCAAGTTCTACCTGCACGGCGACGGGCGGCTGGCAGCGGAGCTGCCGGACGCGGACGCACCGCCGCGCCGCTATGATTTCGACCCCGCCCGCCCGGCGCCGACGATCGGCGGCGCGCTGGCGTCTGGAGCGCCCCTGATGCACGCGGGCGCGTTCGACCAGCGCGAGGCGGCCGGGATGCTGGGCGGGATCGTACCCGGCCGCGCCACAGCGGAGCGCGACGATGTACTCGTGTTCGAGACCGAGGTGCTGGCGCAGGACGTCGAGGTGACCGGCAGCATCGTCGCGCACCTGATGATCGAATCCTCCGCAATCGATACCGACTTCACGATCAAGCTGGTGGATGTGTATCCACCGAGCGCCGACTATCCGCAGGGCTATGCGATGAACCTGGCGCATGGCATCCTGCGGGCGCGCTTCCGCAATTCGTTCGAGCGCCCCGAACCGCTGGAGCCAGGCAAGATCCATGAACTCGTCATCCCGGGCTTCCCGACCAGCAACCGCTTCGTCGCCGGGCACCGTATCCGGATCGAGGTGTCGAGCAGCAACTTCCCGCATTTCGACGTCAATCCCAACAGCGACTGGCGCGTGCCCGGCGCGCCGCCGCGGGTCGCGCGCAACACCGTGCATGTCGCGCGCGATGCCGCGTCGTACATCGTGCTGCCGGTCGTCCCGATCGGCTGACCGATGGCAGTGAGCCCGCCCCGGCCGGTCTCGGCGCTGGGCGTGCGCACGCTCACCGCCTTTGCCGAAGTGATGCGGACCGGGTCGGCGACGGCCGCGGCGCGCAACCTTGGCAGCACGCAGCCGGGGGTCAGCCGGATGCTGACCCAGCTGGAGCGGGCGGTGGGGTTCGAGCTCTTCTATCGCGACCGGGGCAAGCTCGTACCGACCCAGGATGGGCTGATGCTGGCGCGCGAGGTGGAATTCGCGCTCGCCGGGCTGCAACGGGTCAACAGTCTGGCGACGGATATCGCCAATTCGGCCACCGGCGAACTGCGTGTCGTGGCGCCGCCCAGCTTTGCCGAGGGCGTGTTGCCCGAAATCGTCGCCAGCTTCCTGAAACGCTACCCCGGCGTCCGCTTCAACCTCGATTCACGCAGCATCGAGACGGCGAAGACGATGATCGCGACGCGCATCGCCGATTGCGCATTCATGAAGATGCCGGTCGAGGATGACGAGCTCGACTATGAGCCTTTGATCGCGAATGGATCGGTGTGCGTACTGGCCGCCGATCATCCGCTGGCAGTCCATGCCGAGCTGACACCGACCCTGCTGAAGGGGCAGCCGCTGATTCTGCTCGGGTCGGGACGACACTGGCGGGTGCAGATCGACCAGGTGTTCGCGACTCACCGGTTGCGCCCGAGCGTGGCGATCGAGACGCATACCCATGGCTCGGCCTGCGCGCTGGCGGCGCGCGGCGTCGGGATCGCGATCGTCAACGAGCTGCTCGCCCGCAGCTATCTGCGCGTGCCGCTGGTGGCGCGGCCGCTGGTACCGACGATCATGCACGAATATGCCTTCGTCACACCGCGACAGGGGCAGATGGGGCGGCTGACCAGCGCGTTCCTCGAGGAGGCAAAGGCCTATCTTGCGTCGATCGATAGCCGAAGCCGCTAGACCCGATTTCCGGTCGCGAAACGGTGTGCGCGTGAAAATCCCGTGGCAGATCAAGCGCGGTTCGGCTTAGACTGGCCACATCCCGTTTTCAGGCTCGGGAGGGGCGATGAGTATTCACCGGTGGCTCTGGATGTGTGCGGCCGCTGTCGCGCCGCCGGTATTGGCTCAGGATGCCGACCCCGCAGCGCTCGATTATCCTGCCGCGCAGGAGCGCCTGCTGCAGCGATCGGATGCCCTTGCCGCGTCCGACGCCAATCTCCGCAGCAAGGAGGCGCAGGAGGGCGCGACGCGCACGCTGAGCCGCCCGGACGTGGATTTCGAGGCGCAACTGCTCGAATATCAGAAGACATTGTACCTGCCGCTCGGCTCGCTGGCGCCCGTGGCGCAGGCCTATGGGATCCGTGACCCGCTGCGCTTCCAGCAGCGGCGCGACAGTGCCCGGCCGATCGTCACCGCGACGCTCCCGATCTACACCGGCGGACAGATTTCCGGCACGCAGGCCGGTGCGAAAGCGCAGGTCGCGCAGGCCAAGGCGGACCATGCCCTTGCGGTCGACAATGCGCTCGTCCAGCTCGTGACAGCCTATTACGGGCAGCAGCTGGCGGAGCGCGCACTGGGGGTGCGCCGCGATGTCCTGGCCGGCCTGGAGCACCACGTGTCCGACGCGGCCAAGCTGGAGCGTGAGCGCTTCATCAGCCGGGCGCAGCGGCTGCAGGCCGAGGTCGCGCGCGACGATGCGGCGCGGGAGTATGAGAAGGCGATCGCGGACCTCGCCACCGCGAACGCGGCGCTTGCCGGCCTGCTCCGCGCGCCCAACGGGGTGCGGCCGGTCAGTCCGCTCTTCGTCATCTCGCACAGCCTGCCGCCGCTTGCGGTGTTCAAGACGGCGGCGCTGGACAATCATCCGCAGCTGGCCCGTCTGGAAGCGCTGGAGGATCAGGCGGCGGCGGGGGTCACATTGCAGCAGAGCAAGCTGCGGCCGACCGTCTATGCATTCGGGCAGTATAATTTCGACCGCCGCGATTCACTGCTCACCGATCCGGATTGGTCGGTCGGGATCGGGGTCAAATACAAGCTCGCGTCGGGCCTCGGCCGCCGTCAGTCGGTGGAAGCCGCCCGGCACGTGGCGGAGCAGGCGCGGGCGGGCGTCCGGGAGGCACGGGTCCAGCTTGAGATCGGCGTGACCCAGGCATGGAACGCGGTCGAGGCCGCGCGGAAACGCTTCCTGCTTCTCGACGGGGCGCTCGCTTCGTCGCAGGAGAATCTGCGCCTGCAGACGCTGTCCTTCCGGGAGCAGCAGGCAACCTCGCTCGACGTGATCGATGCCGAGCTCGGGCTGGGCCGGGTCCGCGTTCAGCGCGCGCAGGCGGCGAACGAATATGTGCAGGCGCTCGCGCAGCTGCTGAACGTCAGTGGGCAGATGGCGAAGATGCCGGACTATGTCGCCCAGGCCGACAAGGTGATCCCATGAGCGAAGAGCCCCCCGCAGAAGCGGTCAAGCCCGAGCCGGTCCCCGAGAAGGCTCCCGCGCCCGAAAAGCCGGAAGCCGCCCCGGCGGTGACGGAACCCGATCCCGAACCTGACCCCGAACCCGTACGGCGAGAGCGGCCCCGGTGGCTGGTTCCGGTCATCGTCGTCGCGATCGTCGCCGCGCTCGGCACCGGCCTGTGGCTGAGCTATCGCCCCGTGCCCGACCAGATCCAGGGCATGGTCGATGCGCGCGAGCTGCGCGTCACCAGCAAGGTGACCGGGCGGATCGCCGCCTTCCATGTCGAGGAAGGCCAGGCGGTGCGCGCGGGGCAATTGCTCTACACGCTCGCCAGCCCCGAAGTCGCCGCGAAGGAGCAGCAGGCCGGCGGCGCGCTGGCGGCGGCGCAGGCTGTGGAGAGCAAGGCCGAGGAAGGGGCGCGGACCGAGGATATTCGCGCTGCCGAAGCCCAATGGCGCCGCGCACAGGCCGCGGCCGACCTTGCCGGGACGACGGCGGCGCGGACGCAAAGACTGTACCGGGAGGGCGTGATCGCCGGGCAGAAGGCGGACGAGGCGCGTACCAATGCGATCGCATCCGCCGAGGCCGCAAAGGCTGCGCGCGCGCAATATGACCTCGCACGCGCGGGTGCGCGGCGGCAGGACAAGGCGGCTGCGGCCGGGCAGGTTCAGCAGGCGCGCGGGGCGGCGGCGGAGGTCGCGGCGGCGGCCGCTGAGACCCGCATCCTCGCGCCGTCCGACGGCGAGGTCGGCAAGCGCCTTGCCCAGCCGGGCGAGCTGGTGCCGCAGGGCTTCCCCGTCTTCCTGCTGACCGATGTGGCGCGGCCCTGGGTCACGCTCAACCTGCGCGAGGATCAGCTTCGCGGCCTTGCCCGCGGTGCCGAGATCAGCGGCACGATCCCGGCGCTCGGCATGCAGCGCACGCGTTTCCGGGTTACCTATCTGGCGCCGGCGGGCGATTTCGCGACCTGGCGCGCGACCCGGCAGTCGAGCGGGTTCGACGTGAAAAGCTTCGAGATTCGCGCCGTGCCGGTGACGCCGATCCGCAACCTCAGGCCCGGGATGACCGTGCTGTTCGATTGGCCGCAATGAAGGCAGGCGTCGCCTTCGCCGCTGGTTTCCGGCGGGAAGCGCGGTTCCTGCGGCACAGTTTCTGGGACCTGGCGCTGCTGACCTGGGTGCCGCTGCTGTTGCTTGCCACGGTGGCGATCCAGCTTTCGGCCGGTGTCATGCGCGACCTGCCCATCGTCGTCGTCGATCAGGACGGCAGCGGCATCGCGCGCGAAACCGCGCGGCGCCTGGACGCGGCGCCCGGGCTGCGGGTGGCCGCGGTCGCAGGCGACATGAAGGAGGCCGAGCATCTGGTGCGTGCGCGGCATGCCTATGCGGTGGTGCTGATCCCGACCGGAACCGCGCGCACCGTGATGCGCGGCGGAACCGCGCGCGTACTTGCCTTCTACAACGCCAGCTACTCGACCGCCTCGGGTGCAGCGCTGCGCGAGATTTCGGGCGTCGTTCAGGCCTATGCCGCGAAGCTGGCGGCGGAGCAGTCCGCGATCGTCGCCGGACCCGGTAAGGTCCGCCGGCCGCCGATCGCGGTTCAGTCGCGCATTCTGTTCAATCCGCAGGGAAGCTACGAACTTCAGCTGGTGGCGCTCATTCACCCCGCGTTGCTCCACCTGATCTTCATGGTCGCGGTGGCCGGCGCGCTGGGCCGGGAGCTGCGCGACGGTACCATCGGCGAGTGGATCGGGGAGACGGGGAGGGGAGAGGCCGCGATGCGGATCGCGGGCAAGATCGCGCCCTATTTCCTCGTCTTCATGGGCTGGGGGGTGCTGGCGACCGCCTGGCTCGCAATGGGGCGGGGCTGGCCGGTGACGGGAAGCGTCGCGCTGCTGCTGGCGGGGTATGCGGCGATGTACCTCGCCTATGTCGGAGTCGCGCTGCTGTTCGCCGGGCTGACATTGTCGATGGGATCTGCGCTTTCGCTGACCGGCCTCTATGCCGGCGCCTCCTTCGCCTTTGCGGGAGCGATCTTTCCGATCGAGGCTGCGTCGGCCTTTGCACGGCTGTGGAGCGCGCTGCTTCCCTACACCGCCTTCGCCCAGCTGCTGGCGGAACAATGGATGATGGGATCGCCCGCAACGGTCTCGCTGCGCCACCTGCTGGTCATGCTGATCTTCCTTCCGGTCGGCCTCGCCATCGGTCTGCCGCGCTACATCGCCGCCGCGGCGCAGCCCGAAACCTGGGGGCGCCGGTGATGTGGCGCGGCTTCGCCAGCACGTTCCGCGCGATCCTGACCGATCGCAGCGCGCTGCTCCTGCTGATCGGATCGGCGATCCTCTACTCCTTCTTCTACCCTACCGCCTATTCGGGTGAGGTGCCGGAGCGGATGCCGGTGGTCGCGGTTGACCTGGACCATAGCGGGTCGAGCCGGTCGCTCACCACCAGGCTGGCGGCGGTGCAGTCCGCGCGGCTTGTGGCGCGGCTCGCTTCGCCCGACGAAGCCGCGAAGTGGATCGCGGACCGTCGCGCCAGCGCCGCGGTGATCATCCCGGCGGGGTTCGAGCAACGCATCCTGCGCGGCGAGCAGGGCACGGTGGCGCTGTACGGCAACGGTGCCTATCTGCTGCGCAGCAGCACCGCCCTGGCCGGGGTAGGCAGCGCGATCGGCGCCTTCGGGGTGGAGGCGGCCACGGATCAGGCGATGGCGCTGGGTGCCCCCGCGCCGCCGCCGCTCGCGCTGATCCAGCGGCCGCTGTTCAACACGCGGGAAGGCTATGGCAGCACGATTTTCCCGGGCGTCGCGTTCCTGATCATCCACCAGACGCTGTTGATGGGGCTCGCGTTGCTGGCGGGCACCGTCCGCGAGCGGCATGGCATGCGGCGGATGGCTCCCTCCGCGCTGCTGGGCGTGGCGCTTGCCTTCTTTGCGATCGGCTGCGCCGACGTCGCCTATTTCACCGGCTTCGTCTTCTGGTTTCAGGACTATCCCCGGGCGCAGGGCAACATTGGCGCCTTGCTGGTGTCGGCCACGGTTTTCATCGCCGCGACCGTGGCGGGTGCGCTGGCGCTGGCCAGCTTCGTCCGCACCCGCGAGCGGCCGATCCAGCTGTGGATCGTCACTTCCGTCCCGATCTTCTTCCTGTCCGGCCTGTCCTGGCCAGTGGAGGCGACGCCGGACTGGCTTGCCTTGTTCGGGCGGCTGCTCCCCACGACGCCGGGAATTCATCTGATGGTCGGAGTCAACCAGATGGGAGCGTCGCTCGCCGAACAATGGCCGGAGCTGATCAACCTTCTCGCGCTGATCCTTCTCTATGGGACGATCGCGCTCCTGCGCCTCGGTCGCCGAGGGGCTCGCGAGGGTGAAGATGACGCGGCGGCGGGGGCCTGAACCGACGCCGGCGGATCGCCATTGCCCGGCGGCGGTGCATCTATGATCTTGACTTTAGGGCCGTTCAGCAGGACTCGAATGCATATCGGTGTCCAATCGAGGGCGGAATGACCAAGCCCAGGATCCTTGTCGCGGACGACCATCCCCTGATGCTCTCAGGCATCGAAGCAGTGCTGCGCGACTCGGAATTCGAGGTTGTGGGCACCGCACGCGACGGCGCGCAGACGCTGGACATGATCCCGTCCGTTCGACCCGATGTGCTGATCCTCGACATCGCGATGCCGAACCGCGGCGGCATGGACGTGCTGCGCACGTTGCGGGCGCGGCACGACAAGCGGGCGATCGTCCTGCTGACCGCGCACATCTCCGACGCGGATCTGATCGAGGCGCTCGACCTCAAGGTTCAGGGTATCCTCCCCAAGGAGGGGGCGGAGACGCTGTTGGTGGCGTGCCTGCGCGAAATCTCTTCGGGCGGGCAATGGATCGAACGCTCGATCATGCAGCGGGCGTTGTCGCTGGCGATGCAGGGCAGCAAGTCCGAGACGCGGCTGAGCGCGTTGACGCTGCGCGAACGCTCGATCGCCCAGCTCATCACCCGCGGGCTGCGCAACCGCGATATCGGAGTCGAACTCGGGGTGACCGAGGGGACGGTCAAGCTGACGCTGCACCGGATATTCGCGAAGCTGGACGTCGCGAATCGGGTCGAACTGGCGATGCTGATGCAGAAGGAAAATGAGCGGCTGCCCAGGACAGGCACTGAACTCTAGTCCTAACCCGGTTGATGACTTCCTTCTGCGCGCCTGTCATCGCAAGACAGGCAAATATATAACTAAAGTTTCATCCATATAATGCTTAATATATCTTCAGTTTTTCCATAAGGTTGAATGGATCAGCTGAGACGTTCTGCTTAACAATCCGTAAACGTCGAGTCGGGGTGCAATGTCGCACCTCAGGGTGAAGGCAAGGCGAAAGCTGAACCGAAACTTCGACTCGTGAAGCCTTTTCTTAGGAGGCGGCGTTGCGGATTTCGGTCTGGACATTGGGGGGCGTGGCGGCAGCGGGGCTGATGCTCTGCAGCGCGCCGGCATCAGCCCAAACCTACTATGCCGATGGCCCCAATGCCGGCGGTTTCGCCACGCTTCCGATTCAGGTGCGGGCCACGGTCGGCGGCCGCTGCGGCTTCTCCACGGGGAATGCGCCGAACGGCAGCTTCGACCAGCCCAATTTCGACGAGACCGGCTTCAGCCACGACTTCGTGTTCCAGCTCGAATGCACGGGACCGTCGCGGGTGGCGGTGGTGTCGAGCAATGGCGGGCTGAAGGCAGGGGGCACTGCACCCGCAGGCTATTCGACGCTCGCGCCCTATGACGTGATGCTCAACCTGGTGGGATCGAGCGCGACGGCATCGGCGACCTGCGCGGTTGCGGGCCTGACTGCGACGAGCGCGACGCCGTGCAGCTTCCGCGGCCCGGCGACGACCACCGACGGGCTGCGGCTCAATTCCAATTCCATTCTGCAAACAGGGTCGTTCGTGCGCGTCAGCGCGCCCGTCTACTCCGGCGCCAACATGCTGGTTTCGGGAAATTATGCGGACACCCTGACCGTGACCGTGAGTGTCGCGCCATGAGCGGGCGGGAACCATCCCTCCGCGTTGCGCAGCCACTCGCCCGTGATGCGTGCGGCATGTCGCCGCGAAACCAAATCTTGCCCGGCCGGACGCCGGCCAGATCAGGAGACCAAGTGATGAAGACCGTTCTTGCCCTTCTTGCGGCTGGCACCGCGCTCGCCGTCGCCTCTCCGGCGATGGCCCAGAACACCACCGGCACCGTGAACATCACCGGTTCGGTGGCGCCCAAGTGCATCGTGGTGCCCGGTGGCGGCAGCACCTTCACCCGGACCGTCGCGCTCGGCGAACTCGCCGGCACCGACGGCAAGATGCGCACCGACCTGGCCGCGAGCTTCAACGCCGCCGCCGTGACCGCGCGCGTCGTCTGCACCACCGCAGCGCCGACGATCAGCGTCGATGCCGATCCGATCACTGCGGCGACTGCGACCGCTGTCGCCGGCTATGACAACAGCATCGACTTCACCGCAAATGTTGCCGTGACGACGACCGGTGGCCCTGCGGGTCCCTTCTCGAACGACAGCGCGGCCGCGGCCGGTGTCGACACCCCGATCGGCGGGCGCGTCGCCAACAACGGTTCGGACAATATCGCGATCACCGCGAGCACATTCCGCACCAATACGGTCGACGATCTGCTGGCCGCAGACCCGGTCTACACCGGCAAGATCACCGTCGTGATCAAGCCCGGCATCTGACCCGAAGCGGAAGAGGACGAGACGATGCGCAAGTTGATCCTGGCTTCGGCGGTTCTGGCCGCCGCGACCGCCACCCCGGCACTGGCACAGACCACAACGGGAACGGTGACGATCGACGGTTCGGTGGCGCCACGCTGCCTGTTCACCACGTCGAACGCGGTGATCAATGCGGGTGAGCTGGCGCTGTCCGGTACCGGAGCGAGCGCGGGCAAGCTGGATGCGAGCAAGCTCGACGGCCAGTCCCGCACGCTGGTCGGCTGGTGCAACGGCACCGCCTCTTCGATGAGTGTCGAGGCATTGCCGGTGGTCAACACCACGGTGACCAGCGCGCCGCCGGCGGGGTTCGACCGTGTGGTCAACTATACCGCCACGGCGACCGCCAATTCGGTCAATGCCGCCGACAGTTCGATCGTCGCCGGGGCGGGCAGCCCCAGCACCGTGGGGCTGTTCACCGGCAACGTCACCGTGACGCTTTCGGGTTCGTCCACACCCGGCGCGGGCTTGCTCGTCGCCGGTGCCTATCAGGGCGAGACGCGCGTCACCCTGGCGGCGGCGAACTGACCCGGCGGAACCAAGGAGCATGACGATGAAGGCTCTGATGATCACAATCGCCGCTGCGGCGGCAGCCATGATCCCCGGAAGCGCGATGGCGCAGGCGGCGAGCGATACCTCGACCGGTCAGGTCGTCGTCAACGGCAATGTGGCGCGGCTGTGCATCCTTGGAGCCCCGTCGCGTTCCACGGTGGATCTCGGCCAGATGGCAGCGACCTCGGGGACGCGGGTCGGGCGGATCGCGGTGCTGGGCGACCAGAGCGTCACGCTGCCCAACTCGTTCTGCAACTTCGCCGGGTCGGCGCTCACGGTGCAGGTGACTGCGTTGGTTTCGACCGATGCGTCGCCGGTGCAGCCGGGGTTCGCCAAGGCGGTGAACTATACCGCGACGGCATCCAACTGGGCGCTGTCGCCGACTGCGGCAAGCTCGGCGGCCAGCGCATCGGGCGCGACGCCGACGGCGACCAGCACCGGCGCGACCCAGCCGGCGCCCAAGATCGCCGACGTCAACGTGACACTGTCGGGATTCACCGCGCCTTCGGACGCGCTGCTGACCGCGGGAATCTACAACGGGCTGGTCGTCGTGACGCTTGGCCCGGCCGTGGGTGGAGGACTTTGAGATGGCAAAATCCCTGATCCTGGCCGCGGGCGCGATCGTTGCCCTCTCGGCAGGCTCGGCCGCAGCGCAAAGCGCGACCGACACCAAATCCTTCGCAGTGACCGGCAACGTCCCGGCACTCTGTTCGGGCGGGACGGTCGTGGGCGGGGGATCGACCTTCGACCTCGGCGTGCTGATCGACACCACGACCGGCCTGCTGCGGACCGATCTGGCCGCGCCGCCCAAGGTCCTGAGCGGATCCTTCTGCAGCTCGCGGAGCACGATCACCGTCGCCGCGACGCCGATGACCGCGCAGAACTTCACGGCGGCACCGCCGGCGGGCTTCTCACGCACGGTCGACTATACGGCGACCGCGAGCGGCTGGACGACCACGGCGGCGACCTTTGCCACCGGTTCCGGCAGCAATCCCGGTGCGATACAGACGCGGCCGACCGCCTTTTCAGGCGACATCACCGTTTCGATCGGCACCTTCGGCACCAATGGCGGCAGCGGGCTGCGGCTGGTGTCCGATACCAGTTATCTCGGCGTGGTGACCGTCACGCTGGCGGTGGCGAACTGAGATGTCACGGGTCGCGCCCCTCCTAGCTCTGGTTGCGGTAGCGGCGGCTCTGCCCGCCGCTGCGCAGACCCGCAGCGCGACCACCAACATGCCGGTGGTCGGATCGGCGCCGCAGATCTGCGCGCTTCAGCCGCCGCGGCTGGCGCCGGGCGCGCAGGTCAATTTCCGCGGGCTGAGCGGCGAGACGCTGCAGATCGACCAGATGGTGGATTCGACGACGCTGGCGGCGAATGCGGCACGCGCGGCGATCCAGTTCGAGGCCGTGTGCAGCTTCCCGCATCGCCTGCACATCGAATCGCAGAACAACGGATTGTGGCGGACCAGCGAGCTGGCCGCGATCCCGTCCGGCGGCTTCACCTATGCGGTGCCGTACCGGGCGGAGGTCTCCTGGGCGGGGGTCAACACCGCGCTCGACGCCGACGCGCTGTCGCGTCGTGTCGCCGAGCGCGGGGTTACGATCGACCGGCCCGGCGCGGGCACGCTCGAGCTGCGGATCGAGATCCAGCAGGGCGCGTCGAACGTGCGCGCCAATGCCCCGGTGATCGCCGGCTATTACGGCGACACGCTCCGCATTGTCCTGGAGCCGCAATGATGAGGTACGCAATTCCCCTGGCCGGCGCGCTTGCACTGTCCGCTGCACTCCCGGCAGCGGCGCAAACGGGCGACATTGCCCGCGGACGGATTGAACTTGCCGGGCGGACACCCCCCGCCTGCGTCATCCGCACCGCGCGCGCCGGCAACGCTAACAACGCCAGCTTCGTGGGTTCCGGCCCGTCGAGCGGCGAGATCCGGATCGCCGAGCTGGTCGATCCGCAGACCGCGCAGCCCCGCGCAGCGGAGATGGTGATCGAGCTGCCGGTGGTGTGCAATGCCGCGCACCGGCTGACGCTGACCAGCGCGAATGGCGGGCTGCTGCGTGAAGGCGGCAATCCGGGCAATCGCCAGACGGCGACCGGCTTTGCCGATGTGCTCGGCTATCAGCTCGATGCGAACTGGAACAGCCGTGTGCTGACCCTCAACGCCGCGGCATCGCCGCTGGCAATGCTCGACGTTCCGGACGGGATGGCGGGCGACCTGTCGCTGCGCCTTTCGATCCCGGCCGGCGGCGGGCCGCTCGTCGCCGGGCGATATTCAGACACGGTTGTGATCGAATTGCACGTTTCGAGCTGATCGGGGGATCAGAGCGGGGAGACTGACGTATGAAACTTCTTCGAGGTCTCGTTACGGTACTCGCGGCGGTAGCGGCGGTCTTCGCGTCGCCCGCCTGGAGCATGACCGTACAGCCGGTGGTGATCGACCTGACGGTCTCGGGCCGCGGGATGAGCCAGGTCATCACGGTGGAGAACACCTTTGCGACCCCGCTGCCCGTCGAGCTGCGCGTCGAGGAACTGGCGTTCGACGACACTGGCGTGAAGAGCACCGGCAAGCCGAGCGAGGATCTGCTGATCTTTCCGCCCCAGGCGCTGATCCAGCCGGGGCAGACCCAGACCTTCCGCATCCAGTATGTCGGTGATCCCGACCTCAAGGCGAGCAAGCATTATTACGTCACGGTGGCGCAGCTGCCGGTCAAGCTCCCCGAGGGGCAGTCGGCGATCCAGATCCTCTACAATTTCCAGGTGCTGGTCAGCGTGTCGCCCGCCGGTGCGAAGCCCGCGCTCGCCATCCAGTCGGCCGAGGTCGGCAAGAATGGGGACGGCAAGCCGGCCCCGGTACTCATCCTTTCCAATCCCTCGTCGGCGCATGCGTATCTGTCGAGCGGCCGGCTGCGGATTGTCCAGAGGGACGCGTCGGGCAAGGAGGTCTTCCGCAAGACCCTTTCCGGCCCTGAAATCCAGCAGACGATCGGCTTTGGCCTGGTGGGGGCCAATCAGGTGCGCCGCATGACGCTGCCGATCGTGCTGCCAACCGAGGGGGGAAAGCTCGATGTCAGCTTCACGCCCGAAACGTGACCGCGTGCGTCTGCTGAGCGGTTGCGCGTTCGCCCTGATCCCGCTGCTGGCGGCACTGCCCGCCGCAGCATCCGATCAGGCAGGAACGACACTGCAGGTGCAGGAACGGCGCGTGACGATCCAGGCGCCCCCGGCGATGGCGGCCGGGCCGCAGATGCGGCTCAACCCGACCGGCAAGCCGATCGCGCTGACCGTCCCGCTCAAGGATGGCGCCATCTATCTGGGCGACATCCAGATCACGATCCTGCCCGACGACCGGATCGAGCTGCCCGCGCAGCGGCTGATCGACCTGCTCGTCAACGTGCTCAATCCCGACACGATCAAGGCGCTGCAGGGCGCATCCGCAGCCAAGGCATCGCTGGCGCCCGCCGATTTCGAAGCGTCGGGTGTGCAAATCCGCTACAATCCGCAGACGCTCGAGCTCAATCTGATCATCGCGGCAGAGCGGCGCGGCACCCGGACGGTGCAGGTCAGCCCGCTCGACCGCGAGCGGATCGGCAGCTTTGCGCCGCCGGCCGATTTCAGCGCCTATCTGAATATCCGCGGTGCACTCGATTATCTGCACGCGGGTGGCGATGTCGGCTTTACCTCGCCGATCTTCTCGCTCGATGGTGCCACGCGCATCGGCCCGGTGGTGGCCGAGGGCGAAGCGATCTGGCAGCCGGGCGCGGCGGGGGTGGATTTCCAGCGGCTCGGCTCGCGCTTCGTCTATGACGACGAGCAGAACCTGATGCGCTGGACCGTGGGCGACCTGCGCACGATCAGCCGCGGGTTCCAGTCGGCGCCCGACATCGCCGGCGTTTCGATCTTCCGTTCGTACAGTGTGTTGCAACCGCAGCAGATTATCCGGCCGCGTGGCGACCGGAGCTTCCGGCTGGACCGTCCTTCGACCGTAGAGGTTGAGGTCAACGGCCAGATCGTCCGGCGTCTTCAGCTTGCACCGGGTAACTATGACCTTCGCGACTTCCCCTTCACCCAAGGCGCGAATGATATCCGGTTGTCTGTGCTTGATGACGCCGGGCGCACCGAATTGCTTCGCTTCAACCTGTTCCTCGACCAGTCGCAACTTGCGAAGGGGTTGAGCGAGTTCGGGCTGTATGCGGGCGTGCTCAACCCGCTGGGGCCGCGCGGGCCGCGCTACAGCGACGACTGGGCCGTGACCGGTTTCTACCGCCGCGGCATCACCGACCAGCTGACGCTGGGCGCGAACGTCCAGGCCGACAAAAGGTCGCGGATGGGCGGCCTGGAGTTCGTCGCGGCGACCACGCTGGGCTCGTTCGCGGGCAATTTCTCGGTCTCCGACATCCGCAATTTCGGCACGGGATACGCCGCGACGCTGACCTTCCAGCGGCTGATCCAGCGCCGCGATGGCCAGGCGGATTCGCTGACCCTGTTCGCCGAGACGCGCAGCCGCCGGTTCGGGCCGATGGGCGTCTTCGCGCCCGACAACCAGTTCAGCGCCGAATTCGGCGGTGGTTATTCGCACGCGTTCAACGACCGCCTCTATGCAGGGTTCGACGGGCGCTATTCGATCGGGCGGGGCGCGCAGCGCGACGTGCACAGCTACCGGATCACGACCGGCTATCGCATCTCCGACACCGCGAGCCTGACTGTGGATGGCCGCTGGGAGCGCGATGGGGCAGGGTCACGCGTCGGCGCGCTCGCATCGCTGGTGGTCCGGCTTGGCCGCTATTCGAGCATGCGCGGCGACTATGACACGCGCGACAACCGCGTGCGCGCATCGTTCCAGACGCTGCACGGGCAGGGGGTCGGATCGTACAACATCACCGCCGATGTCGAACGCAGCGACCGCGGGTCGGGCTTCAACTTCAACGGCAATTATTATTCGAACCGTGCCGAGCTTGGCCTCAGCCATTTCGGCACGTTCGAGGGGACGTTCGGCGCCCGGACCAGCCAGCGCACATCGATGCGGCTCGGCACCTCGCTCGCGATCGCGGACGGGGCCTTCTCGGTCGGGCGGCCGATCTATGACAGCTTCGCGATCGTCACGCCGCATCGCACGCTGGCGGGGGCCAATGTCGTGGTGGAGCCGACCCCGTTCGGCTTCACCGCGAACAGCGGGGCGCTGAAGGCGGGCACGCAGCCGAGCATCAGCTCCTATGCCGAGCGCACGCTGACCGTCGACGCGCCGAACGCGCCGCCGGGAGCCGATCTGGGCCAGGGTTCGTTCCGCCTGCTGCCGCCCTATCGCAGCGGCTACAAGCTGGTCGTCGGATCCGACTATTTCGTCACCGCGATCGGTCGGCTGCTCGACAGCGACGGCGAGCCGGTGAGCCTGGTGACCGGCAATGCGACCGAGCTGGCGCATCCCGACCGGCCGCCGGTCACGGTGTTCACCACGCGCGACGGCCGCTTCGCCGCGGCGGGTCTCGCGCCCGGGCGCTGGCGGATCGAGATGCTCGATGCGAAGAAATCAACGTTCATCATCACCATCCCGGCCGACACCAAAGGCCTTGTGCGCCTGCCGGAAATCCAGTCGGGGAAGGATAAGTAACCATGCGATTTGGCAAACTGGGGCTCATTCTCTGCGCGCTGGCCGGTCTGTTCACCGGAAGCGAGGCGATGGCGGGGGGCGCTTGCGGCCTGACCACGGTGTCGGGTGGCGTCGCCAACCTGCAATATGATCCGTTCAGCCCGACCGCCTTCGGCGTCACCATCACCGGCGTGACGCTGTCGCGCGTCAACGGTACGGGCGGCGAGAAGACATCGAACATCGAATTCTATGCCAGGGGCGCGACCTCGGCGCAGAATGGCGCGACGCTGACGCCGATGATCGCGCCGAGCACGGGCAGCGGTGGCACCGGCTACAACCAGAACATCTTCTTCGGCACCAACCAGTCGCCGCCGATCCTGAACATCAATGCCCAGACCCCGGCGCCCGGCGTGTTCCGCTGGGCCTTTTCGGGCAACAACCAGGCATCGGACACGTTCACGCTCAACTTCGGGCTGACGCTGCCGGCCAATCTTAACCTGATCGCGGGCGGCACGCTGTCCTTCGACATCGTCTATAGCTGCAGGGCGACGGGCAATGGCGGGCCGATCACCGATACCGGCACGCATCCCAACGCGATCGTCGTGTCGGTGACGGTGCTGAGCGGGTTGCAGGCGAGCTATGTCGGCACCGCGCTCGACTTCGGCGAGGTCGGCGACAAGACGACGGCGCAGGTGCTGGCGGCTCCGGCCACCTTCACCACGCCCTCGACCAACTATGTGCGGGTGGCGAGTTCCGGCCCGTTCTCGGTCGGGCTTAGCTCGCCCAATGCCTATCGGCTGACCTATCCGGGCGGAACCCTGTCCGACCCGAACCAGACGCTGCGCTACAGCGTCCGCTTCCTGGGCCAGACGAAGAACAACAGCAGCCCGAGCTTTGCCACCGTGACCTGTCAGCGCGCCGGTACCGACGCGGCGACCGGCATCCTGCCGATCACCGCGACCTTGCTCGAAGGCGGACAGGGCAAGGCCGTGTCATCGCAATATGGCGAAGTGCTGGTGGTGACCGTGACGCCGCTGGTGGCGAGCACGCCGGCCGGGACGCAACAGAATTGCCCTGTCCTCTGACTCTCTCCCGGAGGGCAGGGCAACCAGTTTAGCGTGGCCGATTAGAGCGGGACGATCCGGAACGCGATCTGCGCCGAGGTCACGCCTTGCGGAACTTCGAGCGAAACGCCGTTGCTCTGGATCGCGGCGCGGTCCGACATGCGGATGCGGGTCGAGCCGGTTTCCGAAAGCTGGACCTTCTGCCCGCCGACGACGATGCTTCCACCGGCAAGGGCCGCGGAATGATCGGCGTAGATCGCATAGCCATTGGGGCTGTTGCAGAACTCGCTGAGCGTGCCGAGCGAGACTTCGCCGGCGGTCGCCGGAACCGAGGTTGCATCGACGGTGGCGCGGCAGATGACCGGGACGAAGCCGGTGATGCCCAGAACGTAGCGGCTCGAACCGACGTCGAGCGCGGTGTCGCCCGCCGAGGCGTTGACCGCCACCAAGCTGCTAAGAGCCGCTGCGACGAGCGCGCCCGATTTGATTGCCCGAACCATGTTGGACTCCGAATTGATTGCGGGCCGACAGTAGCGGACATGGCTTTCCGGATTGGTTTCCCCGGCTGGTAAAGGCGGAGTTTACCCTTGGGATCGGCGTGCAACGGCAATGCGAGCATCCGTCCTGATCGCCCAACGGCTTAACGGGCGTAGTTCAGGTAGCGGGGTTCGCGCCGGCCGAAAAAACTTTGGCGATGATATTCAAGGATCCTCCAGCCCGGCGCAAGGTCCGGGTCATTCGCGAACGGGATTCGGAGGGACCTCCTGCTCCTCGACCGGAAGGCGGATGGCGAGCAGCGTGCCGGCGCTGATCGCCTCCTCATAGGCGGTGCCGCCGAGCATCACGATCCGCCGTTCGAGCGAGCGCGACGCGATGCGTTCCGCACCGTCATCGTCGACCTGCTGCGCGGGATCTGGCGGCCGCCCGTCGGACTTGATGCTGAGGAAGAGCTGGTCCTCGCGCATCGCGAGCCTGACCGTGAACTGGCCGGCGCCAGCGTAGCGCACGGCGTTGGAGATCGCCTCGCGGATCAGCAGCTCGATTTCCATCGACAGGCTTGCCGACACGGGAATGGCGGCCTCGCCCTTGGAATCGAGCCGGCATTCGATCTGCCAATGCCGCCCGAGGAGCTCGAGCCGCCTGGCGATCAGCGCGATGAGATCGACGCGGTCGTTCTTCACGTGCGGGCGATCGACCATCAGGGCGCGCAGATTGGCCTGTTCGGCGGCAATCACCGAGACGATCTCCGCGAGATCGGAGTCCAGCGCGGCGCGATCGCCGTCCAGACGGTTGCGCAGTGCCGCGATGTTGAGCCGGAGGCCTGCGAGCGTCTGGGTAACGCCGTCGTGCAGATCGCGGCTCATCGCGATCCGCGCAGAGGTTTGGGCGTGCTCGAACCAGCGCCCCAGCACCTGCTGCCGGGCGAGCGCGGCGTTCATCGCCTCCCCCGCGCGTGCGGCGGTTTCGAGCAAGGTGCCCGAGGGGCGGCCGACACCGAGCAGGATCGCATGCCCCTGCATCTCCCCGGCCTGGATCGGCACGCCGCACATCGGCTCTCCGGCGAGCGCGAGGGTTGAGGGAAGGGCGGGCGCCTCCTTGGCCGAGCGCCGGACCGTACCGCGCCAGTCGCGCAGCAGGGCCGCACCGCGTCCGGGATCAAAGAGGAAGGCCTGCTCGTCCCACGCCACCGGCACGAACGCGGCGCTGTCGGTCTCGATCCGGATCAGGCGGTCGCTTTCCGCGAGAACCGCGTGGTGGCGCCCGCCGTCCTCGGTCCGCCAGACGAACAGCACGTGCGGCGCGCGGACATGGCGGGTGAGCTCGGCCGCAAGCAGGTCGAGCGAGAGGAGGCGCGGATCGTCGCCGGCTTCGGACCAGATTTCTTCCTCCGCCACATTACTATCGTTGCGCACCGCCCCGCTACGCCACCCGAGCAGCATGAGCGCAGCGAGATTGACCAGCCCGAACTGAAGCCAGACCTCGCCCGCGACCTCCGGCCACCAGCCAGCCAGGTCCGCACCCGGTCCAGTGATCAGGATCGCCAGATCGAGCAGGAACAACCGGATCAGTAGGGACTTGCGCGACGGTGCCGCGGCAAGCGTGAACCAGACGAAGGGGAGGTAAAGCCCGGGGCTGGATGCGCCGAGCGCCAGCATCGCGCAACAGACCGCCAGATCGACCGGCGCGGCCAGCCTGCGTAACCACGGATCGATCAGCCACAGGAACAGGTGCGCGATCAGGAAGGCGAGGGCGGCGATGCCATAGCCAAGCACCAGCATTTGTGCCCAGAACTGCGCGTCGATCGGCAAGCGCCACACCAGCGGGACCGCGATCAGCACCAGCAGCAACCGGGTGACGACGACCAGCGCGCGTCCGCCATCCGCGCCGTCGAACGCGCGGTCGAACACCTGCCGGATGCGGCTCGCAATGCCCCGAAGCCCGGGCGCGCGGCTTGCCGCCGCTGCGCCGGTTGTTTTCGATCCGCCGGGAACTAGATCAGCGCTCATGAATTCGGCCCCCAATATGTTCCCCGCTCGGGGAGTTAACCATCCCGGAAGATCATTCGTCTAGGTTGGAGATGAAGATGACGAGGTACCGGGCATGACACAGGAGTTGCGCCACCGCCTGACCGCGCGAAGTGCAGCGTTGATCTGCCGGCTTGAGGTGGATCTGCCGGCACTGGCGCTGCTGTGGGCTGCGGCGGCGGCTTTTGCCTCCGGCCTGCGCATGTCGCTGGGCGGGGATATGGCGGGGGTGTTTGCTCCCAACCTGCTCTCCTACTCGTTGCTCGTCGCGGCGCCGATGGTGATGATGTTCCTCGGTCTGCGCTGGTTCCGCAAGGATATGCTGCAGCCCCAGCCACGGTTCCGGTTCAGCCGGATCGGGCGGTGGCGCAGCGTCGATCCGGTTGCGGCGCGGTCGCTGCCGCTGTTCGGAGCGACGGGGTTCATGGCCTCGCTGATCCTCGGCATCCTGCTGAATATTCCGCTGCGCGCCTTCGAGTTCCTGACTGCGATCCCGGCTCTGCCGGCAGATGCGCCGGGATGGTTCCTTCTGCTGCGCCAACTGATGCTGCTCGACGTCGTCGTGATGACCAGCATGTATGCGTTCGCCGCCGCGCTGGCGCTTCGCCATGTGCCGAGCTTTCCCCGTTTCCTGGTCGCGGCATGGATTGTCGATATCCTGATGCAGATCGGCATCGCACGGATCATGGGTGCGCTGACCGACCTGCCCCCGGCAGTCGCAGCACCGCTGGGCGGCCTGCTGGAGGGCAACCTCAAGAAGGTGCTGATCAGCGTGGCGATCTGGCTCCCCTATCTGATCCTGTCGAAGCGGGTGAACCTGACCTATCGCTGCCGGGTGCCTGCCTGAACGCGCCGGCGCGCCGCGCGTCCGCGACATGGATCACCGCCCATTTATCGGCGTGAATCCGGCGCCAACCAGGTTCGCTGTCCAGTTTCGCGGCAAGCGCATTGTCCGGAGGCAGGATCGTCCAGGCGAATTGCCAGCGGGCGTCGGCCTTGCGCCAGCGTGTGATATCGCCGCGCGCCATCTCGAAATAGTCGGTGGTGAAGGCGTCGCCATACATGTCCGACCGGCCGTCGATAAAGGGACGGATCCCCTCGAGCACCAACAGCCCGCCGAAGCTGTATTCGTTGAATACCGGACGGGAACGCAGATCCGGCGGCAGCGCACTCAGCGCGGTTTGCGGCACGCCACGGCTGTCCGGGCGATCGAAGGGGATCGCAAGCCGCGCCGCGATCATTCCCGCGAACAACAGCAATGCGGTCGCGAGCAGCGGCCGCCACGCGACATGCTCGGCACGAACCGCGCTCAACAGCGGCGGGCGCGGGCGCTGCGCCCCGTCGCTCCATGCGCGGCCCAGGGGCTCGGCGAGGAGGATCGGCGCGACCACCGCCAGCACGGCGAGCTGGCGGATATGCTCGAGCGCGAGATGGAGAAAGCCGAGCAGCATCAACAGCCGGATCACCGGCACGCGCGCGGGCCGGGCGAGCAGGAAGAAGAGCGCCGAAAGCAGGACGATCTCGAAGGCCGAAATCTCGCCGAACGAGGCGGGTCTCCACTCGCTGATATAGCTCAGCAGCTCGAGCCGGCTGACATAGAGAGGGTATTCATAGGCGTGGAATCCGGCCGGGTTGCACAGCCCGGCGACGAGCAGGATGGCGCCGAACAGGCCCCAGTCGCGGATCACGCGCCAGCGCCGCTCGCGCTCCGCTTCGATCAGTGCTTCCAGCCCGAAGGCGCCAGCGATGGCGATGCCGATGATGAAGCTGGCGTGCGCGTTGACCCAGACCAGCATCAGCAGGCCGAGCCATGGCGACGGCGCACGATCCTGCTCGCGGGCGCGGATCATCAGCAGCATCCACCCGGCAAGAAGCGGTAGTGCGAGCATGTGCGGCCGGGCGAGATAGATGGGCAGCAGCGCGACGGCGACGTAGACGAGGGTGAGTGCCGCGGCACCGGGTGACATCCACTTGCGCAGGTGCAATGCCAGCATCGCGCATAGTGCCGCCGCCGCCATGCCGAACAGCAGCATGATGCCGCGCCATCCTGCCAGATACCATGCCCCGGCCATCACGATCTCGCTCAGCCATTCGTGCGCCATCCAGGCGTGGCCGGTTGCGCTGAACGAGAAGGGGTCGGTGCGCGGCACCTGTCCATGCTCGAGGATCCACTTGCCCGCGCCAATGTGCCAGCCGGTATCGCCGTCACTCAGCGCGGAAGGCATGACGAGCGCAAAAGCAAAGGCGGAGAAGGATGCCACGATCAGCAGGAACAGGTCGCCGGGTGCTACTTGCAACTCGGTCTTATTATTAACGATCAAACCTGTCGCTCCTCGGCCGAGTCGCTTTGAAACGTATTCGAAACGTGTAGCGAAGAAATGCATCTCCAGTTTTAGATAGTAAAATTACTTATACGGTGAGTAAAGATGTATATCCTTAGTTACAGACTGGGCCGCCCTGTGTTGATTAGGTACAGCTTTTTGCCGTGGAAGACAGATGGGCGACAGCGTTGACCTTGAAATTGACTTGAAACTAAGTCATTGAAAAACAAGTAAATTACTGGAAATGGTTAACGAAATATTGATGTAAGATATTGAAATATAAGGTGAATTAATAGTTATTGACTTGCTTACCGTCGCGGCTCCTAATCGATGGTGCGGGGAGTGGCGACGCTTCGGGAATGTGGGGGAGGTCGTCGCAATCCGGATTGATGAGGGAGCGGCCCTGATCCGCTGAGACACGGGTCCGCTGAGGAGACGTGAGATGACCATGATAAAGGCTCTTTGGAACGACGAAAGCGGCGCTTCGGCGGCTGAATATGCGCTGATTCTTGCCGTTGTCGGTACTGGTATCGCACTTGCCGCTCTTGCCCTGGGGGGCGCGATTTCCAACTCGATGGAAAAAGCGAAGAACTGCATCACGACCACGACCAACGCTGCCTGCACCTGAGCGCCCTGGGGGCCGTCCATCCCGGACGGCCCCTCCTATAAAGGAGGCGGTGGGGGCATATGCGCAATCAGTCGATCATCATGCTGGCGATCGCGATCGTCGTCGGGCTGGCCGCAGTATTTCTTGCGAATACTTATCTAGGCCGGGTCGAGCAGGCACAGACGCAGAGCATTCAGGGAACCCGCAAAGTCGCTGTGGCACGCGTGCCCATCGATTTCGGCACCCAGATCACCGCGGACAAGGTCCGCCTGATCGACTGGCCCATGGACTCGGTTCCGGCAGGCGCCTTCCATTCGATCGAGCAGTTGCTGCCGATGGGCAAGGCCCGCGTGGCGCTGCGCCCCATTCTTACCGATGAGCCGATCCTGCGCCCCAAGCTGGCGGGCGAGGGCGGCCGCGCGACCATTTCCGCGGTGCTGAAACCGGACATGCGCGCCGCGGCGGTTCGCGTGAACGAGGTGGCGGGGGTGGCTGGATTCGTTCTGCCCGGCGATGTCGTTGACGTACTGGTGACGCGCACGCCCACTGACCTGACCGGCAATACCGGGCAGATCACGGATGTGCTGCTGCAGAAGGTGCGCGTCATCGCGATCGACCAGGATGCCAACGCCAATGGCGACAAGCCGGTGATCGGCAAGACAGCGACGCTCGAAGTGTCGCAACTCGACTCGCAGAAGCTTGCGCTGGCCCAGCAGGTGGGGACGCTGAGCCTGGTGCTGCGCACCGTCGCGGGCGAGCCCAATCCGGTCGTCGAGACCGTGAGCGTCGAGGATCTGCGCGATGGCGCATTCGTCGGCGGATACAACCGTCCTCAGCCCGCCGCCTTCCGGCCGGCCGGCCCGGCTCCCGTGCGTGCGCGCGAACCGCGTGCACCGCGCGCCGCCCCGCCGGCAGGCAATCGCGTCGAGGTGATCCGGGGTACGCAGGACAAGAGCTATGAGGTGGGGCGCTATGCTGGGTTCTGATCGCAAAGCCCGAATGGTGTGGCAGATGGCCGCGGCCCTGGGCGCCGCGCCGCTGACGATGGTTGCGCTGCCCGCGGCGGCGCAGGGCGTCGCTGCTGCGCCGGGAATGTCGGCGGGCGAGGTCGTCGTGCCGGTCAACAAGAGCCAGGTGGTGGTGGCCGACCGGCCCTTTACCAAGGTGCTGATCGGCAATCCCGAAATCGCCGATATCGTCCCGCTGACCAATCGCTCGGTCTATGTGCTGGGCAAGAAGCAGGGGACGACGAGCCTCACCATCTATGATCGCAACAACACACTGATCAGCGTGATCGACATCTCAGTCGGTGCGGATGTGGTGTCGCTGCGGCGTCAGTTGTCCGAACTGCTGCCGGACGAGAAGATCGCGGTGCGCGCGTCGGGGGATTCGGTCGTGCTGTCGGGGACGGTGTCGTCCGGTCCCGCCGCCGACCGCGCCAAGCAGATCGCGGCCACCTTTGCCGCCGACAAGGTGGTCAATCTGCTCAGCGTCGGCGCGGCGCAGCAGGTGATGCTGGAAGTGCGCTTCTCGGAGATGAACCGCACCGCGGCGAAGCAATTCGGTTTCAACAACGCCTTCTTCTCGAACGGATTTCGCGGCGGCACTGGCAGCACTGCGCCCCAGACCGCGATCCTGACCGATCAGGCGGGGCGGCCGATCGTCAACCTGCCCGGCATTCTCGAGGCGTTCGGCGTCGGCGCGGCGCGCTACAGCATCGGTTCGCTCAACATCGTCACCGCGCTCGACGCGCTCGAGCGCAAGGGCGTCGTCACGACGCTGGCAGAGCCGACGCTGATCGCGCTGTCGGGCGAATCCGCCTCGTTCCTGGCAGGCGGGGAGTTCCCGGTGCCGGTCGCGCAGAGCGGCGTGGGAGGCAATGGCAACGGCGCATCGACGATCACCGTCGAATTCAAGCCGTTCGGCGTAAGCCTCGCCTTCACCCCGACCGTGCTGGACGATGGTGTCATCAACCTGGAGGTCGCACCCGAAGTCAGCTCGATCGATCCGTCGGCATCGGTGACGATCAACGGGCTGACCGTGCCGGGCCTCCAGACCCGCCGCGCCAAGACCACGCTGGAGCTGCGCGACGGCCAGTCCTTCGCGATCGCCGGCCTGCTGCGCAACGATTTCCAGGACACGGTGCGGCAGTTCCCGGTGCTGGGATCGATCCCGATCCTCGGCGCGCTGTTCCGCTCGACCGGCTT
Source organism: Sphingomonas sp. GW821-FHT03E12 (assembly GCF_059420685.1). Taxonomy (NCBI): domain Bacteria; kingdom Pseudomonadati; phylum Pseudomonadota; class Alphaproteobacteria; order Sphingomonadales; family Sphingomonadaceae; genus Sphingomonas; species Sphingomonas sp. GW821-FHT03E12. Next base: position 736,224 of record NZ_JBWKUF010000002.1, read on the forward strand.
TCAGAAGCAGGAGACCGAGCTGGTCATTATCGTGACGCCACGGCTGGTGAAGCCGGTGAGCGCCGAGAAGCTTGCAATGCCGACCGATCGCGTGCTGCCGCCGAGCGAGGGCGATCTGTTCGGTTTCGGAAGAACCGACCGTGCAGTCGGGATCAATCCGCTCGATCCGCATGCGCCGCCGCCGGAGGCGAAGAAGGCGAAGCCGCCCGCGCGCGCGCTGCCGGACGAGCCGCCCTCCGGCTATGAGATGAGGAGGTGACGATGGCCGCGCAATCGATCCGCCGCCTGGCGCTGCTGCCGCTGATCGCAGTTGCTGCCTGTACCCCGATCGACACGGGGTTCGGCGACTCGGTCCGCACCAACCAGGCGCTGCACGTCATCGACCCCGGTCCGGTTCCGGATGACGACGCGCCGATCATGACATCGGGCGCGCGCGCCGCCGCGGCCGCCGAGCGCTACCGCAAGGGTGAGGTGAAGAAACCGCCGGCGGTTGCCACCACCGGCACCGCGACCGGCGCGGGCGGAACGCCGAAATAGGAGGAACCGGCGATGCGCAGCCCGCGCGATCTTCTGCGGAACGAGGGCGGCGCGGTTGCCCCGATCGTGGCGATCGCGCTGTTCGGGCTGGTGGGCGCCGCGGGGCTGGCGTTCGACTATGCGCGTCTTGCAGGCCTTGATACCGAACTCCAGAGCGCCGCGGATCAGGCCGCGCTTGCCGCCGCGTCGCAGCTCGATGGCCGGAGCGGCGCGCAGACCCGCGCGACATCCGCCGCGCAGAGCCTCATCGCCAATCGCGCCCTGTTCGCGAATGACGGGGTCGATCGTACGGTGACGGTGCCGACGATCGCCTTTTACTCGGCGCTCAGCGACAGCGCACGGACCGCGGCGACGGGCGATGCGGACTCGTATTTCGTGCAGGTCACGGTCGGCGCACGCACCGCGCGTTACGCGCTGACGCCGATCGTGGGCGCGTTCAGTTCGGGCGCGATCAGCGCGGCGGCGGCGGCGGGCGTGGGGACGGCGATCTGCAACGTGCCGCCGGTGATGGTGTGCAACCCGTCCGAGCCGCTCAACAACGTCGATGAGCTGCTCGGCTTCAGCCCCGCGGTCGGGGTCGGGATGAAGCTGATCACGGGCAACGCCGACACGCCCGGCAATTTCGGCTGGCTCGAATCCCAGAGCGGCAACGGTGCGAGCGATCTTGCCGCGGCGCTGGGGTACAACAAGCCGCCCGGCAATTGCTCGCCGCTGACCGGCGTGACGACCAAGACGGGAATGAGCGCGTCGGTGCTCTCGGCGCTCAACACGCGGTTCGACGTGTTCGCCAACGGCAACCAGACCTGCCCGTCGCAGGGCGGCGGTACCTGCTCGCCGTCGAGCAACAGCCGCAAGGATCTGGTCTGCACCTCGAACAACACGGCGAGCTGTTCGAACGACACATGGGGCGAGTCCAGCCGGCCCTATCGCCCCACCAGCGCAGCGGCGCTGCCCGCGGACGGCAGCGCGGATCCCGACATCATGGGCTATCCGCGCGATCTGTGCCACGCGGTCGCGTCGTCGGCCCAGTGCGGCACGATGGGCACCGGCAGCTGGGACCGCGACGCCTATTTCCGGGTCAACTACAAGCTCAGCGGATCGAGCGCCTGGACGGGCGCCACTGGGCTGTCGGCAAGCGCGACGCGGTACGACGTGTACAAATGGGAGATGGCGCACACCGCGATCACGGTCGGCGGCCAGTCCTACGGCATCTCCGTACCGCAGCAGCTTGGCGGCGGAGGCGGTAACGGAAATGGGAACGGCAACGGAAATGGAAATGGCAACGGAAATGGGAACGGAGCCCAGCCTACCGGCTTCGGCTATCCGGCCACCGGCCGTGCCGGCCTGACTCCAGGCACCGAAGGCGACCGGCGGCGCATCTCGGTCGCGGTGCTCAACTGCCGCGCGCTGTCGATCCACGGAAAATCGACCAATGTTCCGGTCGCCAAATGGCTCGACGTCTTCCTGGTCGAGCCGGCCTTCACCCGCAAGAGCGGCAACACCGCCTATACCGATTCCAAGGAGGTCTATGTCGAGGTGATCGGCGAGACGACCTCGGGCGCGAACGGCGCCAATCTGGCGCAGGTGGTGCGGCGCGACGTGCCGTACCTGATCCAATGAAGCGGCTTGTACCTTTGCTTTGGCGATGCCGGTCGGGTGCCGCCGGCATCGAGCTGGTGCTGGTGATGCCGATCATGCTGATCCTGATGTTCGGCCTGGTCGATCTCGGCAACTTCTTCATGTCGCAGCATGTCGTGGTGAAGGCGGTGCGCGACGGCGCGCGCTATGCCTCGCGCCGCGGCTTCGGCGACTATAGCTGCGCGTCGGCCTCCAGCGATGTCGTGACCAAGACGCGGGAAATCACACGGACGGGCACGATCAGCGGCGGCACGGCGCGGCTGGTGAGCTGGACCGATCCGGCCAGCATCACGCTGACGGTCCGCTGCGACACTTCCGGCACCTATTCGGGGATCTACAAGGGGCAGGCCAGCGGCGTGCCGGTGGTCAAGGTTTCGGCGGTCGTGCCGTACAATTCGCTGTTCCACCATTTCGGCATCACGACGGTGACGATCAACCTGAGTGCGGCGTCCGAAGTCCCGGTGATGGGCGTATGATGGCGCGGCGCCTCCTGGCCGATCGGGGCGGATCGGGCGCGGCGGAGTTCGCGCTGGTCCTGCCGCTGCTGATCGTCTTCCTGCTCGGTACAGTCGATGTCGCGCGCTTCCTGTGGGAGTGCAATCGCGCCGAGAAGGCGACGCAGGCCGGCGCGCGCTATGCGATCGTCACCGACATCGTTCCGGCGGGTCTTGCGGCCTACAGCTTCACCGTCAGCGACGGACTGTCGCAGGGCGCCGCAGTGCCGCAGGCCAATTTCGCGGGCGCGAGCTGCGTGTCGACCGCGGTGACCGGAACCGACGCGACCGCGATCAGCTGCAGCTGCATCGGCGGCTCCTGTCCGTGGCTGGGGACGGCGAATGTCGCGGCATTCAACAGGATCGCCACGCGGATGCGGCTGATCTACCCCCGCCTGACCGCGGCGAATGTCGAGGTCCGCTACGAATATTCCGGGCTGGGCTTTGCCGGCGATCCCAACGGTGCCGATGTCGCGCCGCTGGTGGTGGTTCGCCTGCGCAACCTCAGCTTCCGGCCGGTCCTGATCAGCTTCTTCCGGACCAACAGCATCAGCCTGCCTGCCTTCGGCGCCTCTCTCACGCTCGAGGATGGGAACGGGAACGTGGCGAACTAGGAGTGACGATGTGGAAGTACGTAGCTTGAGTGAATGGGGACCGGGCGGCTGGCGGGTGCGCAGCAGCGCGGTTGCGGTGGAGCTGGTCCTGTCCCAGGCCGAGATTGGCGCGAGCGAGCTGGGGCCGAGCCGCCGCAACGATTTCGTGATCGATCTCACTGCGCTGGAGCCGAGCGCGGAAATCCCCGCGGACATTGCGGCGCGCGCGCAGACCATCGTGGTCGAAGTCTGCGCGAAGGATCCCGGGTCGATCCGGCGGCTGGAGCGCCTGCGCGAGCGGCATCCGCGGCTGACCGTAGTTGCGGCGGCGCGCGATACCTCGCTTGCCACGGTACGTGCCCTGCTTCGCATCGGCGCGAGCGACGTCGTCTCGCTGCCGCTGGTGCGCAGCGAGCTGGAGGCGGTGATCGACCGGCTGGGCGAGCAGATGGGGCAGGCCGAAGCGGCGCCAGGCAAGCTCGTTGCGGTGATCAAGAGCGTCGGCGGGGTCGGCGCGACGGCACTGGTGACCCAACTCGCGGCGCAATATGCGGCGCGCGGGGGAAAGGCGGGTCGCGAGACCGCGCTGTTCGACCTCGATCTGCAGAATGGCAACGTCGCAACCTATCTGGGGCTGGAAACCAGCCTGACCGTGGGAGATCTGCTCGACGCCGGATCGCGGCTCGACCTTGCGGTGTTGCGCTCGGTCCCTGCGAAGCACAATACGGGCCTCGCGGTCTTCTCTGCCCCGGTCGATATCATGCCGCTGGAGTCGATCGATATCGACCAGATCTGTGGGCTCGTGGAGCTGGCCCGGACGAGCTACGACACTGTCTTCCTCGACCTCCCGAGCGATTGGACCAACTGGTCGCTGTCACTGCTGGCGGGGGCGAGCACTATCCTGTTTGTGGTCGATCTGACGATCGCGAGCCTGTCCAAGGCGCAACGCCAGCTCGCACTGCTCGAGCGGCTGGGTATCCCGCCGGAGGCTGTGCGCATCGTCGTCAACCGGATCGAGAAGAAGCTGTTCCGTCCGATCGACCTGGGCGACGCCGAGCGCGTGCTGCGGCGGCCGGTCGCATTCACCGTGACCAATGATTTCCCGCTGATGATGGCCGCACTGAACGAAGGCATCCTGGTCAGCGACATCAAGGGCAAGAGCCGGATCGGCCGTGATGTGGAGGCGATGATGGACGGCCTGGACGAACTGCTCGACCGGAGTTGAGGCGATGTGGCAGATCAAGAGCAACGCGCGTATCGCCGACCGCTCCGCCGCCCCGGCGGTCGAGACCGAGAACAAGACCGTCGATCTTGCGCGCTGGACCGAGCTGAAGGTCGAACTGCACCAGCGCCTTCTCGATCTGATCAACCTCTCCGCGCTCGAGACGATGACGCCCGAGCAGATCCGGTCCGAGATCGGCGACATCGTGCAGGATCAGCTGGCGCTGCAGAAGCACGCCCTCAACCTCAACGAACGCCGCCAGCTGGTCAGCGACGTGCTCGACGAACTGCTGGGCCTCGGGCCGATCGAGCCGCTGCTCAAGGACCCGACGATCACCGACATCCTGATCAACGGCCCGCAGATCGTGTTCGTCGAGCGCGGCGGCAAGCTGGAGGAGACGCCGGTCCGGTTCAAGGACGACCGGCATCTGCTGCGGATCATCCAGAAGATCGTCTCTGCGGTGGGGCGGCGGATCGACGAATCAGCGCCCTATGTCGATGCGCGGCTGGCCGACGGGTCGCGCGTCAATGCAGTGGTGCCGCCGCTCGCTGTGGATGGCCCGCTGCTGTCGATCCGCAAATTCGCCAAGACCCCGATCACGATGGAGCGGCTGATCGAGCTGGGCAGCATCCCCGAAGATGTCGCGCAGGTGCTCGCCGCGATCGTCGAGGCGCGCCGCAACGTGCTGATCTCGGGCGGGACAGGCTCGGGCAAGACGACGCTGCTCAACGCGATGTCCGCCTTTATCGACGGCGCCGAACGGATCGTCACGATCGAGGATTCGGCCGAACTCCAGCTCCAGCAGCGCCATGTCGTGCGGCTGGAGACGCGTCCAGCGAATATCGAGGGGGCAGGGGAGGTCACCCAGCGCGATTTGGTCAAGAACGCGCTGCGCATGCGCCCCGACCGTATCATCGTCGGCGAGGTGCGCGCCGGTGAGGCGTTCGACATGCTTCAGGCGATGAACACCGGCCATGACGGGTCGATGACCACCGTCCACGCCAACACCCCGCGCGACGCCCTGTCGCGTATCGAACAGATGATCGGGATGAGCGGGATCGACATTCCCGTCAGCTCCTCGCGCGCGCAGATCGCGTCGGCGATCAACGTGGTCATCCAGGTCGGGCGGCTCGGCGATGGCGGCCGGCGGCTGCTCAGCGTGTCGGAGCTGACCGGCATGGAGAGCGACGTCATCACGATGCAGGAGATCTTCCGCTTCCGCATGACCGGCCGTGCCGACGACGGCACCGTTCAGGGGCGATTCGAGGCGAGCGGCATCCGCCCCAAATTCATGCAGGAGTTGGCCGATCGCGGTATCCGCCTTCCCGCCAGCCTGTTCCGGCCCGAACTGGAGCTGCGCTAGATGAGCGACACGACCCTTCGCGTCCTGATCCTGTTGCTGGTCTTTGGCGCAACCCTGTTCGCGGTCGATGTGGTGCTGCAATGGATGCGCAGCACGCGCAACAAGCAGCGCGCGGTCAACAAACGGCTGGAAATGATCGCGCATGGCGCCGACCAGGCGGCGATCGCGGCCAAGCTGCGCCGGGATTCGCTGGCCGGCGGGATCGACCTGCCCGGCGCGCTGAGCGGACCGGGCAAGCGGCTGGAGAAGATGCTGCGCACCAGCGGACTGCCCTACTCGCCGGTGCAGATCGCGGCATGGATGGCAATGGCGGCGGGCAGCATCCTGCTGGTCGCTCTGGCCGCCGTGGTCCTGGCCGGTGTCGCGCTCACGCTCGGCGTGGTGGTGATGGTCGCGACCTTTGCCGCGGTGGTCGGGATCGCGCTGCCGCTGCTGGTCTTCGCCCGCAAGGCCGACCGGCGGCACAAGAAGCTGACGGAGCAGTTCCCGGTCGCGCTCGACATCTTCGTGCGCGGCTTGCGCGCCGGGCATCCGGTGGCGTCCGCGCTTGATCTGCTGACACGCGAAATGGCCGATCCGATCGGCAGCGAGTTCGGGCTGGCGGTGGATGAGGTGACCTATGGCGCCGATCTGCGCGACGCGCTGCAGAACATGGCCGAGCGCTGCGACCTGGACGATATGCGGATGTTCGTCGTCTCGCTTGCGATCCAGCACGAAACCGGCGGCAATCTTGCCGAAATTCTCGAGAATCTTTCGAAGGTGATCCGCGAACGCGCGAGCATGGCGATGATGGTCCGCGCGCTCAGCTCGGAGGGGCGGATGACGGGGACGATCCTGACTGCGCTGCCGCTGCTGGCGTTCACGGCGCTGTTCCTGCTCAACCCCGCCTTCTACCTCGACGTGGCGGGCGATCCGGCCTTCCTGCCCGGCTTTGCGGGGCTGGTCCTGCTCTACTTCGTCGGTTTCTTCACGATCCGGCGCATGGTGGACCTGAAGGTATGATCGCCGGTTTCGCCCCGCAGCTCTCCCGCACCTTCGTCCTGGCGCTGGTGTTCGTACTTGCGGCCGGCCTGTCGTTCGCCGTCGCGACGCTGGTGCGCAACCGGTCGCGCGTGCGCGCGCGGTTGCAGGCCATGTCGCGTGAAACCGCCGTGGTGGCTGGCGGGTCGCTGCGCGGCGAGCAGCAGTCTTCGGCATGGCACCGGTTGGTGAGCACGATCGAGCGCAGCGGACTTTCGCTCGCCGACACCAACAGCGCCGCGCTGGCCGAGCGGCTGGCCGAGGCGGGGTTCTCCTCGCCGCTCGCACCGCGCATCTACACATTGGTGCGGCTGACGATGACGCTCGGCCTGCCCGCATTGTTCGTGATGGCCGCGACGCTCACGGGACGTACGGGATCGCTTCTTCAGCTCTATGTGATCGGCGCCGCGCTCGCGCTGGGGGGGCTCTACATTCCGACATTGTTCGTGCGTGCACGGGCGGACCGGCGGCGGGAGCGGCTGACCCGGGACTTTCCCGACACGCTCGACCTGATGCTGGTCTGCGTCGAGGCTGGCCTGGGGCTGGAAGCGGCGTTCGATCGTGTCGGGCGGGAAATGATGCATTCGCATCCGCTGGTCGCGAAGCTGCTTGCGGGGGTGGTGCTGGAACTGCGTGCCGGGCGCAGTCGCGAAGACGCGCTGCGCCGGATGGGCGATCGCGCAGGCGTCGACCAGATCCGCGCTTTTGCGACACTGGTGATCCAGTCCGACAAGTTGGGGGCGAGCATCGGCAAGACGTTGCGCGTCTATGCCGCTGAGATGCGCGAGCGCCGGCGGCTGGCGGCCGAGGAGAAGGCGCACCGGCTGCCGGTGCTGCTTTCGATCCCGCTGGTGACCTGCATGTTGCCGGTGATGATCGGTGTGCTGATGCTGCCCGCCGCGATCCGGATCGTGCGCGACCTGATGCCTGTGATGGGAGGGTGACCATGCCGCGCGTCCGTCCGTTGATTGCCACCGTCGCGATGTTCGGATTGCTCAACGGCTGCGCGACCTCGCCCGGCCTGTCGGGCATCCGGCCCGTGGGAGACGTAGCCGTGGGGCAGACGAGCGTCGCCGCGGGCAATGCGCTGGTCTCGCGCGGTCAATATGGGTTGGCGATCGCTGCCTATCGACGTGTGCTGCGTCTCGATCCCGCGAACAGTCCGGCGCTGGAGGGGCTGGCGATTGCGTATGAGCTGCTGGGCCGCGCCGATCTTGCCGATCGCTACTATCAGGAGGCATTGGCGCTCGCGCCGCGCAATCCGCGCATCTACCAGAATTTCGCGGCGTTTCTCCGAGCGCAGCAGCGCGATGCCGACGCTGCGCAGCTGATGGCCGATATGCGGATCGCATTGCCGGATGCGGTCGTCACCGCGATTGAGCCGGTACCGCCGAAGCCGGCCGATGCGTCGCCCGCGGCAACGGCAGCTGCGCCCGCCGCCGAACCCGATGTCCGATTGATCAGGCAGTCCGAACGCGCAACGCTTGTCGTGACGATGCCGCGCGTAGCGGCCCCGCCGGCACAGTCTCCCGCGGTCATGCCTGCGGCATCGGGCAGCATTCGCGCGACGCGCGCCGTCAACGCGGCCGGACGGCACGGTGTCGCGCGGCAGACGGCGGCACTGCTGGCGAAGCGCGGATTTGGCGGAATCGAGGCCGGGGATGCCGTGTTTCAGCTGAAGCGCAGCCGCATCCTCGTCCCCGTAAGTCAGCGCGCGCTGGGGGAGCGGCTGTCGCGAAACCTGCCCTTCGCCGCGCGGATAGAGGAAAGCGCACGCGTCGACAGGGTCCAGATCCTGATCGGCATGGATGCGCTGCCTGCGCTTGCCCGGGGACGCCGGGCGTGAGGCTGGTTCTCGCGCTCGCGGCGATCCTCGCCCCATGCGCCCCGGCACAGGCATCGCTGGCAGCGGATCTGCCGCTCGTCGCTGCCGCGATCCACGCCGGGCGATTGATCCAGGCTGAGGTGATGCTGGCGCGGCTGCCCGCTCCGTCCGGCGCCGGGGAGGTGGAGGCGCTCGACGATGTGCGGGGACAGTTCGCGCTCGCCACCGGAGCGCCAGAGCAGGCGCTGCGCATCTTCGAGGCGCTTCGGGCGGCACGGCCGGAGCGCTGCGAATATGTACGCGATTTCGGCGTCGCGGCCGCACGTTCGGGAGATTCACGCGCCTTTGCGGCGCTGAGCGAGACGCTGCCCCGCTGCGCCAGCGTGCAAAGCGGGCAGATGCTGGGCGTCACGCTGGCGCAGATGCAACGTTGGGATGAAAGCGAGCAGGCCTTTGCGCTGTCGCTGCGGTTGTCGCCGGACAATGCGGTTACACTCAACAACCGCGCGTTCGCGCGGATCGAGCAGGCCCGGTACGACGAGGCGCTCAGCGATCTGCGTGCGGCATCGCGGGCGGCGCCGGAGGATCGCCGCATCGCGAACAATATCGACCTGGTCGAAGGCGCGCGCGGCAACGCGCCGCAGCGGCGGAAGGGGGAGGACGATCTGGCCTGGGCGTCGCGCCTCACCCTTGCTGCCAAGGGGGCGTTGCGCGCCGGGCGGACGGACCTGGCACGCGCGATGCTGGCGCAGGCGGTCGAGATGAACCCTTATTACGCACATGAGGCGACCGCACTGCTCGACGGAATGACTGCCGCGGCAGGAGGTTCGCCATGATACCCGCAGGACTGCTGGGCGTGCTGGTGCTGCTGCTGGCGGCGGCGGCCCTTCAGGACATGTACCGTCTCCGGATCTCCAACCTCTTTCCCGTCGCGATCGTCCTGCTCTTCCCGGCTTATGCCATGGCGAAGGGGCTGGACGCCTCGATCTGGCAGAATGGTGCAGTGTTCCTCGCGGTGCTGGCGCTCGGCGTCCTTGCCTTCGGCGCGCACTGGCTGGGCGGCGGGGACGTCAAGCTGCTGGCGGCGACCGCCTTGTGGTTCGACATCACCGGCGCCGCGTGGCTGATCGGCGCGATTGCGATTCTCGGGGCCGTGATCGCACTTCTCTTCATCTTCTTCCGTCGCCTCGTTCCCGAGCCGATCCTGCTGCGATCAGGCATGGTTTCGCTCAAGCGCCAAGGGCCGATCCCCTACGGCATCGCAATCTCGGGCGGAGCGATCGGCGCGATCCTGATGGGGCATGTTAGCCCCTGACGGCCGGTCTCGAAGCGCCCTGAAACTCCGCCGCCGCGATCAAGGCCGCCGCAGCAATGCTACCGTGCCATGCCCGCCATCGGCGCAGACGCTGACGATCGCCAGCGATCCCGACGGCATTTCCCACAACTCCTTGACCGCCTGGCTGAGGTCGCGTGCGCCGGTTGCGGCGAAGGGATGGCCGATCGCAACCGATCCGCCGTTCGGATTGACCCGGTCCCAGGGGAAGGGGCCGAAATCGAAGTCCACGCCGGCGCGGTCGCGGGTCCAGCCCGGCCTTTCGAGCGCAGCGACATTCGCCAGCACCTGCGCCGAAAAGGCCTCGTGGATCTCCCACAGCGCGATGTCCCCGTAGCGCAGGCCATGGCGGGCGAGCAGGCGCGGGATCGCGAAGCTCGGCGCCATCAGCAGGCCGTCGACGCTATGATCGACCGCGGCGATCTCGTGATCGACCAGCTCGGCGTGGCGCGTACCGGCGGGCAGGCGTGCCAGCCCCGCATCGGTGGCGACCCAGCACGCCGCGGCGCCGTCGGTGATCGGCGAGCTGTTACCGGCGGTGAGCGAGCCCTTGCCGGATTTGTCGAAGGCCGGCGCGAGTGCGGCGAGCTTCTCGATCGACGTGTCCGCGCGCGGATTGGCGTCGCGCGCCAGTTCGGGAAGCGGGATCACCAGATCGTCGAAGAAACCCGATTCCCACCCGGCGACCGCACGCTGGTGGCTCTTGAGCGACCAGTCGTCCTGCGCCGCGCGGCTGATGCCCCAGATCTGCGCGGTCTCCTCCATATGATCGCCCATCGTCCGGCCGGTGATCCGGTTCGCCCAGCCCTTGACCGGGAGGACCAGGTCGTTGGGCGTCAGTGCCTGCAGCGCGGCGAGCGCTTCGGCCGGATTGGTGCGAAACAGCTTCACGATCCGCTTCGACGCTTCGAGCTTGAGGCCGATCGGCGGATTGCTCATCACCTCTGCGCCGCCGACCAGCACAAGATCGGTGTCGCCGCCCAGCAGCCCCGCCGCGGTGAGTGCCGCGACCATGCTGGTCGAGCAGGCAAGCACGGTGGAGAAGGCCGGGACGCTCGGATCGAGCCCGGCGTCGAGCCAGATTTCGCGGCCGATATTGCTCCAGCCAAGGCTCGGGATCACCGTGCCCCAGATGAACAGGTCGGGCCGTGCGCGCGCCGCCATCGCTTGGGCTAGCGGGACCGACAGGCTGATCGCGTCATGATCGGCAAGCGCGCCGCCGCCACGCCCGAACGGGGTGCGCAGGCCGGTGGCGATATAGGCGGGGCGGGCAAATCGCTGCATGACGGCTTCTCCAAGGACAGAAGGGATCCGCGCAGGCACCGCCTGCAAACCGCAAGGTCGCGTGTCAGGGTCGCGAATTCAACCAGGCCAAGGGCGAGCGGTAGGCAAAGCTGCGCGCGCTATATCTCGCTTGCCTGTCCGCCGGAATGCACGAGCTGGTTCGGGAAACTGAGGGTGAAGACCGCACCGCTCTCCGACCCGTTGTTCGCGCGCACGCCGATCTCCATCGCATCGGCGAACCCCTTGACGATCGCAAGGCCGAGGCCGCTGCCCCCCTGGCGATCGCTGCCGCGGCCCTGCGCGAAAGTCTCGAAGATACGCTCTTCCATTCCGGGCTCCAGTCCCGGCCCCTCATCGCGGATCGCCAGCAGCACCGCATCGGGCGTCCGGCGCCCTTCGATCGTGATCCGCCCGGTCTCGCCGCCATGCTGCGCGGCATTGGCGAGCAGGTTGATCAGGATATGGTGGAGCAGCGTGGGGTCAGCGGTGACGAAGGGCAGGTTCGCGGGAACCTTCAAGTCGATATGACGACCGCGGAACAAGTCCTTGAGATCGTGGACAGCACTGCCGACAGCATCGGTGAGGTCGATCGGTTCGGGGGCGAGCTTGAGCGCGCCGGAATCGATGCGAACCATGTCGAGCAGATTGTCGAGGAAGCGTCGCAGCCGCGCGACTTCCATCCGCGCGACCGGCAGTGCCGGGGAATCGGGCTGCTCGACGCCCAGCCCCTCGATCGCGGTGGCGACCGAGGTGAGCGGCGTGCGCAGATCGTGGCCAATCGAGGAGAGCAGGGCGGCGCGCAGCCGGTCACGTTCCTTGAGCACCGAAACCTCGCGCACCTCGCTTTCGAGCTTCAGCCGTTCGTGCGCGAGTGCGGCCTGGCCGAGCAGCGTCGAGAGCAATACGGCGCGGTCTGCGGTCACCGGCTCGCGCCCATCGTCGCGCGACAGGCCAACCACCGCGAGCACACCCAGCGCCGTCCGCAGCGGGTGGAACTGCCAGTCGGCGGCATTGAGCGTAGCGGTGCCCGATCCGGCCGGCTCGCCGCGCTTCATCGTCCACTCCGCTGCGGCCTGCTCGACCGGGCCGAGCGGGCTGGTATCGGGGGAAGCGCCGGCGCGAACCAGCTCGCTCCCGCGCTCGCGCAGCAGGATGACGTTGACCTCGAGCAGCCGCGCCATCTCCTCGCAGACCAGCTGGCTGGTCGTCTGCCAGTCCGAGACGCGCGCGAGCGTCTGGCCGAAGGCGGCGACGGCGGCATTCTCCTGCGCGCTGCGGGCGCCCAGCGTGGCGCGGGCCTTCAACCGCCCGGCGAGGTTCGCGGTGAAAGCGGCGATGCCGATCAGCACGAACATCGTCAGCAAGCTCTGCGGATCGGTGATCGTGAAGCTGTGGACCGGCGGCAGGAAAAAGAAATTATAGGCCAGCGCTGAGGCGACGCCGGTGAAAAGGCCCGGGCGCAGACCATAGCGGCCGGATGCGAGGATCACCGGCAGCAGGTAGATGAGGTCGACCCCGCCGCGGCCGATCAGCGGCTCGACAAGCTTGCCGAGCAGGGTAGCGCCGGCAACGAGCCCGGCGACCGCGGCATAGATGGCGGGGCTACCCCAGCGGCCCGGCAGGCGCGGTGCGTGCGACGAGCTTTCTCCGGAGACGACCGCCGGGATCACGTGCACCGCGACCCCGTCGCCGACGCGGAGCATTGTGTTGACCACTGAGCCATGGCGCAGCTCGAACCACCAGCTGCGCACCGATTTGCCGATGACCAGCTGGGTCGTTCGGGTCATGCGGATATGCTCGGCAAGCCCTTCGATCACCTTTTCGGCGGGGACCGTGGCGATCGTGGCGCCGAGGCTGGCGGCGAGTCTCAGCGTGTCCGCGATCCGGCGCTTCTGCGCCTCGTCGAACCCTTCCGCGCGCGGCGTGCGGATATAGACCGCCTGCCACGGCGCGCGCAGTGCATCGGCGAGCCGCTTGGCGGCGCGCACCAGCGTGTCAGAGCCAGCCAGCTCACTGACCGCGACCAGAACGCGTTCGCCGCCAGCAAAGGTGCCGGGCACTGCGCCGGCATCGAGTTCGTCGAGCAGCGCCCGGTCGACGCTGAGCGCGGCACGGCGCAGCGCCATCTCGCGCAATGCCGAGAGGTTCGGCTTCGAGAAGAAATGGCCGAGCGCGCGCGATGCCTCGTCCGGGATATAGACCTTGCCGTCCCTCAGCCGCTCGATCAGCTCGTCGGGGGGCAGGTCGACCACCTCGATCTCGGCGCCTTCGAACACACTGTCGGGTACCGTTTCGCGCACGCGCACGCGGGTGAAGCTCGCAACGACGTCGTTGAGGCTCTCGACATGCTGGACGTTGAGCGTGGTGTAGACGTCGATCCCGGCGTCGAGCAGCTCTTGCACGTCCTGCCAGCGCTTGGGATGGCGGCTGCCCTCGACATTGGTGTGGGCGAATTCATCGACCAGCGCGAGCGCGGGGTGCCGGGCAATCACCGCGTCGAGATCCATCTCGGGCAGGGCGTGACCCTGATAGTCGATCGTTCGGCGCGCGATCACCTCGAACGGCTCGACCAGCGCGGCGGTCTCGGCGCGGCCATGTGTCTCGACCACCGCAACCACGACATCGGTGCCGGCCTTCAGCCGCTCGGCGCCCTCGCGCAGCATCTCGAACGTCTTGCCGACGCCAGGCGCGGCACCGAGGAAGATCTTGAGCTTGCCGCGTTCCTCGCGCTTGGCGGCGCGGAGCAGGGCTTCGGGCGAAGGGCGCGATTCCATCATGGGATAATTACGCGCCCGCATCGGTGAACGCTACCGGCGGCGGCCGATCCATATGCTTTCTTAATGCCCCGCCGCGGCTTTCGCCGTCGCACCTTAATGGCGTGCACGCCTAATTGAACCTCCGAAACCATTCGGAGTCTCGCACCATGCAGGACGTGATCTGGCTCGCCGCGCTCGGCGGGCTTTTCCTCGTGACGCTCGCCTATCTCCGCCTCTGCGACGAGGCCTGAGATGAGCATTCACCTGACGCTCGCCGGGCTCACCGCGCTCGGCCTCCTCCTCTACCTCCTGGCCGTGCTCGTGCGGCCCGAGAAGTTCTGAAAGAACCGCCATGACCATTCAGGGTTGGGGGCTGATCCTCGTCTTTACCGCCATCCTCGTCGCGCTGACCAAGCCGGTGGGGATGTGGCTGCTCGCACTCTATGAAGGCCGCCGCACGCCGCTCCATACGGTTCTGGGGCCGGTCGAGCGCGGCTTCTACAAGCTCGGCGGGATCGATCCCGCGGCCGAGCAGGGCTGGCGCCGCTACGCCGTCCATATGCTGATGTTCCAGATCGCGACCGCACTGTTCACCTACGCGATCCTGCGGCTTCAGCATGTGCTGCCGATGAACCCGCGCGATCTGGCGCCGATCGGCGCGGACGGAGCGTTCAACACCACGATCAGCTTCGTCGCGAACACCAACTGGCAATGGTATTCGGGTGAGGTCGCGCTGAGCAATCTCAGCCAGATGCTCGGCCTCGCGATCCACAATTTCCTGTCGGCCGCCACGGGCATCGCCATCGCCTTCGCGATCTTCCGCGGTTTCGCCCGGCGCGAGACGGGCACGGTCGGCAATTTCTGGGCCGATCTCACCCGGGTCACCCTCTATCTGCTGCTCCCGATCTGCATCGTCTACGCGACCTTCCTGATCGCCAGCGGCGTGCCACAGACCTTCGCCGCCATGATCGACGCGACCACGCTTGAGGGCGCGAAACAGTCGATCGCGCTCGGCCCGGTTGCCTCGCAGGAGGCGATCAAGATGCTCGGCACCAATGGCGGTGGCTTCTTCAATGCCAACTCCGCGCACCCGTTCGAAAACCCGACCGCACTGACCAACCTCGTCCAGATGCTGTCGATCTTCGTGATCGGCGCGGGCCTCACCTGGACCTTCGGCAAGGCGGTTGGCAATCCGCGTCAGGGCTGGGCGATCCTGTCGGCGATGCTGGTGCTGTTCCTCGTCGGCGTCGGCGTCACCTATTGGGCCGAGGCCGCGGGCAACCCGAACCTGCATGCGCTGGGCGCCATGGGCGGCAATATGGAGGGCAAGGAAGTCCGCTTCGGCATCGCCGCCAGCGCGCTCTTCTCGGTCGTCACCACGGCGGCTTCATGCGGCGCGGTCAACGCGATGCACGACAGCTTCACCGCGCTCGGCGGCATGATCCCGCTGTTCAACATGCAGCTGGGCGAGATCGTGATCGGCGGCGTCGGCGCGGGCATCTACGGCTTCCTGCTGTTCGCCATCCTCGCGGTGTTCGTTGCGGGCCTGATGGTCGGCCGCACCCCTGAATATGTCGGCAAGAAGATCGAAAGCCGCGAGGTGAAGCTCGCGGTGCTGGCGATCGCGATCGTGCCGCTCTGTGTGCTCGGCTTCACCGCGCTCTCGGCGGTGCTCCCGACGGGCCTGGCAGGACCGCTCAACAAGGGGCCGCACGGCTTCAGCGAGATCCTCTATGCCTATAGCTCGGCGACGGGGAACAACGGTTCGGCCTTTGCGGGTCTCACCGCAGGCACGCCCTTCTACAACGGCCTGCTCGGCGTCGCGATGTGGCTCGGCCGCTTCTTCATGATCGTGCCGGTGCTGGCCATCGCGGGCAGCCTTGCCGCCAAGAAATACACCCCGGCGACCGCGGGCTCGTTCCCGACCACCGGGCCGCTGTGGGTAGGCCTGCTCGTCGGGATCATACTGATCGTCGGCGGCCTGACCTTCCTTCCCAGCCTCGCGCTCGGCCCGATCGCGGATCATCTCGCGATGATCAACGGCCAGCTCTTCTGAGGACGCATTCCATGACCACCAAGACCATGTTCTCGGGCGAGCTGATCCTTCCGGCGATCGGCGACGCCTTCAAGAAACTGAACCCGCGGGATCTGATCAAGAACCCGGTGCTGTTCACCACCGCAGTGGTGGCGCTGCTGCTCACCGGGCTGCTGGCGCTGGGCGGAGAGAGCCTCTCGATCCCGTTCCAGGCCCAGCTGATCGTGTGGCTGTGGCTGACCGTGCTGTTCGGCACCTTTGCGGAGGCACTGGCCGAAGGGCGGGGCCGCGCACAGGCCGCTTCGCTCCGCGCCACCAAGTCCGAGCTTCAGGCCAAGCGCCTGATCGGCACGGGCGAGGTGTGGGAACTGGTCGGCGCGGCGCGGCTCGAGCGGGGCGAAGTGGTGCTGGTCGAGACCGGCGACCTGATCCCCGCCGATGGCGAGGTGATCGAGGGTGTGGCTTCGGTGAACGAAGCCGCGATCACCGGCGAAAGCGCGCCGGTGATCCGCGAGGCGGGCGGTGATCGCTCGGCCGTCACTGCGGGCACGCGCGTCATCTCCGACCGGATCAAGGTGCGCGTGACGCAGGAACCGGGGCAGGGCTTTCTCGACCGCATGATCGCGCTGGTCGAAGGCGCCGAGCGCCAGAAGACCCCGAACGAGATCGCGCTGACGATCCTGCTCGTCGGCCTCACGATCATCTTCCTCATCGCGGTCGCCACCATTCCCGGCTTCGCCAGCTATGCGGGCGGCAGCATTCCGGTCGCGATCCTCGCGGCGCTGCTGATCACGCTGATCCCGACCACCATTGCCGCGCTGCTCTCGGCGATCGGCATCGCGGGTATGGACCGGCTCGTGCGCTTCAACGTGCTCGCCAAGTCGGGCCGTGCGGTCGAGGCGGCGGGCGATGTCGATGTGCTGCTGCTCGACAAGACCGGCACGATCACCATCGGTGACCGTCAGGCGAGCGAGTTCCGCCACCTCGCCAGCGTTCAGGTTGACGACCTCGCACGCGCGGCCTTGCTCGCCAGCCTTGCCGACGAGACGCCTGAGGGGCGCTCGATCGTGACTCTGGCGCGTGAGAAGTTCGGCATCTCGGTGCCGAGCCTGCCCGCCGGCGCCGAAGTCATCCCCTTCACCGCGCAGACCCGCATCTCGGGCGTGAAGGTCGAAGGGACGCTGATCCAGAAGGGCGCGGTGGATTCGGTGCTGCGCGCCAATCCGGGCTTGGGTGATTCGCCTACAGCCGCCGAACTGCGCAAGCTGACCGACGAGATCGCGCGGGCCGGCATGACCCCGCTCGCAGTGGCCAAGGACGGACGGCTGCTTGGCGCGGTCGCGCTCAAGGATGTGGTCAAGGCGGGTGTGCGCGAGCGCTTCGCCGAGCTGCGTCGGATGGGCATCCGCACCGTCATGATCACCGGAGACAACCCGCTCACCGCCGCTGCGATCGCGGCCGAGGCGGGGGTCGACGACTTCCTTGCCGAGGCGACGCCTGAGGACAAGCTGGCGCTGATCCGCAAGGAACAGGCGGGCGGCAAGCTCGTCGCGATGTGTGGCGACGGCACCAACGACGCGCCCGCACTCGCCCAGAGCGATGTCGGCGTGGCGATGAACACCGGCACACAGGCCGCGCGCGAGGCGGGCAACATGGTCGATCTCGACAGCGATCCGACCAAGCTCATCGAGATCGTTGGGCTGGGTAAGCAGTTGCTGATGACGCGCGGTGCGCTGACGACCTTCTCGGTCGCCAACGATGTCGCCAAGTATTTCGCGATCATCCCGGCAATGTTCGTCACCCTCTATCCGGGGCTGGGCGTGCTCAACGTGATGGGGCTCAGCTCGCCCGAAAGCGCGATCCTGTCGGCGATCATCTTCAACGCGCTGATCATCCCGTGCCTGGTGCCGCTCGCGCTCAGGGGCGTGACCTACACGCCGATGGGGGCGGGGCCGCTGCTGGCGCGCAACCTCTCCATCTACGGCCTTGGCGGCCTGATCGCGCCGTTCATCGGCATCAAGCTGATCGACCTCGCCGTCACCGGGATGGGACTGGCCTGAGATGATCAAGCC
This sequence comes from Sphingomonas sp. GW821-FHT03E12, assembly GCF_059420685.1. Classification (NCBI taxonomy): domain Bacteria; kingdom Pseudomonadati; phylum Pseudomonadota; class Alphaproteobacteria; order Sphingomonadales; family Sphingomonadaceae; genus Sphingomonas; species Sphingomonas sp. GW821-FHT03E12. Next base: position 754,396 of record NZ_JBWKUF010000002.1, read on the forward strand.
CCTCCACTGAAGGGGAGGGGCTGAAGAAGGAAGAAACCAATGTTGACCGACCTCAAATCCGCCCTGCGTCCCGCGATCGTGCTGACGCTGCTGTTCGCCGCGCTGCTCGGGCTAGCCTATCCGGCGCTGCTCACCGGCATCGGTCAGGCGATCTTTCCGCATCAGGCCAATGGCAGCCTGATCCGCGAGGGGGATCGCGTGATCGGCTCCGAGCTGATCGGACAGAAGTTCACGGGCGCGGGCTATTTCCACGGCCGCCCCTCCGCGGCGGGCAGCGACGGCTATGACGCTGCCGCCTCCGCGGGCTCCAACCTTGGCCCGACATCGCAAGCGCTGATCGACCGCGTGAAGACCGATGCCGATGCCCTCCGCAATGCACCAGCTACTTCGGTCCCAACCGATCTGGTGACAACCTCCGCCTCGGGGCTTGACCCCCATGTGAGCCCCGAGGCGGCTCTTTTCCAGGTCGACCGCGTCGCCAAGGCGCGCGGGATCGCCCCGGAGAAGCTGCGGGCATTGGTTGAGCAACACAGCGAAGGCACGCTGCTCGGCTTCCTCGGCGAGCCGCGGGTGAACGTCCTCGCGCTCAACCGCGCGCTCGACCAGATGACGGCCGGGCGCTAAGCCCGGAGGCATGGCGTTGCCCACCAAGGTTCTGATCGTCGAGGACGATGTCCATATCCGCCGTCTGCTCCGCGCCGCCCTCCAGCGCGCGGGGCATGCGGTGGTCGAGGCGGCGACCGCCCGCGAAGGGCTGTCGCTGCTCGACATCGACAAGCCCGACGCAGTGCTGCTCGACCTTGGCCTGCCCGACCGTGATGGGCTCGAGTTGATCCAGCCGATCAAGGCGCGCTCTACGGCGACGCTGCTGGTGGTTTCGGCGCGCGAGGATGTGGCGGAGAAGGTTGCCGCGCTCGACCTCGGCGCCGACGATTACCTCACCAAGCCATTCGATACCGACGAACTGCTTGCGCGTATCCGCACCGCGCTCCGCCACCGGCTGTCGGGAGAAGCCGAGCAGGCGTTGATCCAACTGGGTGAGGTCGAAATCGATCTCACCCATCGCCGCGTGAAGCGGGCGGGGGAGGAAGTCCATCTCTCGCCCAAGGAATATGACGTCCTCGCCGAGTTGGCGAAGCGCCCCGACCGGGTGATCAGCCACGCACAATTGCTGCGCACCGTCTGGGGCCCGGCGCATGAGGGCCGCGTCGACTATCTCAGGATCGTCGTCCGCAACCTCCGCCAGAAGCTCGAGGCCGACGCCAGCCGCCCCGCGCTGATCCGCAACGAGCCTGGCGTCGGCTACCGGCTGGTCGCGGCACAGGTCTGACCGTCGCTCTCCGGCGCTTGCAAGGCGCAACCGATCTGGCATGATGTTAACGTTTACATTTGCCGATGGGAGAGTAGGCGATGTTCGCGATCCTTGCGCTTGCGATGCAGTCGACCCTGAGCGCGACCAACGTCTCCGCCGACGTGCCGATGGCCGCGCCGACGACCAGGCCGAGCTTCGCCGACGAGTTTGACGGCGCACGGATCGATACCGCCAAATGGCTGTTCGACACGCACCGCAACAAGACCGGCTGGTACAATAACGAGCTTCAATATTATGCCGACGGCCGGCCTGAAAATGCCCGGATCGAGAAGGGCGTGCTGACGATCGAGGCGCGGCGCGAGTCACTCGAAGGCAAGGTGAGCGACTGGGGGAAACAGGCTTATACCTCAGCCAAGCTCGTGACCCGCAAACCCTATGGCTACGGCTTTTACGAGATCCGCGCGAAACTGCCGTGCGGGCGCGGGATGTGGCCGGCAATCTGGATGCTGCCGACCGGCGAGAAATGGCCCGATGGCGGCGAGATCGATATCATGGAAATGGTCGGCTGGGACGCGAACGTGATCCACGCCACACTTCACACCGCCGCGTTCAATCACGCCAAGGGCACGCAGCGGGGCGCGCAGGTGAAGCTGCCGACCGCCTGCACACAGTTCCACAACTACCAGCTCGACTGGCGGCCGGACTCGATCACGATCGGGATCGACGGGCGTGGGCATATGCGGGTGAAGGACGATCAGCCGGGCGGAACCGCTGCCTGGCCGTTCACCAAACCCTATGAACTGATCCTCAACCTGGCGGTTGGCGGTGACTGGGGCGGGCAGAAGGGCGTGGACGATGCGGTGCTGCCCCAGCGCCTGCAGGTCGATTATGTCCGCTACTGGGCTAGCGCCGATGCCGGATCGCCGGCACCAGCAGCCCGCCCAGCAAAGTAAGTCCCGCCAGGGTCAGCATCACCGCGCGGAAATCGTGCGGCGTAGCGAGCGCCCAGGTCAGCAGGGGCCCGATCAAAGCCGGCAGCGTGTTCGTCAGATTGATGAGTCCCAAGTCGCGCCCGCGATGCCGCGGATCGGGCAGCAATTGCATCGCAAAGCCCGAATGGAGCGACAGGAATGCGGCCGAGCCAAGCGCGTAGAGCGCGAATGCCACGGCGGCCATGTTCCAGTCGCGCGCGAAGGCGAGGCCGGTGAGGCCAAGCGCTGCCAGCAGGGCGAAGGCAATGAGGAAGGGTTTTCGCCGCGCGACGCGGTCGGACCAGCGACCTGCAAGCACGGCGACCGGGACGGGGATGAGATAGGCGATCGTCATCAGCTGGCCGAGCGGGCCGACGCTCTTGGACGTGGGGGTGTGCGGATCGATGCTCGCGAAATAATAGACCAGATAGAGCCACAGGACGTTGCCTGCGACCTGCACCAGCAGCCTGGAGGTCCAGGCGACCGCAAGATCACGGCCTAGTAGCGGCGTTTCTTCCGGCGCGATCGCGGCAGGCGCGATCCGGGCCGGGGTCAGGACCAGCGGAAGGACGCAGAGCAGCACTGCGGCGAAGACGAAGGCCAGGCGCGCTGGTTCACCGCTGACTCCGATCGCGACCATCAGCGCCGCGACCGCCGAGGCAAGCGGCGCGCCGAGCGCGATCAGCCCGCCTGATACGCCCTTCTGCGTATCGGGTACCTCATCCGCCATCACGGCAAACATTGGCGCGAGCAGCGCATTGACCGCGGTCTGGAACAGCGCGACCGCGAGGACGATCTGTACCGGCGTGGCTGCGGCCGCGACTGCGGCAAAGGATATAGCGAGACCTGCGAGACCCATCGCGATCCACCGGCGCCGCCCGCCGCCGCGCGCCACCGAACGGTCGCTGAGCCAGCCGAACAGGATGTTCGATGCGCTTGCCGCGATCGAGCCCGCGATGACGGTGGCGGTGAAGACGGTGATGCGATCGTCGCCCGCAACCTCGGCCACCTTGACCGGCAGCAGCAGGGTGAGCAGCGGCAGAAAGCCGATCACCCCGCCGGCATTGGCGAGCGCGACGAGCAGGATGAACCGCAGCGAACGTCGCCCGGACTGAAACTCGCTCGCCAACGCGCACCCCCACACCCCGGTCGCCACGCCTGCATTGGTCGCAGGCGCCGCCGAAGCGACTGTAAAGCTAGGGCTTCATCGTCACGGGGTCGAGGCTCGTCGTGAGCAGCATCGAACGGTCGGTCGCATCGCGTGCGACGGCGATGCGATAGGCGCCGCCGCGGATGCGCCAGCCGGGCAGGCTGGTGTCATAGTCGGCTAGGATGCGCGGTTCCGCGGTGAGCGTGACGCGGCGGGTCTCGCCAGGGTTGAGCTCGACGCGCTTGAAGGCTGCAAGGCGCATCGGGATGTTCGATCCCTCGCGAGTCACATAGAGTTGCGGCACGTCGGCGCCTGCGCGCTTGCCGGTATTGGTAACGTCGAACGAGACGGTGAGGCGCTTGCCGCCGGTGGCGGTGGCCTTGCCATAGGTGAAGCTGGTGTAGCTGAGGCCATGGCCAAAGGCGAAGAGCGGCTTCTGCCCCTTCTTCTCGTACCAGCGATAGCCGACATCGCTGCCCTCGATATAGTCGACCGGATAGCTCTTGAGCTCATAGCCGCCAGGATTGGCGGGGTTTGCCGCTGCGGCCGCCTGAAGCGAGGTGAAGGTATCGAGCCCCACCGGATGCGGGCGCGGCGCCTGACCCTCATTCGCCGGGAAGGTGATCGGCAGGCGCCCCGACGGATTGACCTTGCCGGTCAGGATGTTGGCGATCGCTTCACCGCCGCGCTGGCCGGGATACCAGGCCTGGACCACCCCCGGCACGCGATCGAGCCAGGGCATCGTCACCGGACCGCCGGTGGTGAGGACGGCAACCATCTTCGGCTGAGCGGTCGCGACGGCCGCGATCAGCGCGTCCTGATGGTTCTGCAGCCTGAGGTCGGGCACGTCCTCCGCCTCGGTCGTCCATTGCGTGGCGAAGACGATGGCGAGATCGGCGGCCTTCGCCGCATCGACGGTGGCGTTGAGGTTGCGTCCGTCGATGAAGCTCACCTCGGCACCCGGCAGCGCCCTGCGCAGTGCATCGAGCGGGGATGAGGCGTGATAAGTCACGCGCACGAACGACGCGGCCGGGCCGTACGCCAGAGGGATCTCGATCGGCGCGCCGCCGACTGATCGCACCTGGCTCGACCCGCCACCCGAAAGTACGCCCAGATCCGCGCCGCCGCCGATCACGACGATCTTCTTCGCGGTGGCGGCGAGGGGCAGGATGCCGTCCTGATTCTTGAGTAGCACGATTCCCGCCTCCGCCGCGTGCTGCGCGACCAGCGCGTTGGCGGCATAGTCGGGGGTCTGTGCCGTTGCTGGCATCGGCGTGTCATAGGCGCCGGTCTCGATCAGGCCGGTCAGGTAGCGCACGACCATGTCGTCGAGCCGCGCCACCGGCACGCGGCCCTGCTCGACCGCCTCCTTGAGCGGCGCGTCGAAATACATCGCGCGGTCGAGTTCCTGCCCCGATTGCTGGTCGAGCCCCGCCTTCGCCGCCTTCTCGGTCGAATGGACGCCGCCCCAGTCGCTCATCACCCAGCCGCGATAGCCCCAGTCGCGCTTGAGTACCTGATTGAGCAGGAAGTCGTTCTCGCACGCCCAGTCGCCATTGACCTTGTTGTAGGCGCACATGACCGAGGCCGGCTTGCCCTTCTCGATCGCGATCTGGAAGGCGAGCAGGTCGCTCTCGCGCAGCGCTGCCTCGCTGATCCGCGCGTCGAGCACCATGCGGCCGGTCTCCTGCGCATTGAGCGCGAAATGCTTGATCGTCGAGACGATCTTGTTCGACTGGACGCCGGCGATGTGTGCGCCGGCCAGCTCGCCCGCGAGCAGCGGGTCCTCGCCCAGATATTCGAAGTTGCGGCCGCCCCACGGATCGCGGTTGAGGTTGACCCCGCCCGCGAGCAGCACGTTGAACCGCTTGGCGCGTGCCTCGGCACCGATCATCGCGCCGCCCGCCCGCGCAATCTCCGGATCGAAGGTCGCAGCGGTGGCGAGGCTGGAGGGGAGGGCGGTGGCGACATCGCCCTTGCGTTGCTCGACCTGGTTGGCGACGCCGAGCGACGCGTCGCTCTCGCGCACCAGCGGCACGCCGAGACGCGGATTGCCCTCGATATGGCCCGCCGACGGCACCAGCTCATTGGGTGGCGTGACCTTGGTCAGCGGCGGGAACAAGCCGTGGACCAGCGCGATCTTCTCGTCGAGCGTCATCCGGGCGACGATCGACTCGGCGCGGACACGGGCGCCGGACCGCTCGGCAGCCGGCGCTTGCTGTGCGAACCCCGCATTTGCGCCAATGGTAGCGATCGCAGTCGCTGCAAGCAGCACGGCAATGGTCCGGCTCATCCTTTTCACTCTCCTGGTCGCGGCGCGGCCGCGTGTTCTGTCGGCGCACAGACAGCATAGTTTGAGAACGTTCACAACATTAGTTTTCCGCCATTCGTCATATCATTGCCGTGCTTGACAACGTTGTACAATGGGTTCAAGTGAACGTTCTCAACGAGTGCGGATTCACCGCGCCGCTGAAGGGGAGGATGAGGATGCGGGGCACGACTCGCTCAAATGCACGTCTGTCGATTCGACTGGCGATCGGCGTATCGACGCTGGCAATGGCTGCGACTCCGGCACTGGCACAGGACGCGCCGCCGCCGGCCGAAGGGTCGGAAGACGTCGTCGTCACCGGTATCCGCGCCAGCCTTGAACAGTCGGCTACTATCAAGCGCGAGGCGCAGGGCGTCGTCGATGCGATTTCCGCCGAAGACATGGGCAAGTTCCCCGATACCAACCTCGCCGAATCGCTTCAGCGCATTACCGGCGTGTCGATCGACCGCCAGAACGGCGAAGGCTCGCTGGTCACGGTCCGCGGCTTCGGTCCCGAATTCAACCTGGTCACGGTCAATGGCCGGCAGATGCCGACCGCGCTGATCGGCGACGGCGGCGGTCCGCCGTCCTCGCGCTCGTTCGACTTCGCGAACCTCGCCTCGGAAGGCATCTCGGCGGTCGAAGTCTACAAGAGTGGCCGTGTTACGATGGAGTCGGGCGGCATCGGCTCGACCATCAACATCCGTACCGCACGCCCGCTCGACAAGCCGGGCCTGCGCGGAAGCCTGTCGGTGAAGGGCGTGTACGACACGTCGCGCAACGAAGGCGATCCGATCACCCCCGAAATCTCGGGCATCGTCAGCACCACCTTTGCCGACGACACCATCGGCATCATGCTCGCCGGCTCCTATCAGAAGCGCAAGTCGAGCACGAACACCGCGGGCGCCGGCTGGCGCGACGGCTATCTGGGCAGCGAGAACAACTGGGGGTCGCTGGCGCAGCCGGGTACGCCGCGCGCTGCGAACATCACCAACCGGCCTGACCCGACGGATGTCTATCAGGTGCCGCAGAATGCGAACTACAACCTGCAGGACATCAATCGCGAGCGCATCAACGGGCAGGCGGTGCTGCAATTCCGTCCGATGGACAATTTCACCGCGACATTCGACTTCATCTACTCGCGCAACACAGTCGAAACGCGGAGCACCGACGTTGGCGTGTGGTTCAACCATGAAGACACGTCGAGCGCATGGACCGACGGCCCGATTGCCGGCCCGATCTTCTATACCGAGCGCTTCGCGCCGCCCACCGGCGTTCCCAGCCCGAATGCCCTCTATGGCGGCAAGGATCTCTCGTACGGCGGCGGGCTGACCGAGAACCGCGCCGAGAACAAGTCCTTCGGCGGCAATCTGGAGTGGAAGGCGCCCGGCGGCGTGACGGTGGAACTCGACTTCCACCATTCGACGGCGGAGGTGAAGCCGGTCAACAACTGGGGCTCGAGCATGTCGCTGGGCACCGCGGTGTTCGGCGTCCGCAGCCAGTCGGTGAATTTCGAGCATGACCTGCCTGTCATCTCCTACGAGATGTTTCCGGGGATCGATGCGCTGAATCCGGCGATGATCACGTCAACCGGCAACGCTTTCCGGAATGCCTATTTCCGGAACCGGATCAATCAGGTCCAACTGCGCGGCCATTACGATCACGACGGGGGCTTCCTCGACAGCATCGATTTCGGCGTGTCCTATATCGACAGCAAGGTGCGCTCGGCCTTCGGCACGATCCAGAACGACGATACCTGGGGCGGCGCCGGACCGGCGTCGGACATTCCCGACGACATCTTCAAGCTCGTGTCGCTGCCGGACAAGTTCCCGGGACTGGCGCAGTCGGGCATGATCCAGAGCTTCTACACCTTCAATTTCGAGCGCATGGCCGATCTGATCCAGCAAAAATATCAGACCTGCAGCAACCCCGCGACGGGCTCGGCCCAGCCGGGCACGTGCCTCGCCAATTTCAATACCGACCGGCGTATCAACGAGAAGACGCTGGCGCCCTATCTGCAGGTGGCGACCAAGTTCGACCTGTTCGACAGTCCGGCGCGTTTCGTTGCGGGTATCCGCTACGAATCGACTGACATCGCTTCGTCGGCGCTGGTGCCGGTGCCGACGACGACACGGTGGGTGGGCGACAACGAGCTCAACGTCGTATTCTCGGGCCAGAGCGACTTCACGCAGTTCAAGGGTTCGTACGACAACTGGCTGCCCGCATTCGACTTCGACATCTCGCTGATGCGGAACGTCAAGCTGCGCGCGTCGTACAGTCATACGATCACGCGCTCCGGTTACGCCAACATGCAGGGCGGGCGAACGATCGACACGCTGTTCCGTGTCGGCGGCGGTTTCGGCGCGCAGGGCAACCCGGGCCTCATCCCGTTCAAGTCGAAGAATATCGATCTGTCGGCGGAATGGTATTATGCGCCCAGCAGCTACATTTCGGTCGGCTACTTCCACAAGGATGTGAGCAATTTCATATCCACGACGCGGATCAACTCCAGCGCATTCGGGCTGACCACGCCGGTCAACGGGCCGCGCTGGAACGCCGCGGTGGCGGCGCTCGGAGCGAATGCGACCGTCGGCCAGATCCGGCAGTACATCATCACGAACTTCCCCAACACGGTCACCGGCAACATCATCAATGCGGCGCCGGGCGATCCGCTGGTGAATTTCGAGATCACCACACCGATCAACAGCGATCAGACCGCTGCGCTCAACGGGTGGGAGTTCGCGCTCCAGCACGCCCTCTGGGATACCGGCTTCGGCGTGATCCTGAACTACACGATCGTCAACGGCGACGCGACCTACGACAATACGAAGCCGTCCTCGGTCACGCAGTTCGCGCTCGTCGGTCTCAGCGACAGTGCCAATGCCGTCGCCTATTATGACAAGAACGGGCTCCAGGCGCGTGTCGCATGGAACTGGCGCGACAAGTTCCTGTCCGGGGCGGGGCCGAACCCCTCCTATACCGAGGCGTACTGGCAGATCGATGCGAGCGCGAGTTACGAGTTCATGCCTGGACTCACGGCGTTCGTCGAAGGGATCAACCTGACCGGAGAAGGCAGGCGCGGGCATCTGCGGCACGAGAACAACGTGACCTTCGTGCAACCCGGATTTGCGCGTTACTCGGCAGGTGTCCGGTTCAACTTCTAGGGCAGGTACGTTTCTCTCCGGCCCGCGTGCTTTCGGGTGACGCGGGCCGGATGCTGGCCTAGGATTGGGCGTAATGAACAGTGCGGTTGAGAGGGTGGTCATCGTGGGCGGCGGCACTGCCGGCTGGCTCGCGGCGTCGCGTCTCGCCAACTCGCCACGAGGGCGCTCCGGCGCACTCCATGTCACGCTGATCGAAGCGCCCGATATCCCGATCATCGGCGTCGGCGAAGGGACCTGGCCGACGATGCGCGCGACGTTGTCGGCGATCGGTCTTGGTGAGGCCGATTTCCTCCTCGCATGCGACGGCTCGTTCAAACAGGGATCACGCTTCGACGGCTGGGTCGATGGCTCGGCCGGGGACAGCTATTACCATCCCTTCACCTCGCCGCCTGCAGCGGCGGCCGGGGATCTGCTCGCGGCATGGCAGGCGACGGTGCCCGACCTGTCCTTTGCCGCGGCGATGACGCCCCAGGCGCATGTCTGCGACCAGAACCTCGCCCCGCGCCAGCGGACGATGCCCGATTATCAGGGCGCCGCAAACTATGCCTATCATCTCGACGCCGGAAAGTTCGCCGCGCTGCTGACGGCGCATGCGACCCAGCGCCTCGGTGTCGAGCATGTCGCCGCGCACGTCACTGGCGTCCGGCGCGGCGAAGGCGATACCATCGCCGCCGTCGTCACGCGCGAGCGGGGTGAGGTCGCCGGAGACCTGTTCATCGACTGCACCGGTCTTGCCGGCGTGCTGATCGGCGGCGAACTGGGCGTCGAATGGATCGACCGCAGCGACACCTTGTTCAACGATCGCGCGCTCGCCGCGCAGGTTCCCGTTTCGCCGGGGAGCGCGATCGCATCGCAAACCGTGTCGACCGCGCATGCGGCGGGCTGGATCTGGGATATTGGCTTGCCCAGCCGGCGCGGCATCGGTTGCGTCTATTCGAGCCGCTTCATGGACGATGCCGCCGCGGAGGCGACCCTGCGCGCCTATATCGCCCGCGTCCTGCCCGATGCGCCGGAAGTGCCGGTACGCCGCCTGACCTTCCCGACCGGCCATCGTGAACGCTTCTGGCAGGGCAATTGCGTCGCCATCGGCCTGTCGGCGGGCTTTATCGAGCCGCTCGAAGCGTCGGCGATCGTGTTGATCGAACTGTCGTTGAATGCGCTGATCGACAATTTCCCCGCCGATACTTCGGCGATCCCGATCCATGCCGAACGTTTCAACGCGCTGTTCCGCTATCGCTGGGATCGGATCGTCGAGTTCCTGAAGCTCCATTATGTCCTCAGCCGCCGCCAGGAGCCCTATTGGCTGGCACAGCGCGATCCGGGGCATGTGCCGGATCGGCTGGCGGGGATGTTGACGCTGTGGCGCGACCAGCCGCCATCGACCTGGGATTTCCCTCAGATCGACGAGATCTTCTCGGCCGAGAGCCATCAATTCATCCTCTATGGCATGGGACATCCCGTGCCGTCGGGCGTGCGGGCCAGCGAAAAGGCCGACGCGATGCTGATGCAGAACCGGCAGCGCGCGCGCGCGCTCGCCGCGGCGCTGCCCGGCAACCGCGATTATTTCGACATGCTGCACAATGAAGCCGGCGCGGTGCGCCACGAAAGCAGGATATGACTCAACACGCCATTCTCGACAACAAGACTCACCGGGCGCTCCGCGTGCGCTCCGATGTCGGAACCGATCTGGGCGATGGCGTGATGGGGACGCTCGTCGTGCCCGACGAATTCCGCAACGTGCAGGGTAATTTTCCGATCCTGTTCCGGCGTGAGCCGGGGCGCGACGATTTCTTCGCGCTCGCGCTGTTCGGCTTCGAAAACGGGGAGAATCTCTTCCTCGACGGCAGCCGCTGGGATGCACGCTACCGCCCGCTGTCGCTCTCGATCCAGCCCTTCCTGATCGGGCATCCGGAAAGCGGGGAGGGGCCAGGACAGGTCCATATCGACCTTGGCCATCCGCGCATCGCTGCGGGCGGCGACGGCGTGCGGTTGTTCGATGCCGACGGAGCGGCGACTCCCTATCTTGAGGAAATCGCCGAACGGCTCGGCGCGCTGGACGAGGGCTATCGTGGAAGCAAGGCGTTCTTCGACGCGCTGATCGCCTATGAACTCCTCGAACCTTTCAGCCTCGAAGTGACGCTCGACGATATGTCGGTTCATTCGCTGGTCGGCTATCACATCATCGATGAGGCGAAACTGCGCGCACTCGACGCGGACGCGGTGGGGCGCCTCCATGCCGACGGCCATCTGGTGCCGATCTTCATGGCGGTCGCGTCCCTGTCGCAGATCTCTGCGCTCGTCGCGCGCAAGAACCGCAAGCGTTCGGGTGGCTGAGGAAGACGTGTCTGTTTTTCTCTCTCTGAACGCGGTGCCGGAGCGCGAGTGGAAGGAGCGCGTGGATCTCGACAGGTTGCTGAGAGATGCGCGCGAACCCTTTGTCGTGCGCGGGCTGGTTGCCGACTGGCCGCTGGTCGCCGCGGGGAAGCAGGGTGCCCGGGCCGTTCGGAACTATCTGCTGGACCATGCCCGCGACCGGCCGTTCACCGTCTCGATCGGCGCGCCGGGGCATGACGGACGGATGTTCTACGACACCGACATGCAGATGAACTTCCGCACCGGGACGGGGAAGCTGGCCGACATCTTTGCTGGGATCGACAAGGCCGAGGAGCTTGGCGAAGACCGCACCGTCTATCTCGCCTCGATCGACATTCCGTCGCATTTCGATGGTCTGGACGAGGCGAACCCGATCGACCTCGGCGCGCGCGACCCGCTCAAGAGCATCTGGATCGGCACGCGGACGCTGATCGCGGCGCACAATGATTTTCCCGACAATCTCGCCTGCGTCGCGGCCGGCCGGCGGCGGTTCACTTTGTTTCCGCCCGATCAGTTCCGGAACCTGTATCTGGGGCCGATCGACAATACCCCCGCGGGCCGTACGGTGAGCATGGTCGATTTTCACGATCCGGATTTCGAGCGCTACCCGCGCTTCCGTGAGGCACTCGATCACGCGATGGTGGCGGAGCTTGGGCCCGGCGACGCGATCCATATCCCGAGGTTGTGGTGGCACCATATCGAGGGGCTCGAGCCGTTCAACGTGCTGGTCAATTACTGGTGGCGCGAGACTCCGCGTTGGCTTGGCCAGCCGCAGGACGCGCTCAACCACGCGATTCTTTCGATCCGCGACCTGCCCGCCGAACAGAAGGCGCATTGGCGCGCGCTGTTCGACCATTATGTCTTTGCTAATGGAGACGATGTGACCGACCATCTGCCTGAAGGACTGCGCGGCATCCTCGATCCGCTCACGCCGGAGACCGCTTCGCGCATCCGCGCCTATCTGCTGCGGCAGCTCAACCGGTGAGCGGGCGTCCTGCGACACGCGTTGTCATCGCCGGCGGCGGCACCGCGGGCTGGATGGCGGCTGCGGCGATCAGCCGCACCATGGGGCATACGGTCGACCTGACCCTGGTCGAGTCCGAACAGATCGGCACGATCGGCGTGGGGGAATCGACGATCCCGCCGCTGGTCAATTTCAACCGCATCCTGCGCATCGGCGAGGCCGAGTTCATGCGCGCGGCGCAGGCGACCTTCAAGCTCGGCATCCTGTTCGACAACTGGAAGCATGACGGCCATAGCTATTTCCACAGCTTCGGCCTGTCGGGGAAGGATCACTGGTCGGCAGGGTTCCAGCATTTCTGGCTCTATGCCCGCTCGCGCGGCTTCCCCGAGCCGTATGACGACTACTGCCTCGAACTTGCCGCGGCGATGCAGGGCAAGTTCGCGCATCTGCCGCAGGATCGCATGAACTATGCCTATCATGTCGATGCGACGCTGTACGGCCGCTATCTGCGCAAGCTGGCCGAGGAAGCCGGAACCAAGCGCGTCGAAGGCAAGATCCAGCGCATCGAACTCAACGCGGAAACCGGCGACATCGCCGCCCTCCACCTCGACGGTGAACGGCGGATCGAAGGTGACATGTTTGTCGATTGTACCGGTTTCCGCGGGCTGCTGATCGAGGGGGCGCTGCACGCCGGCTTCGAGGATTGGGGGCATTGGTTGCCGAACGACAGCGCGATTGCGGTGCAGGCGAAGCATCTGGGGCCGCCGCAGCCTTATACCCAGGCGATCGCGCATGATGCGGGCTGGCAGTGGCGCATCCCGTTGCAGCATCGCATGGGTGCGGGGATCGTCTATGCCAGCGGCTATCTGTCTCGCGACGAAGCCTATGATCGGCTGATCTCGACCGTGGGTGAGCCGCTGATCGAGCCGTTCGACATCAAGTTCCGTGGCGGCGTGCGGCGCAGGCAATGGTACCGCAACTGTGTCGCCATCGGTTTGTCGGGTGGTTTCGTCGAGCCATTGGAGGCGACGACGGTGCATCTGATCCAGCGGGCGGTGCTGCGCTTTGTACGACTGATGCCCAATGGCCGGGTGAGCGAACGCGATGCTGCCGAGTTCAATGAGCAGCAGCGTCAGGATATCGAGCAGATTCGCGACTTCGTGATCCTGCACTACAAGGCGACCGACCGGCGCGACAGCGCCTTCTGGCGGCACGTCGCGAACATGCCCGTGCCGGATTCGCTGGCGCAGAAAATCGAGCTGTTCCGCGAGACCGGCCGCACCTTCCGCAAGAATGAGGAACTGTTTGCGGAGAATAGCTGGGTGCAGGTGATGATGGGGCAGGGGGTCGATCCACAGGCCTGGCATCCGATCGCGGAGAAGCTGTCCGATGAGGAACTGGTGCGCCTGATGGCGACGCTGCGCGAAGATGTGACCCGCACCGTCGCGACGCTGCCCGAGCATCATGCCTATGTCGCTCAGTATTGCGGCGCGGCCGACCCGCTGGCGGCCTGAGGAACGAACGAGCTCATGGCACGCCGCAAACAGGCCGTCACGATCCGGCACGTTGCCGCTGACGCTGGGGTTTCGCTCCAGACGGTGAGCCGCGTCATCAACAAGGAACCGAACGTCCGGCCCGAAATGGCGGAGCGCGTCCGCGCCTCGATCGCGCGTCTGGGCTATGTTCCTTCGATCGCGGCTCAACGGATGAGCGGATCGCGGTCCTACCTCATCATGGCGCTCAACGATCGCGAGCGTACGATAGACGGCTGGCGTGCGCGCGACGGCACCGACTGGGTCGACCAGATGCTCCTCGGCGGGATGCTGACCTGCGCCGAGCATGGCTACCGGCTGATCGTCGAGCTGGTCGATACGCATAGCGATCATATCGAGCGCGAGTTGAGCGCTGCGCTGGCGGCGTTGCAGCCCGACGGCGTGATCCTGACGCCACCCCACTCGGCCAACCCGGCCATTCTTGCGCTCCTCGACGACGCGCATATCGGGCTGGCACGGATCGGTTCGCTCGCCGAGGGACCAGGGTTCCGGCTTACGATGGGGGACGATATCGCCGCAGCGCTGGCGACGCGGCATCTGATCGAACTCGGGCATGAGCGGATCGGGCTGATCGCCGGGCCGGACGAATATGAACTGAGCGGCTGGCGTATCGACGGCTGGCATGCCGCGATGACGGAGGCGGGCCTCTCGACCGACGGACTGCTGGCGCAGGGAGACTTTTTGCGCCAGTCCGGCCGTGCCGCGACGCCGCTTCTGCTTGAGGCTGGCGCGACTGCGATCATCGCTAGCAATGATCAGATGACGCTGGGTGCGCTGGAGATCGCGCGCGAGCGAGGGCTGGACGTTCCCGGCGATCTGTCGCTGATCAGCTTCGACGATACACCGATTGCACGGTTCAATCATCCGTCGTTGACCGCGATCACCCAGCCGATCGCCGACGTGACCGCGCGCGCAGTCGAGTTGATCATCGCTGAGCGGAGCGGGCGGGAAGTGCCCGATGGACCAGTCATCGTGGTCCCCACGCTGACGGTGCGGCAATCGACCGGGCCGCGGCGTCGCTAGTCTTGGTTGCTGGTACGGGCGGGGGGACTTGAACCCCCACGGGCCTAAGGCCCAACGGATTTTAAGTCCGGTGCGTCTACCATTCCGCCACGCCCGCGCGTGTCGGATGGCTCTATCGGGTCAATGGAAGAGTGCCAAGCGCGTTGGCGGTCCGACCTCTAGACGTTGAGGCGGCTGCGCATTTCCTTGCCGGGTTTGAAGTAGGGCACGCGCTTCGCATCGACATCGACGGTTTCGCCGGTGCGGGGGTTGCGGCCGGTGCGCGCATCGCGGGCGCGGGTGGAGAAAGCACCGAAACCGCGCAATTCGACGCGGCCGTCGGAAACCAGGCGCGTCGTGATTTCTTCGAAGAAGGTATCGACGATGCGTTCGATCTCGCGCGCGGACAGGCCGGGATTGTCCGCCGCCAGCATCTGCACGAGTTCAGAACGGATCATTCCGTGTCCCCAAATGCCCGGCGGTGTCATCATACCGGGAAATCACATCTCGGCCCTTGGCCAGGGCGTAACGTGGGGATGATTTTAGGCTCGATTCCTCACCTGCATCAATCGAATCTTGCGGTGGGAATCCCGTTTTTGGAGGGGTGGCAGGGAAGCCGTTGAAAAGATTGGCGGGACGGGCGGCAAAAACCGCCCGTCCCGCACCAAATCACTTCTTCTCTTCGCGTGCCTTGAGGGCTTCGCCGAGAATGTCGCCCAGCGACGCGCCCGAGTCGGACGAGCCATACTGCGCAACCGCCTGCTTCTCTTCGGCGATCTGCATCGCCTTGACCGAGAAGGTCGGCTTCTTCGAACGATCGAGGCCGGTGACCATCGCGTCGAACTTCTGGCCGACCTGGAAACGCTCCGGACGCTGCTCGTCGCGGTCGCGGCCGAGGTCGGTGCGCTTGATGAAGCCGGTCGCGCCATCGTCGCCAACCTGCACTTCGAGACCCGCGTCGCGCACTTCCAGGACGGTGACGGTGACGACTTCGTTCTTGTTGACGCGTGCGCCGGCGCCGGCAGCAGCCGCACCGGTGGGGACGCCACCGCGCTCAAGCTGCTTCATGCCGAGCGAGATGCGCTCCTTGTCCGGCTCGACCGCCAGAACGACGGCCTTGACCATCTCGCCCTTGCGGTGAAGCGCCAGCGCGTCCTCGCCCGAGATGCCCCAGGCGATGTCCGACATGTGGACCATGCCGTCGACGTCGTTGTCCAGGCCAATGAACAGGCCGAATTCGGTGGCGTTCTTGACTTCGCCCTCGACTTCGGTGCCGACCGGATGGGCAGCCGCGAAGGCCTCCCACGGGTTCTGGTGAGCCTGCTTGAGGCCCAGCGAGATGCGGCGCTTGTCCTGATCGACCTCGAGCACCACGACATCGACTTCCTGCGAGGTCGAGACGATCTTGCCCGGATGGACGTTCTTCTTGGTCCAGCTCATCTCCGAGACGTGGACGAGGCCCTCGATGCCCGGCTCGAGCTCGACGAACGCGCCGTACTCGGTGATGTTGGTCACGCGGCCCGACAGCTTGGCGCCGACCGGGTACTTCGAACCCGCGCCATCCCACGGATCGCTCTCGAGCTGCTTCATGCCGAGCGAGATGCGCTGCGTGTCGCGGTTGATGCGGATGATCTGCACCTTCACCGTGTCGCCGATGTTCAGCATCTCGGACGGGTGGTTGACGCGCTTGTAGCTGAGGTCGGTGACGTGCAGCAGGCCGTCGATGCCGCCCAGGTCAACGAACGCACCGTAATCGGTGATGTTCTTGACGACGCCGTCGATCACCTGGCCCTCGGCCAGCGACTGGATCAGGCCCGAACGCTGCTCGGCGCGGTTCTCTTCGAGAACGGCGCGGCGCGACACGACGATGTTGCCGCGCTTGCGGTCCATCTTGAGGATCTGGAAGGGCTGCGGCAGGTCCATCAGCGGCTGCACGTCGCGCACCGGACGGATATCGACCTGCGAACCCGGGAGGAACGCCACGGCGCCCGACAGGTCGACGGTGAAGCCGCCCTTGACGCGGCCAAAGATGATGCCTTCGACGCGGTTGCCCTGCGAGAATTCGAGCTCGAGCTTGTCCCATGCGGCTTCGCGGCGGGCGCGGTCGCGGCTGAGCATCGCTTCGCCGTTCGCATTCTCGACGCGGTCGACATAGACCTCGACTTCGTCACCGACCTTGAGATCGGCGGGCTGGCCGGGAGCTGCGAATTCGCGCAGCGGCACGCGGCCTTCGCTCTTGAGGCCGACGTCGATGATGGCGAGATCGTTTTCGATGCCGGTGACGGTGCCGATGACGACACGGCCTTCAAAGCTCTCCGCACCGCCAAGGGTCTGGTCGAGCAGCGCGGCGAAATCGTCGCGCGTGGGGTTTGCCGAAGTGGCCATAAAGGGTTCAGTCCTAACTATCGTTTTTCCGGCCGGCTGGTTGGATCCAGCGGTCTTGTTGGCCGAAATGCCGTGGCGGCCGCATGCCGGTCACGGCATCCGATGGGCACGCACCGCGGAATGGGGTATCGCGCTTTGTTCAAAGCGAAAATGGCGCGTGAGATCGTCTCTCCGCGCCCCCCTCCGCGAGCACTTGCCCGCCGGACGGAGCGCGCCTTAGCCGCAGCGGGTGCGAAAGGCAAGAAAATCCCCCAATTATGCGCGCGGGGTTTGGGCCAACACCGATTATTTACCTTGCCGCGGCAAACCACCCGCCCAGCGAATAGTGGGGGAGGGGCTGTGGCACCGGTGGCACCATCGGCGGCGGATACGGAGTGCGTGGTCGTGGCGTCGGAGCCTGGCCTGTACGAGATCATCCGCGACGACCGGGTCAGGATTTTGCGGATCAACAGCGTCGCCGTGCAGCAGCTCGCCGATGTCGATCGCTATCTGGCGATACTGGGCGACGTCGTGCGCGATGCGCGACTTCGTTTCGGCAAGGTGCGCGTCCTCGCCGACCTGCGCAATTCACCGATCCGTACCCAGGAGGCGGCCGAGCGGATGCGGACGGGTAATCTGGCGCTCTATCGCGACGGGGACCGGGTCGCGCTGATCGTGGAATCGAGTCTGCTCAAGATGCAGCTGCGCCGCACGCTGGTGGAGTATCAGAACATCTTCCTGTCGCCGAGCGCGGCGGAGACGTGGCTGACGGCGCTCGATTGAGGGTTGCCCGCCGCCGCCCGGGAAGAGGGAAAGGCGGCGGCGAGCGAGCTGCTTACGGCCTCCAGGCCGTGAAGGGCAGGTTGAGCGCTTCGGCCACCGCTTCATGGGTGATCGCGCCCTTGTAGACGTTGAGGCCCGCGGCGAGGTGCGGATCGGCGGCCATCGCCGCCTCAGCGCCGAGATTGGCGAGCTTCATCACGAACGGCAGCGTCGCGTTGTTGAGCGCGAAGGTGCTGGTGCGCGCGACCGCGCCCGGCATGTTGGCTACGCAGTAATGGATCACGCCATCGACCTCGTAGACCGGATCCTCATGCGTGGTGGCATGGCTGGTCTCGAAGCAGCCGCCCTGGTCGATCGCGATGTCGACCAGCACCGAGCCGCGCTTCATCGTCTTGAGCATGTCGCGCGTGACGAGCTTGGGCGCGGCGGCGCCCGGCACGAGCACGGCGCCGATCACCAGTTCCGCCTGTGTCACGGCCGCCGCGATCGCTGCCTTGCTGGCATAGGCGGTCTTGATCTGGCTGCCGAAGTGCAAGTCGAGTTCGGCGAGGCGGGCGTTGCTGATGTCGTAGATGGTGACGTCGGCGCGCAGGCCCGTCGCCATCTGCGCGGCGTTGATGCCCGACACGCCGCCGCCAAGGATCGCGACCTTGGCCGGGGCGACGCCCGGAACGCCGCCGAGCAGCACGCCGCGGCCGCCCTGTTCCTTCTCAAGATAGTGCGCGCCGACCTGAACCGACATGCGGCCCGCGACTTCGCTCATCGGCTTGAGCAGCGGGAGCGAGCGGTCGCTGGCGGTAACCGTCTCATAGGCGATGCAGGTCGCGCCCGATTTGATCAGGCCCGCCGCCTGCTCGGGATCCGGCGCGAGGTGGAGATAGGTGAACAGGGTGTGGCGCGGCTCGAGCATCGCCACTTCCTGGGCTTGCGGTTCCTTGACCTTCACGATCATGTCGGACTGCGCGAATACGTCGGCGGCAGTGGCGACGATGCGTGCGCCGGCAGCAACATAGTCAGCGTCCTGAATGTCGATGCCGCTGCCCGCATTGGTCTGCACGACCACGTCATGGCCGTGCGCAGTGAGCTCCGCGACCAGCGACGGCGTCAGGCCGACGCGATATTCGTGATTCTTGATTTCCTTGGGAACACCGACGCGCATCTTCACTCTCCGGATTCGATTTGTTTCGAGGAGGAACGTAACGCAGGATGCCGCCGCGAATCTCTGCAAACTTATGTGCCTTGCGCTAGCGTTATGCATGAATATGCTGACTACTGCTGATGTAAGTGAGATTTATGCAAAATGGACCGGATTGACGAAGCGATCCTGAAACAGCTGTCGCTCAACGCCCGCGCGCCGGTGAGCCAGATCGCGGGGCAGGTCGGGCTTTCGCAATCGGCTTGCACACGCCGCATCCAGGCACTGGAGGCGTCGGGGCATATCCTGGGCTATAGCGCGCGGCTGGGGCTGCGACGGCTGGGCTACAGCGTCACCGCGATGGTCGATATCACGCTGGGTACCGAGGTGGGCGAGGATCTGGCGCGGTTCGAGGCGGCGGTGGCGCAAATCGACGGGATCGTCGAATGCGCGCTGGTTTCGGGCGGGTACGATTACCGCCTCAAGATATTGTGCCGTGACCTCGACGATTACGAGCGCCTTCACCGCGAAGAAATGGGGCGGTTGCCCGGGGTGGTGAAGATCAGTTCCAGCTTCGTACTGCGAGCGGTGCCGACGCGCAGCGAAGCGAACGCGCTGTTTCCCGCCGCGGGACGGTGAAATTCGCTGCAATTGCGCCGCGATGTTGCACGTGCTAACTGCGCCGCCGTTTCAACGGACAGGTAGCCGGTCTGACATGACCACTGCATTGCTCGCCACGGTACGCAAGTTTCTCCCGTGAGCGAGGCCAACGGAAGCGCCGAGCCGGCCGACGACTCGTCTTCCCACTCCACCCATGATCAGCATCACACGCATGGCCGCCCGGCGGCCATCGCGAAGCTTGTCGTCGGTGCGATCGGGATCGTGTTCGGCGATATCGGCACCAGCCCGCTTTATGCGTTTCGCGAAGCCTTTGCGGGTCACCATCCGCTGACGCTCGACGAGGCGCACATCATGGGCGTGATCAGCCTGATGTTCTGGTCGATGCTGCTGATCGTGACGCTGAAATACGTCACCGTCATCATGCGCGCCGACAACAAGGGCGAGGGCGGCAGCCTGGCGCTGCTGGCGCTGATCAACGCCGCCAGCGGACAGAAACGCTGGACCGCCGGGATCGTGCTGCTCGGCGTGTTCGCGACCGCGCTCTTCTATGGTGATTCGATGATCACTCCGGCGGTGTCGGTGCTGTCGGCGGTCGAGGGCATCGCGGTTGCGGCGCCTGCCGCGAAGGACTGGATCCTGCCGATCGCGGTCGGCCTGCTGGTCGGGCTGTTCGCGATCCAGCGGACCGGCACCGCGCGCGTCGGCGCCATGTTCGGCCCGATCATGCTCACCTATTTTGCGACGATCGCGACGCTGGGCGTGCTGAGCGCGATCCAGACGCCCGAGATCCTCTGGGCCTTCTCGCCGCACTATGCGGTGCAGTTCTTCCTCAGTGACGGGCTCGCCGCCTTCCTGGCGCTGGGCGCGGTGGTGCTGGCGGTGACCGGCGCCGAGGCGCTCTATGCCGATATGGGCCATTTCGGGCGCAAGCCGATCCGTATCTCATGGCTGTGGTTCGTGCTGCCGGCGCTGATGTGCAACTATATGGGGCAGGGTGCGCTGCTGATGCGCGACGCCTCCGCGCTGCAGAGCCCCTTCTACATGCTCGCCCCCGAATATCTGCGCCTGCCGCTGGTGGGGCTCGCGACGATGGCGGCGATCATCGCCTCGCAGGCGGTGATCACCGGCGCCTTCTCGGTCACGCAGCAGGGGATCCAACTGGGCTTCATCCCGCGCCTGCGCATTTCGCACACCAGCGCGTCGACCGCAGGGCAGATCTACATCCCGCTGATCAACTGGGCGCTGATGGTCGCGATCATCCTGCTCGTGCTGACCTTCAAGACCTCGTCCAACCTGACCGCGGCCTATGGCATCGCGGTGACCGGGGCGATGCTGATCGACAACTGCCTGCTGGCGGTGGTGCTGTTCAGCCTGTGGAAGTGGAAGAAGCGCTACGCGATCCCGTTCCTCGCGGTCTTCTTCCTGATCGACCTCGCCTATTTCAGCGCGAACCTGACCAAGATCCCGGATGGCGGCTGGTTCCCGCTGTTCGCCGGCGTGATCATCTTCACGCTGCTGACCACCTGGGCCAAGGGCCGCCGCCTGATGGTCGAGCGGATGCGCGAGGGCGCGATGCCGATCAAGGTGTTCATCCAGTCCGCCGCGGGCTCCGCGACGCGGGTGGGCGGCACTGCGGTGTTCATGACCTCGACCCCCGAAGGCGTGCCGCACGCGCTGCTCCACAACCTCAAGCACAACAAGGTGCTGCACGAGCGGGTGATCCTGCTGACCGTGAAGATCGCCGACGTCCCCTATGTCGCCGAGGAAACGCGGGTGAAGATCGACGATCTGGGCCAGGGCTTCCACCGGATGCTGCTCTATTACGGCTTCATGCAAGAGGCCGACGTGCCCGGCGCGCTCAAGGCGATCGGGGCGTGCGGGGGCAAGTGTGGCGGCGCGTTCAACATGATGGACACCAGCTTCTTCCTGTCCCGGCAGACGCTGTTGCCGTCGGAGCGGCCGGGGATGCGGATCTGGCGCGAGAAACTGTTCGCGTGGATGCTGCGCAATGCGGAAAGCGCGATGGAGTTCTTCCGCTTGCCCACCAACCGCGTCGTCGAGCTGGGCAGCCAGGTCGAGATTTGACCCCGGAACCAGTTCGGGGTGACGAATAGGGATGGCAACTGCTCCGATCATCGTCACCGCCTTGCTCGACCGAGCGGATCAGGCGGCGCTGGATGCGATGCGGCGCGAGCATTATCCGGCCGATCGCAATGTGTTGCCCGCGCATCTGACGCTGTTCCATCATCTGCCGCCGTCGGTGGAGAACGAGCTCAAGCACCGGCTGACCGAAGCGACGCGCGGTGTGCGTGCGCCGGTAGCGAAGGCGGTCGGGCTGATGTCGCTGGGGCGCGGGGTGGCGGTGAAGATCGATTCGCCGGGGCTCTCCGCGATCCGTCATGATCTGGCGGATGCGTTCTCCGGATTGCTGATGCCGCAGGATGCGGGCGGGTGGCGGTCGCACGTCACGATCCAGAATAAGGTCGCGCCGTCGATGGCAAAGCTGCTGATGGGCGCGCTGGGCAAGGAGTTTCGCGCGCGCGAGGTGGAGATCGCGGGTCTCGCCACCTGGTATTATCGCGGCGGGCCGTGGGAAGCGCTTTCGCGTCACATGTTCGCTTGACCGGTTGGAAAACCCCTCTTATGTGCGCCGCTCGCCCAGAAGGGCCGCCTTGGTAGGGCGGAGTAGCTCAGTTGGTTAGAGCACGGGAATCATAATCCTGGGGTCGGGGGTTCAAGTCCCTCCTCCGCTACCATTTTTCATTTTCCGTCCAGGGCCGGCCAAGGGAGCGCTGAACGCGCACTCAGTTCCCGGGCCTGCGGAAGCCTTCCCATTCGCTGTCGAATCAGGCATTTGATGTCTCCGCTTGCCGTGTCTTGGCAGCGGCGGGGCCGCGCGTCCGGGCGGCGCCACGGGGGAGTTGATGCGTAGTGGTTGGGGAGCGGTGCCGGCCGTCTTGCTGGCGCTTGTACTATTGTTCGTACCAAGCCGGGGGGAGGCATATGCCTACGGGCCGTTGCGCGAGCGGGCGTCGCTTGGCGACTGGCGGCTGACGGTCAGGACCGACCGCTTTTCAGGAGAGCGGCGTTGCCGCCTCGTCACCCGAAAAGGAAACGCCAGCTACCGCCGCGGTATCATCGCCATCCACCTGTCCCGGGTATTCGACCCCTCGGAAACAGTTCTTCGCGCAGACGGAGGGGCGGCTGTTCGTTGGCGCGGGCTGATCCCTGAGCTGGCACGTCTCGATCCCGGATTCGCCAGCGATCGGGATCCGCAGAAGCTGCAGATCCCGGCCGCGCTGGTGAAGGGCGCGCAGCTGATCGAGGTATCGCCCGCCTTTGGCAAGCGCGCGCGGCGCTACCGAATCGCGGGGCTTGATGCCGCGTTGGACCAGGCGGTTGCACTCGGCTGCCGGTCCGATACGGCATTTGTTCGCTGATGTCGGGTTCGATGCGGATATCGTCGCTGTTCGCGCTGCTTCCCGGTCTGATCGCCTGCGCCCCGGCGGTTGCCCAATCGCGCGACCAGTCGCTCAACCCGGTCCATGCGCGCTACCCCGCTCCCCGGATCGAAGACGACGACACGGCGGATACGCTGCCGCCGAACGAGGATCTGGCATCGGCGATTGCCGAGGCGTACGCGTCCAACCCTGCGCTTGCGGCCAGCCGGTACGATCTGCGTGCGACCGACGACAATCTGGGCGTGGCATTGTCGCGGACCAGGGCGACAGTCCAGCTCCAGGCAGCTGCAGGATATGACTATACGGATCCCGGCGCGATCACCCAGGCCGGGCGGCCGCTGGTGGACCGGCTCAACAGCCCCGATATCCGGCGTAACGACGTGACGACGCAACTTGCCGTCGATCAGCCCCTGTGGACCGGGGGGCGTGCGCGCGCCGAGGTGCTTGCCAGCCGCGCCGAGAGTGCTGCGGGACGCGAGGCCCTGCGTGGGATCGAAGGCGATCTGCTGATGAACCTGATCGCAGCCTATGCGGACGTGCGCCGGGACAGTCAGGCACTGCGAATCCGCGAGCGCAATGTACGGTTGCTGAAGGCGACGCTGGACGAGGTGGTCGCGCGCCGCGAAGCGGGCGAGCTGACGCGTACCGACATCGCGCAGGCCGAGACTCAACTAAAGTCCGCTGAGGTGCAGCGGACCGCCGCGGAGGCACAACTCGAGGCGAGCCGTTCGAGCTTTGCTGCACTTGTTGGACGTCCCCCCGGGCGTCTGGCCCCCGAACCGTCTCTGCCGCTGCTGCCAGCCTCGATCGACGAGGCATATGCGGTGGCGGCACGGGCCAATCCGGACCTTGCCGCGGCGATCGCGACCGAGCGCGCATCGCGCGCCCGGATCGCCGGGGCGCGGGCCGAGGGCAGTCCGATGATAAACCTGCGCGGCACCGCCGGCACCAACGGACCGGTCTCGCCGCTGGATGGCCGCGATCAGGATTTCAGTCTCGGCGCGCGGGTGACCCTGACGCTCCCACTGGCAAATGGCGGACGGGTACAGGCATTGACCGCACAGGCGAAGAACCGGAACAGCGCGGATTTCCTGCGTATCGAAGCGACACGGCGGCAGGTGACCGACGCCGTGCTCGGTGCGTGGAACGCCTGGGCCTCGGCCAGCCGCAATATCGGGGCGCACGAGGGGCAGTTGCAGGCGGCGCGCATCTACTACGAGGGTACGTTCGAGGAATATCGGGAAGGCCTGCGATCGACCTTTGACGTGCTGTTCGCGCAGAACCAGCTGCGCGAAACCGAGATCGCGCTGATCTCGAGCCGCCGCGACGCCTATGTCGCGCAAGCCGCGCTTCTGCGCCGGATCGGGCAGCTCGACGCAGCACGGCTGCTGACCGGCACCAATCTCTACGATCCCGCGGCCTATACGCGGAAGGTCGAGGCGCGCGGTGCGCTGCCTTGGGATCCCGCTTTCCGCATCTTCGACGAGGTCAGCCATACCCGCGATCGGCCGCAACGGACCGAACGGCTCGGTCCAGCGCCCGCTACCCCCGGCGTAGCGACCTCGGCGCCGGGAGCTGCGCCCGCCATTGCACCTGCGCGCGGCGAAGCGATGCTGCCGCGCGAAACAGGATCGCCTGCCGGGGAGCGTCTGCCATGAGCCAGGCTGACATGCCGGACGCTCCGGCCATGCAGCATGGAGTCGACGACAGCGGGCTCGTCGCGTTCGCCACCGTGCTCGCGGTACACCGGATCGCGGTCGATGTTGGCCAGCTGCGGCATGGGCTTGGCCATCAGCGGCCGATCGATGCGGACGACCTGAAGCGGCTTGCCAAGCGCCAGGCCGATGTTCGTGCGCGCAGCGTCCGGACGAACTACGACAAGCTCGCGCGCACGCCGCTGCCTGCGCTCGCCAACGGTCCGGCCGGCTGGTTCGTGATCGCACAGGTGAGCGACGAGGAGGCGATTATCCAGCCGCCGTGCCCGAGCCTCGACGGCGTGCAGCCGCAAGTGCTCAAGGTTACGCGTGACGCGTTGCAGGCGATGTGGTCCGGCGAGCTGGTGCTGGTGGCGACGCGCGAAGGGGTGGGGGGCGTCAGCCGCGCGTTCGACGTGTCGTGGTTTATTCCGCAGATCGTCAAGTACCGGCGGCTGATCGGCGAGGTGTTGCTGGTCACGCTGGCGATCAACCTGCTTGGCCTCGCCTCGCCGCTGTTCTTCCAGAATGTGATCGACAAGGTCCTCGTCCACAACACGCTGGATACGCTGACGATCCTGGTGATCGGGTTCGGCGTGGTCTCGGTCTGGGAGACATTGTTCGGATGGTTGCGGACGCGGCTCTATTCGCGGACCAGCCAGAAGATCGATGTGGAGCTCGGTACCAAGCTGTTCCGGCACCTGCTCGGCCTGAACCTCTCCTATTTCGAGGCCCGGCGCGTCGGCGACGTCGCGATGCGCGTCCGCCAGCTCGAGACGATCCGCGAGTTCCTGACCAATGCATCCTTGACGGTGCTCGTCGATCCGTTCTTCACGATCATCTTCCTGATCGTGATGTGGGTCTATTCGCCGACCCTGTTTCTGATCGCCGTGCTTGCCATCCCCTGCTATGCGGCGGTTGCCTTCTTCGTGACCGGGCCATTGCGCGCGCGTATCGAGGAGAAGTTCGAGCGCTCGGCAGCCAACAATGCGCTGCTGGTCGAGAGCATCGGCGGAATCCAGACGGTGAAGGCCGGCGCAGTGGAGCCGCAATGGCAGGAGCGCTGGGATCGTCAGCTCGCCGGCTACAGCCAGGCGAACCAGAAGGTCATCGATCTCGGCAATACGGGCTCGCAGCTCATCCAGCTGATCTCGAAGATCAACATGGTGCTGATCCTCTATTTCGGGGCCCAGGCGGTGATCGAGAAGGATCTGACGGTCGGCGGCCTGGTGGCGTTCAACATGTTCGCGCAGCGCGTTTCCGGCCCGGTGATCCGCATCGCCCAGCTCTGGCAGGATTTTCAGCAGGTGCGGATCGCGGTCGAACGGCTGGGCGACGTGCTCAACCAGCCCGTCGAGCCGGGCTCCGGCAGCCGCGTCGCGCTTCCCGCGGTCAAGGGGCATGTCGCGTTCGAGGGGGTGAAGTTCCGCTACGGGCTCGAGGGCCCCTGGACGCTCGAGGATGTCGATCTCGACATCCCCGCGGGTGCGACCCTGGGCATTGTCGGCTCATCGGGATCGGGCAAGTCGACGCTGACCAAGCTGCTCCAGCGCCTCTACGTACCCGCTTCGGGCCGGGTGCTGATCGACGGCGTCGATATCGCGCAGATCGACCCTGCCTGGCTTCGCCGCCAGATCGGCGTCGTCCTTCAGGAGAATCTGCTCTTCAACCGCTCGATCCGCGAGAATATTGCGCTGGCCAATCCGGCGATGCCGCTCGAACGGGTGATCGAGGCAGCGAACCTTGCCGGCGCACACGAGTTCATCGTGCGGCTGCCGCAGGGTTACGACACGCCGGTCGAGGAGCGCGGCACCAACCTGTCAGGCGGCCAGCGCCAGCGGCTCGCCATCGCACGCGCGCTCGTCACCAGTCCGCGCATCCTCATCCTCGACGAGGCGACCTCCGCGCTCGATGCCGAGAGCGAGGAGATCGTCCAGAAGAACCTCAAGGCGATCGCCGCAGGGCGCACCGTCATCATCATTGCGCACCGGCTGTCGGCGGTGCGGCAATGCGACATGCTCATCACGCTGGAGGCCGGCCGGATCGTCGAGCGCGGCAGTCATGCCGAGCTGCTCGCCGCCAACGGCCGTTATGCCGATCTCCACCGGCGGCAGAGCGGGGTGCAGGCATGAGCGGCTGGCGACATCACTGGGAGGTGCTGAAGCAGGCGTTGCGCGACGACCGCGAGCGCCGCAAGCGCTTCGTTCCATCGGCTGACACCGAATTTCTTCCCGCAGCGCTGGAGGTGATCGAGCAACCGGTGTCCCCGACGGCGCGCATGGTGACCTGGGCGGCACTTGCCTTTCTCGCGATCGCGATTGCCTGGACTGTCTTCGGACGCGTGGACGTGGTGGCGTCGGCGCCCGGCACGATCATCCCAGCCGGAAACGTCAAACTGGTGCAGTCTCCCGATGCCGGTGTGGTGCGCGCCATCCATGTCCGCAATGGCGATCATGTGCGCAAGGGACAGGCGTTGCTCGACCTTGACCCCACACTGGCCGGCGCCGATCTGGCTCAGGCTGAAAAGGCGCTTGCCGCCGCCGAGCTGGAGATCGCCCGCAACCGCGCGATCGCCGATGCGCTGTCGGGCAAGGGGCTTCGATTTGCGGCGCCGGCCGGCACGCCGCCGGATGTCGCCGAAACCCAGCACCGGCTGATCGCCGCGCAACTCGCGGAGATCGAGGCCACGACGGCGAGCCTCAACGCCGCACGGATCACCGCGCTTTCGGATGCGAATGCGGCGCGCGCGCAGGTGGCTAAGCTGTCCGATACCGTGCCGCTTCTCGACCGCCAGATCGCCAGCATGAACCGCCTCGATGCGCGGGGCTATGCGCCCGGCGCGCGGCTGATCGAACTGCAGCGCCAGCGGCGGGCGGAGGCGGGCGAGCGCGACGTCGCGCTGACCCAGATCACCCGCGGCGAAGCCGAAGCGCGCAAGCTCGACGGTCAACTCCGCGAAACCCGTGAACAGGCGCGGCGCACCGCGCTCGCCGATCTGGCCAAGGCTGAGGCGGAGGCGATCCTGCGGCGCGAGGAAGTGACCAAGGCACGTCAGAAAAGCCGGTTCCAGCGCCTTGTATCCTCGGTGGATGGCACCGTGCAGCAACTCGAAGTGCACACGATCGGCGGCGTGATCGAGCCCGCCAAACCGCTGATGGTGATCGTGCCTGCCAGCGCGGGGCTCGAGGTCGAAGCCCGGATCCTCAACAAGGATATCGGCTTCGTTCGCGTCGGGCAGGAGGCCGCGGTGAAGTTGGAAGCCTTTTCGTTCACCCGTTACGGTGCGGTTCCCGGCCGCGTCCGCGCGATCAGCCGCGATGCCGTGCAGGACAAGGAACTGGGCCTTGTCTATATCGCGACGATCGTGCTCGATCGTTCCCATGTCGATACCGATGGGCGGCGCACCCTGCTCTCACCGGGACTTTCCGCGACGGTCGACGTCCGTACCGGCACGCGAAGCATCATCAGCTATCTGCTGAGCCCGTTGCAATCGACCGTGTCGCAGGCCGGGCGGGAACGCTGAAGGGACGGGTTCTCGGCCGGATGGTCGGCGTCCGGACATACTGTTGCACTGTAGAAATGATCCGATTTGAGTAGGTCGTTCTTTTAGCGCGTTATTGCACTTTTATTTGTCTTGACGGGTGTCAAGCGAGCCCGGCAAGTTGAGCGCAGAACTAGCCGAATCTTGCGCGTAGCGATCTGGTGGAGAGGTCAGGGTGGAGGGGGGAAGCCGTTCTGATCTGAGCCTTCGTATGGCCGTTATCTCGCTGGCAATGATCTTGCTCGCGGGCTGTGCGACAAGCTCTTTTGCTGGCATCGAGTTCGCGCCAGGTGCAGCCGAGCCCGAACTCCAGAGCCTCGCCGGCCGCGCGCGGGCAGGCGACAAATACGCGCAGCTTGAGTTGGGTATTCGATATGAAGAGGGGCGGGGGCTGCCGCGCGATCTGGCGCGGGCAAAACGTCTCTATGCATTGGCGGCGGCCGATGCCGGCGGCACGATATGGGTTTACTCGCCCCCGGTAAGGAAGGGCGAAAGCGGCCGGGTGATCCCAATCGATCGAGGCCCGGCGCAACCCGGCCTCGCAGAGGCGGCTCGACGACTGAAGGCCCTGCGTCACGACGGAGCGCGGTGATGAGCGCGGGGCACAATGTCCCTGCCCGCACCGCAGGGCCGGCGACGGAGGGGCGTATCAGGCCGATCGGGCTGTTTTCCCACCCTTGAGTACATGGAGGCTGCCGCGTGAGGCGCTGTTTATCGGTCTTGCTGTTCGCAAGTGTCGCCGGGGCCGCGCTGGGCGGCTGCCGCGCGAATCTGGCGCCGGAAGTCTCCGATAACGCTGCGCAACCGGCGCGGCCCGGGCAAATGGAACTGGTCAAACGGGCGGCCGCCAGGGCGATCGACTTTGCTTCCGATCTGTACCTGAAGGATGTGATATCCGCCCGTGATGCGCCAGCGCGAATGGTGTCGATGCTCGGGCGTGTCGAGCATCCCCTTCAGAAACATATGCCGGCTCCGATCAGGCCCGCGGACGAGCGTGATCATAAAGCGAATGGTCGGGCAATTCCCATGGCCGAAGTCGACCAGGTTGTGGCGAGGCGCTGCACCCAGCGATCGGGCTTCGGTGGCGTCATAGGAGCTGAAATAGCGCCTGGGATGCGCCCGGTTATCTCTATCCGCTGTCAAGTGGGGCATGTGAGTAGTGGCCCTGCAGGCGAGTGCACGAGAAACTGCGGGTACGATCTGTTTCGCACGCCTTCCGTGATGCTGAGCGCCGTGACTGTCCGCCGGCTCAGCCTCCTTGGCTGCCCCCGATTGTCCGCATGCCAGGGCAAGATCGGTGAGGGCAGCTACCCGCTATCGATCACGTCGAACGAGCAGGGAAGGGTCGATAGGCTCTCGCTCGCCTTTCCAGCTCTGGAATTGCGCTACGCTGACGAGAATATTGGCGCCTGGCTGCTGGAACGCCGGTCTGGTTCTGAGATTCATGCGTGGGCGGGTGCGATCGTGCTCACGCCGGGCGGCGGCGCGCAGGATTCTGCGCTGTTCATTTCGCGAAAATCCTTTGTTCTCCCGAGCTTGCGCCGTGCCATGCGGGACGGTTTCGGATGCGGGAACTTCCGCCTTGTCCCTGTGCGCCAAATTTCGGCGCTTTCGATTGGAGTGGGCGCAAGCCGGACGGTCTCCCGTGCCGCATTGCTGAAGCTGTTCCAATCAGCGCCTCTGGAAAAGGACTGCTAAATGTCGATCCGTCTCTCGTCATATTATGAGCTTCTTCGGGCGGCCGAAGGAGTCTCCTATCATGATGCGCAGTAGCGTGATCGCTCGCGGTATTCCGATCGGCGGATCCGGTGGGCGGCGTCAGTTCATGGGGAAGGGCAGGTTGAAGTGGGGGCAGGGATGCCGCAGTGCTGCCGTTTTCGGCTGAGGTGGTAGCGCGGGAGCCGGGGGTTTCAGGCTGAATGAGCCGCACTCGGACGCTCGTTTCTGGATAGAAATAATCTGATTTGGATCATTGTTTTCCGTAGAGAATATTGCATCTTTATTTGCCTTGACGCTTGCAGCGAGAGCGCGGCAAGCTGAGTTGGGCATAGTCGAATCTTGCACGAAACGACTTGGGTGAGGGAGCGGATATGAGAGGGGGCGGCTGTCTCAGCCGGAGTTTCCGTCGCGCCGCCGCGGCGCTCATCCTGCTGTCTGCCGCGCCATTCTTCTCTGCTTGTTCGACCGGTTCCTATGCCGGCATTCCGCTCGCGCCGGGCGCCGCCGATCCCGACCTTCAATCTCTCGCGATGCGTGCGCAGACGGGGGATAAGTATGCGCAGCTGGAATTGGGAATACGCTATGAGGAAGGTCGCGGCGTCACCAGGGATATCAATCGCGCGAAGGCGCTCTACCGCCGTGCCGCTGCGACGAGCCCGAATGTGACCTATGTCTACGTTCCCCCGGTTGGTCAGGTGCGCGGCCAAGTCATGTCGGTGCGAAAGGGAGCGGGGGCGCCGGGTATTCCTGAAGCACATGCGCGACTTGACCGCCTCGAGAGAAACAAACGGGGGCGAGGACAATGAGGCAGTTTGGGATCCGGGCGCTCGCATGCTTGGTTTCTGCCTTGAGCAGTCAAGCTTGCGGTATGGGAGCAAACTGGTCGCAAGCTCAGCTTTGCGATGAAGCGCGTGGATCGCTCCTCCCAGCCAAACCCCAGCATATACGGAACGATCGCCGTGTAATCGAGGCTCGTTACAGCACGACGGAGCTGCCGCGCGGGGACGGCCGGATCGCTCTGGTGATGACGGATGTCGATGCGAACGTCGATCTGGGCAGCGGGCCGCAGAAAGTTCTCCGCGACGTTGCTTATTTTGAAGACCGGGACAAGTGCTGGCCAGAAGAGTCAATGGGAAATTTCTTCTGTTACCAGGTGTCTTCAGGGGAAAATGAAGATCCATACGTCTCTTTGATAAAAGACGGGCGCACTCGCGCATTTATGAGTGTGCTGACGTTTCTGGCAACTGGCGGAAAGGCTGATGCCGCCGCCGCAGAAATTGCTGAGCGCAAGACGGCTTACGTCGATTTCGACCGGCTTCTCGAACAGACATCCGGGCCGTCGGGTGTCGGAACCTGGTATTACTGTCAGTCCTGTGGCGGTGAGAAACCGGTCCTCAACGAGCCCGTCTCGCTGCGGGGGATACGGTTCGGGCGCACGCCGGACGCGACCTATTTCGCAACGCGATCCGGTTGGGTTGCAAGGCTGAGCGATGGCTCGGTCAAGGCTACATATGCGTCCTGCGGGACATTGCGGAAAGATCCTGAATAATGCCCAGAATCAGCCGGAACCGCGCAGGTGGTCGCTATCAGAATCTCGCCAACAGCACCGCGGACTACGGCGCGGCATTCGAACGACTCTATCAGGAACTGGCGCAGTCGCCGATGTACGCGGGAACGCAAGATCGGGCGCGGCTGCGAGCGACGCTGGATGCATTGCCCAGAGACTATAAAGGCTTTCGATTTGCAATGATCGCTGCGCTTGAACAGGCGACAGCGTTTATCGGGACGGCCACCAATTTCAATGCCGAGTATGACGGTGACAACCGACCGGTCATCGGTTTCGGCTTCGATTTCGTATATCAGCGCGGGCATTTCATAGAGCGTTTCGGGGCGGCTCGCATTGCCCTCTCGCCGCAAGTCCGCGCGATCCTTGAGAGCTATGATGCACGGGGAAGCCGGGTCACGCCCCAGCAGTTGATGACGCAACTGAATGGCGCCGGTTTCCGTATCACGCGTGCTGAAGCGGTGCGGCTTTTCCAAGTCACCGCAGACAGCTTGAACTACGAGGGTGAGGTCACACGAATCTTCGACGGCATTCCGGAGTCGGTTGAGCGCGCGGTTATCCTATCCGCCGTGTACAATGGGATCACGACGGCTACCTTTAACCAGGCAATCAAGGCTGGACGCTTCGAAGAGGCGTATGTCATCTTGGCCTTCACCACCCAGGTCCGCCAGTCGGGCAACGAGCGGCCGATGATCAATGCCGCCGTCTTCGGACGGGTGGCAGCGGGGGATGCTGCCTACCTCTCGCTGACCTCCGCGCTCGACTATGTCGACGCGCTCCAGCGCTGGCAGCCAAGCATTGATGCCAAGCGAGCGGCCCTTCCCGCCAGTCTCCTTGGTGACTTTGATAGTCAGATGAATGCCCTCAAGCAGCAGATCGACGAAGTCACCCGCAACAACGGGATTTTCGTTTCCTACAGCGGGAATGACAGTCTGGCATCGATCGCTCAGCAGACTCAGACTCCGTTGAGTTGGCTCTCGACGGTCTATGCGGCGGGGCCGGGCCGCTACCAATCGGTGTTTCTGCCGAAGACGATACCAAACCGCATCACCGGCACGTTCACGCCGTCCGACACGCCCGTCGGTACCTCGCACATTATCGCCGATGCTGGCGGGTCATTCTACTCATTTGCCATTGAGAACACGGAGCGGCCTCGCAGTACGTTCGTCATGGACAAGTTCGGTCGCCCCGTCGGAGCGTTTGACGCGGGACCCGGCGCGCCCACCTTCACCATCTCGCGAGGGGCGGACGGATCGGTCACCTACGCGATGTCGAACGGGTCGACGGTACGCTATCTGAGCCGGGACGGCGTCGATCACCCAGTCGAGATCGTGTACACAGCTGCGAATGGCACTACGGTCCGGCGGAACGGGGACGCGTTCTTCCTGGCGACCGGCGATGGCCAGTTCACCGTTACCCAGCGCACGAGGCAACCGGAGTACGTATTTAACGACCTGCTAGGCGTGGAGGGCGTGGCCGAGCTGCTGGAGATCCCCGGCTTGGGGGGGCGGGTCGCCAGTACGGCGCCGGGCACCTTCTATCCTACGGAAGGCCTAGTCGACCCAGACGGGCCGGTCGAGAGTCGCGTTTCGATCGCAGCCGACGGCACCAAGACCGTATATTTGAGCTTTCACGTTGAGAACGGCGGCTCAGGTTATGGCGACGCCGTGACGCAGGTCTTGATCTACCGGCCAGGCCAGACTTTCGCGTATGAACAAACCATCACGCGCGTAGGCAGAGATGCCACGGTGACGGAACGGCGAGTGAACAGCAGTCCGGTTCGGGCGAATTTCGGCAGAATAGATCCCGAGATATCGATCGAGTATCCCAAACAGCTGATCACGTTCGAGCAGTTCGGCGGAATCCTTGGATCCGCGCTTGGGAAGCAGCTCGCAGGCAAAAGTGTCGCTGCTCAGATCGGTCTTGGCGCGCTACTTGGCACCGTCACGGCCAATTTGGGGGAGCTCGCAGACAATTTCATCAACAATCCTTCCACCGCAAATGGACAAGGGAAGTTCAGCAGTTCACAGAAAATCGACGAGGCGCTCAGCAACCTCCCTGAGGATCTGCTGGCACAACTCAAGTCAGCGGGGGTCGGCGCACTCTCATCATTCCTGACCGCGGAACTGTTCGATGCGCTCGGCCTGGACGGGACGCTCGGAGAATTTGGCCAGGCCATCAGCGGTGCCTATGTCAGCGCAATCATCCAGGCGCTTCCGGCGCTGATTAATCGCACAATGAGCCTCTCTGAAGTTCTCGGCACCGTCAACGTCGCGAACGTAGCGGGGTCCTTTATCGGATCGAAACTCGCGAGTCAGGTCGCGACATTCGATACCATCGGCGGGCAGCTTGGCGCCAGCGTGGGCAGTGCTGTCGGTTCTCTCGTAGGCGGCAAGCTGATTGGAAAGCTGCTCGGCAGCGCATTGGGAGGGCCGCTCGGAACCCTTGTGGGCGCCGTAATCGGGTCGTTTGTCGGGCAATTGATCGGTGGCCTGATCGGTTCGATTTTCGGTGGCACGCCCCGCTCAGGCGCCGATGTTGAATGGAATGAATCCCAGGGTGAGTTCGTCGTCGCCAATGCATATGCGAGAAAGGGAGGTTCAAAGGAAACCGCTATCAAGCTCGCATCGGCTGTTGCCGAGAGCTACAATTCTGTCCTTGCGGCCAGCGGCTCGACGCTTCTGAACGCACACGCTGTGCAGGTCGGAAACTACGGCATGCGCAAAAGCGATTTCGTTTATCGGGCGTTTTCAACACAGGACACGAACGCAATCTCCGCCCGCTTCAAGGGAACGGACGGCGCCGCAAGCCTGATTGCACATGGTACTTATCTCGGCCTGAGCAGCATGATCGGGCAAATGGCTGCGGGCGATACCATCGTTAAAAGAGCGATCCTCGCAAATCTGGCGAACGCGAGCGGCACCTCGGGAGCGAACCAGTCTGGATCGAACGGTGATTTCTCGCTGGAGACACTGACCGGCGATATTGCGGTCGCACAAGACTACAGCATGTTCCTCGATGACCCGGAACGCATCCTGGCGATGATCGCCGCACAGCCGAACAGCAGCTTCTCTGCTGGATGGACGATCACATTGCAGCGCGCGCGCGAACTCGGCCTTCATCGCCGCGCCAGTACAGACTGGACGGGCGGCTTTTCGGTATGGCTCGACGTAGCCTTGGACCGAGAAATTGGCGGAACAGCCGTCGCAGCTTCAAATGTCGGACTTATCCTGAATAGTGCGAGCAATGAGCGCTCCTGGATCATCTACGATGCTGAAGGCATGATCAGCACGATAGCCTATGATGAAATCGAGGCATCTGCGCATACGCTGATCGAAGGAACCGCGGGCAACGACACGATTAGTCTTTCTGGAACTCGGATTCTTGCCACATCCGGTGCGGTCAACGCGAGCCTTATCGTTAATGGAGCGGCGCATAATGGTACAGCAACCGAAGTTGACGTAATCGCGAGCATCGACGCAGGTGACGGCGACGACATCGTGCAAGCTTCCGATCGCGGTGACAACGTCCTAGGCGGCATCGGCAATGATACCCTTTATGGCGGCCGGCTCGACGACTGGCTGCTTGGCGGCGATGGCAATGACACGCTCGACGCAGGGTCGCAGATGGGCGGGCTTGGCGGCGACGGCAATTATCTCGACGGCGGCGCGGGCAATGACACGCTCCACGGCCGCGAAGGCTCCGACTGGCTCGAGGGTGGCGCCGGCACCGACACGCTGACCGGCGGCGCGGG
The DNA here is from genome assembly GCF_059420685.1 of Sphingomonas sp. GW821-FHT03E12. Taxonomy (NCBI): domain Bacteria; kingdom Pseudomonadati; phylum Pseudomonadota; class Alphaproteobacteria; order Sphingomonadales; family Sphingomonadaceae; genus Sphingomonas; species Sphingomonas sp. GW821-FHT03E12. The sequence continues at coordinate 789,829 of NZ_JBWKUF010000002.1, forward strand.
CGACGACATTCTCGCGGGCGGTGTCGGCGATGGCGATGACCTCAAGGGCGGCGTCGGCTCCGACCAGTATATCGTTCGCCAGGGCGACGGTGCCGATATCATCGAGGAGGATGCGGAAGGCACTCCCGCGGCACAGGCCGGTGGCGGCGACTATGTCAGCCAGCGCATGGCGGGCCTTCTTTCCGGCGCAATCAGCAAGAACTGGACGGGAACGGCCTCGGGCGTTTCGGGCAAAGTGATTGCGGGTGGCGAGGACGCGATCGTCTTTGGCACCGGCATCGACATGGGCGATATCCATCTGGCCCGCTCGAGCACCGACGCCGACGATCTGCTCGTTCGCGTGATGAAGACGGAGGACGGCGTTCAGGTCTTCTCAGGCACTCAGATCACCGTCAAGGACTGGTTCGCCAACAGCTTCAAGCGTGTGGAATGGCTGAAGTTCATCGATGGCACCGAGATCCGGATCGGCGACATCACCAGCTTCATCATCGGCGGCGACGGCAACGATGTGCTGATCGGCACCGAGGGGAATGATTTCGTCTATGGCGGCGCAGGCGACGACGCGATCCTTCTGCTCGGTGGTGACGATATCGGCAATGGCGGCACCGGCAACGACATGGTCGCGGGCCATGACGGCAAGGATCTGCTGATCGGCGGACTGGGCGTCGACCAGTTGCTCGGCGGCAAGGACAAGGACGTGCTGTCGGGCGACGGCGGCGGCGACGATCTCTATGGCGGTGAAGCGGACGACATCCTTTCGGGCGGCCGCGGAGACGGCGATGTCGTGGTCGGTGGTGCCGGAAATGACACCTTCAAATACTCCCGCGGCGACGGCCGCGACGTCATGTTCGACGAGTATGCCGACCATTGGCAGACCGTGTCGATCAATGGCCAGTGGAACGAGGCAGGGGGCTATCATTATAACGGCGCGACCGGTGAGGTAACCGGTCCGGGCGGCGTCTATCTGCGCAAGAATGTCGGGACGGCCGAGAAGCCCGACCTGCAATGGTTCGGGCAGTTCGATTTCGATCGCGCGACGAAGACACTCCGCGTCTTCAATCCGCCTGCCGGCGCCGCCATCGCGACGAACAGCGGCGTCGACACGATCGAGCTCGCGCCGGGTATCAATATTCAGGACGTGGTGCTGACGAAGTCGGCAGACGGCAAGGATCTGGTGCTGGCGATCGGTCAGGAGAATGCCGAATTCTCGTCGGTTTCTTCATTCACCGACAGCATCACGCTCAAGGACTGGTATGCGGCGCCCGGGCAGATCGAAAAGCTGGCCTTCTACCAGACCGGCGTGCTGGACATTTCCACGACCAATCTGATTGCAGGCACTGACCTTGCCGACGGTACCGCCGCCGCGCCGCTCACCGGCACCTCCATTGCCGACTGGATCACCGGCGGCGCGGGCGATGACGTGATCGCAGCAGGCAGCGGCGACGACATCCTGGCCGGCAACAGCGGATCGGATACGCTGAAGGGCGAGCTCGGCGACGACGTCCTCTATGGCGGTGCTGGCAACGACGTGCTGGACGGCGGTGCCGGCAAGGACGTTCTGATCGGCGGCTCGGGTCTCGACGCGGCCTCCTACGCCTCGTCCGGATCGGCGGTGCGCGCGCATCTGTCGGCCGCGTTGGCCAACAGCGGCGATGCTGCGGGTGACGAGTATAACGGGATCGAGAATCTGCTGGGCGGCGGCGGCGGCGATCTGCTCGGCGGCGACGATGGCGACAACGAGCTGACCGGTGGCCTGGGCAACGATACGCTGCTCGGCGGCGAGGGCGATGACACCTATGTATGGAACGTCTCGGACGGCGCCGATATCATCGACGACAGCAGTTTCGTCGTTCAGGAAGCGGTCACCGCGGCCGGAGCGCTTGCCGACGGCTTCACCGCTACCTGGGAGTCGACCGGCGAACTCCAGCCGGGCTTCTTTGATCGCTATTACTGGCGCCTGAAGATCACGGACCCGTCGGGCCAGCTCATCTACGATTCCGCGCTCTTTGCACCGACCGGCGCGGCACCGCCGCAGCCCGCACCTGCGGCCTATATCCAGTCAGGCTGGCTTGGCGGATTTGCCCGCACCAATGGACAGCAGGTTACCCGCGAGAAGTTCGACGCAACGGTCAATGCCGGGGACGATGTGCTCGAAATGGGGCCGGGGATCAGCCTTTCCGATCTCAGCTTCATCGTCAGCGGCAACGATCTGATCGTCCGTTACGGCGGGTCGGCGGCCAGCCAGATCACCATTCGCAACCATTTCACGACAAACAGCCGGATTGAGACGCTCCAGTTCCGGGACGGGCTTGGGGTTTCGCTTGCCAGCATCCTGACCGCGAGCAGCGGGGCGCTGCTGACCGGGACCGCGAACGATGATTTGCTGGTCGGTCAGGACGGCGCGTTGGCGGACCAGCTCGATGGTGGCGCCGGCAACGATGTCCTGAGCGGCGGCGGCGGGAACGACGCGCTGTCGGGCGGGGCCGGTGACGATGTGATCGAAGGCGGCGCGGGCGCCGATGTGATCGACGGGGGCGCTCATTCGGCTACGACCGTCACCGGCTGGGGCGATACCGCGCGCTATGCGCGTTCCTCGGCGGCGGTTCGGGTCGATCTGCGCAACACCACGACCGGGCAGGCCGGAGGTGACGCAGCGGGCGATATCCTGACCGGTATCGAGAATCTGACCGGATCGGTCTTTGGCGATACGCTGACGGGCGACGACGGCGCCAACCGCATCGACGGTCTCGATGGCAGCAACCTCATCTATGGCAAAGGTGGCGACGACGTCCTGATCGGCGGCTCGGGCCTTGACAGGCTCTATGGCGATGACGGCGACGACGCGATCGCCGGCGGGGGCGGTAATGACTCGCTCTACGGTGGCGCAGGTAACGATCGGCTCGATGGAGGCGAAGGCTACAACGAGCTCTATGGCGAAGACGGTAATGACACGCTGACCGGGGGCAGTGAGGGCGGCGGCTATTACGGCGGAGAAGGCGACGACGTTATCGTGGGCGGCCGCGGCAACGACTATATCGATGGCGGCGCGGGCAACGATACGATGACCGCTGGCGCCGGTATAGACACGCTTGCCGGCGGTGACGGTGACGACGTCTATGTCTTCGAGGCGGGATTTGGCCCCGATACGATCGTCGACTTCGCCGGCAAGAACAAGATCGTCCTCGGCGGATCCGTGAACTTCGACCAGGTCTGGTTCAGCCGGTCTGGAAACAGCCTTCTGATCGGCATCACCGGAACTTCAGACCGGATCTGGCTTCAGAACTATTTCCAGGCATCCTGGCCGACCGTCATGCATTCGGTCTCGACGGCCACTCACACGCTGTTCCTCGCGCATGCTGCGCCGCTCATCAGCGCGATGACGGCGACGCAAGTGGCGACTCCGGATGCGATGCCGGATGCGATCAAGACGCAGGCGGCCGCCTATTGGCATGCCGGAGGCAAGGCCAAGCCGACCGCCAGTGCCATCACACTCAGCACGACCGAGGATAATCCGACGGCGCTGACTGGCGCAGGCGTCGTGGATCACGACGACAACATCACCGGATACGAGCTGCAGGCGCAGGCGGCGAACGGCACCGTGTCGCTCAATGCGGGCACCGGGCAGTTCGCCTACACGCCAAATGCCGACTTCAACGGCGAAGACGCCTTCACCATCCTTGCGAAAGACGCCGACGGCCAAGTCGTCGCAGTCAACGTCAAGGTGACCGTGGCGGCGGTGAACGATGCGCCGCGCGACCTGGTCGTACAGGGCGGGCATACGCTCAGCATCGAGGAGCAGGCCCCGGGTTCGTCGACGCAGCCGGGCAGCTTCATCGGCCGCTTCGCCGCGACTGACGTCGAGGGCGATGCACTTACCTATTCGCTTGCGAACGATGCGGGTGGCATCTTCACGATCTCCAGCATCGGATGGCTCACCGTCAACGATCCTGCCCAGCTCAACCGCGAGGTTGCGGCATCGCATACGATCCGCGTGCGGGTGCGCGACGCCTCTGGTGCGACGCTCGAGCAGGATTTCACCGTCGTCGTCCGCGACGTGAACGAAGCGCCAGGAACACCGTTGCTCACGGAAAGCCGCGGCATGGTGGCTGAAGCCGGTTCCGGCCTCGCCAATAGCTGGGTCGCACGCTTCAGCGTCGCTGACCCCGATGGCACGACGCCTGCGTTGGAGCTGGTCTCCGATCCCCAGGGCCGTTTCAAGATCGTCGGCAATGAACTGCGCTTTGCTGACGGCTACACGCCGGACTTCGAGACGCTGTATGGCGAAGGTCTGGCGGCGTCGGACAGCGACGGTGACGGACTGCTTGAAGTCACGCTGAACGTAAGAGTACGCGCGACCGACGGCAGCCTTGCGTCGCCGGGGGATGTAACGGCGTCGATCCGTATCGAGGACGTCAACGAGGCACCGACCGCAGTCCAATGGACGCCGGTGGTCACATCCGTTGCCGAGCGCGACCGTGTTGCAGCCGGCACTCCGTTGCCAGCGGTGGTGATTGGTTCGCTTGGTGTCCTGGATCCCGACATCGCCGCGCTGGCGAACGGCAGCTACGTCTATTCCGTCTCGGATGACCGGTTCGAGATCGTCGGCAACGTCCTGCGCCTGAAGCAGGGCGTAGCGCTGGACTATGAGGCCGGCAGCATGGTCTCTCTCGTCGTCACCGCGACCGACCGCAGCGCGAACCCTCATTCGATCCAGAAGAGCATCACGATTGCCGTCGCGGACGCGGATGACATCGCCGAGGGCGACGGCGCGGCTAACACGATCACGGGTCAGCAGGGTCGCGACCTGATCTATGCTTATGGCGGAAACGACACGGTCGACGGCGGTGCGGGGCACGATGTCATCGAAGGCGGCGATGGCGACGACACGCTGCGCGGCGGCGCTGGGGTCGATCGCATCCTTGGCGGCGCAGGGAATGACCATCTCGAGGGTGGCGACGGCGATGATTACGCCATCGGCGAAACAGGTGTCGCCGACGGCGGCCTATGGGGCGGTGACGGCGATGATTTCATCATCGGCGGGAGCGGTGTGGATCTGGCCTATGGTGAGGCTGGTGATGATGTCTTCGTCATGGACCAGGACGGCGGTGCGGTCTGGGATCGTATAGACGGCGGCTCCGGCAATGATTTTGCCGACTATGCCCAATTCACCCACGGTGTGAGCATCGATCTGACGGCGCGGCCCTTCCCGCACGAACCCGGTACTGCCTATCAATATGGCGATCTGCTCACCAGCATCGAAGGTCTCGGGGGGACTAACTTCGCCGACACCCTCACCGGTGACGAGGCGGCCAACCGGCTGCTCGGCCGGGAGGGGAACGACACGCTCCACGGCCTTGGCGGCGACGATTTTCTCCGTGCCGACGGCGGCAATGACACGCTGTATGGCGGCGATGGCAATGACTTGCTCGAAGGCAGGCTCGGCGACGACATCCTCTATGGCGGTAACGGCAACGACACGCTGCGCGGTGGCGACGGGCGGGATCAGCTCTACGCAGAGAATGGCGACGACATTCTCGACGGTGGCGCTGATGACGATCTGATGGTCGGCGGCGAAGGCAACGATACCTATATCGTCGGGCGCACGACCGGGGCCGACACCATCGACAATTTCGATGTTTCGGGAACCGACATCCTGGGCTTCCAGGATGCTGTTCAGGCGATCAACGCTGAGGATCTCTGGTTCGAGCGGATCGGCGACGACGTGCTGGTCAGCGTGATCGGTTCGACCGCAAGCGCACGCATCGTCGGCTGGTATCAGCTCGGCACCGAGCAGCGCGGCAGCGCCAAGATCGACTTCGTCGGGGCGGGTGCGCAGACGGCAAAGGATATCAACGTCGAAGCCCTTGTGGCTCTGATGCAGGGGCGGACCAAGCCTGCTACCCTTGCCGCGCACAACGCCATGCTCGCCAATGATGCGGCGTACCGCGTCAACTGGGAGGTGCATTGGGCACGAAACGAGCGCCCGGTGCTCGTGCAGATCACGGATCAGGTGGTCAACGAAGACGGCACGATTGTGCTGACGGTCAAGGCGACGGACGATACGACGCCCAACGCCGGTATCCAGATCAGCTCGCAGCTCATTGAAGGAGCGTCGCTCATCGCTTCGATGAGCTGGGGCGCGCCGAACAGCGCAGGCGAGCGCACGCTGACGATCGTCCCGGTCGCGAACCGGAACGGGCTTGCGCGGATATCGCTGCTTGCCTCCGACGCGAACGGCGCGGTTTCGCAGATCGTGTTCCGGGTCGATGTGAACCCGGTCGCAGATACGCCGGTCATCACGCAGTTCGCGGGCGGGGAGGGCAATGCAGGCCAGGCTGGCGGCATTGCGCTCGCGCTCAATGTCTCCTTCCCGGATGGGGATGGCTCCGAATATCAGGAGATCTGGATCGCGGGCGTGCCTCAGGGCGTGAGCCTGAGCGCCGGGACTTATGACGCTGCTTCGGGGCTGTGGAGACTGCTCCCCGCGCAAACGCAGGGTCTCAGGGTCAATGCGCCTGCGGGATGGAGCCAGGATCTGAAACTGGTCGTCACTGCGTACGCCAGCGAAGGGGGGCATACCGCGGCGTCGTCCACTGCAACTACGACGGTCGTCATCAATGCGCCTCCGACGGGCATGACGCTGCGCGGGCTCGGTACGGCGGCAGCGCCGACCGTCAGCGAATTCACCCCGACGACCAATCCGGATGGCATGCGCGTCGGCGTGGTCGTTCCGATTGACCCCGACTCTGCAGACAAGGATTTGATTCGTAAATCTTTTCCGGCGATTGCAAACCTGCCTCAGATGAGTCCGGCGGAAGCTCGTATCATCACCGTCACCGGACCCGGCGGGACGCCGGTGGCGGTGATGGAAACGGGCAACAACATGGCGGATGGACAGTATGGCGGCGGCGTGCCTTGGGCGAGCGCCGGCGATGCTGATACTTCACGAGCCTATAAGTTCACGATCTACTTCAAGCCCGAAAACAATATGGATCATATTCTGTACTTCGGGACTTCCGGTGATGTTCAGAATATGATCTCGGGCGCTTCGAACCCGAATCCGTATTTCTGGTCCGGCAATTCCTCGAGCCTGGTGCAGGACCGCTGGTACCGGATCGAAGCCTATATCCTTCCCTATGGCCATGCGCTGATCGACAATTCGGCGTTCGGCGGGGTATTTGATACTGTCACCGGCGAGAAGATCGACATCACCGCGACCTTCCGCTTCGGATCGACGTCGACGGAGACCGGTCTGCGCTTCTTCAGCTATTACGGCGCGAGTGCGGGCTATAGCGCCCAATGGTACCAGCCGACGGTCGAGAAGGTTGAATATACCTATTCGCTTCAGGACGATGCCGGCGGGCGTTTCACCATCAATCCGATCACCGGCCTCATCAGCGCGACGGGCACCAACTTCAACTATGAAGCCGCGACCGGGCACAATGTGACGGTGCGCGTGACCGATGCTTCTGGCCAGTACAAGGACCAGACTTTCACGATCGGCGTCAACAATGTGAACGAGGCGCCCAATGCGCCGTCGGGCGGCGGCTGGAGCTTCTTCGACGAGACGGGGCTGGGCTCCAATCCGGCCAGCGCCGATGTCGTTGTAGCGACGCTCGGGTTGAGCGACCCGGATGGCAACGTGCCCACGCTCGAACTGACATCGGCTCAGAACTGGTTCCACGTCGTCGGCAATCAGATCCGGCTCAAGCCGGGCCTGAACTTCGATTTTGAGGCCCTCAGGGCTGCCGGTTTCGGCATCTATGACTGGAATGGCGACGGGCGGCTCGATGCGCACATCGCGAACGTCTATGCACGGGCCAATGACGGCCAGCTCGTGTCTTCCGACACGCTGACTCAGGTCTTCATTTCGAACGTCAACGAGCGGCCCAACAACCTGGTCGTGGAAGCGCAGAACCTGTTCTCGGAAACCCTCGCCGGGGAGACCGCGCATGCTGGGCAGTTGATCGTACGCTTCACACTGAGCGATCCGGACGAGACAACACCGACGCTTGCCATCCTGGGCGGGAATCAGAATGGCTGGTTCACGATCGCCGGCGGTCATCTGGCATTCAATACCCCCAACTTCACGGCCGACTGGCTGCGCGCGACGCTCGGCCAGTACGGGCAGGATGCCGGCTTCTACTACGACACCGATGGCGACGGCCTCATGGAGATCCGCATCGCGACGCTGACCCTCGCCGCGGTCGACGCGTCCGGCGCCCAGTCGGATCCGTTCACCTACAATGTGCTGATCGAGAACAAGAACGAAACGCCGGTCATCAACAACGCCAGCTGGGGGAACTACTTCCACGAGACCGGCCTGGGCGCGAACCCCGCCAATGCCTATGTCGTGGCGGCAACGTTCGGCCACTATGATCCCGACGGGACCGCGCCTTCGTTACAGTTCGCGCCGGGTGGCAACCCTCACAACTGGTTCTACATCAGCGGCAACGAAGTCCGCTTCAACCCGGGCCTGGACTTCAATTTCGAGTGGTTCAAAAATGCCGGCTACACCGTCCATGACTGGAACGGGGACGGCATCCTCGAGGCGCTCGTCGGAACCGTCTCGGTCCAGTCGAGCGACGGGCAGCTCGCATCGGGTACGGCCTCGACGTACATCTTCATCCAGGATGTGAACGAGAATTTCACCCTGAGCAACGTATCGATCTCGCGGGCCGAGGGGTCTTACACACCCTATCCCAACCCGACTGAAGAGGATCCGGCCTCTTATCACGACCTGAATGCGCTTATGCTGACCAACCTGGAAACAGAGGCTGTCAGCTGGAGTTTCGCCGATGGATCCTACACCAATGGCATCTGGTCGATCGAGGGATCTACGGGGCGGATTTATCTGACCTCCAGCTCGGTCGACTATGAGGAACTGATCTCGGTCTATGAATGGCAGGAGGTCTGGGTTCAGGACCCTTCCGATCCCTATGGCGGGAGCATCCCTGAGTGGCAGTATGTCTATCTGGGCCGCGATCCTTCGCGCGCGACCTTCAATCTGGGCGTGAAAGCGACGGACGGCGTACATACCAATTATGCGACGGCAACGGTCAGTGTGACCGATGTGAACGAAGGGCCCATACTCGATCCGACCCGGCGGAGGTTCATCGTTCGTGACGATCAGTCGAACGGCTGGCTGGGTCAGATTTTGGGCACTGATCCGGAAACCGGCGCGCTCGCGTCCAGCTACAGCGTCAGGCTTGATAGTGCCGTAGAACAGTATCTCAGCCCGGGCGGAAGCTCGGACATCGACAACAACGGCAATCCTGCGGTCTGGGTGAACTGGAGCAGCGGGGACCTGTACTTCAACACCCCGGGCGACGGCGAATGGGAGGGCGGTATCCGCTACCATCCTGTCTATGGCGGGCGCTGGAGCTATCAGCTCGTCTATAACATGAAGGCCACGATGACCGATGCCTCGGGGGTTGCGAGCGGGGAGCAGTCGTTCGAGATCATCTTCCTCAAGCACGGCAATTCGTACGTTCTTCCGATCATCCTCGATCTCGACGGCGACGGTATCGAGATGGTCGACGCGGATACGTCGAACGTGCGCTTTGACATGAATGAGGATGGTGTCGCCGACCGGACCGGCTGGGTCGGTGCCGACGATGGCCTGCTGGTCCTCGATCGGAACGGCAACGGCGTCATCGACGATGCGGGCGAATTGTCCTTCGCGAAGGATGACAACCGGGCCGTCACCGACCTTGAAGGCCTGCGCGCCTGGGATTCGAACAACAATGGCTTCCTCGATGCGGGTGACGCGGACTTCAACCGCTTCCAGATCTGGCGCGACGCGAACCAGAACGGGATCAGCGAGGCGGGCGAACTCTTCTCCCTGTCTTCGCTCGGGATCCGGAGCCTGAACCTCACGCTGAACCTGACGAACCAGGAACTGAGCAACGGTAACCTCCTGTTCGCGACGTCGGAGTTTCAGCGCATGGACGGCACGACCGGGCTGATCGGTGACGTGAGCTTTGCCTTCGATCCGGAGGAACCGGGTGAGGATGCGCTGCCGGGCGAGGCCGAAATTGCCCCTCCGATCGTTCTCGACCTCGACGGGGACAATGCGGGCCTGGTCTCGCTGGCCGACAGCAAGACGCGGTTCGACATGAATGGCGACGGCCTGGCGGACAAGACCGGCTGGATCGAGACGGGAGACGCGCTGCTTGCGCTCGACCGCAACGGCAACGGCAGGATCGATGGGATCGACGAGATCTCGTTCGTCAAGGACAAGGTGGGTGCAAAGACCGACCTGGAAGGCCTGGCGGCGTTCGACAGCAACGGTGACGGCAAACTCAGTGCCGCCGATACCCGCTTCGTCGAGTTTCGCGCGTGGCGCGACGCGAACGGCAATGGCCTGACCGATGCCGGTGAACTGCTGAGCCTCGCCGAGGCAGGGGTGGTGTCGATCTCGCTGACCGGAACGCCGACCGGCGAGGCCGCCACCCCGGGCAGTAATATCATCTATAACAAGGGAAGCTTTACCCGCACCAACGGCGCGAGCGGGACGCTGCTGGACGTCGGCCTGGCGTTCAACCCGATGTCGAAGCTTCCCGCGATCGAGTTCCAGGACAGCCATTGGCGGGGCAAGGCGCGGATCTACTCAGTTACCGGGAACACCACTGCGGCCCGCGTCACGCCGCGCTATGCAAAGGGAATCCTGAACCCGGATGCCGGTCAGATCGCGGCGGCGGCCATGATGACCTTCGATGACCGCACCGTGGGGCTGCTGTCGACGATCCTGGTCGATCTCGACGGCGACGGCCTTGAGGCGAAGCGCGCGAACCGTACGCGCGCTGCGTTCGACATGGATGGCGATGGCGTTGCCGACAATACCGGCTGGGCGTCGGGAGGAGACGGGATGCTCGTCATCGACCGTGACGGCAGCGGTTCGATCACCCACGCGTCGGAGCTGTCATTCCTGGCAGAGAAGGACGGGGCGACCAGCGCATGGGACGGGCTGTCGGTGCTCGACAGTTCCCGAGACGGCAAGATCGACGCCAAGGACACCCGGTTCGGCGAACTCAAGATTTGGGCCGACCGCAATGGCGATGGCGTGTCGCAGGCGGACGAGCTCCGGTCGCTCGCGGACCTCGGCATTACCGAGATCAACCTGCGCGCGACGTCCAGCGGAGAGACGGGCGGCATGGGCGACAACCTGCCGCTTTCGACCGCGACGTTCAAATGGGCGAACGGGGTCACGGCCACGATCGGCAACGTCGCCATGGCCTTTGATCCGAGTTCGGCACGTGCTGGAACCGGCGAGGTACAGGCACCGGTTCCGGAACTGGCGCCGGACGCGGCTGCTGCAGCGCTTGCCGCGTCCCGCCTTGTTCAGGCAATGAACGGCTTCGGGGCCGGAATGAGCGAGGGCAGCTTGTCATCGCGCTGGGCCGAGCGTCAGTCCGGTACGGATCTGCTGGCGGTGAATGCGGCGTAAGGAAGCGTGATGAACAAGAATAAGCCAGGTGGATCGACAAAGGATGCCGCGCCTTCGCAGGCACCGACCGTCAGCCACCTTCTGGGTGAGATGACCTGGCTGCTGACGCAGTCACCGCTGCATCGCGCGCTGGCGATTGGTGACCTTGAATGGCTGGTGATGCCGGCGCTGATCCATCAGCAATTCTACCTCTTTCGCGACGGGGAGCGTCCCGTGGGACTGGCACTGTGGGCGAAATGCACGCCTGAGGCTGCAAAGAAGCTTGATGGCGGGATGATCGAGCCCGAAAACCGGCTGACGCTTGAGGAATGGAAGGGCGGTGATCAGATCTGGCTCGTCGATCTGATCGCTCCCTTTGCCAATGCCGATAATCGTCACCGTGAAGTGATGATCGCGGACCTGATTTCCAAACCGCTCGCCGGTCAGGAGTTCAGATTCCATCAGACCGATCCTTTCACGGGGAAACGGACCGTGCAGACCATCGATGCCGACGCGGGTGCGAAGCTCAAGGAGGCCCTGGTCGCGGTTGCGGGCCAGCACCCTTGAGCTCGCCGGCTGATCTGCGCCTCTAGCCTGGCGGGGCGACGGCCGTTCCACGTTCCGGCGGACGACTATTACTGCTCGCTCTCGACCTCATCCAGCAGGACATCCACCAGGCGCAGGCGAACCGTGGCACGTGACCAGACGATGCCGATGCGGCGACCGACCGGGGTGCCGGGCAAGGGGAGGCGGCAGAGGTCCAGCCCCTCCGGCCAGGGTGCCATCCAGTCAGGGACCAGCGACACGCCGAGGCCGCGGTCGACCATCATGGCGATCGCGTTCAGCGCGTTGAGTTCGAAGCGCTCGCGCGGAACGATGCCGGAGGCACGCAGATATTCCTCGGCGCGCCTGCCGCCCCATTGGTTGCGGTCGTAGCGGATCAGCGGCTCTTCGCGGAGCAGGGCCAGCGGATCGCGGTCCGCCATCGCTCGCGGAGCGAGGACGACCAGCTGTTCCTCGCGCAGCACGCGCCACTCACAGGTCTTGGGCAGGGCGTGGGGCGCTTCGAGCACGAACGCCGCGTCGAGATTTCCGGCCTCCACCTCGACATAGAGCTGGGCCGAGTTGCCCGACTGGATATAGACGTTGATCTGCGGAAACTTGGCGCTGACGCGTGCCAGAATCCCCGGCAGCATGCCGATCAGCGGTGTGGTGCAGGCGCCCAACCGCAACTCGCCGCTGAGGTCCCCGTCGCGCGCGAGACTGCGCAGATCGGCTGCATCGCGCAGCAACTGCCGGGCTTGCGCGAGGATACGATCGCCCTGCTCGGTCATCCGCACGGTACGCCCGACGCGGACGATCAGCGGTGCGCCGAGCTCGCGTTCCAGCGCGTGAAGCTGTTGCGCGACTGCAGAGGGGCTGAGCGTCAGCGCGCGTGAGGCCGCCGCCATCGATCCGTGCTCGACGACGGCCACAAAGGTGCGCAGAAAGTTGATGTCGATAGCGTCTCTCTCCCGTCAGGCCGCCTGCTTACGCGCTTTATCGTAGATGGTCAGGCCCTCCAGCGAATGGCTGGGCGGAGGGAAGAGCAGGCTCGCCACATAGCCGATCACGATCGAGGCCATGATCGCGAGGGCGAGATACCAATAGGGATGGATCAACCCGAAGATCCACACCGCCAGCGTCAGCAGCGAGGCGGCGACGATGCCGATCGCCACCCCCTGCCAGTTGGCGCGGCGGGTGAACATGCCGAGCGTATAGGCGCCCGCGCAGCTGCCGCCGAGCAGCCCGAACAGTTCGATGGTGAGATCGAGCAGTGAATGGATGTCCATCCGCGACAGGATGATCGCGATGCCGATACCGATCAGGCCCACGACCACGCTCATCCATTCGGCGAAGCGGACCGTCTGCGCCTGGGTCGGATTGCGGAACTTGCCATAGAAGTCGACCGACAGCAGCGTCGCGACCGAGTTGATGATGCCGGATAGCGTGCCCATCGCCGCAGCGAACAGGCCTGCGATGATGAGGCCGGTGATCCCGGCGGGAAGCTCGGTGCCGATGAACGCCGGGAACACCGCGTCGATCGGCAGCATCGGATTCAGCTGCGCGGGGTTTTCCCGGTAATAGGCGAACAGCACGGTACCGATGATGTAGAACATGAACGCGCTGGGCAGCAGCACCACCGCAAACACCCAGACCGACCGGCTTGCTTCCTTTTCTGACGGCGTCGCCAGGACGCGTTGCATCAGCACCTGATCCTTGGGGAAGGTGAGCACCACGTCGAACAGTACCAGGATCAGGAAGCCCCAAAGCGTCGGCTGGGTGATGTCGAAGCTGAGGTTGACCATGTCGGTCTTTTCGAACGCGCGTGCGGTTTCGACGACCGGCATCAGGCCGAGCTGGTAGACGATGAAGCCGATTGCGAAGCACGCGCCGCCGGTCAGCACCATCACCTGGAACACGTCGGTCCACACTACTGCCTTCATCCCGCCCAGCGCGGTGTAGATGATCGTGAAGATGCCGACGATGATGATGCAGGCGACAATATTGGTGTCGGTGATCGTGCCGATCGCCATCGCAGGCAGGAACAGGACGATGCCCATCCGCCCGCCGATCTGCATCAGCATCCACAGCGCGCTCGACAACAGGCGGATCGAAGGGTGAAAGCGGGTTTCGAGATAGTTGAACACCGACACCAGATTGAGCCGCCGGAACAATGGCACGATCATGATCGCGACGAAGATCAGGCCGACGATCGTCGACATCTTCGACATGATGTACTGCCAGTTGGTCTCGTACGCCTTGGCGGGGATGGCGAGATAACTGATCGAGCTGATGCTGCCCGCGAACATACTGATCCCCGCCGCCCAGGCCGGGATCGAACGGCTGCCCAGGAAGAATTCGCTGGACGATCCGTTCTTGGCGCCGCGGTAGAAATAGAAACCGACGCCCAGCATCCCGAACATGTAGACGCCGATGATCAGCCAATCGAGCACTGCCAGCGACTGGCGTTCGCTGACCAGTTCGGTCGCGACGAATTCGAGTCCGTTCGTGCCGCTCCGCGCTGCCAGCAGACCATCGCCGTAGCTGACGGCGGCACGCGGCGAGCCCGGCTGCGGCGTGCCGAGCGCCGCCCATGCGTCGGTGATCGCGCTGTAGCTGTAGAGCCGCGTCGTGCCGTCCGCACCAGCGCCAAGATAGAGGAGATAAGCTTGTCCGATTGCGCGGGTCGATCCCGGTACGATCGCCGCCGGCGCCTTTGCCCCGGCGCGCCAGCCCTTGTCGGAAAACCAGCGCCATTGTGCGCCGTCCGCCAGCGTCACGAACACGCCCTTGTTCTGCGCGCCCAGCGCGACGGGCGCGGCGCTGCCCGGCCATGCGGCCTGCGCCGCCCAGCGCCCGGGGGCGGAGAAGGAGGCCTTGTACAGCCGGGCTGCGCCGTCGGGGGCGAGTCCGGCCAGCCAGATGCTGTCCCCGCCGACCGCCGCCTGCGCCGCGTGCAGCGGGACGGGCAGGGCCGGTAGCGGTTGGGCGACAAGCGCGTCATTGGCAACGGTCAACCGGACGATCCGTTCGGCAACGCCGTCACGGTCTGCGATCAGCACGGTACGGCTGCCGTCACTGGCGGCGGTGATCTCGCCCAGACCGGCGAGCGCGTCTGCGCGCAACGGTTCCCACCGGCGCTTGTCCGCGGACAGCCGGAACCCGCGCTGCCCGTCCAACACGACCGGTCGCCCGTCCACGCTGACCAGCCGGGCCTGCGCTCCCGCGCCGGGCAATGCGGGCAGGGCGGTCACCTTGCTCGATACCGGCGATCCGGTGCCGGCCATTGCCGGAGCGATCCAGGCCAGGATCAGCAGCAGCACAGCCAGTGGCGATGAGAGAAGGCGGGCGGTCATGCGTCGTCTCCGGCGAGCAGGGCCTGCGCCTGTGCAATCATCGGCCGATCGACCATGCGCCCTTCGAACAGGAACGCGCCGCGGCCGTCCAGCGCCGCGGCCTGCGCTGCCGCGACCAGCCGCTGTGCCACAGCGCGATCGAGAGCGCGGTCGAATACCTCATTGGCGGCAGCGATCTGGCGCGGGTGGATACAGCTCTTGCCGATATAGCCGAGCGCGTGCGCCATCTCCGCCTCGGCACGGAATCCCGCTTCATCGGCAAGATCGGGCCAGGCACCGTCACAGGCGAAGACGCCCGCTGAGGCTGCGCCGAGCCGGATCTGCCATAGCGCTGCATGCACGTTGCGCGGATCGCGGCGATCGGCGCCAAGCGTGGCGAAGAGATCGTTGAGGCCGACCTGCAGCCCCGCGACCCGCGGATGGGCGTTCGCTATCTCAGCTGCGTGCATCACTGCGCGCGGGGTCTCGATGTTCACGAGCAGACTTGCCTGAGCGTCGATCCGGTAAGCCGCGGCGATCACGCCGGACGCATCCTCGATCTTGGGAAGGTTGATCATATCGACGCGGCAGCTCCGGATCGCATCGAGGTCGGCCGGGAAATCCGGACCGGCGGGATCGTTGACGCGGACGATGATCCGCTTGGCGCTCCCACGCGCGGCATCGCTGGCGAGAAACGCGGCTAGCCGCTCGCGCGCCGCCGCCTTGCCGTTCGCAGGCACCGAGTCCTCCAGATCGAAGGATAGCGCATCCGCCGCGCTCGCCATCGCCTTGTCGAAAAACTCGGGGCGCGAGCAGGGTACGAACAGCTTGCTGCGCATCAACACATCCTCCCCGCCGGGTCGATCCCGATCTGCGCCATCGATAACCGCGCATGGAGGAAATTGATGCTGCTTTCACACCGCAGAAAATGTGCGGTCTGAATTTGAGAGCTATTCGGGACCGCACAAATTGTCGGGTATGAACGCAGCGCAACCCCGGTTTTATCGTCCTGCACACAGCATAGGATAGCGCGCAGATAACGAACCATAAGAATTGGGAGGGGACGATGAGGAGTTTCGCACGCGCCACGGTTGCAGCGTTGATGCTGGGTGGGGTCGCAATGCCGGCCTGGGCGCAGCAGGCCGATGCCCCGGATAGCGGGGCCGCTGCCGAAGAGACCGACGAAAATGCCAAGGACGTGATTGTCACGGGCAATCGCGCACCCAAGGCAGTCGACAAGATCGCCGGTGCGATCACGGTCATCTCGCCCGCCGAGCTCCAGCGATCGCTCGCGCTCACCGAGGACAATACCGCGGTGCTGGCCAAGATCGTTCCCGGCTATTCGGAATCGAACCAGACGCTGAACACGCTGGGCGAGACGATGCGCGGGCGTACCGCGCTCTATCTGTTCGACGGCGTTCCCCAGTCGACCCCGCTGCGCGACGGCAGCCGCAACGCGACCTTCACCGACATGTCGACGGTCGAGAAGATCGAGGTGATTGGCGGTGCTTCCGCGGCCGAGGGCATCGGCGCGGCCGGCGGCGTCATCAATTATATCTCGCGGCGCGCGAGGCAGGATGGCTTCCATGCCAATATCGGCGGACGACTGGGCAGCCAGTTCCGCGATGATAGCGAAGTGTGGGGCATCAAGGGCGACATCGCCTACAAGTCGGGCGCGTTCGACGTGTTCGCTGCCGCCGCCTATGTCGATCGCGGCATGACCTATGACGCGAAAGGCCGCCGGATCGGCCTGTCCGCATCGAGCTCGCTCGCCGATTCGACGCAGCGCAACTTCTTCCTCAAGGTCGGTACCGATTTCGGCTCCGCCGGCGAGCAGCGGCTGGAAGCGACGGGCAGCTATTTCAAGCTCGCGAGCAAGGGCGGCTATCACTATGTCGCCGGCAATCGCGCGCTTGGCCTTCCGGATACCGCCGAGCCCGGCCCGCTGCTGGTCAATGGCCGCGACGTGCTGCGCGAAGAGTTCAACGAGTTCATTCAGGGCGCGCTGAACTACAATCATACCAACCTGTTCGGCGGCAATCTCGTCATGACCGCCTACTATGCGAAGCAGGCGATGCGCTTCGGCGGGGAGAACAGCACCGATCGGCAGGATCCGCTGATCGCGCCGATCGGCACACTGGTCGACCAATCGGAGATCCGCTCCGAGAAGTACGGCCTGCGCACCTCATACTCGCGCCCCAATTTCCTGATCGACGGCCTCGAAGTCCGCATCGGCATCGACGCGGTGCACGACACTACCGAACAGCGGCTGGCGCTCACCAACCGCGTCTGGGTGCCTCCGATGGATTATACGAGCTTCGGCCCGTATGTTCAGCTTTCCTGGGATATCGGCCCGGTTACGCTCTCGGGCGGCCTGAGGCACGAGAATGGTACGATCAAGGTCGACGACTATACCACCACCTTCTTCCGCGGCCGTCAGGCCGTGAAGGGCGGCGAGCTCAAATACGAGAACAACCTGATCAACGGCGGCATCATCGTCCGGCTGGGGCATGGTTTCTCGGCATTCGGCTCGTACAGCGAAGGCTTCACGCTGCCGAACGTCGGCATCCCGCTGCGCAACATCAGTATCCCGAACCAGTCGGTCGCGAGCACTTTTGCCGAGCTTCAGGCGGTGGTGTTCGAGAACAAGGAGGTCGGCGTGAACTGGCGCGGCAGCTGGGGCAGCTTCGGCATCTCGCGCTACAATTCCTTCTCGAAGCTGGGTTCGACCTACGGCGTCGACCCGGTGACGCTCGATTTCGTGCTCAACCGCCGTCCGATCCGGATCAAGGGCTGGGACATGACCGCCGAGATCCGGCCGATCTCGCAGCTGCGCTTCAATGCGGTGTACAGCACGCTGGAGGGCTATACGACGCCGGCCAACTTCCAGGAGCGCCCGCTCAATGTTCAGCTCGGCATCGTCAACATCGCGCCGGACAAGCTGAACCTCAGTGCGACCTGGACGCCGACCGATGCGATCTCGCTGTCGTTCGGGATGGACAAGACGTTCGACCGGACCGTGCGGACGGGCCAGACCGTCACCGAGCGGACCACGGGGCGGACGCTGTTCGACCTGACGGCCAAGTACAAGATGAAGGACGTCGGAACGGTCTCGCTTGGCGTCGAGAACCTGTTCAACAAATATTACTTCCTCGCCTTCTCGCAGATCGACTTCTTCCAGAATTATTTCGCAGGTCGCGGGCGGACGGTGTCGCTTACGCTCAGGAGCGATTTCTGAGCGCGCGCCACGTTTGATAAGAGGACCGTTATGACCGGGACCACACCCGGCGGCCGGGTGCTGGTCGCCGGATCCGCCAATGTCGACTTCGTCGTCCGCGCGCCGCACATCCCGGCGCCCGGAGAGACGGTGCTGGGCGGCGACCTGTCCGTTGTGCCGGGCGGCAAGGGCGCCAATCAGGCCGTCGCCGCCGCCCGCGCCGGCGGCGCGGACACGGCGATGCTGCTCGCGCTCGGCAGCGATCCTTCCGCGGGCGTGCTGGAGGACTCGCTGCGGGCAGCCGGTGTCGGCCTCCATCTGATTCGTGCCACCCGCCCGACCGGCGCCGCGCTGATCACCGTGTCGGACGGGGCGGAGAATGCGATCACCGTCGCCCAGGGCGCGAATGGCGAATTGGCGCCGGAGCATCTGCCGTCGCTCGACGGCGTGTCGTGGCTGTTGCTCCAGCTCGAAACCCCGCTCGCGACCGTCATCGCCTATGCGCGGGCGGCGCGGGTCGCGGGTGTCGGGGTGATGCTGAACGCAGCGCCGGCGCAGCCGCTACCCGCCGAACTGCTGGCGCTGATCGATGTGCTGGTGGTGAATGAGGAAGAGCTGGCCGCGATCGTCGGCAGGCAGGGAAGTATTGCCGAGCGGGTTGCGCGGACCGGCGTCGCCACCACCGTCGTGACCTTGGGCGAGCGCGGCTGCTGCGCGGCCGATCATGGCACCCTGATCTCGCAGGCCGCCTTCTCCGTCACGGCGACCGACACGACGGCGGCCGGCGATACCTTCTGCGGCGTGCTGGGTGCCGCGCTGGCGGGCGGTACCGATCTGCTCGGTGCGTTGCGTCGCGCAGCGGCCGCCGCGGCGCTGTCGGCCACCCGCAGTGGCGCGCAGACCAGCATTCCGACGGCGGCGGAGGTTGCCGCTTTCCTGGCCGATGCAGCCGAAGCCGATGCGCGTACACTGGCCGCCTATTGCGGCATTAGCGAGTAGATCAGAATCACGATGACCGACCACCCGATCCGCACCACCAGCGACTACAAGTTCAGCCACGCGCTGACCGGCCCCTATCTGCCCACTCCGGGCAAGGCGCTGGGCTGGCCGTTTCAAGAAATGGGCCGCTGGCGGATGGATGCCGACGGCGAGGCGGAGGAATGGGTGCGGGGCCTGATCGAGTGGCGGCGCGAGCATCTGATTCGCATCGGCTTCGACGACACCCTCTACCGCCACCCCGATCTGGTCTGGGCGCAGGGCAATTTCGTCCATGCGCTGCTGATGGTCGAGGACCGGTACTTCTACGATCCCGACACCGGCCGCTACACGGTCGACCGCTATCTCGATGATCTTGAGGCGCGGTTCGGCGGGATCGACAGCGTGCTGCCCTGGTACATCTATCCCAATATCGGGATCGACGACCGCAGCCAGTTCGACCTGGCCGATGCGCTGCCCGGCGGGGTCGAGGCGCTCAAACAAGTGGTCGCCGATTTCCACCGCCGCGGGGTCAAGGTGTTCCTGCCGACCATGCCGTGGGACAATGGCACGCGCGAGGGCGACCGGCCCGACTGGGAGCGGATGGCGGACTTGGTCGCGGCGACCGGCGCGGACGGGATCAACGGCGACACCTATTCGGGCGTGCCGCGCGCCTTCCACGTCGCATGCGAGGCACGCGGGCGGCCGGTGATCCTCCAGCCCGAGTCCACCGCGCAGGCGGGTGATCATCATCTCTCGTGGAACCTGCAGAGCTGGACCAAGCGGGTGCCGGACGAGAGCATCCCGACGGTCATCAAGCTCAAATGGCTCGAGCCGCGCCACATCATCAACATCGAGAATCGCTGGAGCCGGAACCGGACCAACGACCTGCAGCACGCCTTCTTCAACGGCATCGGCTATGTCGCGTGGGAGAATGTCTTCGGCTTCGTCAACCTGATCACCGATCGCGACGCCGAGACGTTGCGCCGGGTGGCGATGGTCCAGCGGCGGTTCGCTCCCTTGTTCGTGAGTCAGGACTGGCGGCCGTACGAGCGGACGCAGCAGTTCGGGATCTTCGCCAGCCGCTTCCCCGGTGAGGGGCGAACGCTGTGGACGCTGATCAACCGCAGCGAATTTGCGGTGACGGGCGAGCAGCTCAGCGTCCCGCATGTGGCGGGGACGCGCTATTACGACGTGTGGAACGGAACCGAGCTGTCGCCGCGGATAGAGGGTGACCGCGCGATCATCGAACTGGCGATCGACGGACGCGGCTTTGGCGCAGTGCTGGCGACGGTCGGTGACGAGCCCGGCCTTGCCGATTTCCTGAAGGCGATGGCCGATCGGGCGGCGACGCCGCTGTCGTCCTTCTCGTCCGCCTGGCATGCGGCCCCGCAGGAACTGGTCGAGATCGATGCGACCGCGCCCTATGGCGTTGCGCCGGCCGGGATGGTCGCAATCCCCGCCGCCGATTTCGACTTCAAGGTGCGCGGCGTGGTGATCGAGGGGTACGCCACCGCGGGTGTGGATATCCAGTATCCGTGGGAGCCCGATCCGCGCCGTACCCATCGCCACCGGGTGAGCATCCCGGCGTTCGCGATCGACAAGTTCCCCGTCACCAACATCATGTTCAAACGCTTTCTCGACGCGAGCGGCTATGCCCCGAAGGACGCGCAGAATTTCCTCGCTCATTGGGTCGATGGTGCGCCGCCGGCCGGGTGGGAGAACAAGCCCGTCACCTGGGTCGGGATCGAGGATGCGCGTGCCTATGCCGCCTGGGCGGGCAAGCGCCTGTGTCGCGAATGGGAGTGGCAATATGCTGCGCAGGGAGACGACGGCCGCCTCTACCCCTGGGGCAATGACTGGAATCCGGCTGCGGTGCCGGAACCGTGCCTCGACCGGACGATGTCCGATCCCGCCGATGTGGATGCGCATCCTGAGGGAGCCAGCCCGTTCGGGGTGATGGATCTGGTCGGCAATGTCTGGGAATGGACCGACGAGTATCGCGACCGCCATGTCCGTGGCGCGGTGCTGCGGGGCGGCAGCGCCTATCAGCCGCAGACCAGCCACTGGTACTTCCCGCAGGCCTATCGCCTCGACGAGCATGGCAAATATCTGCTGATGGCGCCGGCCAAGGATCGTTCGGCCGGAATCGGGTTCCGTTGTGCCGTTGATCTCTGAACTCGCCCAGACCCTGGCGCCGCCCGGCGCGGTGGCGCTGGACGGGGCGCTGGGCGAGGCGCTGGCCGCCAATCATCATGGCCGGCTGAGCCACTTCATCACCGACGAGACCAGCCCCGCCATTGCGATCTTCGCGCCCGAAGCCGTCGCGGCGAACGAGGGTGGCGACTGGTATGGCGAACATGCCGGCAAGTGGCTGGCGGCGGCGGCGCGTGCGGCGGCACGCAGCGGTGACAAGACCTTGCTTGGACGCGTCCGCCGGGTTGCCGACTGGCTGATCGAACATCAATCGGCGGACGGCTATCTGGGCAACTACCCGCCGCCGCGCCGCTTCACGACGAAGCATCCGGAGAAGCCGGTCAGCTGGAACGGCGAGCCGAGCCTGCGCACCTGGGATATCTGGACCCATGCCTATCTGACGCTGGGCCTCGTCGAACTGTGGCGGGTGACGGGAGAGGGCGGCTACCTCTCTGCCGCGCGGAAGATTGGCGACCTCGTGTGGCGGACGCTGAGCGAGGGCGGGTTGAACATCACCGATATGGGCAACCATTTCGGCCTGTCGGCAACGGTGATGCTCGATCCGGCGCTGGAGCTGTATTTCGCGAGCGGTGAGCAGCGCTATCTCGATCTCGCGCTCAGGATTGTCGAGCAGGCCGAGGGCGAGCCGCACAACCGGTTGCTGAGCCAGGCGCTGGCTGGCGCCGACCCTTCGGAGATCGCGACCGGCAAGGCCTATCAGCTGCTCTGGAACCTCGTCGGCCTCGCCAAGCTCCATCGTGCCACCGGGGAGGAGAAGTATCTCACCGCCGTCTGCAACCTGTGGACAGCGGTGCGCGATCATCATCTGACCCTAGGTGGCGGACCGTGGGGCGGCGTCGCGCATCGATCGCGTGAAGTGTTCAATCCGGCCGCGGTGTTCGACCCCGACGGCTATGTTGAAACCTGTTCGACGATGGCATGGATCCAGCTCAACCGCGAGCTGCTCGCGATCCTCGGCGAAGCGCGGTTCGCGCAGGAGATCGAGCGCAGCGCCTATAACGACCTGATCGGCGCGCAGGCACCGGACGGCGAGGACTGGTGCTATTACTGCTTCCCCAACGGCCGCCGTGTCCACACCACCTATTGGCGCTGCTGCAAGTCGAGCGGAGCGATGGCGATCGAGGAATTGCCTGGTATCGCCTATGCGACAACGCGCGACGGCGGCATCGCAGTCAATCTGCTCGGGCCGGGGGAGACACGACTGACGCTGCCCGAGGGCGGCACGGTTCGGGTGCGGCAGGAGACCGGCTACCCGTTCGACGGCAAGATCGAGATCATTGTCGAAACGGACGGTCCCACGGAATTTCCGCTGCGCGTCCGCATTCCCGATTGGGCCGATGGTGCACACGTGACGGTTGCCGGGAAAGCGGTCCCGGCTCCGGCGGGGGACTATGTGCGCCTTATGCGACGCTGGCAGTCCGGCGACCGCATAGCCCTGACGCTGCCGATGCGTCCGACAGTGCATCGTGCCGTACAGCGCAACGTGCAGGAATCCCTCGCTCCCGACGGATCGCCGGTGGCGCAGCAAGTGATGCGCTACGACTATCTCGCGATCACGCGCGGGCCATTGGTGCAGGCGACAGGCCTGATCGACGGCTACAAGCTCAGCGAGACGCTCCGCTTTGATAGCGAGCCGGAGATCGAGGAAGTGGACGGCATCCTGTTCCTCAAGCCGCTTGGCCGTGCACCAATCCCGTTCGAACCTTGGTTCAGCGCTGGCGGGCGACGCGACGGGGCCTGGCGGCTGACCTGGATGCCGCTTACGCCGGAGGACATCGGCTGATGTTCGCCCGCCGTACCTTCCTGGCCGGACCGGCAATGCTGCTTTCCGGCCGGGCCTATGCCCGGGCAATGGGCGAGGCCGTGACCTGTCCAGCCGGCCGCTTCGTCGGCGAACGTATCGGCGGCATCTCGCGGTTTCGCGGCATCGGCTACGGCCGCGCCGGGCGCTTCCGCCGAGCCGTCGCGGCCCCGCCGTCGCGCGACCCGGTCCGCGCCACCGCCTTCGGTCCAGCCTGCCCGCAGCGCGGCAAGTACCGGCCGCAGTCCGAGGATTGCCTGTTCCTCAACATCTGGACTCCGCAGACCGACGCCCGCGCGAAGTTGCCGGTGATGGTCTATGTCCATGGCGGTGCCTATGCGAACGGTAGTGTCACCGATCCCGAGAATGACGGCGCGTCGCTGGCGGGGAAGGGCGTGGTACTGGTGACGGTCAATCACCGGCTCAACGCGCTCGGTTATCTCTATCTCGCCCCCTTTGACCAGCGTTTCGCAGACAGCGGCAATAACGGCCAACTTGACCTCATTCTCGCCTTGCAATGGGTGCGCGCGAACATCGCGGCATTCGGCGGTGATCCCTCGCGTGTGACGATGTTTGGTCAGTCGGGCGGCGGCGCCAAGATCGCGACACTCACGGCAATGCCGGAAGCTCGCGGACTGTTTCATCGCGCTGCGACGATGAGCGGGCAGCAGGTGTCGGTGACAGGTGTCGAGCGCTCGGCGGCACGGACAAGGGCATACCTCTCCGTGCTGAAGATATCGCCGCATGACTTGTCGCCGCTGCTGACCCTCCCGGTCGAACGGCTGCTGGAGGGGCTCGCGACCCGTGATCCCTTCGAGGATTCCCCTGTCTATATGGGCCCGGTCCTCGATCGCCGGAATGTGGTGCGGCACCCGTTCACTCCCGATGCGGCTCCCGCTGCACGCGAGCTCGCATGGATGCTGGGCGGAACCCGCGACGAGACCCGCGCCTATTTCGACCCGGATAGCGCTGAGATGCGCACGCTCGGCTGGGACTCCGTCGGCGCGAAGATCGCCGCCGAGCTTCCTGTGAAGGCACCGGTTGAGACCATCGTCGCCGAATATCGCCGCGGCTTTCCGGCATATACCCCGGCCGATGTCTTCTTCGCCGCGACCAGCGACGGGCGCAGCTGGCGGCCGATGCTCGAGGAGGCCGAGGCACTTGTCCGCGCTGGTCGGCCGGCCTTCGTCTATCAATTCGACTTCGCTTCGCCGGTGGAGCCGGCGCGCGGCGCGTTCCACGCACTCGACATCCCGTTCGTGTTCGGGACGCTGGCGGACTCGCCCGCCGGAACCGGTACGGATGCGCGCGCGGTCAGCGCTGCGATGCAGGAACGGTTCGTCGCCTTTGCGCGCTCCGGCACTCCCAACGCTCCGGGCCTGCCGTCATGGCCCGTCTATCGCCCGCGTGACCGGGCGACGATGATCTTCGACCGCCACTCGCGTGTGGTCCGCGATCCGCGCGGATGGCAGCGGCGACTGTTCGCGCCCTATCCCTATACCCAGCCCGGAACCTGACTTGATGCGTGGCCCTTCTCCTTTCGCCAGCCCTCGACGCACCGGTCCCGCCGGACCGCTCAGCGGCATCAAAGTGCTTGATCTGAGCGCCTATATCGCCGGGCCCTATGGCTGCAGCCTGCTCGCCGATCAGGGCGCGGACATCATCAAGGTCGAGCCCCCCGGCGGCGACAATCTGCGTCAGTATCCATCGACACTGCTGGGGGAGAACCGCGCCTTTCTGGGCGTCAACCGCAGCAAGCTGGGCGTGGTCCTCGATCTCAAGCAGGACGGCGACCGCGCGGTGCTGCTCGAGTTGGCCGATCAGGCCGATGTGCTGGTCCACAATTTCCGGCCGGGCGTGCCCGAGCGGCTCGGGATCGATCATGCGGCGCTTTCCGCGCGTAACCCCAGGCTGATCTATTGCGCGGTGACCGGCTATGGGGAGGAGGGGCCGCTGAGTGCCAGGGCCGGCTATGATCAGGTGTTGCAGGCGATGACCGGCATGTGCGTGCTGCAGGGGCCGCCGGGAACGCCGGAGATCACCTATGGCTCCCCGGTCGACTATTATGCGGCGGCTTTGGTCGCGGCGGGAGTCGCCTCCGCGCTCTATGAGCGCGAGCGCAGCGGTTCTGGCCAGTATGTCGGCGTGTCGCTGCTGCGCAGCGCGCTGACAATGCAATCGGCGCGGTTGATCCGCGCAGAGGGCGAGGATCCCGGCATCTCGCGCGACATGCGCTCGGGCGGGATCACCGGCCTGCACCCGACCGCCGCCGGGTATCTCTACCTGTCGGCCAATACGCCGCGCTTCTGGCGCGCATTGTGCGAACGCACCGGCCTCGCCGACCTGCTCGACGATGCGCGCCTCGATACGGTCAAGGGGCGAGCCGCACATGCCGATGAGATCATCCCGCGTCTGCGCGCGGCGCTGATGGAGAAGACCGCGGCTGAATGGGAAGCGCTGTTGGGGGACGCCGTCCCTTGTTCAGTGGCGCGGTCGATCGACGACATGTTCGACGACCCGCAGGTCACCGCCGAGGCGATGTTGAGCGACATCCCGCATCCTGTGCTGGGCAGCTATCGCGGCGTCGCGCGCGCGATCAAGTTCAGCCGTACGCCAGGGCCTGATCCGTTCAGCGCGCCTCTGCTGGACGAGGACAGCGCCCGGCTGCGCGAGCGCAGCAAGGGCTGAGGTCGAGAGAGGCCGCCGGTGCTTGCCAGCGGCCTCTCGACGGTCAGAATGCCATGCGCAGACCTGCGACGCCCTTCAGCGTGTAGCTCTTGCCGAAGTCGTTGATCGCGGTGTCGGCCGACACTTCGCTGTACAGCGTGAGCCGGCTGCCGAGCTTCAGGCTGCCGCCTAGGCCCAGCTCGCCCCACAACCGGTGATTCTCGCGGGCGATCGGCGTGCCGGACACGTCGGCAACGGTGCCGTCGAGCCATTCGTAGCTCAGGTTCACCACACCGTAGATATGGCTGCGGTTATCCTGCCGGTCGAGCGAGACGCCCCAACGCGTCTTGAGGCTGTCGCCCAGCCTGGAAGAGACTGCAGCGCCGTTCGGATCGGTGAACCGGTCGAACCCGACGGTCGCGTAGATCGTCTGGATCTGCGGGGTGATCGAGAGGTTGCCGCCGATCGGCGCGCGTTTGCCGACTTCGAGGCTGTAGGCCTGACCTGTGCCCTTGTTGCTGTCCGCGAGCTTGCCGAGCACCGCGGAGTTGAGCTTGCTGTCGAACCAGGTCACTTGCGCACGGCCGTCGACATAGAAGCCCTGCGGCCCGTACCAGCTGAGCGTTGCGCCGGCGCTGTAGCCGCGGGTCTTGATGCTGCCATTGCTGAAGGGAGAGGCGATGCTGGCGCTGGCTTCGCCATAGCTGCCCAGAACGCCGAGAACGAGCGACGATCCGTCGCTACGTTCGCTCAAGATCTTGTCGGCGCCGAGCTCGATCTTCCAGCTGTCGACATTCGCATCGGTGAGGCTGGTCGAGCGCACTGCCTGCGGCCGCGAGCGCACGCTTTCCGAACGGCCCCAGATCCCGAACGACCCGGCGTTGCCCGCCGCCCATTGGCGGTTGCCGGTACGCTCCTGCATCGTGCCGAGCTGGTTGAGCGCGGCCAGCGTCTGACCATAGGTCTCATAGACCGGCACGCCGGGCTGGTAGAGCGGGATCTCCGGCGCCTGCAACAGGCTGGAGCGGAGGTACCAGTCGCCATCCGCCGGCGTCGTGACACCGTTCTTGTATAGGCGATAGCCATAGGCGCCCGCGATCAGTGCGGGTGCGCCCTCGAACAGATAGTCGCTGTTGCCAAGCGTGAACGCGCCGTTCGACGCGCCGGTCACGTCGATGATCTTGATGCCGTCGACCGTCGCCGCGCCGAGGCCACCCTGGTTGGTCACGTTGATCACCGTGTTGCCGGCCGTGGCGCCATTGACCACCAGCCGATCGGCGCGTGAGCCGTCGCCGCCGAGTTCGGCATCGATCGCGAGAACGCCGTTCGCGCCGGTATAGCTGCCATTGACGGTCAGCGTGCCGAAGCCGTCGCGGCCCGGCGCCACGGTGCCGGCATTCGTCACCGCGCCGACGGAGCCGGTGCCTTCGAGCCGGGCACCGGTTCGGACATCGACCGCGCCGCCGAACGCGCCCGTCACCGCCAGCGTGCCTGCGCTGATCCGCGTGGCGCCGGTATAACCGCCATTGTTGCCGGTCAGCAGCAGCGTGCCGCCGCCCGCCTTGTCGAGCGCGCCCGAGCCGGCGAGCGTGCCGCTCAGCGTGAAGACGGTGCCGTTCGCGGTCGAGAGGGTGCCCGTGCCCAGAAGGTTGACATTCCGTGCGCTGCTCAGCGTTGCGCTGGTCGCGAGCGTTCCGCCGTCGAAGGCCACGCCGCCCGCCGCTGCGCCGAGATTGGCGTCGCTGGCGATCTGTATCGTGCCGCCGGTGATCCGCGTGCCGCCGGTATAGCTGTTGGCGCCGGTGAGCAGGAGCGTTCCGGCGTCGGTCTTGACCAGCTCGCTCGCGCCCGACAGCGCGGCGTTGATCGTGGCGGTGTAGCCCGCGCCGGCGGTGCTGCCATCACCCACGCGGATCGTCGCCTGACCGCCGGTCAGCGCGATACCGCCGCCGGTGACCGTATAGCCGCCGGTGGCGAACTGCATGCCGCCCGCGGTGACCTGGCCGAGGCTGTTGTCGACGGTGACCGTCCCTGCCGTTCCGGCGAACACCGCGAAGGCGCCGTCGGAATAGCCCGCATTCACCAGGCCTGCTGTTTCGGTCCAGTTGTCGTTGCCGCTGCTGTGCTGCCAGATGCCGTTGCCGCCGTTAACCACGCCGTTGTTCTTGGGGCCGGCCGCGCCGTCCCAGAAGTTCAGTGCGAGGCCCGCGAAGTTGATCAGGTTGACCTGGCCGGCGATCGAGGTCTGGACGCCGACGTTGCTGCCCGCCGGCAGCGCGCCGAGCGTCAGCCCGTTGTTGGTGAGCGTGCCGCCATAGTTGAACACGCGGTAGATGCCGGCGCTGAAGGCGCCGCCCGCTGGAACCGTGACGTTGATCGTGCCGTCGAGCGTCAGATTTCCACCGATATTGACCAGATCGTTGAGCCCGCCGCCGGCGACATTGGCCTGGCCGAATTCATAGGCGAGCGTGGCGCTCGCTGCGATCGTCAGGTTGCCATTGATCGTCAGTGTGCCCGTGCCGCTCGCGCCCGGCGTGAGTGTGCCGGCGAGGTTGACGTTGCCGCCAATCGTGCCGGTTCCGCCAAGCGCTGCGGTCGCCGCCACATTCACGCGCCCGGTTGCCGCGGTATGGTTGCCGTTCACCAGCAGCGTGCCCTGGTTGATGTCGGTGCCGCCGGTGTAGGTGCCGACTCCGGCGAGGACGAGCGTGCCGCCGCCGGTCTTGGTCAGCAATCCCGCACCGCCGACGCTGCCTGTGAGCGTAAGCGTGGTGCCGCTATCGGTGGAGAAAGCCCCTTGTCCGGCGAGATCGGCCGTACGGGCTGAGCTCATATCGGCGGTGGTACGCAGCGTGCCGCCGTCGAAGCGTATTCCCCCCGCGACCGCGCCCAGGTTGCCGTCGTTCGCAATCTGGATCGTGCCGCCGTTGATCGCGGTGCCGCCGGAATAGCCGTTGGCGCCGGTGAGGATGAGCGTGCCGAGGTCGGTCTTGACCAGTTGGGTGCTGCCGGTGAGCGCAGCGGCGATCGTGGCGGTATAGCCTGCGCTCGCGGCGCTGCCGTCGCCGACACGGATCACCGATTGCGGCCCGGTCAGCGTCAGAGCGTCGCCGGTGATCGTGTAGCCGCTGGTGGCGAACTGAAGCCCCGATGCGGTGACCGCGCCCTGCGCGTCGTCAATCGTTACCGTCCCTGCGGTACCCGCGAAGATCGCGAAGGCGCCATTATCATAGGGTGCGTTTACCGCACCGGTGATATCGGCCCAATTGTCGCCCGTCGCGGCCAGCCAAGTGCCGCTGCCGCCGTCGACCGCATTGTTGAACTTGGGACCGGCAGCGCCGTCCCAGAAGTTGAGCACGGCCGACCCGGTGTTGATGAGGTTGACCTGACCCGCGACCGAAGTCTGCACGAGCACCTCGGCGCCCGCGGGCATCGTGCCGATCGCGAGCCCGTTATCGGTGAGGGTCCCGCCATAGCTCAGAATCCGGTAGAGGCCGATGCCGAAGCTGCCTCCCGCCGGCACCGCGACGTTCAACGTACCGTCGAGCGTCAGATTGCCGCCGACGTTGACGAGATCGTTGAGCGGGCTGCCCACGGCATTGGCCGCGCCGAGCTCGAAAGCGAGCTGAGAGTCGCCCGACAGCGCGAGGTTACCGTTGATCGTCAGCGTCCCCGGGCTGTTGCCCGGCGCAAGCGTACCGCCATCGGCGACGGTTACGCTGCCTCCGATCGTACCTGCGCCGCCCAGCGTCGCGCCCGTGGCTACGGTGACGAGACCGGTCGCTGCCGACTGATTGCCGTTGATCAGCAGCGTTCCCGCGAGAACGTCGGTCGCCCCGGTATAGGCATTGGCTCCGGAAAGCGTCGTGATGCCCGAACCCGTCTGCCGGAACGCGCCGCTCCCGGAGATCATCCCCGCCAGCGTTAGCGCATCCATGTGCGAGACGAGGAGCAGGCCGTTGTTTGCCACGTTGCCGATGAGGCTGCCGCCTGCGCCAAGCTCGAGCGAGCCCGCTGCGATCGTCGTGCCGCCGGTATGAGCGCTGGCGGCGGTGAGCAGAAGCCTGCCTGCGCCGTCCTTGATCAGCATGCCCGCGCCGGAGACCGGCCCGCTTGTCGTGACCACGGTACCCGCATCGGTATTGAAGGTACCGTTGCCGGTCAGGTCGATCGCACGGTTCGAGACGAAGCTGGCGGTGGTGTGGAGCGTGCCGCCGTTGAAGCTGAGCCCGCCGGCCGCGTCGCCGAGATTGGCGTCGCTCGAGACGCGGATGGTGCCGCCATTGATCGCGGTGCCGCCGGTGTAGCTGTTGGTGCCGGTGAGGACGAGCGTGCCGCCCATATCCTTGACCAGCCGCGCCGAGCCGGTGAGCGCCGAGGCGATCGTGGCGCTGATCGCCGCTTCGCTCGCGCTGCCGTCACCGACCCGTACGCGGGCGCCCGTGCCGGTCAGCTCGAGCGACCCGCCGGTCAGCGTGTAGCCGTTGACAACGAACTGCATGCCCGCCGCGCGGACATTGCCGTTGCCATTGTCTATGGTGACGGCGGCCCCGCTGCCGGTGAAGATGGCGAAACTGTCCTGCGCATAGTCGGCGTTGATCGCGCCGGTCGGAGTGGTCCAGTTATTCTCCCCACCGCTCACGCGCCAGATGCCGGCTCCGCCCTGGATTGCGCCGTCATTCTTGGGACCGGGTGCACCGTCCCAGAAGCCCAGCGTCAGGCCCGCGGTGTTGACCAGATTGACCTGACCCGGAACCACGGTCTGGACGAAGGCCTGACTGCCCGCAGGCATCGTGCCGACGGTCAGGCCGTTGTCGGTCAGCATCCCCGCATAGTTGATGATCCGGAAGACGCCCGGTCCGAAGCTGCCACCCGCGCTCTCGGTCACGTCGATCGTGCCGTCGAGGGTCAGGTTGCCGCCGACATTGATCAGGTCGTTGAGCGCACCGCCGGGCAGATTGGCCTGGCCGAATTCGAAGGCGAGGCGCGAGCCGGCCGATAGCGCGAGATTGCCGGCGATGGTCAGCGTTCCGGGGCTGTTGCCCGGCGCAAGTGTCCCGCCATCGGCCACCGTCACGCTACCGCCGATCGTTCCGCTGCCGCCGAGCGTGGCGCCGTTCAGTACGCTGGTCAGGCCGGTCGCCGCCGACTGGTCGCCATTGATGCGCAGCGTGCCGTTCGAAACGGTGGTCGCCCCGGCATAGCTGTTGGCGCCGGTCAGGATCGTGGTGCCGCCTCCGATCTGATTGACTGTACCGGTGCCGGAGATCAGGCCGTTGAAGGCCTGCTCGCCTGCGCGGTTGAACGCCAGCGTGCCGTTGTTGAGGATGTCTCCAGCGATGCTGCCGAACAGGCTGCCATCACCCAGCTGCAATGTGCCGGCGGCGATGGTCGTGCCGCCCGTATGCGTGGCACCTCCGGCGAAGACGAACGTGCCGGTGCCCGCTTTCACCAGCGAGCCGCCGGTGCCGGAGATTGCAGCGAAGGAGGTCGAATCGCTGCTGGTGCCGAGGGTCAGCGACTTGGCGCCGAGCCAGATACTGCCCGCGCCCGACAGGTCGCCGATCGTCGTGCCGGTTCCAGCGAGGCCCGCGATATTGAAGAGGCCAGCATTGATGGTCAGCGCACCGCCGGCATAGAGCGAACCGTTGCCGTTGAGCTCAAGGGTTCCGGACGCGATGGTGGTGCCGCCGGTATAGCTGTTGGCCTGGAAGAAGCGCACGGCTCCACCGGGAGCCGTGATCACCACCCGGCCGCCGATGCCGCCACCGATGCCGCCATCGGTGATCGTGCCCGACCAGTCGCTGAACGAGGCGGTGAGGCCGAGCGTCAGCACCTTCGAACCCAGCGCGATGGTGCCCGCAGGGCCGCTGTTGAGCTGGACAATTCGCGCGCCGCTATTGGTCTGCGAGATATCGAAGACGGTTCCCGGTGCGACGATGAGGTTGCCGGCGCCGAGCGTGCCCGCGCCCGCCAGAGCTAGCGTGCCGCCGGCGATTAAGGTGCGGTTGGCGTAGTTGTTGGCGCCGGTCAGCGTGAGCGTGCCCGAGCCGAGCTTGTCGAGGAAGTTGCCCGACTGGTTTCCGGGCCCGTTGCCGATCGTACCGTTCAGGGTGATGTCGAAGCCCTGGGTATCGATGCGGTTCGAGCTTGCGCTGCCGAGCAGGATCGCTCGACCCGAGGTGAAGGAGGCGGTTGCCCGCAGCGTGCCGCCCTGCAGCGAGAGCGTGCCTGCGACGTCGCCGAGATTGGCGTCGCTCGACACCTGCACCGTGCTGCCGCCGATCGTGGTGCCGCCGGAATAGCTGTTGATGCCGGTCAGGATCAGCGTGCCCCCGCCGAGCTGGGTGAGCGCGCCGCTGCCCGAGATCGCACCGTCGAGGGTGAGCGTGCCTGTGCGGTTCACGACCAGCGCCGCATTGTTGACGATGTCGCCGGTGATGCTCCCGGTCGCGCCGCCATTGCCGATCCGCAACGTGCCACCGTCGATCCGCGTACCGCCCGCATAGCTATTGGCGCCGGTCAGGACGAGCGTGCCATTGTCCATCTTGATCAGCTGGCTCGCGCCGATAAGCGCGCTCGCGATCGTCGCGGTGTAACCCGCGCCCGCTGCAGTGCCGTCGCCGACGCGGATCGCTGCCTCCGCACCAGCCAGGGTTATCGAGTCACCCATGACCACATAGCCGTTGCTGGCGAATTGCATGCCGCCGGCGCGAACTGCGCCGAGGCTGTTGTCCACCGTCACCGTACCCGCCGCGGCCGAGAAGATCGCGACCGCGTCGTCGGTGAAGGCCGCGTTGACTGCGCCGCTCGCGTCGGTCCAGTTGTTGTTGCCGGTGCTGTTCTGCCAGATGCCGCTGCCGCCGTTGATGACATTGTCGAACTTGGGTCCGGCCGCACCGTCCCAATAGTTGAGCGTCGCACCGCCGGTGTTGACGAGGTTGACCTGCCCGGCGATCCCGGTCTGAACAAAGACGTTCCCGCCCGCCGGCATCGAACCGAGCGCCAGGCCGTTATTGATCAGCGAGCCGCCATAGGTGAACACACGATAGAGGCCGATGCCGAAGCTCCCGCCCGCCGGGACCGTGACGTTCAGCGTGCCGTCCAGCGTCAGATTGCCGCCGACATTGACGAGATCGTTGAGTGCGCCGCCTGCGGTGTTGGCCTGGCCGAACTCGAAGGCGAGCTGCGACCCGCCGCCGAGCACGAGATTGCCGTTGATCGTCAGCGTGCCCGCGCCGCCGCTGCCCGGCGTCAGCGTGCCGCCCGCGCTCATGTCGACGCTGCCGCCGATCGTGCCGAAGCCGCCCAGCGTTGCCGCCGCGGCGACGCTGGTGAGGCCGGTCGCCGCCGACTGGTTGCCGTTGATCAGCAGCGTCCCGGCGAGAACGTCGGTCGCGCCGGCATAGCTGTTGGTGCCGGTCAGGGTCAGCGTGCCCGCGCCGTCTTTGGTCAACCCGCCCGTACCAACGAAGCGCGGCGCGATGCCGATATCGTGGCCGTTCGTGTCGATGAAACCGCCGTTTGCGGCGAGGGTCAGGTCACGCGTGCCGAAGTCGCTGAAGAAATCGCTCTGACTCCATGTGGCGCGCAGCAGACCACCGTCGAGGGTGACGTTCACGGTCCCGAGACCGGCCGAAATCCGGCCGGTTTCCAGAACCCCGCGATTGGCCGCGGTGCCCTGCAGGGTCAGCGTTCCATTGGTGCCTGCCGCTTGGCCGAGCACCACGTCGCCCAATGCCTGGACGCGCCCGCCATTCTCGATCGTGAGCGCACCATTCCCCTGATTGCCGACGGTGAGGTTGAAATCGCTTATCAGCCAGTTTGAGCCGGCGCCGGTCACGGTGACGGCGCCATCGGCGTTGGCGCCGATATAGCCCTGGTTGCTGGTGACGCTCGCTCCGTTCTCGATGCGCAGCGTGCCCGCGCCGAAGCTGCCGACGGTGAACTGCGTCGTGTTGGTCCATGAACTGCCCGGACCGGTGATGACGGCATCGCCCTGAGCGGCGCCGCCGATGATCCCGTCGTTGCTCGAAACCTGGGCGCCATTCTCGATGCGCAAGGTTCCGGTGCCGAACAGGCCGACAGTGATCCGCCCGCTATTCTGCCAAGCGGAGCCCGTGCCGCTGATCAGCGCCGCGCCAATGCCGCCGGTGTCGTACCCGATCGCACCGTTCGTACTCACGACATGGCCGCCTTGGGTGACATTCAGCGTGCCGTTTCCACTGTTGCCGACCGTCAGGCCGCCGGTGGTCCAGGTCGATGCATTGCCACCGCCATTGCTGCCCGTGACGGTAAGGACGGCCTGCTCGCCGGTATCGCCGCCGATGAAGGTGTTCAGGCTGGTGAGGGTGCCGCCATCGGTGAGGCGTAACCCGCCGACCTTCACGATGGCCTCGCCGGCAAAGCTGCTCGCCCCGTTCAGCACCAAGGTGCCGAGGTCGGTCTTGATCAGATCGCCCGCGCCGGTCAGGTTCGACGCGATCGTTGCGGTGAAACCTGCGCCCAGCGCGGTGCCGTCGCCGACCCGGATCACCGACTGCGCCCCGTTCAGCCCGATCGTACCGCCGGTGAGGGTGTAGCCATTGCTGGCGAACTGCATGCCCGACGCGTTGACCGCGCCCAGGCTGGTATCGACCGTCACCGTGCCCGGCGCGGCCATGAAGACCGCGAAGGCATCGCTGGGGTAGGGGCTGTTCACGCTGCCGTCGGCAACAGTCCAGTTGTCGTTGCCGCTGTTGGCCTGCCACACGCCGCTGCCACCGGCGACGATACCGTCGCCGCGCGGGCCGGTGCCGTCCCAGAAATTGACGTCGGCCCCGGCGAAATTCACCAGATTGACCTGATTGGCGACCGAGGTCTGGACCGAGACGATACCGCCCGACGGCGTGGTGCCGACCGCAAGGCCATTGTCGGTAAGCGAGCCGGCATAGCTGATCACGCGATACACGCCGACGTCGAAGCTGCCGCCGGGCGTCACCGTCACGTCGACCGTGCCGTCGAGCGTCAAATTGCCGCCGACCTCGATCAGGTCGTTGAGCGGCCCGCCGACCACATTGGACTGGCCGAATTCGAGATCGAGCAGTGATGCGGCGCTGAGGTTGAGGTTGCCGGCGATGGTGAGCGTGCCGGGGCTGTTGCCCGGCGCGAGCACGCCGTTCGTGACGGTCACGTTGCCGCCGATCGTGCCGCTGCCACCCAGCCTGCCGCCGCTCTGCACGGTGACGATGCTCGCCGCGTTGCCGAGCGTGCCGTTCACGCGCAGCGTGCCGCCCGACACGGTGGTGGTGCCGGTGAAGCCTGCGCTGTTTCCGGTGAGGTTGGTATCGCCCGCGACATGGTTGATCGCACCCGCGCCGAAGATCGCCGCGCCGAAGAGATTACCGGTGCCGGTGTGATTGAAGTTGATGCGCGAGGACGTGCTGCCCAACATGACGCTTGGCGCGGTGAAGCTGCCCATGGCGGCGGCGGCTTGCCCCTCGGCACCGCCGATGCTGAGGATACCACTCGCAGTGCCGGAATTGGCCAGGACCAGCAGCCCCGCCAGGTCCACCGCACCGCCGTCGCTGAGAACGAGTTCGCCCATGCCGCTGCCGAAGCCGATGGTCAGATCGCCGCCGGTGGTGGAGAAGCGCGAGTTGGCGCCCGAGACGGTCAGCTTTGCCTGCAGCACCGCCGAGGCCGTTCCGAACGTTGCGCTGGTGAAGCTCGCCGTGCCGCCCTGGTCCAGGGTGAAGTCGCCATTGCTCATCACCAGCATGCCGGTGCTCGTCCAGGTCGATCCGGCGCCCGTGATCGTGGCCGTCGGCGTCCCGCGGGTGTTGCCCGTCGTGAAGCCGATGACGCTCGCGCCCGCGGTGTTCAGTGCGCCGCCCGCGCTGATCGTGAGCTTGCCGTTGGTAGTGCTTGAATTGGCGAGCACCAGCCCGCCCGCCACATCGGCGCGCGAACCTGCGCCGTCGACGATGAGCTGGCCCGTGTTGGTCGAACTGGCCGTGAGGGTCAAAGCGCGTAACGAGATGTCGCCGGACGTGGCGGTGAGATGGCCGCCATTGGTGACGCTGACGGTGATGTTCCGGTTGAGGGTCGCCGCTCCGGAGATCGAGGCGGCGCTGAAGGCGGAACCCGCCCCGTCGACACCGAGCGTAACCGCGGTACCGCTGATGGTGTTGATCGACAACGCGCCACCGGATGTGGTCGTCCCACCCCCCGCGATGAGAAGCTGTCCGCCGGAAAGGCTCGTCCCGGCGCCATAATTGTTCTGGCCGGTGAGCGTCAGTGTTCCGACGTTCGGCTTGGCCAGGCCGCCGATGCCGGTGATCGCACCGGCATAGGTAAAGGCATCCGAACGGTTGAAGGCCAATGTGCCATTGTTGACGATGTCGCCCAGCACCGAACCCGTGGTGCCGCCATTGCCGATGTTCAGCGTGCCGGAAGCGATCGTCGTGCCGCCTGTATAGCTGTTGTCGCCCACCAGGGTGAGCTGGCCTGGACCCGACTTGGTCAACGCGCCGCCGCCCAGCAACGGCAGTCCTATCGACAAGTTCGGTCCGGCGGTGGCGACTTCGAACCTGCCGCCGCTCGCTCCCCAATTGATCGTCCGCGAAATGAAGGCGGTTCCGCCGGTCCACTGGAGCGTGCCGCCGTTGATCGTGAAGGCTCCGGACCCGAGCGCGTTTTCCGCGCTTATAGAGAGCGTGCCGCCGGTGATCGTCGTGCCGAGGCTATGATTGTTTCCGACCAGCGCCGTCGTGCCCGGTCCGCTCTGAAGGACCGAGATGGCGCCGTTGAGGTTGCCGACGGACAGGGCACCGTCCTGCTGGAAGATCAGCGCGCCGTTGCCGAGCATGCTTCCGGTCTGACCGGTTGCGCTACCGTCGAACACGAGCGTGCCCTGTTGAAGCTCCCAGACGCTTCCCGGCATCGTGCTAGCATTGCCCGTCAACGTCCAGCTGCTCGTGCCGGTCTTCACGAAGCGATTGAAATCCCGGTATTGCGCGGTCGCGCCGACGCTCGACATGTCGAAGGCGGCATTGACGGTCCCGCCAAGCTGAAGCGTCTGGGCGAAGGCGCCGCCCGCATTGGCAAGCACGAGGCCGGTGATGCTCGACCCCGCCCGAAGCTCGATGAGCGTGAGCGGGGACTGCGTCGCGTCGATCGCCACCGTACCGCCGGCGCCGGCCCGGATGATACCGCTGTTGATGATATTGGTTTCCGGGCGGCTCACGATCGCCGCCGCGCCGTTGCCGCCCTCGATCACGCCAAGATTGATGATCGGGGTGCGGATCAAATTGACGAAGATGCCCACGCCGCCCAGCGCGCCGCCGGTGCCTTCGCCACCCCGAACCACACCCGTCGCATTGTTGGTAAAGGTCTGCGCGGCGCTGGGGTTGACGCCGATAAAGGCGCCGCGGCCGCCCGTCACGCCGATGCCGGTGCCGCCCTGGATCAGGCCATTGTTGACCACCGACGCGGTGCCGGTCATCTGGAGGCCGAAGCCGCCGTTCAGGGAGCCCGGCCCGCCCGAGCTTCCGCCGGTGATCGATCCGTTGTTGATCAGGCTTCCGTTGTGCTGGATCTCGGCGCCGAGCCCATCGGTGCTGTTGTTGGTACCATCGCCCCCCGTGACGGTCGCGTTGTTCGTGACAGTGGTCGGAAGACCACCAAAGGTAATCAGGCGCAGGCCGGCCTGACCGTTGCCGGTCAGCATATCGTCATTGCCGTTGACTGCGCCGATCACGGTCACGATGCCGGTCAGGGCAATGCCGTTGGTCGAAAAGGCGCCCGTGTTGATCACCAGCGGCTTGGTGCTGTTCGGCAGCGACGCGGCAATCGCGATGTTGCCGGTCAGCGTGATCGTCGAGCTGGCATCGCCGTCCGCGTTGGCGTCGAGGATCGCCTGACGCAGCTCGGCTTCGGTGGCCGCCGTATAGTCCGCGGCTGAGGCCGCTGAGGGCAGGAACAGCGCCAGCGCCAGCGCGGTGCCGCCTGCGCCTGCGAGCAGCCGGCGCTTGCCGTCGGAGGAATGCGAGATGTTGCTCTTGCTGTCCGACGACGCGTTCATGCTGATACTCCTGGATGATGTACGGTACGGCCGCGCGGCCCGCAGGGCCGTTCGCCGCCGGGAATGGGTTATGCGGAGATAAGGGGGAGAGCGCGCGGCGACGGATGGTTGCCGCGAACTGTCGGGAAATCGGGAATGGCGGGACCACTCGGCACGGCAGGATACTGAACGCTACGACGCATCACCTGATCTCCCGCTCGTCTTTGGTCCGGACGTTGCGGAGCCGAAATGCGGGAAAATCGTTAACAGAGGGTAATTCAGCATACTTTTTACAATGGTTTACGCTACGTTCCTCATGATTCTTTGGTGGCGGGTTATGCGGTGACGGATCGGAACCCCGCCGCATGCGGCGGGGTTCCGTGCCTTCAGGCGCCCCAGTCGGCGATCATCCAGCAGAGCGCGAGAAAGGGCAGGGTGATCGCCAGCCCGATCAGCACCGATCGGCCGATCCCGAGCCGGAACGACTGGTGGTTGGCCGCCTTCACCGTCTCGATCTTCGCGCGATAGGCGGGGTCGCCGCGCAGCATGCCGATGTCGATCATCGATCCGTTCTTGAGGAAATCGAGGATTTCCGCGGTCTCCTCAGGGGCGAGGTTGGGGTGGTGATCGAGGAGGCCTGCGATGCGGGTGCGGCGCGCGAGATCGGCGCCAGTCTGTTCTTCCATGATAGATTCCTTGTCGAGCGCGCGTACGCGCCGGCGGCCGCGCGGAGGCGGCCGGTTTCAATGGTCAGCGGGATGTGCGGCTGCGCCGCTCAGGCAGCGCGTGGAGGCGCGCGGGCGCGATAGGCGCGGGCGGCGGTGTCGCCGCGTGGCGCAGTGGCGCCGGAGGGGGCGTGGAGGCCGCTCTGCACCGCCGGGATGGCAAGGGCGGCAATGCCGGACGGAAGCGGCGGTGTCGGGCCGTCACGGCCGTCGTCCGGCTTGGCGGCGTTGAGGCGCTGACCGGCGGCCTTGAGCGCATGGCCGGTCTCGCGGAACTGTGCGGCGAAGGGAGCGGGAAGGGTGAGCTTCGCCGCAATGGTGCCGGTCTCGATGGCCGCGGCTGGGCGGATCGCGCCCGTCGACGCCTGCAATGCCAGCAGTATCGCGAGCAGCGTCGTCCATAGCGCCCAGGGCGCGCGGCGTGCGGCGTGCGGAGAGGCGGCGGGCGCGGTCATCGTGGCGGATATAGGAACGCCGACCTGAAGGTCAGCTTAAGCGCCCCCCATCCCGGAATCGCGGATCGTCTCCATCGCGACGAAGGTGGAGGTGCTGGCGACGTGCGGGAGGCTCGAGATCCGCTCGCCCAATACCTCGCGATAGCGGCGGATGTCGGCGGTACGGACCTTGAGCAGATAGTCGAAGCTGCTTGCGATCATGTGGCATTCCTCGACCTCGGGAATCCTGAGCACCGCCTGGCGGAAGGCGGCGAGCGCATCCTCGCGCGTGTCGGAGAGCTTCACCTCGGCAAAGGCGATATGGTCGAGACCGAGCCGGGCGGGGTCGACGATCGCGCGGAAGCCGCGGATCGTGCCGTTGGCGATCAGTCGCTTCACGCGGACCTGGCACGGCGTCTTGGACAGGCCGACGCGCGCGGCGAGATCGGTAATCGCGATACGGCCATCGGCGCGCAGCACGTCGATGATCTTGTGGTCGAATGCGTCCAGAATGACCGGATCGGCGGATTTTTCGGCCATATTTGCCTTAGCGTACCTGGAAATGAAGGCGAAGTGATACGTCACTTGCCATTCAAAAGTCCAATCGCGGCGTGCAAAGCTGATAGGATGGTGCGATCACTCCGTTCACGAGGTTCTTCGATGACCGCGCCCTTCGCCGACTTCGCCCCGCCGATCCGCCCGCAGACCCCGTTGCGCGCCGCGATCACCGCTGCCTATCGCCGGCCTGAGCCGGAGTGTCTTCCGCCGCTGGTCGAGCAGGCAAGCCTGCCCGAGGGGTCGCGTGAGGCGGCACGGATCACTGCGACGACGCTGATCACCGCGCTGCGCGCCAAGCACAAGGGCACGGGCGTCGAGGGGCTGGTGCAGGAATATGCGCTGTCGAGTCAGGAGGGCGTGGCGCTGATGTGTCTTGCCGAAGCGCTGTTGCGGATCCCCGACGACGATACGCGCGATGCGCTGATCCGCGACAAGATCGCCGATGGCGACTGGAAGTCGCATATCGGCGACGGGCGGTCGCTGTTCGTCAATGCCGCGACCTGGGGGCTGGTGGTCACGGGCAAGCTGACCGGCAGCGTCAACGATGCGGGGCTGGGCGCGGCGCTGACGCGGCTGATCGCGCGCGCGGGTGAGCCGGTGATCCGCCGCGGCGTGGACATGGCGATGCGGATGATGGGCGAGCAGTTCGTGACCGGCGAGACGATCGCCGAGGCGCTCAAGCGGGCGCGGGCGCTGGAGGCGCGCGGCTTCCAGTACAGCTATGACATGCTGGGCGAAGCGGCGACGACGATGGCCGATGCCGATCGTTACTATCGCGATTACGAGAATGCCGTGCGCGCGATCGGCGAAGCCTCGGCAGGGCGCGGCGTGGTCGGCGGGCCGGGCATCTCGATCAAACTGTCGGCGCTGCATCCGCGCTATGCCCGCGCGCAGGCGGCGCGAGTGATGGGCGAGCTGTTGCCCAGGGTGAAGGCGCTGGCGGTGCTCGCCAAGGGCTATGACATCGGATTCAACATCGATGCCGAGGAAGCCGACCGGCTCGAACTGTCGCTCGATCTGCTCGAGAGCCTGGCGCTCGATCCTGACCTCAAGGGCTGGGACGGCCTCGGCTTCGTCGTGCAGGCCTATGGCAAGCGCTGTCCCTTCGTGATCGACTGGATCGTCGATCTGGCCAAGCGCGCCGACCGGCGGATCATGGTGCGGTTGGTCAAGGGCGCCTATTGGGACGCCGAGATCAAGCGCGCGCAGGTCGACGGGCTGCCCGACTTCCCGGTCTATACGCGAAAGATCTACACCGACGTCGCGTACATCGCCTGCGCGCGGAAGCTGCTGGCGAACCGCGACCGCATCTTCCCGCAGTTCGCGACGCATAATGCGCAGACGCTGGCGACAATCTACCAGATGGCAGGGCCGGACTTCGCCATCGGCGACTATGAGTTTCAGTGCCTGCACGGCATGGGCGAACCACTCTATGACGAGGTGGTCGGCGCGTCGAAGCTCAACCGGCCGTGCCGCATCTATGCGCCGGTGGGGACGCACGAGACGTTGCTGGCCTATCTGGTGCGGCGCCTGCTGGAGAACGGTGCCAACTCGTCCTTCGTCAACCGCATCGCTGACCCCGAAGTGTCGATCGCCGAGCTGGTCGCCGATCCGGTCGATCAGGTGCGTTCGATGGATGTCGTCGGTGCCAAGCATCCACTGATCGCGCTGCCTGCCGGCCTCTATGGCGCACGCCGCAATTCGGACGGGCTGGATCTGTCGAACGAGGTGGTACTGGCCAAGCTGGGCAAGGCGCTCGAGGCAAGCGCGGCCGCTGGCTGGGCGGCAGAACCTGCGGATCGGATCGGCACCTCGCGCCCGGTCTACAACCCGGCGGACGGCAAGGATGTGGTCGGCACGGTGGTCGAGGTGACGCCCGAGGCCGCTCAGACCGCAGTGACGGCGGCACAGGCGGCCGCGGCGGACTGGGCGGCGGTGGCGCCCGCCGAGCGCGCCGCGTCCCTCGATCGCGCGGCGGACCTCATGCAGGACCGGATGCAGATCCTCATGGGCCTGATCATGCGCGAGGCGGGCAAGTCCGCGCCCAATGCCATCGCCGAGGTGCGCGAGGCGATCGACTTCCTGCGCTATTATGCCGTGCAGGCACGCGCGACCCTGGGCACGGCGCACAAGCCGCTGGGCGCGGTGACCTGCATCAGCCCGTGGAACTTCCCGCTGGCGATCTTCACTGGGCAGGTCGCGGCGGCGCTGGTGACCGGCAACACCGTCCTTGCCAAGCCCGCCGAGGAGACTCCGCTGATCGCCGCGCAGGGCGTTGCGATCCTGCACGAGGCGGGGATTCCCGCGGAGGCGTTGCAGCTGGTGCCGGGCGACGGGCGGATCGGTGCGGCGCTGGTTTCGGCGCCGGGGACGCAGGCAGTGATGTTCACCGGATCGACCGAGGTCGCGCGGATCATCCAGAAGGAGCTGGCGAAACGGCTCACCGCCGACGGCGCGCCGGTGCCCTTCATTGCCGAAACTGGCGGGCAGAATGCGATGATCGTCGACAGCTCGGCGCTGGCCGAGCAGGTGGTGGGCGATGTGATTGCCTCCGCCTTCGATAGTGCAGGGCAGCGTTGCTCGGCACTTCGCGTCCTGTGCCTGCAGGACGATGTCGCGGACCGTATCCTGGCGATGCTCAAGGGGGCGCTGCACGAACTGTCGATCGGGCGGACGGACAGCCTCTCGACCGATATCGGCCCGGTGATCACCGCAGAAGCCAAGGCCAATATCGAGGGCCATATCGCGAAGATGCGCGGAATGGGCCGGGCCGTCGAACAGATCGAGCTGGCGGGCGATACCGCGCAGGGCACGTTCGTGCCGCCGACGATCATCGAGCTTCAGAGTATCGCCGATCTCGAACGCGAAGTGTTCGGGCCCGTGTTGCATGTCGTGCGCTACAAGCGCCGCGACCTCGACCGGGTGATCGATGCGATCAATGCCACCGGCTATGGGCTGACCTTTGGACTGCACACGCGGCTCGACGAGACGATCGCACATGTCAGCCAACGGGTGGAGGCGGGCAACCTCTACATCAACCGCAATATCATCGGTGCGGTGGTGGGTGTTCAGCCGTTCGGCGGACGCGGGCTTTCGGGCACCGGACCCAAGGCGGGCGGGCCGCTCTATCTCGGCCGGCTGGTTCAGGCGGCGACGGTGCCGACAGGCGTGGCATCGGCCAGGAGCGATCCGGCATTGCGCGACTTCGCGCTTTGGCTGGGCGACGAAGGCGAGGTGGCGCGCTTAGCCGGCGAGGCGTCACTGCTGGGGGCTGAGGTCGAGCTGCCGGGGCCGGTGGGCGAGCGCAACATCTATGCGCTGCATCCGCGCGGCAATGTCCTGCTGCTGCCGCGGACGCGCGTGGGGCTGCTCCAGCAGGTCGCGGCGGTGCTGGCGACCGGCAATCGCGCCGTGATCGGTAATCCGGCGTTGCGTGGCGAACTGGCCGGACTGCCCGAGCGGGTCGCTGCGCGCCTGAGCTGGGCGGACGACTGGCGCAAGGCCGGGCCGTATAGCGGTGCGCTGATCGAAGGCGATGCGGCAGCGCGGATGGCTGCGCTGGCCGATATCGCCGCGCTGCCCGGACCGATCGTGCTGGCGCAAGCCGGAACGCCGCGGCTCGACTGGCTGGTCGAGGAAGTCTCGACCTCGGTCAACACCACGGCGGCCGGGGGTAATGCCAGCCTGATGGCGGTGGCCTAGCGCCAACCGACATTCAGCCCATGCGGGGCTGCAAAGCGCGATTCTCTGCGCTCCGGTGCTCACGTACCTTTAGTACGCTGCGCTCCGTTACTCGATAATCACGCTTTCGCCTCCACCTGAACTGAATGTCGATTGGCGCTAGCCGTTGGGCAGGATCAGGTATTTCTCGCCCGTCGCGCGCCGGTTGTAAGCGGCGATGATGTCGGGCTGAACCGCCTGGTCGAGGGTGATGCGGCTGGTATAGGCGCTGGCGAAGGTCGTGCGGATCTCCGCCGCGACCTTGGCACGCATCCGCATCACCTCCTCGCCGCCAGCGTTCATCAAATAGGGGGTGAGCAGC
The DNA here is from genome assembly GCF_059420685.1 of Sphingomonas sp. GW821-FHT03E12. Taxonomy (NCBI): domain Bacteria; kingdom Pseudomonadati; phylum Pseudomonadota; class Alphaproteobacteria; order Sphingomonadales; family Sphingomonadaceae; genus Sphingomonas; species Sphingomonas sp. GW821-FHT03E12. Next base: position 833,814 of record NZ_JBWKUF010000002.1, read on the forward strand.
CAGCCGCCGACGCCCCATTTCATCCCGAAGCCACGGCTGATCTCGGTCGGCGCCATGTTGAGGCCGCCATAGATATAGACCTGCTTCATCGTGCTGGAGCCGTAAGGGCCATTGGCGGGGTTGGTGCGGACCGCAGCGGCCTCCATCGCGTTGAGGATCTGGCCGGCGAGCTTGCCGCCGCCGATCGCGTCGAAGGCGAGGAACGCCTGGGTTTCTGCGATCGCGTCGATGAGGGTCGGCATGAAGTCGGGCGCGCTGCTGTCGATGACATAGGTGGCGCCGAGGCCGCGGAGCAGATCGGCCTGCGCCTGGCTGCGCACGATGTTGACCAGCGGGACGCCTTCGCTCTGGGTCAGCTTGACCAGCATCTGGCCAAGGTTTGAGGCGGCGGCGGTGTGGACGAGGCCGGTATAGCCTTCGCGCCGCATCGTGCCGATCATCGCGAGCGCGGTCATCGGATTGACGAAGGACGAGGCACCTTCCTCCGCGCTGACACCGTCGGGGAGGGGGAGGCAGTCGCGAGCGCGGAGCAGCCGGTATTGCGCGTAGAAGGCACCGCCCGCCGCCGCCACGGTTTTCCCGAGCAACGCCTGTGCAGCGGGATCGTCGCCCGCGGCGACCACCGTACCGGCGCCTTCATTGCCGATCGGAAGGGGGGTGCCGAGGCGTGGAGCGACCGCGCGACGTGCGGCTTCAGGGATGGGCGCGGAGGCCCCGTCGGCGGTGGGGGTGAAGCCATTGCCGTCAGCGGCGCTGAGCAGCACGGCGAGGTCGGACGGGTTGATCGGGGTCGCCTCGATCCGGATCAGCACTTCGTCGCCCGTCGGTGCGGGCACGGGGACGTCGCGGAGGGAAAGCTGGAGCTGGCCGTCCTCGGTGACGGTCGAGAAAAGCTGGCGCGCTTGCGCGGGAAGGTCGGTCATGCTGGCAATCCTCCTGGATACGCTTGCAGCATACCGTGAATTCTAAAATTTCTTCAAGCGGGACATTCGCGTTGCGAATCTTCTCGCCCCGTGCAGCACTTTACGTTAAGGTCAGTTCATGACCCGCGCTTCTGCTCCGTTCGATGTTCCGATCCCCGTCGATCCGGCGGACATCGACTTCATGGGGCATGTGAACAATGCCAGCTACCTCAAATGGGTACAGGAAGCGGTTCTGAGCCATTGGCAGAAGCTGGCGCCGGCTGAAGAGGTGGCGAAGCATCTGTGGGTCGCGCTCAAGCACGAGATCACCTACCGCAAACCCGCCTTTCTGAACGATGAGGTGGTGGCGACGGTGCTGCTCGAAAAAGTGCAGGGTGTCAGTGCCTTTTACGAGACGGTGATCCGTCGCGGCGACGAGGTGCTGGCCGAGGTCAAGTCGCGCTGGTGCTGTGTCGATGCGCAGACGCTGCGCCCGGCGCGGATCGCCGAGCATATCGTCGAGCATTTCTTCGGGAAGCGCGAGGGGTAAGCTTCAGGCGGGCTGCTGCTGCGTCGCGCAGTGGATGCCGCCGCCCGACGCGCCCAGCGCATCGATGTTCAACTGGACGATCGTGCGGCCGGGATAGAGCGCCGCCAGCGTTTTGCGCGCTTCGCCGTCGGCATGCGCGTCGCCGAACTGCGGAGCGATGACCGCGCCATTGCAGACATAATAGTTGATGTAGCTCGACACGAAATCCGGATCGCCGGAGCGGATATCGACCGGGTCGGGCAGGCGGATGATCTCCAGCTTGCGGCCGCGCGCATCGGTTGCGCCTTCGAGGACTGCGAGCGTCTGGTGCGCGGCGACCGACCACGGATCGTCGCGGTCGACCTGCTCGTCGACCTGGATAAGGACACGGCCGGGACCGACGAAGCGTGCGAGCGAATCGATATGATAGTCGGTGATGTCGGCGCCCTTGACGCCGGGCGCCCAGATCATCTTCTGCGCCCCCAGCGCAGTGCCGAGCCGCGCGGCGATCTGATCGGCGGAGAGGCCGGGATTGCGGTTGTCGTTCACCCAGCAGCTGGCATGGGCGAGCATCGTGCCGACGCCATCATGCTCGACGCCGCCCTGTTCGCCTACCACGCCGCTGTCGATCAGCGGCAGCCCGAGGCGCGTGGCGACCGCGCCCGCGATCCGGCCGTCATTGGCGTGGCGCTGCTTGTTGCCCCAGCCGTTGAAGCGGATGTGGGAGACGGCGAGCCTGCCATCCGGGGCGCGGACGAAGGTGGGGCCGCTGTCACGGCACCAGAGGTCGTCGGTGGGAATATCCCAGAATTCGACATCGCGGCTGAAGCGGGCGCGATCGAGGCCGCGCGCGCCGGGTGCGGCGAGCAGCGCCACCGGCTCGAACGCCGCGATCGCATTGGCGATGCCGACGATCACCGACTGCACGGCAGCGAGATCGCGCGCGCCATAGACGCCGACTGCGGCGGGCCATTGCATCAGCGTGCGTTTGTGCGGCGCGCTTTCGAGCGGCATTTCGTAGCGTGGAGCCGGTGCGGGGGCATCCTTCGTGCATGCGGTGGCACCGCCGCCGGCGAGCAGTGCACCCGCCTTGAGGATTTCGCGCCGGGTCATGCCCGCCCGCTTACAGCCAGCGCGGAACGCTGTGGGCGTAGTCGATATAGGCCGCGCCGAACTTGGCGGCCATGTAGCGTTCCTCGCGCAGCACGACGCCATAGTGGATCGTGACGCAGAGCGGGATCAGCATCCAGAACACCACCGGTGCGTTGGCCGCGACGGCGAGCGCGCAATAGATCAGCGTCATGCCCAGATACATCGGGTTGCGCGTGAAGCGGTAGATGCCCTGCGCGACGAACGCGGTGGTGGGCTGCCAGGGCGGGGCGGGGGTGCCGGCGCGGCGGAAACGCAGCACCGCCGCTACGATCACGGCGGCGCCGACAAGGATAAGGGTTGTGACCACGGTCCAGCGCAGCGAGACGGGCATGTCCAGGCCTTGCGTGCGCACCACCAGAAATTCGAGCGCGAGGCCGAGGGCCAGGAAGCCGAGATAGATCAGCGGGGGCGGCGCGAGGACGCCCGCAGTGTCGCGTGCGGGCTGGGCGGCGGGCGTGGTGTCGGTCATCCCGGTCCTTTAACCGGCGGAATCGAACTTGTCGCGCTTGCGTTGACCGAACAGCAGGCGGCGTTCGAGATGCAGGCGCGCCGCGGCATAATAGGCTTCGAGGAAATCGCGGTCGTGGCTCCAGCTGCCGCCTTCGTCGCGGCGGCCGATTTTGCGGCGGATGACGCCTGCGACGGTGATGAGCGTGTCGGGATCGTTGCGGTGGAGCACATCCTCCAGACGCTGGATCTCGAACTGGCCATAGGTTTCCAGTTCCTGCGGCGTGAAGCCATAGGCGTCGATCGCGTCGCGATCGTTGGCGGCGAGCAGATCGGGCGCGATCTTCGGCCGCTCATTCTCCACCACCCAGGTTCCCGCGATCAGGTCGCCCGCGCGCAGCCGGTCGCGGTTGAACAGCGGCATGAAGATGAAGATCGCGGTCCAGCCCAGGCCAAGCAGGCCGAGCCATCGGTTGCTGAACCCCTCTGCCTGCGCGACCATCAGGAAGATGAGAGGGAGGAACACCTCGACCTCGCGCATCAGGTTGCGTGCGAGGATCGCGCCGCCGGTCAGCCGCCCGCCGTCGCGCGCGACGACCCGCAGCTTGAGCGCGCGCTTGCCGGGCGTCGCAGCGCGCGTGCCGCTTTCGAACAGCGTGAAGTAGAAATTGCGCAGCAGGAAGAAGCCGAGCAGCCAGATGATCGCGGCCGGACCGCCGCTGCCGGTGCTGCCCCAGAGCGTGATCGCCCCGGCCGTGAGCGCGATCAGCACCACGAGCATGATCAGCGCATCGATCGTGAACGCACCGGCACGTGCCCCGGCGGTGGCGAGGCGGAGGTGCAGCGTCACCCCCTCCGGCGTCACCAGCGCGCGCGTACGGCGCTCGATATCGCTGGCGCGGGTCGGCTTCATCTTAGGACGTCTAGCCATGCGCGCGACGGCCTCCGAGCGCGAAATAGGCGACCCAGATCGCGAACATCGTCGCGGCGATCGCGTAGCGGGCGGAGTCGCCGGTGATCAGCTGGCGCGCGAACCCTTCGAGCAGACCCGCGACGAGCAGCATGATCACCACACCGATCATCACCAGCGCGGCGCGGCGGCCCGCTTCGCCCGCGGCGGCCATGCGGGTGCGCTGCCCGGGAAAGGCGACGGCGCGGCCGATATGCAGGCCCGCGGCACCGGCGAGGATGATCGCGCTGAGTTCGGTCGAGCCGTGGATCAGCAACCATCCGGTGAAGCCGTAGCCCAGCCCCTTGGGCACGAACACCGCATACATGGCGCCGAGCAGCACGCCGTTGCTGGCGATCAGGAAGAAGGTGGGGATGGCGAAGGCGAAACCAAGCGCAAATGCCAGGATCGAGATCTGCGCATTATGGGTGAAGAGGTAGGTTGCGAATACCTCAAGCCCGCCTTGATTGGGCGCGTCATAGAGGGTCGAGCGGAGATATGCGGCAGTGGCGTTCATGTCGCGCCCGCCCGACATTTCGGCAGGAACGAGTGCGTTGAACCACGCCGGATCACTGACCACGAGGAAATATCCGGCTAGCGCGCAGGCAAGGAACAGCGCGCCGATCAGCAGCGTCTCGCCGAGCATGCCGCGCACCGCGGCGGGCCAGCCATGGGTGAAGAAGCCGCCGATCTGCCGCCAGAGCGGATCGCGGCAGCCGTAGAGGACGAAATAGGCGCGGGTGGAGAGGCTCTCCAGATAGGCGGTCATCGACGCGTCGAGCGAGGTTTCGCGCGCGATCGACAGCGCCGACAGCGTGGCGCGGTAGAGGCGCGGAAGCTCGACCAGATCATCGTTGGTGAGGCGTTTCGGTGATTTCTTTTCGACCAGATCGAGCAGCGCTTCGAGCCGCTGCCAGTCGGCCTCGCGCTCGGCACGGAAATGGCGGACGCCGAAGGCGGGGGTTGCTGCGCTGCTCATGGACGTTCGCGGTCCCGGACATAGCGTTCGGCGAGGGCGAGGGCGAGATCGTCGGGCGCGGCTTCGAGCACGTCGATACCGAGGCGGCGGAGACGTTCGATGACGATGCGGCGCTCGCGGATCAGGCTGTGGGCGATGTTGGTGCGAATGACGTCGTCCGCCTCTGCCGGGCGCGCGTCGAGCAGCGCGTCCAGTTCGGTGTCGTGGAACAGGACGAACAGCACCCGGTGGCGCTTGAGCATGCGTGCCGCGGCGGCGATCATCAGCTCGGCGGCGGTGGGATCGGTGAATTCGGTGAACAGGATGACGAGGCTGCGGCGCTGGAGCCGCTGATCGAGGGTGACCAGCGAGAGCGTGTAGTTGCTCTCCTGGGTGCCATAGTCGATCTCAGCCGCCGTGCGGTGGAGGGTTGCGAAGCCCGCTGTGCCTGAAACGCTGCCCGAATCCGCGCTGGGGCGGCCGGCGAAGCCGAAGAGACGGACCTGATCGCCCGATTTGAGTGCGACGAAGGCGGCGAGCAGCGCCGCGGAGACGGCGCGGTCGATACGCGGCTGGCCGTCCACCGGCTCGCTCATCGCGCGGCCGCAATCGATCGCGAAGACGACGCTGTTGTCGCGCTCGGTCCGGAATTCACGTGCAAGCAGCGAGAAGTGGCGCGCCGATGCCTTCCAGTCGATCGCGCGGCGCTCCATGCCCGGCTGGAAATCGGTGAGTGACTGGAATTCGGTGCCGTCGCCGCTGTCCGGGCGGATGCGTGTGCCGAACTGGCGGCTGCGCAGGAACTGACGCATGCCCTGCTCACGCACGGGGCGGAGGCTGGGAAGGACGCGAATTTCGTCATCGATCGCGCGGCTGCGTTGGCGCCAGGCGAGACCGAGCGGGCCTGCGGCGCGGCCCCAGATGCGCGCGACCTTCGCCGTGCCCCGGCGGCTGGCCGACCAGGTGAGGGGAGCATCGGCGGGATCGAGCGGCGCGCCGACGTCCGCGGCATAGCGCAGGCCGCCTCCGCCAGCGGGCGAGAGCTGGACGCGGTCGCCGACCTCGACCGAGCCGGGCGGCGAAACGGCAAGATCGGCATCGCGCAGCCGCGGGGCGAGCGCACCGTCGAGGGCGGTGAGGACGAGGATCGCGAACACCCAGAGCAGCGCCAGCAGCCACCCGTCCGGGCGCATGACGCCGAGCACCAGCGCCAGCGGAGCCCCCGCCAGCACCAGCGCCACGGCGCGCTGGGTGGGAACGATCAACGCGGCGCCTCGACCCGGTCGATGAGCTGGGCGACGATATCGTCGGCCCGGCGGCCGTCGATCTCCGCGGCGGGCGAGAGCACGACGCGGTGGCGCAGCAAGGGCTGGGCGAGCAGCTTGACGTCATCAGGGATCACATAGTCGCGCCCCTCCAGCGCCGCGGCGGCGCGCGCGGCGGCGGCAAGCGCCGAGGCGGCGCGGGGGCTGGCGCCATTGGCGATATCGGGATGGCCGCGCGTCGAACGGATCAGTGACACGACATAGGCGATCACTTCGTCGGCAAGTCGGACTCCGAGGACCGCCGCGCTCGCTGCAGCAATACCGGCGTGGTCGGCGACCTGCGCGACGCCGCTATCCTCGGGCCGGGGCGATCCGGTTCGGGTGCCATATTGCGCGACGATCGCGCGTTCGGCTTCTTCGCCGGGATAGTCGATCGCGAGTTTGAACAGGAAGCGGTCGAGCTGCGCTTCGGGCAGGGGATAGACGCCCTGCTGCTCGATCGGGTTCTGCGTTGCAACGACGGTAAAATGATCGGACAGTTTTTCCGTATCACCGTCGATGGTTACGGTACGTTCCTGCATCGCCTGAAGAAGCGCGGCCTGGGTCTTGGGCGGGGTGCGGTTGATCTCGTCCGCCAGCAGCAGTTCGGTGAAGACCGGGCCGCGCTTCAGCTCGAAGGTCGAGGTCTGGAAGTTGAACAGGCTGGTACCGAGAATGTCGCCGGGCATCAGGTCGGGGGTGAACTGGATGCGCCCGAACTGAAGGCCAAGCGTGCGCGCGAAGCTCTGCGCGAGCAGGGTCTTGGCGGTGCCCGGCGCACCTTCGAGCAGGACATGGCCGCCCGAGAGCAGCGCGACGGTGAGAAGGCGCGTCGCGACCGACTGGCCGACCACGGCCTTCGATACCTCGGCATCGATCGCCGCGCCGAATGCGCGGACGTCTTCGAGTGTCATGCCTTCACTTCCTTTCGCCAATCGTCGAGTTTCTGCGCCGCGTGGAGCAGCTCCGCCTCGGTCTTCGCGTTGCGCACGCGGTCGATCGTGGCGGCATAGGGGGTCTGGGTCGGGAGCGCGTCGAGATGTGCGTCGAGCGCTTCGCCTTGCAGGGTGCGGGGCAGCGCGAGGCGGCGCGCGGCCCAGTCGCGAACCGAATCGGCATAGGCGTCGCCGCCTTCGCGCACCCGCTGGGCGCGCCGGGCGAGGCTGACGATATTCTCGATCAGCGCGCGCTTGCCGAATGCGACCGCGCGCGGTTCCCGCCGCGGCGGGCCGAAGCGCGCCCAGGTCGCGATCCCGGCGAGCAGCGCCGCGGCAAGCAGCGCAAGCGTGACGCCGAGGAAGGGCGGCTCGAACATCAGCTGGGCGAGATTGCGACCGCCCGGGCCAAAGGGAAGCATCGTGTCGAACACGACCGTCCCCGGATTGTCGGGGTCGAGCGCGGCGAGCAGCGCGATTGCGGCGAAGGCGTTCTGGCGCTCCGCAAGGCCGAAATTGTTGAGCAGATCAGGGTCGGCGAGGATGTAGACGTGCGTGCCCGGCAGCTCGGCCAACACGGCGCTCCCGTCCGATGCGGTGATCAACGGGTAGATCTTCTCGCCATCGATCGACTGGACGGTCTCCGGCGTACGAAAGGGGCGCAGGTTGAGGCTGGTGGGGTAGCGCAGCGACACCTTCTCGGCCTGGCGCATCTCGACCTTTGTGAGCGGGGCCAGCATCTGGGCGAGCACCGCCGGCGGGGCGCCGGTGAGGCGTTCCTCTCGCCTGGGGCTGCGCTTCTGGGGGCGGGTCGTCCATTTGGGCAGGACGATCAGCACCGGCGCCGTCTCGTCGGCCGCATCACTCAGTGCCGCCATGAGCTCGTCGGGTTTGGTGCGGAGATTTGGAGTGAGGATCATCAGCCCGTGTTGCGGGCGGTCGGTGGCGTCGCCCGACAGGCTGACGGTGCCGCCCGATTTTTCGATCAGGTCGCTGAGGCCCCTGAAACCCGTCGCGAAGCGCGAGGCAGGGCTGGGGGTGTTGCCGCGCTGCCGCTCGATCCGGTCGCCATAGGCGTTGACCAGCAGGAAGCCGAGCGTCAGGACCAGCCCTGCAACGATCAGCAGCAGCACGGTTCGCTTGCGGAAGGGGCTGGTGGTCTCGCTGCTCATCGGCGGCGTTCGCTATTGGCCAGCGCGAAGCCCGCATAGTCGGCGCGGGCGCGGGTCCAGTCGGCTTCACCCAGCGCGTTGCCGCCGAACAGGCTGCGCTCGACATCGGCGACGATGCGGCGGAACACGCTGCGGGCGGTGTCGGGCAGGCTTTCGAAGGCGGCGATGTCGCGGCTGGTGAGCGAGGGGCGGAGCGAATCGCCGCGCCACTTCTCGATATCCTCGATGCTGCGGTGGAGGATCAGGCGGACCGCTTCGGCATAACGGCCGGTTGCGGCGAGCCGGTCAGCCTCGTCGAGCAGCGCGCGCGCGACATGGGCGTCGGGTGCCCAGCGTGGAGCCTCGGGTACGACCTCGCCCCGGCGCAGCAGGCGTGCAGCGAACCATTCGCGGACCGCGGGGAAAAGCGCGAGCAGGATCGCGATGGCGACCACCGCGATCGCAGTCCACATCAGCACATACCAGCCGCCTCCGACCCAATCGACAAAGCGGCCGAGCGACTGGAACAGCTCGATCAGCCAGCGCGGGGGCGGGTTGGCGGGGTCGGGCTGTTGCCAGGGGAGGTCGAACTGGATCGACGAATCGGCACGGACAGCACGATGCGCGGCATCGATCGCTGCGGGGTCGCCAAAGGCGGCCGGCTGCGGGGCGCTTCCCTGTGCGGCCGGTGCCGTTGTCACGCGAATCCCCCCATCGCGACGGTTGGAGCAAATAGCCAAATTGCGCGCAACGCTTTTCGCTCCTAGAGTTGCTGTCAGTCAGGCGGCACCGGCCTGCTCCCCCACCCGGCCACCCACATCATACTGCCGTTGGGTGGCCAGGTGGGGGAGCGGGCCGGTGCCGCTTCAACTAAGCTGAAACAGATAGACGAGCAGGGAGGCAGCCAAGTTGATCCGTACCATTATCGGCGTCACCGCCGCCGCGAGCCTCGCGGCTTGCGCAGCCAGCGCGGAGGACAAGCCCAAGAGCGCCGCATCGGACGCGCCCGCGCAGCGCGGTCCCGGCAAGGGCAAGGGGTTCGATCACAATCCCTATCCTTCGACCTATCGGGCCTATCCGGGCGTGCCCACGCTGCTGACCAACGTCACCATCCTGGACGGTGAAGGCGGGCGGATCGACAATGGCGCGGTGCTGTTCCGCGACGGCAAGATCGTCGAGGTCAGCCAGACGATTGCGGCGCCGGAAGGCGCGACGGTGATCGACGGGCGCGGGAAATATGTGACGCCGGGCGTGATCGACGTGCACAGCCATCTTGGCGACTATCCCAGCCCCGGCGTGCAGGCGCATTCGGACGGTAACGAGATGACCGGACCGGTGACCGCCGAAGTCTGGGCTGAGCATAGCGTATGGCCGCAGGATCCGGGCTTCAGCCGTGCGCTGACCAATGGCGGCGTGACCACGCTGCAGATCCTGCCGGGCTCCGCCAACCTGTTCGGCGGACGCAGTGTGACGCTCAAGAACGTCTATGCGCGCACGATGCAGGGGATGAAGTTCCCCGGCGCCCCCTATGGCCTCAAGATGGCGTGCGGCGAGAACCCCAAGCGCGTCTATGGCGGCAAGGGGCGGATGCCTTCGACCCGGATGGGCAATATCGCGGTCGACCGTGGCACCTGGGCCAAGGCGCAGGAATATAAGCGGCGCTGGGACAAGTACGAGGAGAAGGGCGGCGAGGCCCCCACGCGCGATCTGGCGATGGACACGCTGCGCGGCGTGCTCGACGGCGAGATCATCATCCACAACCACTGCTACCGCGCGGACGAGATGGCCATCGTCCTCGATATGGCGAAGGAGTTCGGATACAAGGTCGGCACGTTCCATCACGCGGTGGAGGCCTACAAGATCGCCGACCTGCTCAAAGCCAATGGCACCTGCGCCGCGGTATGGGCGGACTGGTGGGGCTTCAAGATGGAGTCCTATGATGCGATCGGCGAGAATCTCGCGATCCTCGAGCGCGAAGGGGCGTGCGGGATGATCCATTCGGACGACGCCAACGGCATCCAGCGGCTCAATCAGGAGATCGCCAAGGTGCGCGCGTCGGCGAAGCGTGCGGGCTTCGACGTGTCCGAGGAGACTGCGTGGAAATGGGCGGCGATCACGCCGGCCAGGGCGCTCGGCATCGACAAGGTTACGGGCAGCCTGAAGGCAGGCAAGATGGCCGACGTGGTGCTGTGGAACGGCAATCCGTTCAGCGTCTACACGAGGCCTGAGAAGGTGTGGATCGACGGTGCCTTGCTTTATGATGCACTCGATCCGAAACGGAGGCCGGTATCGGACTTCGAGCTGGGCCAGCCGGGTGAGGGAGACGTGAAATGAAGGCGCTCCTTCTGACAGCAGCAGCGGCGCTGGGCGTCGCGGTTCCCGCCGCCGCGCAGACTGTGGCGGTGACCAATGCCAGGTTGGTGATCGGCGACGGTTCCGCTCCGGTCGAGGGCGGCACGGTGGTGGTGCGCGACGGGCGCGTGGTTGCGGCCGGGCGTGGCGTCGCGGTGCCGGCCGGCGTTCCGGTGGTGGATGCGGGCGGACGCTGGGTGACGCCCGGCATCTTCGCCGGTTTCACCCGCATGGGCATCGTCGAGGTCGATGGAGTCAGCGAGACCAACGATGCGGGGGCGGGCAGCTCGCCCTTCAACGCCGCGATCGACGTGGTACCTGCGGTGAACCCCAAGACGAGTGCGATCACGCTCAACCGCGCGGAGGGGATCACGCGTGCTGTCGTGGCCCCGCAGGCACGCGGATCGATCTTCGGCGGACAGGGGGCGATCATCGACCTGGGTTCCGATATGGACGCGGTGACCAAGGCACGCGCCTTCCAGTTCATGGAATATGGCGAGACCGGCGCCGCGCGCGCCGGCGGCAGCCGCCCGGCGGCCTATGCAATGCTCAAGAACATCCTGTTCGAGGTGCGCGACTATGCCCGCGTGCCGGGCAGCTTCGCCGATCGTGGCAAGGACGCGCTGCTGACCCGTGCCGATGCGCAGGCGCTGGTTCCGGTGGTCAACGGCACGGTGCCGCTGCTGGTCCATGTTGAGCGCGCGTCGGACATTCTGGTGATGCTCGACCTCAAGCGCGAGGTGCCGGCGCTCAAGCTGGTGCTGGTCGGCGCGACCGAAGGCTGGACCGTGGCGCGGCAGATCGCCGCGGCGAAGGTGCCGGTGCTCGCTTCGGCGCTGGCCGATCTGCCTGCTTCGTTCGAGCAGCTTGCCGCCACTCAGTCGAACATCGGACGGCTGCAGGCGGCGGGGGTGATTGTCGGTATCGGCATGATCAATGACGACGAGACGCGCCAGGCGCGGCTGGTGAAGCAATATGCGGGGAATCTTGTTGCGCTGAGCAAGATTCCGGGGGCGGCAGGCCTCGACTGGGGACAGGCATTCGCGTCGATCAGCTCCAAGCCGGCCGAGGCGATGGGGATGGGCAGCGAGTTCGGATCGTTGCGTCCCGGCCGCCGTGGCGACGTGGTGGTATGGGACGGCGATCCGCTGGAAATCGGTACCGCGGCCACGCGCGTGTGGATCGACGGGGTCGAGCAGCCGCTGGCGACGCGGCAGGACAAGCTCAAGCAGCGCTACTTCGATCCGAAGGAAGGTGCTCTGCCCAAGGCGTACGAGCGCTGAGCGTGGTCGAGAAAGCCGGCAGCTTCGCGGTCGAACCGCGGCGCGCCGGCCGCCCGCGTGACCCCGCCAAATATGGTGCGATCATCGAAGCTGCGCGCGCGGCCTTCTTCGCGCGCGGTTTCCATGCCGCGACGATCGAGGACATCGCGCAGGCGGCGGGGGTTTCCAAGGTAACGGTGTATAGCCGCTTCGGCGACAAGGAGACCCTGTTCGAAGAGGTGATCCGCGCCGAAAGCGGGCGGATGGCGGGGGTGTTCGACGACGGAGTCGCCGCGGGCCGGTGCCTCGAGGAACGGCTCAACGCCTACGGCATCATGCTGATGGAATTCATCTTCAGCGAGGAGCATATCGCGGTCGATCGGGTGCTGATGAACGAAATCGCCCAGTCGCGACGGCTGGCGGAGCGTTTCTACCAGGCCGGGCCTGCGCTATGCATCGGACGGCTGGCGGATGCGCTGAGCGAGGCGGCAGATCAGGGCGAGATCGAGATTGACGACCCCTGGATGGCAGCCGAGGATTTGTGCGGCCTGTGGCAGGGGCTGTCGGACATGGGGATCAAGCTGGGGCTTGAACCCGCGCCATCGCCGGAGGTGATCCGCGCCCGCGTGGAACGCGCGACGCGGCTGTTTCTGAAGATGGTCGGATCGAAGCCGTGACGATCGGCGTTATCGCCGTGAAGGAGATAGGAAACATGCGGAAAATCGGTGTGGCGATGGCCGGAGCGCTTCTGCTCGGTGCATGCGGCGGCGCGGAGAAGGCGGAGAATACGGCAGCGGCTGTCAATGCCGTCGTGGAGAATGCGGCGAGCGCGACCAATGTTCAGGCAGAGGTGCTCGCGCTGGCGCCGGCGGCGCGGGACGGCGTGTTCCTGCGCGCGGTGCGCGATGCGGGTTTCAACTGTCAGGAAGTGACGCAGACCGAGCGTTTCGATCCGGTCAACGGCAACCCGAGCTGGCGCATCTATTGCGGCAAGACCCCGCACATCATCTCGATCACGCGCGATGGCACCGCGAAGATCATCAGCCGGACGGACGCCAACTAGCCCGAAAGAAAAAGGGGAGGCGGGGCGAACCCCACCTCCCCATCGAGTTGGGGGCATAATTCAGAGGCCGACGACGCCACCGTCATTCTTGGTGATCGCGACGATCGCCGAGCGCGGGCGCGTGCCGGCGGGCGCCGTGCCGCTGGCCTGATTGGCCGGCCAGGCGCTGGACGGCGCAGCGGGCGTGCCGTTTTCACCCGGATGCTGGATGCCGACGAACAGTGTGCGGCCATCCGGCGTGCTGTCGACGCCCGTAATCTCGCACTCGACCGGGCCGATCAGGAAGCGCTTGAGGGTCGTGTCGCTCGCCAGTGCGCCGCGGCGCGTGGCCTGCGTCGCGGTGGCGCCGCCGGTGCCGCGGTTGGTGATCGTCACCGCCGCGCCGTCGCCGACCGTGCCGGGGATCGCGACCAGCATCTGGTTGTTGGTGCGATCGGTGAAAGCGCCATCGTCGGTCTGGATCCACAGCAGCGGCTTGACCAGGCCGCCCGCGTTGGTCGGGCGCGAGAACCACAGACCATCGGGGCTGGAGAAGTCGTTGGCGGCGGTGAGGCCCGAGATGTTGACGTCGCTGTTCGAATCCGCCGAGTCGGCGCCGAACAGGTAGATGTCCCATGCGAAGGTGAGCGAGGCGGGGTCGTCGCCGGTCTCGCGCAGACGCAGGATATGGCCGTTCGGGTTGCCGAACTGGGCCGAGTTCGACGGGCCGGTCGGGTCGTTATAGTGGCGCGGGTTGGCCGCGTCGGTGCCGGTGATCGGGCGGGTCGCGGCATTGTTGTTGGTGAGGGTGAGGTAGATCTCACCCGTAGCCGGATTGGTCGAAGTCCATTCCGGGCGGTCCATCTTGGTTGCGCCGACCGCGTCGCCGGCAAGGCGGGTGTTGACGAGGATGTCGGCCTGGCTCTCGAACACATATTCGACGTCCGAACCCTGCGCCGGGCGGTTCGGGACGGTGCCGAAGGTCAGCGGAGCCCAGCTGCCGGTGCCATTCGCTGCGAACTTCGCGACATAGAGCGTGCCGGCGTCGAGATATTTGTCGCCGATCGACAGACGGTTGGCGTTCTGGGCATCGGCCGCGTCCCAGTTCGCGTTCGAAACGAACTTGTAGAAATACTCGCCGCGCGAATCGTCGCCGAGATAGACCGCAACCTTCTTGCCCGGGGTCAGCTTGCCGGGCCAGGCGCCCTCATGACCGAGACGGCCGAGCGCGGTGCGCTTCCGCGGTGCAGCGGCCTTGTCATAGGGATCGAACTCGACGCACCAGCCGAGCTGGTTCGGCTCGTTGCGATAGTCGGCGGTGGCCGACGCGCCGGTGGCGCGCGCGTCCCAGCGCTTGAAGGTCGTGTTCGACGCGTCGGCCGGAACGACCGAAGCCCAGGCATAGTTGCCGTTGGTGCTGGTGACGCCGTAGCGGCGCAGCGAGACCAGTTCACGCGGAGTACGCGCGGCGTTGTCCGCGCTGGGGCGCGCGAAATAGCCTGCCCAGTTTTCCTCGCAGGTGATGTTGGTGCCCCAGAGGGTATGGCCATTGGCGCAATTGTTGACCGTGCCGCGGCCGGTGGTGCCGTCGTTCGAGAAGGCGGTGAACAGCCAATGGGTGCCCTTCACCGGCCCGTTGAACACGACCGGCGTGTTCGGGGTGATGCGGCGGTTGAAGGTCGAGTTCTGGACATAGGTCCAGGCGCGGTTTGCACCCTCGACATATTCGGTGACCGACACGCCGTGCGCCTCGATCTCCTTGATCGCTTCGGCCTCGGGGCGGGGCAGGGTGTTGGTCGGGCCGGCGGGGTGCAGATACTGGACGTTGAGGTTCTCGTGGTTCTGCACCATCAGGCCGCGGACCGAATTATTGTCGTCGCGCGCGCCGGCGGCCGACAGGCCGTACCAGTAGAGCGCGTCGCCATGGTCGCCGATGCGCTGCGCGAAATTGGTGTCGGTGCCGTCATTCTTGTACGCGGCGACGCCCGTGGCGATCGGATCGCCGAGACGGGTCATCACGGTGACGGTGTAGCCCGCCGGGACGGTGACGACGTCGTTCTTGTTCTTCGACAGCGAGGCGAAGCCAAGCGCGGCGGGCGAAACAGTGACCGTGGTGGTGCCCTGCGTCGTGTGGCTGGCGCTGTCGGTCGCGCTGTACTGGAAGACGAGTGCGGTGGCCGCGGCTACGCTGGGCGCGATGAAGCTGGCATTGAGCGAGCTGGCGTTGATCAGCGTGACCGCAGGGCCGCTGGTCTGCACCCAGGCCGAAGTGATCGGGCCATTGTCGGTCACGCTGGCGGTCAGCGTGACGACCTGACCCGAATTGGCGCTGCCCGACGAGCCGACCGAGGCGAGGTTGGGGAAGGGGTCGGCATCGGCATTGGCGTTGTCACATGCAGCGAGAATACCGCCGCCGAACACCGCGACGGCAGCCGCGGAGGCGCCCGAGCGCAGCGTGTCGCGGCGCGAGTAGCGCGCTTCGATCAGCGCGTTGAGCGTGGGATTGGCGGTGTTGTTGGTATCGACGTCGCCGTCGCTATATCCAATGGCCAGATCGGTGCTCTCGGTCATGTTGTGAGACCCCCTTTATGATCCGAATCCGGTACGGATGCGGTTGCCGGGGGCTGTGGCGGGGCCGTTTTACGGTGTGATGGACGAGCGGAGACGAAGCTGTGTCGGTTTGGCGACTCTTCGATGACAGGCTGTTCGGCGACAACGGCGCGGGCTAGGGGGCGGCGATGGACAAGCAGGACAGCCTTGCCGATCGGATGGCGCAGCGCCTGGCCGCGCCGCGGGCGCTGCGTACACCGCGTTTGCCGGGCGGGCCGGTGGACTGGCGGCTGGCGCTGGCGCTGGCCGCGCTGATCGCGCTGGGGCCACTGGCGACGATCACCGGGGCTGCGCTGATCGAATGGCGCGCGCGGGCGGAAGCAGCGCGGCTGACGGCGCAGGCTTTGCCGCGGTTGAAGGCGGAAGCAAGCGCGCAGGCGGCACGTGCTGCTTTGCGTGAGGCGGTGCGCCATCCCGGTGTGGCGATCTTGTTGAATCATCTCGCGGTGGCGATCCCGGCGGATGCGCGGGTCGCGCGGATGCGCAAGGCGGCGGAGGGCGCCATGGAGATCGAGATCACCGCACCCGATCCCGACCTGTTGCGCGCGGCGATGCGGCGCGATCCCGCGCTTGCGGCGTTTCGTGAGACGGGTCAGCGCCGCGCGGGCGCGATGATCGCGGTGACGATGAGGCGTGCGGCATGAACCGGGCGACGTTGATCGCCGGGATCGCGGGAGGCCTGACCGCGATTGCACTGCTGGCGCCCGCGACCGGAACCGCGCTCGGCAAGCTTGAGCGCGCGCGCATCGCGGTTGCCGAGGCACAGGCCGCGGCGCGCGCGCCGACTCGCGCGGCAGTGCCGCTGACCGGGGCCGGATTGCGCGCACCGGGGCAAAGCGAAGCGGCGGCGGCACGGGCGCAGGCAGATCGCGTACGCAAGCTGGCCGCAGAGGGTGGCGTGCTGGTCGAGCAGACGGCGCAGATTCCCGGCGGCGAGGGGCTGGTACGGTTGCAGCTCCGTCTGTCGGGACCGGACAAGGCCGTGGTTGCGCTGGTCGACCGGATCGAGCGCGAGGCGCCCTTGCTGCGCTTCGCATCCTGGCGGGCGAGCGCATTGAACGGCGGCGGGCTGCGGGTCGAAGGTGAGGCGGTGGCGGCATGGCGCTGACGCGGGAGAGCGGGATCGCGCTTGGCGCGGCAGCGATGTTCGCGGCCGCGATGCCGCTGCTGCTGCTATGGCCCGGCAGCCAGAGCTCGGCGCCAGCGCCCGTTGCGACCGAACGCGCGGTGGTCCCGCCGCCAGTAGCGGAGATCGCCGCCATCTACGAACGCCCCGTCTTTGCGGTGGCGGAGGGCGGTGAGGAGGCGCCGGCTGATACCCCGGCGCTGGTAGGAATCGCCGGCCGGCTCAACAAGGATGCGGTGGCGATGGTGCGGCTTGCCGATGGAAGTTCGCGCAGCCTGACCGTCGGCGAGAGCGTCGATGGCTGGCGGCTGGAGAGCCTGGCGATTGACGCGGCGTTCTTTACCCGCGGGCGTGAGCGGGTGCGGGTGGCGATGACGGCGCCTGAGCCCGCGGCCGGCGACCCGGCCGCGGACGCGCCTGCCGGTCAGTAGATTCCGTCGATCTCCAGCGTCAGCCGCGGACGGAGCGGCTTGAGCAGCAGATTGCTCGGCGTGTTGAGATCCAGCTCCTCGCTGCGCAGGCGCGCATATTTCGCCTTGGCCAGCGCCGCCGCTTCCTCGCCGTTGCGCAGGATGGTGGGCTTGAGGAAGATGAACAGGGTGCGCTTGTTGCGGCTTTCGCGCCGGCTCTTGAACAGCTCACCCAGGATCGGGATGTCGCCCAGGATCGGCACCTGGCTCTTGATCTGGCCGTAATCGTCCGAGGTGAGGCCGCCGAGCACGATCGTCTGGCCATTGTCGGCGAGTACCGTCGTGTTGATCGCACGGCGATTGGTGATGAGGTCGCTGGCTTCACTCAACTGCGTCGCCGCGATCGACGAGGCTTCCTGCACCACCTCGAGCCGGATCGTGTCGCCGGCGTTGATGCGCGGCAGTACCTTGAGCGTGATGCCGACATCCTTGCGCTCGATCGAGGTGTAGGGACGCACATTGCTGGACGAATCGGTCAGGATCGATCCGGTGATGAACGGCACTTCCTGCGCGACGACGAACTCGCCGAGCTTGTTGTCGAGCGTGGTGATCTGTGGCGTCGAGAGCAGGTTCGACTTGGTCGAGGTGCCGAGCGCCTGGACCAGGATCGAGAAATCATTGCCGATGCCGATATTGGCGGTGAGGCCGGGGCCAAGCGCCTTGGCCATCGGCACGCCGAGGGCGTTGAGGATCGTGCCGAGCGAGAGCTGGCCGGGACTGGTGCTGAACGAGGTCGCCGCGCCTTCGATCTGGCTGAGCGCCGCGCCGCTGGTGCCGAGCTGGACGGCAAGCGCTTCGGCTTCCTCGCCGGTGATCTCGGCGATCGCGGCCTCGATCATGACCTGCGGGCGGCGGACGTCGAGATCGGTGATCAGCGGCTCGATTGCGGCGATGGCGCTGGGCGTTCCGCGCACGACGACCGCGTTGATGTCGGGCGAGGGCTGGACGCTCAGATCCGGGGTGGAGAAACCCTGCGGCGTCTCGTTCGTCCGCTGGCCGAGCTGGGACTGCTGGGACTGCTGGGCCTGCAAGGCGGCAGTCGCGGCGGCGGTCGCGGTATCCGCGGGGTTGCTGCCGCCCGTCCGGGCGAGGCCGCCGAGAACGCTGGTCGGGCTGCGGTAATTGCTGCTCCGGTTGGACAGGCTGCGTGCGACGGCGTTGTTGGTCGTCGCTTCCTGCCCCAGCACGCCGCGCAGCACCTCCGTCACCGATTCGGCATCGGCGTAGCTGAGGCGGAAGACGCGGGTGATCGGGGTCGCGCCGCCCGGCGCGTCGAGCGAGGCCGTCATGCGGCGCGCATCGGCGACCGCGGCAGGGGTGCCGCGGATGATGATGGTGTTGCTGCGCGGGTCAGCGGCGACGCGGGCGCCGCCCGCAGCGGGATCGCCGAGCACGCCCTGAAGCGCCTGTGCAACATCGGCCGCGCTGCCGTTGCGCAGCGCCACGGTGGCGAAGGTGAGGCCGCTGCCATTGCCGTCAAGCGCGCGCAGGATGCCCTCGATCCGGCGGACATTGTCGGCATAGTCGGTGACGACCACAGCGTTGGGCTGGGCGAGCGGCTCGACGCTGCCGAAGCTGGCGACGAGCGGACGCGCGACCCGCGCCGCCTCGGCCGAGGGGACGTTCGACAGGCGGATCATGCGCGTAACCAGTTCCTGGCCCGATGCGCCGCGTGAGGGCACGCCGCCATCGCGCACCGCATTGCCCTGCGGCACGATGCGCCAGGCGCGGCCCGAACGGACGGCGGCATAGCCGTTGGCGCGCAGGACCGACTGGAACAGCTCCCACACGCCGCTGGGCGAAAGCGGTTGGGCGGAGGTGACGGTGACCGTGCCCTTGACCGCCGGATCGAGGATCAGCGTGCGGCCGGTGAGGCGCGAGATCTGGTCGGCGACATCGGCGATCTCGACCCCGCGCATGTTGACGACGATGTCCGCGGCTTCGCTCTGCTGCGCGAGCACGGGCTGCGCGACCATGGAGGCGAGCGCGACGGTAAGGGCGATGTTGCGGATCGGGTGCGGCACGGGTGGAATACCTAGCGGGTCGGGACGGTCAGCGTCACGGGCTTTCCGTCGCGGGTGATCTGGATCTGGGCGGTGCCGCGCGACTGCGCGGCGGCGAGAGCGGAAGCGGCACTGGCCTGGCTGGAAATTGCCTGACCGTTGACCGAGGTGATGACATCGCCTTGCTGGAGGCCCGGCGGGGCGTTGCTGCCGATCTGCACCCCGCCCGGAACCGGCGTGAGGCCGGAGACGATCGCGGACGGGATCCCCGTGGCATTGGGCGAAGCCGGTGCGGCGGCGTTCGGCTGAACCTGTTGTGGGGGTCTCGTCGCGGCCTGCGCCTGCTGGTCTGCGGTCAGCGTAGGATCGGGAAAGGCCAGATACTCGATCCGGCCGCCGACGCGCAGCAGCACGCGATCGCGCAGGATGCCTTCGATCGTGCCGCCGCCCGGGGCTTCGCCGACGCGGAAGGCCTTGGCGGGTTCGCCGCCGACCTCGATATAGGCGACCGACAGTTCGGCGGGTGAGGCGGCGAACACACCCTTGAGCTTGAGCGGGAGCGTAGTGGCCTGCGACGCATCGGTCGCGGCGCTCTTGCCGAACGGGGCAAAGGCGAGCGCTGCGGTGACGTCGGCGGGTGCCGCGACGGTGCGCGTGCCCGACGGGACGGTGACCGCACCGCTGCTGGCATGGCCGGCGATTCGCCAGGTCAGCCCGGCGAGCGCGATTGCGACCGAAACCACCACCGCGGCGGTCGCGATGTCGAGCGCGGTGCGCGTCTGGCGCGGCGAGAGATCGGGCAAAGGGATCATGTGCGGCCGCCCTCAACGAACCCGTCGAGCGATGCAAGCGGAGACCGTTCGCCCGCTGCGAATACCTGGATCCGGACCTTGTCGATTCCGGCATCTTCGGTGCGGGTGCGTGCGACCTGGACCTTCCATTGCTGGCCGAGCAGGTCTGTCTCAGGTGCGTTTGCAGCCGGATCGGCAAGCTGGATCTCGGCGAGGCGATTCTCGGCGACCCACATCGCGGCAGCGCGGCGTTCCATCGCCCGGGTCGAATCGATATGGCTTTCGACCGCGCGGATCAGGCCAACGGTAGCGATGGCGAGCACGGCGAGCGCGACCAGCGCCTCGATCAGGGAAAAGCCCTGTTCGTCCTTCATGACGCAGCCTCAACCTTCGTCGCGGTAGCGGTCATGCCGTCATAGTGGACGATCCAGCGCTGCGCCCCGTTCTCGATCGTCGCGGTGAGCGGCTTGCTGCCGCCATCGACGCCGAGCACGACCGGCGGGCGTGTGTCCAGCGTGACGACGATGCCGCCCGGAAGCTGATGGAAGGCGAGCGCGTCGCCGAGCGGCGCGAGCTTGCCGTCGCGGCCGATCGCCGCAAAGCCATAGCCATGTTGTTCTGCGGTGAACGCGATCACCCGGTCGCCGATCATGGCGTCGTCCGCGGCTGCCTGAAGCCGCAGCGCGAGGCGGCGGGCTTCGGTCTCGACCGAGGGTGCGCGGGTCGCGGCGCCGACGCCCAGCGCCACCCCGCCCGCAGCGATGCCGATGATGACGAGCACGATCAGCATCTCGATGAGCGTCATGCCAGAGTCATTGCGGGAAGTACGGCACCAGCCCGCATCGGGTGGACAGCGCCCCGCGCTGTCCAGGTCATGCCGGGGGCATGACCGGCCGCGATGCGCCCCTCCCGGCCACCCATATGATACTGCCGTTGGGTGGCCGGGAGGGGGAGCGGGCTGGTGCCGCGTCGCGAAGCGACCACAAAAGACACTCCCCCGCATCTGGCCTATCCGCCCTTGGCGTCGAGATCGGCGTCGAGTCCTTCGCCGCCCGGCTTGCCGTCCTTGCCGAGCGATTTCAGCTCGAAGCTGTTGCCCGTCGAGGAATAGACATAGGGATTACCCCAGGCATCGACCGGATTTTCCGAGACATAGCCGCCTTCGGGCCACGCTGCGGGGACGGGCGGGGTGACCGGTTTTTCGGCGAGCGCCTTGAGCCCCTGCTCGGTCGTGGGATACTGGCCGTTGTCGAGGCGGTACATCTTGAGCGCGCTCGACAGGCTGGAAAGATTGGTCTTGGTGGTGGTGACGCGCGCTTGATCGGGGCGGCCGACCACGTTCATCGTGACGAGGCCCGCGACGATCGCGATGATGACGAGCACGACGATCATCTCGAGCAGGGTGAGGCCGGCTTCTGTATGTGGAATGTCGCGGCGCTTGCCCTTATTGGGCTTGGCTGCCACCGTGTCATGGAACTGTTTTAAAACTATGCGCATCGCGGCCCCATGCGTCCTTCTCGTGAAAGCAATGTTACAGCCGAGGTTCCCGGAACGATGACTTACCAAGTCCAATCCGGTGCCGCGGAAGTCCGCACCGGCGGCGTCTGGACGCTGACCGGCGGGCGGGCGATCATAGCCGAGCCGGATGGTCCTGCAACCATGCTGGTGCCGGGCGAATCGGTATTACTCCTGGCCGTCGATCTGCCGTTGGGAAGCCACGCCAAAAGGCTGGCGGCTCTGCCCTTCGCGGTCGAGGACCGGATCGCCGATCCGGTCGAATCGGTCCATCTGGCGCTGGGCAACGAGATTGCGCCCAAACGCTATCTGGTCGCGGTGGTGCGGCATGCGGTGATGCGCGACTGGGTCGAAATCGCCGAGGCCGAGGGACTCGCGCACGCTGCGATGGTGCCCGACGCGCTGGCGCTTCCGGTGCCGGACGAGGGCTGGGCCGCAGAAGCCGGAGATGGCCGCGTGCTGGTGCGCAGCGCTGACGGAGCGGGCTTCGCGATTCCCGTCGCGCTGATCGGGCAGGCATGGGAAGCCGCGGGACGGCCGCGCATCTGGAATTGCGGCGCTGCACCGATCGGAGCGTTGCCGTACGAGCCAAAGCCCGCCGGCGGTGGAGGGTTGGCGGAACGGCTGGCCAGGCCCGCGGTCGATCTGCGACAGGGCGTCTATGCGCGGCGGACGGCGAGTGGGAGCAACTGGGTCAAGCGGCTGGGGTGGATCGCGGTGGCGGGAGTCGCG
The DNA here is from genome assembly GCF_059420685.1 of Sphingomonas sp. GW821-FHT03E12. Taxonomy (NCBI): domain Bacteria; kingdom Pseudomonadati; phylum Pseudomonadota; class Alphaproteobacteria; order Sphingomonadales; family Sphingomonadaceae; genus Sphingomonas; species Sphingomonas sp. GW821-FHT03E12. Next base: position 856,044 of record NZ_JBWKUF010000002.1, read on the forward strand.
GCGCATGTCGTGATCGCCGGGGCGGACACGCTGATGCTGCGCACGATCGCCGAGCGCCGTGCCGACGATACCCGCGCCGCGGTGGCGCAGGCCGCACCGGGAGCTAATCTGGGTGATGACCTTAGGGTCAGTGTCGCCGACATGCTGCCGCCGCCGGGACCGGCGGGGAGCCAGTTCGTGCCGCTGGTCACGCGCACCTCGAACGCGCTGGCGCCGCTGTCGAGTGCGGTGACCGCCCGGTCGATGCGATTCGAAGGAAATGCGCTGGTGATGGAGATCGAACCGGGCGAGCCGGGGCTTGCCGGACGCGTGCGCGACGCGATGCGTGCAGCGGGCGTGACCGCCGATGTCGCCGCAGGGCAGGACGGCGCACTGCGCCTGACGGTGCGGGCATGAGCGGGCTCCGCATCACCCGCAGCCCGACACTCGACGCGTGGGGGGCGAAGGCCGGCGCATGGTGGAGCGGGCTGAGCGCGCGAGAGCGCTGGATGGTCGGAACCCTCGGCGTGATCGTCGCCGTGCTGGCGCTGGTCTTCCTTGTGGTGAAGCCGCTGCAGGCGGCGCGGGCCGATGCGCTCGCCGATATCCGGACTTATGAGACGTTGACCGCACGGGTTCGTGCGGCGGGAACGCTGGTGCCCAAGGGCGGCCAGCCGCAGCAGCGCGGCGGTTCGCCCGTCGAAGCGGCGCAGGCGGCGGCGGGCGAGGCCGGAATCGTGGCGAACATTGCCCAGAGCGACGCCGGGCTGACCGCGCAGGTCGCCGACGCGCCCTATGAGGGGGTGGTAGGGTGGATCGCCAATGTCGAGCGGACGACGCCGCTGCGTGCGCGCAAGGTCGAGTTACGCAAGGGCGGTGCGGCGGGCCGGGTGAGCGCGCGTGTGGAGTTCGCGCAATGAGCGCCGAAGCGACGCTGCCGTACAGCTATGCGCGCCGCGCGGGCGTGGTGCTGCGGGCGAGCCCGGAGGGGCTGGAGTGCGTGCACCGGCCGGACGCTGCGCTCGACGCGCTGCTGGAGGTCCAGCGGATCGCGCCCGCTGCGCGCTTCGTGGCGGTCGAGGATGCGGCGTTCGACCAGGCGCTGGCGGCGAGCTATTCGGGCAGCGCGGGCGCGGCAGCCGAATTCGATCTGGGCGGGATGGATCTTGCGGCGCTGGCCGACAGCGCGGCCGCGGTCGACGATCTGCTCGACACGCGCGACGATTCGCCGGTGATCCGCCTGATCAATGCGCTGCTGCTCGAAGCGGTCAAGGAAGGCGCGTCGGACGTCCATGTCGAGACGCAGGAGAAGCGCGTCGTGGTGCGGTTCCGCATCGATGGTGTGCTGCGCGACAAGCTCGAGCCGCGGCGCGAGCTGGCGCCGCTGCTGGTCAGCCGCATCAAGGTGATGGCCAAGCTCGACATTGCCGAGAAGCGCGTGCCGCAGGACGGCCGCGTGACGCTGCGCATCGGCGGGCATGATGTGGACGCGCGCGTCTCGACGCTGCCGACCCAGCATGGCGAGCGCGTGGTGATGCGCCTGCTGGAGAAGGGTTCGCTCAAGCTCGACCTCGAGCATCTCGGCATGAGCGAGCGCGACCGCGAGGTGTTCGCCCGGCTGCTCGAACGGCCGCACGGGATGCTGCTGGTCACTGGGCCGACCGGATCGGGCAAGACGACCAGCCTCTATGCCGCGCTCCAGCGGCTGAACGACCGCAAGCGCAATATCATGACGGTCGAAGATCCCATCGAATATGAATTTGCCGGGATCGGCCAGACTCAGGTTAATACCCGGACGGGCATGACCTTCGCTCGCGGGCTGCGCGCGATCCTGCGTCAGGATCCGGACGTGATCATGGTCGGCGAAATCCGCGACCAGGAGACCGCCGAGGTCGCGGTGCGATCGGCGATGACGGGTCACTTCGTGCTCTCAACCCTGCACACCAACAGCGCGGTGGGGTCGGTGACGCGGCTGATCGACATGGGCGTCGAACGCTATCTGCTCGCGCCGATGCTGGTCGGGTTGGCGGCGCAGCGGCTGGTGCGGCGGCTGTGCCCGAGCTGCCGGCGCGAGGATATTGCGACCGAAGGCGATGCGATGCTGCTGGGCGGTGCGCTCAAGCCGGGCGAGCCGGTGTGGCGCGCGGTCGGGTGCGAGGCGTGCGGCGGTGACGGGTATCGCGGCCGTGCGGGTCTGTATGAGGTCGTGCCGGTCGACGAGCGCTTTCAGGCGATGATCCATGACGGCGCGTCCGAGGCCGAGATCGAAGCGCATGCGCGGCGGAGCAGCCCGGCGCTGCTCGACGACGGCGTGGCGAAGGCCAGGGCCGGGGTGACCACGGTCGAGGAAGTCGCGCGCGTGGTGCGGGAAGAGGCCTGATGCCTGCCTTTGCCTATCGCGCGGCGACGAGCGCGGGCGCCGAGAAGAAGGGGCTGATCGAGGCGGCGAGCCCCGCCGCGGCGCGCGCGATGCTGCGCGAGCAGGGGTTGCTGCCGCTGGCGGTGGATGCCGCTTCGGAACGGCGCTCGATCGGGAGCATCAAGCTGCCGGGGCTTGGCCGCTCCGGGATGAGCGCGCGCGAGCTGGCGACGGCGACGCGGCAGATCGCGACGCTGGTGGGATCGGACATCCCGGTCGAGGAAGCGCTGCGGCTGGCGGCGAGCCAGTCCGAGGCGCAGCGGGTTTCGTCGATCCTGCTAGAGGTGCGCGCGGCGATCCTGGACGGACGCAGCTTTGCCAATGCCTTAGGGACGCATCCCAAGACATTTCCTGAATTCTATCGCGCGTCGGTCGCGGCGGGGGAATCCTCGGGCAAGCTGACTCAGGTGCTGGAACACCTCGCGCATTTCGTCGAGAACCGGCAGGCAAACAGCCAGAAATTGCAGCTCGCCTTGCTCTATCCGGGGCTGCTGGCGACGGTGTCGCTGGGCGTGATCGTGCTGCTGCTGGTCTATGTCATCCCCGACATCGTCAAGGTGTTCGTCTCCCGCGGGACCGACCTGCCGCTGCTGACGCGGACGCTGATCGCGATCTCCGGATTCCTGCAGGATTGGGGGCTGTACATCCTGATCGCCGCGCTGATCGGCTTCGTCGTCTATGGCCGCTGGGTGGCGAACCCGGCGAACCGGCTGAGGGTCCATCGCGCCTTTACCGAGCGCTGGCCGTTCCGCCGCTTCAGCCGCCAGCATAATGCGGCGCGCTTTGCCGGGAGCCTCGCCACGCTGGTGTCGAGCGCGGTTCCGCTGGTCGAGGCGCTGCACGCGGCCGCCGCGGTGACGCCCAACCGCTGGGTGCGCGAGCGCGCGCTGCACGTCGCGGCGCGGGTACGCGAGGGCATCAGCCTGCGCGCGGCGATGACCGAGGCGGGGGTGTTCCCGCTGATGCTGACTGCGATCGTCGCATCGGGCGAGGCGAGCGGGCAGCTTGGCCCGGCGCTGTCGCGCGCGGCGGACGAGCTCGATCGCGAGCTGGACGCGGTGACGAGTGCGATGGTGGCGCTGGTCGAACCGCTGGTGCTGTTGCTGATGGGCGGGATCGTGCTGATGATGGTACTCGCGATCCTGCTGCCGATCATCAACCTCAACGATCTGGTGACGCTCTGAGCTGACCTCAAACCGTCAAGCTTTGATGGTCGAATGCCGGGCAGCCGGATCGTTACCACCGTGGAAACGTTTCGGCCCTCGGGCTGCACAAGCAGCCGTTTCTTGAGGAGGCTGACATGGCGAATCCCGCAATCATTCTCGTGCATGGCTTCTGGGGCGGTGCCGCCCATTGGGCGAAGGTGATCCCGGAGCTGTGGGCGCGCGGCTATACCGATCTCCACGCGGTGGAGATGCCGCTGACCTCGCTCGCCGACGATGCCGGGCGATTGCGGAAGATGATCGATCAGCGGGACGGCAATGTGCTGCTGGTCGGCCATTCCTATGGCGGCGCGGTGATCACCGAAGCCGGCAATGCGCCCAATGTCGCGGGTCTGGTCTACATCGCCGCCTTCGCGCCCGATGCGGGGGAAAGCCCCGGCGGTATCTCGCAAGCGGTGCCGCCGGCGGCGTTCGCCAGTATCGCGCCCGACAGCGACGGCTATCTGTGGATCAAGCCAGACCTGTACCATGAGAGCTTCTGCCAGGATCTGGATGCCGAGGACGCGCTGGTGATGGCGATCACGCAGAAGGCGCCGGTCGGATCGACCTTTGGCGACGCGATCAGCGACCCGGCGTGGAAGCACAAGCCGAGCTGGTATCAGATCTCCAGCGAGGACCGGATGATCAACCCCGAGAACCAGAAGACGATGTCGGCGCGGATGGGGCCGCGCAACGTCATCACGCTGGACGCGGGCCACGCGTCGCTGGCGTCGCGCCCGAAGGAAGTCGCGGGGCTGATCGTGGAGGCGGCGCAGGCGATCGCCTGACGCGGCTTACTTCTCTGTGCGGGCCAGCAGGTCGCGCAGGTCCTGTTCCCAGAAGACCGCCCAGGTGTGCGTGCCATGGCCGCGCGTTTCGGCGGTCTCGGGGATCATACGGAAGCGGGTGTTGGGCATCCGCTTCAATGCGCGTTCGGGCGCGTCGAGCCCGCGCGGGTTGATGAAGTCGTCGGCCGAGTTGATCCACATCATCGGCGCGGTGATCGCTTCGAGCCGGGGCCATGGGTTGTAGCTGCGCGAGGCGTCGACCTGATAGATCAGGTCGTTGGCGTCGAGCCCGGCGATGGAGCGTTCAGTGCGCTCGCGGACATAGGTCACCGCGGCGTCGCGCGTCGGGAATTGCTGCTGAAGATAGAGCGGTGCGCCGCCTGCGACGAACAACATGCTCGCCGCGGTGCGCAGGCCCTGGGCAGGCTGGGCCGTGTAGTCGCCCTTGGCCCAGGCGGGATCGGCCTTGATCCCGTCGATCAGCAGCTGACGCCACATCCGGTTGAGGCCGGCGATCTCGATCGGTTCGCAGGCGAGCGGCATCAGCGCGCGCGCGAAGTCGGGATGGGTTTCAGCCCAGACGAAGCCGTGCATGCAGCCCATCGACGTGCCCATGATCAGGCGCATGCGGCGGATGCCGAACCCCTCGGTGAGCAGCCGGTGCTGCGCCGCGACCATGTCGTCATAGTCATAGGCCGGGAAGCGCATACGCAGGCCGTCGGACGGCTTGGAGGAGCCGCCATGGCCGAGATTGTCGGGCAGGATGATCCAGTAGCGGGTGATGTCGAGCGGCTGGCCGGGGCCGTAGAGCCGGTCGGCGAATTGCGGCTGGAGGAACTGGGCGCCGGTACCCCCGGTGCCGTGGAGGATCATCACGGCATTGTCGATCGCGCCCGAAGCGTCGCGATGCGGCTTGCCGAGGGTGCGATAATGGATGCGGACGCTGGGGAGCGTGGCGCCGTCGTGGAAGCGGAAGTTCGCGATCTCGAAGCTGGCTTCCTGCACCGGCCAGCGGGGCGCCGGGGTCTGGGCCATGGCCGGGGCCGCGACGAGCAGTGCCGCGACCGCGGCCAGCATCCAGCGCATCCTCACATCGCTCCTTCGATCGTCGCGCCCGCGGGCATGCCGGTGAAGGGCAGGATGCGGGCACCATCGGCGGTCATGTGGATGCTGAGCCGGCCGTCCTCGCCGAGGGTCGCCTCCATCAGGGTCTGGCGGCGCTGGGCGGCAGGTGCGATGCGGATGCGGGTCGCGGTGCCGGTCTTCTCGGCGGTGAGCGCAAGCGCGGGGACTGCGGTGGCGGTGCCGCCACTCTTCGCGGTGCAGGTGCCGGGCTCGGTGGTGAGCTTGCCGTCGATGGCCTGATCGCCGCCGCCGATCGCGATCTTCGCGAACTGGAGTTGCATCACGAGATTGCAGGTGAAGGGCAGGTTGGGCTGGAGCGCCTGAAGCACCGAGCTATGTGCGCTGCCGCTGACATCGTCGAGTACGGTGCGCCCGAACCGCGTCAGGCCGCGGCCGCCCATGTCGGTGTCGGGGCCGGTCGCCTTCCAGTCCACCGCAACGGCGAAGCTGGTGAGCGAGCGGAGCGGCGCCCAGTTCCATTCGAACTTGCTGCCGCCGGCGACGCCGACCTCGCCGTTCCAGAGCGTGCCGGCGACCCCGGTGCGCCACGGGCGGTTCTTGAGGAACACGCTGGCGGGCATCGTTGCGATCATCGCGAGCGCATAAGCGGCTATGCCGAGCACGACGAAGACGGTAAGACGCCGCCGTGCCGACCAAGACGCCAATCCGGACACCGGCGTTTCACCGCCGCGATGTGTTGAAATCAGGCCTGTTGCTGCCGCCGGCATTGCTTGCGAGTCCCTCTGTTCTGGCCGCTTCCGTGCAGGGCAAGAAGCCCAAGCGCGACAAGCGGCAGGTGGCGATGCTGCTCCCGTTGAGCGGGCCGCGCGCCGCGCTGGGCCTTAGCATGCGGCAGGCGGCGTTGCTTGCGGATTCTGGGCCGGAAATCACCGCCTATGACACCGGCGGAACCGCGGCCGGCGCGGCACTGGCGGCGCGCAATGCGCTGAAGGCCAAATCGGCGATGATCCTGGGCCCGGTGACCGCCGAGGAGATGACCGCGGTGGCCCGTGAGGTCGCAGGGACCATCCCGGTGGTGGCGTTCAGCAACAATGCGGTGGTGCGTGGTCCCGGAAGCTGGGTGTTCGGCATCACGCCGAGCCAGGTGACCAGCGCGATCCTGCGCTACGCCCGCTCCCGCGGGATCAAGAATGTCGTGGTGATCGACGATTCCTCGCCCTGGAGCGCGGCGGCGGCGCTGGCGGCGGGGAAGGTGCAGGGCGAGGTCGGAATCGACGTTCGCGTGCTGACCGTGACCGAAGGGCAGCCCTTGCCGGTAGCAGGCGACGCGCCCGACGCAGTGTTGCTGCCCGGGAGCGGCGAGGCGGTGCTGGCGGCGGCGCGCAACCTCAAGGAAACCGGCATCCAGCTGCTCGGCACGGTGCAGGCGCTGGATCACCGGCCGGCGGCGCTCGAGGTGCTGAACGGCGCGTGGCTCGCGAGTCCCGATCCGGCGGCGTTCGGGCGGTTCGCGGGCGAGTATCGCGCGCGGCATGGCGGCGATCCGGGCGCGCTGGCGGCGCTGGCCTATGACACGGGCGGGATCGTCAAGGTGCTGCGCGCCAAGGGCGAGATCAGCGAGAAGGCGCTGCTCGCCGAGACGAGCTACCCCTGCGTCACGGGCAATGCCCGCTTCCGCAGCGACGGGAGCGTGGCGCGCGAGCTGGCGATCCTGCTGGCCGGGCCGCAAGGCTATGAGCCGGTCGCGGTGAGCCTGGGCGCGTGAAACCGGGCGGCGGAGAGGAGGGGTTTACCCTTCTTGAGCTTATCATCTCGCTCGGCCTGTTCGCGCTGATCGCGGTGGCGGGGCTGGGGCTGCTCGACAGTGTGCTCAATGTACAGGGGCGGACCGAGGAACGGCTCAACCGGCTGGCCGATCTGCAGCGCGCGATGTTCGTGGTGCAGAGCGACCTCGACCAGATTACCCGCGGCGCGGTTTCGGGCGGAGCGGGCGGTATTGCCTTTACCCGGATAGCGGGGGGGCAGGGCGGGCCGCCGATGCCGGTACGCTATGATGCTGCGCAAGGCGCGCTGGTCCGGTCTGCACCACAGCCGCAACTGCTGTTGCAGGGTGTGGCGGGGGCAAAGTGGCGCTTTCGCGACGGCGACCATTGGGTCGACCGCTGGCCGGTGGACGAGGCGCGCAAGGGCGAATGGCCGCGCGCCGTGTCGGTCGAGATGCAGATTGCCGGGATGCAGGGGCCGCAAGGTACGCTGCGCCGGGTGGTCGTGCTGCCCGATCAGCCGAAGGACGGCAAATGATGACGCGGCGCGAAGACGAACAGGGGATGATCCTGGTCAACGTCCTGATGTTCGTGGCGATCGCAAGCGGTCTCGTACTGCTGATGATCAGCCGTGAGGAACTGGCGCTTGACCGTTCGCTGCGCGGACGCGAGGCGGCACGGGCTGCGGCGATCGTGCGCGGCGGCGAGCTTTCGGCGATCAGCGCGCTGCGGAAGGACGCCAAGGAGGCGCCCGATGCCGATCATGCGGGCGAACGCTGGGCGTCGATCGGGGCGAAGGGCGTGGCGATCGACGGCGGCAGCTTCGACCTGGCGGTGAGCGATGCCGAAGGGCGGTTCAACGTCAATTCGCTGCGCAGCGGCGAGGTCGCGCCAGTCCTGCTGTTCCAGAAGCTCGCGGCGATTGCGGGTCTGGACGAAGCGCAGATGACGGAGGCCATCGCTTATGTCCGCGGACAGGGGCCGGTGACCGATGTGCGGCCGATCCGGCTCCTGCCGGGCGTGGATCAGGGCGCGGTGGCACGGCTTGAGCGGATGGTGACCGCGCTGCCCGGCAATACGCAGATCAACCTCAACGCCGCCGATCAGGAACTGCTGGCGATCCTGCTCGACGATCCCGTGGTCGCCGAACGGCTGGTCGCGGTGCGCAAGCGCAACGGGCAGATCACGCTGCGCGACCTGTCGGACCAGAAGGTCAGCCAGCCGCCCGGGACTTCGTTCCAGTCGAACACCTTCTGGGTGCGGGTACGGGCGACGATCGGCGGGACGGCGCAGGACGGTGCGACGCTGATCCAGCGCAAGCGCGAGGAGAACGGCACGGTCGAGGTGTTGCCGGTGGCGCGCTGGCGCAACGCCGCTGTTCCGCCCGAGGCGCCGTCGGCCGGCGGCTGAGCGCGGAAAGTCCCAAAAGTCACACTGCTACGCGCGTGCCGGACGAACTTGACACGAAGCGCATGTTTTCGCGCACCTGTGTCAACCGGATCCACGGGATCAAAGAGCGGGCGGCACGAAGCCGCCAGGGCCGGAATTCGAGCAGGTGAAATCCAACTTTGCAAGGAATCTGCATCCGTCCCTTGAAATGAGTGATATATTGTATCATTTGAGCCGCGCGTAATGGAGTAGCGGCGATGCGGGCGATGATCGGAAGATGGCTGGATGCTTTGGGGATGGGGGCCTCGGCGCTGTGTCTGGTGCATTGCCTGGTCCTGCCGCTGTTGATCGCCGCGCTTCCCGCCATCGCCGCGCGGATCGAGTTGGGGGAGGGGTTCCACCTTGCCGTGTTGCTGTTTGCGCTTCCCGTCAGCGGGTTCGCGCTGATCGAGGGGTGGCGGCGGCACCGCGGGCTCGCACCGCTGTTCGTCGGGGCCGCCGGGCTGGCGTTGCTGGCGCTCGGGCTCGCGTTCGAGAACCGGGTCGCGGTGGAGACCGCAGTGACCGTTGCAGGGAGCCTGCTGCTCGCCGGAGCCCATATCGCGAACTGGCGCCGGCGATCTGCAAGGCGCGCCTGCCAGGCATAGACCTCCGGCGACGGACCGTTTCCCTGGCCAGATTGACTTTGGAATGTGTAAGTATATATCGCGTTATATATCTTGTTATGTAGAGTGCGATATGACCGATGTTGTGAAGCAGATGGGGGCGGCCTTCCTTGGCAGCCGCCTCAAGCGGCTGGGCGAGCGGATGCAGGCGGGCGCGGCGCGAATCACGGCCGATGCCGGTCTGCCCGTACAGCCGTCGCATATGCAGTTCCTGGCGGCACTCGACGGCCAGTCGCTGACGATCGGGCAGCTGGTGCAGGCGGTCGGGATCAGCCAGCCAGGCGTGACGCGCGCGATCGGCCAGTTGGTGGAGCTGGGTATCGTCCAGTCCGAGCAGGGCGAGGATCAGCGGCAGCGGACGATCTCGCTCACCCCGGCCGGGATCGCCGTGCTGGGACGTGCCAAACTCTATGTCTGGCCGCAGGTGGAAGAGGCCGTCCACGCCCTGTTCGGCGGACGCGCGGATGCGTTCGTCGAGCGGATCACCGAGCTGGAAGCGGCGCTGGAGGCGACGCCGCTCGATCTTCTGGCGAGCCGGTCCAGCCCTGCGGTGCTGACGATCCGCGAATATAGCGACGATCTTGCCGGGCATTTCCATGACATCAATGCCGAGTGGATCAACGCGATGTTCCGGCTGGAGCCGATCGACCGTGAGGTGCTGGAAAATCCGCGCGCGAAGATCGTCGATCCCGGCGGCGTCATCCTGTTCGTCGAGGCGAAGGGGCTGGGGATCGTCGGCACCTGCGCGCTGCTGAAGACGGGGCCGAGCAGCTACGAGCTGACCAAGATGGGCGTGCGCGAATCGGCACGAGGATTGAAGGCGGGCGAATTCCTGCTCGCCGCTGCGATCGAGCGGGCGAAGCTGCTGGGCGCCGATCCGCTCTATCTGCTCACCAATGGCAAATGCGCGGCGGCGATCCATCTCTACGAGAAGCTCGGCTTCCGGCACGATGCGGAGATCATGGCGACGTACGGCGCGCTCTATGCGCGGTGCGACGTCGCCATGCGTTATGTTCCGGGCGGGCCCCTCTCCAAGCTGCGCTAGGCAGCACGCTGCCAAGCTCCGCTATCCTCTCCCCAAAAGGGGAGAGGAAGCTGGGGAAGCCTAGAGGATGCCCGGCAGGTCCAGGCCCATCTCGGTCGCGCAGTTCTTCGCGATCTCATAGCCCGCGTCGGCGTGGCGCATCACGCCGGTGGCGGGATCGTTCCACAGGACGCGCTCCAGCCGCTTCGCGGCTTCGGGGGTGCCGTCGGCGACGATGACCATGCCCGAATGCTGCGAATAGCCCATGCCGACGCCGCCGCCATGGTGGAGCGACACCCAGGTTGCGCCGCTGGCGGTGTTGAGCAGGGCGTTGAGCAGTGGCCAGTCGGACACGGCGTCGGAGCCGTCCATCATCGCCTCGGTCTCGCGGTTCGGGCTGGCGACCGAGCCGCTGTCGAGGTGGTCGCGGCCGATGACGATCGGCGCTTCGAGTTCGCCGTTGGCGACCATCTCGTTGAACGCCAGTGCGAGGCGGTGGCGGTCGCCGAGACCGACCCAGCAGATGCGCGCGGGCAGACCCTGGAACGCGATCCGCTCCTTCGCCATGTCGAGCCAGTTGTGGAGGTGGTGGTTGCCCGGGAGCAGCTCCTTCACCTTCTGGTCGGTCTTGTAGATATCCTCCGGATTGCCCGACAGTGCGGCCCAGCGGAACGGGCCGATGCCGCGGCAGAACAGCGGGCGGATATAGGCGGGGACGAAGCCGGGGAAGGCGAAGGCGTTCTCGACGCCCTCGTCCTTGGCGACCTGGCGGATGTTATTGCCGTAATCGAGCGTGGGGATGCCCATGTCGTGGAAGTCGAGCATCGCGCGGACGTGGGTGGCCATCGAAGCGCGCGCCGCTTTCTCGACCTCGTGCGGGGCACTCTCGCGCTTGGTGAACCATTCGTCGAGCGACCAGCCGGCGGGGAGGTAGCCGTTGACCGGATCGTGCGCGCTGGTCTGGTCGGTGACGATGTCGGGGCGGATGCCGCGACGGACCAGTTCGGGCAGGACTTCGGCGGCGTTGCCGAGCAGGCCGACCGAGACCGGCTTGTCCGAGGTGCGAATGATCTCAAGCGCTTCGTCAATGCTGTTGGCGGCGCGATCGAGGTAGCGGGTCTTGAGGCGCATCTCGATCCGGCTCGGCTGGCACTCGATTGCGAGGCAGGAGGCGCCCGCCATGGTCGCCGCGAGCGGCTGCGCACCGCCCATGCCGCCGAGGCCCGCCGTCAGCACCCACTTGCCCGAAAGATCGCCGCCATAGTGCTGGCGGCCGGCCTCGACGAACGTCTCGTAGGTGCCCTGAACGATGCCCTGCGTGCCGATATAGATCCACGATCCGGCGGTCATCTGGCCGTACATGGCCAGCCCCTTGCGATCGAGCTCGTTGAAATGCTCCCAGGTCGCCCAGTGGGGGACGAGGTTGGAGTTGGCGATCAGCACGCGCGGCGCATCGGCATGGGTGCGGAACACGCCGACCGGCTTGCCCGACTGGACCAGCAGCGTCTGATCGGCGTCGAGCGTGCGCAGCGCGTCGACGATGCGGTCATAGCTCTGCCAGTCGCGCGCGGCGCGGCCGATGCCGCCATAGACGACGAGCGATTCAGGTGCCTCGGCGACGTCGGCGTCGAGATTGTTCATCAGCATGCGGAGCGGGGCTTCGGTGAGCCAGCTCTTCGCGCTGAGGTCGGTGCCGGTGGGGGCCTTGATGTGGCGGCTATTGTCGGTGCGGTTGGTCATGCTTGAGCTTTCGCGAAATCGATGGCTGCGGAGAGGATCGGGCGGAGGACGGATTGGCAGGCTTGCGCCGTTTCCTCATGCCAGGGCGGGGGCCAGGAGCCTGGAAGATCTGGGGGCGTCTCGACGAGGTAGGTGCGCATCGCCAATTCCATCTGGATCGTATGCACGCCGTCATCCGGCCGGGCATAATGGCGGGTGATCCAGCCGCCCTTGAAGCGGCCGTTGGTGACGCGGCTGTACGGGCTGGCGTCGCAGATCGCCTCGACCGCCTGAGTCAGCGCGGGGGCGCAGGAGGCGCCGTCATTGGTGCCGATGTTGAAATTGGGCAGCTCGCCGTCGAACAGCTTGGGGACGACGCTGCGGATCGAGTGTGCGTCGTAGACGACGATCACGGGGTGGAGCGCGCGGAGGCGTTCGATCTGGAGCGCGAGCGCGAGATGATAGGGATCGAACCATAGGGCGCGGCGGCGGTCGATCTCATGCGCGTCGGGTAGCGCGCCGGGCTCGTAGAGCGGCGTGCCGTCGAAGGTCTGGATCGGGCAAAGGCCGGTGGTGAACTGGCCGGGATAGAGGGTGTGGCCCGACGGATCGCGGTTCACGTCGATCACCGTGCGTGAGACGTTGGTGCGGACGATGGTCGCGTCGAGCGCGCGCGCGAAGGCGTAGAGGTGGTCGACATAGAGATCGGCGTCGTGGCGCGCGAGATCGGGCGAGACGAGGCCGAAGATGTCGTCCGGGATCTCGGTTCCTGCATGGGGGATGCTGACGATGAGCGGAGCGCCGCCCTGTTCGACATGGATCATCGTTCGATTCCCGGAAGGTAGAGGCCGAGCATCCCGCTGGTGACGAGCGCGGTGGCGGCGGCCATGTCGGGCGCGAAATGGCGGTCGTCCTCCAGATGGGGGACTTGCGCGCGGAGCAGGGCGCGCGCTGCTTCGAGCGGCTCGCTGGAGGTGAGCGGGGCGTGGAAGTCGCAACCCTGCGCCGCTGCGAGATATTCAATGCCGAGGATGTTGGCGAGGTTCGCGGCCATGTCCATCAGGCGGCGCGCGCCATGGCCGGCCATCGAGACATGGTCTTCCTGATTGGCGCTGGTCGGGATCGAATCGACGCTGGCCGGGTGTGCGCGCTGCTTGTTCTCGCTCACCAGTGCCGCGGCGGTGACCTGAGGGATCATGAAGCCCGAATTGAGACCGGGGCGCGGGGTGAGGAAGGCGGGCAGGCCCGACAGCGCGGGATCGACCAGCATCGCGATGCGGCGCTCGGACAGGCTGCCGATCTCGCACAGCGCCATGGCGAGCATGTCGGCGGCGAAGGCGACCGGCTCGGCGTGGAAATTGCCGCCGGACAGGGCTTCTGCCCCAAGATCATCGGCGCCGGGGAAGATCAGCGGATTGTCGGTGACGCCGTTGGCCTCGATCGCGAGCGTGGCGGCGGCCTGGCGGATCAGGTCGAGGCAGGCGCCCATCACCTGGGGCTGGCAGCGCAGGCAATAGGGGTCCTGCACCCGCTCGTCGCCCTCGCGGTGCGAGGCCCGGATCGCGGAGTTGGACATCAGGCCGGCAAGGGCGTCGGCGACCTCGATCTGGCCGCGATGGCCGCGAACCTGATGGATGCGCGGGTCGAACGGCGTGTCGGAGCCCTTGGCCGCCTCGGTCGCGAGCGCACCGGTGACGAGCGCGGCGCGGAACAGGCGGTCGGCTTCGAACAGGGCGGCGAGGGCATAGGCGGTGCTGAACTGGGTGCCGTTGAGGAGGGCGAGGCCTTCCTTGGGGCCGAGGGTGAGCGGCGCAAGCACCTCGCGCGCCGGGCGGACGACGCCGTCGACCAGCACCTCGCCGGTGCCGATCATCGCGGCGGCGAGATGCGCGAGCGGGGCGAGGTCGCCGCTGGCGCCGACCGACCCCTGCGACGGGATGATGGGCGTGATGCCGCGGTCGAGCATGTCCTGCAGCATCGCGATGGTCGCGGGGCGGACGCCGCTATGACCCTGTGCCAGGCTGGCGAGCTTGAGCGCGATCATCAGGCGGACAACGGGGGCGGGCATCGGGGCGCCGACGCCGGCGGCGTGGCTGAGCACGATGTTGCGCTGGAGCGTCTCCAGATCCTCATCGCCGATCCGGACCGAGGCGAGTTTTCCGAAGCCGGTGTTGATCCCGTAAACCGGCTCATGCCGGGCGAGGATCGCCTGAACGGCGTCGGCGCTGGCCTGAACCTTCGCCGCGCAGGACGGATCGAGCTGGGCGGGCTCGCCGCGATAGATGGCGTTCCAGGTGCTGAGGGGCGTGTTGCCGGGAGTGATCATTTGCCTGCGTAAATCCGGGTATGAAGGGGGTTGGCGCCGATGCGGTAGACCAGCTCGGCAAGGTCGGTGACGTTCCAGATGGCGAGGTCCGCTGGCCTGCCGGGTTCGAGCGTGCCGGTCTGGAGACCGAGCGCGCGGGCGCCATTGACGGTGATGCCGCGCAGGCATTCGGTGACGGTCAGGCGGAAGAAGGTCGCGCCCATGTTCGCGGCGAGCAGGATCGACGCCATCGGCGAGGTGCCGGGATTGCAGTCGGTGGCCAGAGCGATGGGGACGCCGGCCGCACGCAGGGCTGCGATGGGTGGACGGCGCTCCTCGCGGGTGAAGTAGAAGGCGCCGGGGAGGAGCGTGGCGACGGTACCTGACGCGGCCATCGCGGCGATTCCGGCCTCGTCGAGATGCTCGAGATGATCGGCGGACAAGGCGCCATGGTGCGCGGCGAGCGCGGCGCCGTGGAGGTTGGAGAGCTGTTCGGCATGGAGCTTGACCGGAAGGTCATGCGCGACGGCGGCGGAAAGGACGCGGCCGGTCTGCGCGGGTGAGAAACCGATACCCTCGCAGAAGGCGTCGACCGCATCGGCATGGCCGACTGCGGCGGGGATGATCGTATTGCAGACCAGATCGACATAGCCGTCGGCGTTGCCCTTGTACTCGGGCGGGACGGCGTGGGCAGCGAGCAGGGTCGTGCGGACGCGGACGTCGCGCACCTCGCCGAGGCGCTGCGCGGCACGGAGCATCTTGAGTTCGTCGTCGAGGGTGAGGCCGTAGCCGGACTTGATCTCGACCGTGGTGACGCCCTCTGCGATCAGCTGATCGAGGCGTGGCAGGGCGCTGGCGATCAGCTCGTCCTCACTCGCGGCGCGGGTCGCGGTGACGGTGGAGAGGATGCCGCCGCCGGCGCGGGCGATTTCCTCATAGGTCGCGCCTTCGAGCCTTGCTTCGAACTCCTTGGCGCGGTTGCCGGCATGGACCAGATGGGTGTGGCAGTCGACGAGGCCGGGCGTGATCCAGCGGCCTTCGCAATCGACGATCTGCGCGGCGTCGGGCGCGTCCGACTCGGGGCCGGCATAGGTGATCGTGCCGCCCGTCACGGCGATCGCGCCCTGCTCGACAATGCCCAGCCCGTCGCCCGTCATCGTCGCGAGACGGGCGTTACGCCAGAGTGTGTCAGCGGGAATCGTCATGCGCCTTATGGTTGGACAAGCGCGTGAATATGTCTAGACATAATCGGCATGAAACTGTGGTTTGAATCCGCGCTGCTCGAAAATGGCTGGTCCGATCGCGTGCGGCTGACGCTGGCGAACGGGAAGATCGAGGCGGTCGAGGCCGGGGTCGATCCGGCTCCGGAAGACGAGCGGCATTTCGTGGCGCTGCCGGGACTGCCCAATGTCCATAGCCACGCCTTCCAGCGCGCCATGGCCGGGCTGGCCGAGGTGCGCGGACGCGCGGACGACGATTTCTGGTCGTGGCGTGAGCTGATGTACCGCTTCGTCGGACGGATCGGGCCGGAGGAGTGTGAGGCGATCGCGGCGCTTGCCTATGCCGAGATGCTCGAGGGCGGGTTCACGCGAGTCGGCGAGTTCCACTATCTGCATCACGCGCCGGGCGGCGCGCGCTACGACGACATCGCCGAGATGTCGGGACGGATCGCGGCGGCGGCGGAGGGGACCGGGATCGGCCTGACCTTGCTGCCGGTTTTCTATGCGCATGGCGGGTTCGGCGGGCAGCCGGCGGGCGCGGCACAGGCGCGGTTCCTCAACGATGTCGATGGTTTTGCTGAGCTGGTCGAGCGTGCCAGGGCCAAGCTGGCGCCTGACGGGGTGATCGGGATCGCGCCGCACAGCCTGCGCGCGGCGACGCCGGAGGAGCTGCGCGAGCTGTTGGCGGTGGCGGATCGCGGGCCGGTGCACATCCATATCGCTGAACAGGTGAAGGAAGTGGCGGATTGCGTGGCGTGGAGCGGAAAGCGGCCGGTGCGCTGGCTGCTGGACAATATGCCGGTCGATGCGCGCTGGACGCTGGTGCACGCGACTCATGTCGAGCCGGACGAAGCCGCTGGCATCGCCGCCAGCGGCGCGGTGGCGGGGCTGTGCCCGATTACCGAGGCGAATCTGGGCGATGGGCTGTTTCCCGCGGCCGAGTTCATGGCATTGGGCGGCATGATCGGAATTGGAAGCGATTCGAATGTGCGGATCGACGCGGCGGAAGAACTGCGGCTGCTGGAATATGGCCAGCGGCTCACCCGGCGTGCGCGCAACGTACTGGCGGGCGAGGACCGTCCGGCGACGGGCGCGCGGATGTTCGCGGCGTCGGTGGCCGGCGGCGGGCGGTCGCTGGGCGTCGAAACAGGACTCGCGGCGGGGAAGCCAGCGGACATCGTATCGCTCAACCGCGACGAGATGGCCTTTGCCGGTCGCAGTGGCGATGCACTGATCGACAGCTGGGTCTTTGCGAGCCGTACCGGCGTGGATTGCGTGTGGCGCGGCGGGGTGAAGCAGGTCGAGAATGGCCGTCATCGGGATCGCGATGCGATCGAGGCGCGCTATCGCGTGGCGCTCAACAGGCTGATGGCGTGAGCATCGAGGCGCGCATCCGCAACGATATCGAGACACGCATCCGCTCGGGCGAATGGGCGCCGGGGATGCGGGTGCCGACCGAACATGAGCTGGTCGAATCCTACCGTTGCGCACGCGCGACCGCGAACAAGGCGCTGAGCCGCCTGGCGCGCGAGGGCTTGATCGAGCGCAGGCGGCGCGCGGGGAGCTTCGTCGCGCGGCCACAGATCCGCACCGCGGTGGTCGGCGTGCCCGATATCGGCGCGCTGATCGAGGCGCGGGGCGAACCCTATCGCTGGGAATTGCTCTCGGTCGAGCTGCAGCGCCGCGCGCCTGAGGGGTTTCCCGCGCGTGCCGGTGGATGCTGGCTGGCGCTGAGCGGCGTGCATCACGCAGGCAAGACCCCGTTCGGTTGGGAAGAGCGCTGGCTCGACCTGGCGGTGGCGCCGGGTGCCGAGGATGCGGACTTCGCCGCCAACGCGCCGGGCGCGTGGCTGCTCGCCAATGTGCCCTGGACCGAGGCGCGGCACCGGATCGGCGCGGTGGGCGCGGAACCGGTCGCGGCGAAGGAACTGGGGATCGCGACGGGCGCGCCGTGCCTGCAGATCGAGCGCTGGACCTGGCGTGGCAAGGAGCCTGTCACATCAGCGCGGCAGGTGTTTCCGGCGGATCATTATCAGCTGGTGGAAGATTTCACCCCCAGAGGCTGAACGACACGGCTATAGTATCGGCCGAAACCAAGGAGCGTATATGTTCGACAAGGTCTTTCTGAAGCACCCGCGCGATGTGGGGGAGAGCTATGGCGAGCATTTCGCGACCGCGACGGGGTTCGGTGCGCGCATGGTGGTGGGCGGCCTTGCCTGCATCGTCCACGGGGTGATCCCGGCGCTGTTCGTGCGTACGGCGAGCGACACGGTGAAGGCGCTCTATGGGCGGATGAAGGCCCGCCAGCCGGCCTTTGCCGAAAAGCCGCCGGCCTTCACCGAGCCGTCCTGGCAGATGGAATACGAAATCTAAGAGTCTGTTTGAGAATGCGCCAAGGCGCATTGCGGTGCCGGCCCGCTCCCCCACCCGGCCACCCAACGCCAGTGTATTCTATGGGTGGCCGGGTGGGGGAGCGGGCCGGCACCGCCATAAGGGAGCAAAGATGCCGGTCGAACATGTCGCCATCGTCGGCGCGGGCTTTTCGGGCACGCTTCAGGCGATCAATCTGCTCCGCCACGAAGGTCCGCGCGCGACGCTGATCGAGCGCGGGAGCCGCGCGGGCGAGGGGCTGGCTTATGGGGCTGCGCATCCGAGCCATGTGCTCAACGTGCGCGCCGGGAATATGAGCGCGCTGCCCGACGATCCGGGGCATTTCGCGCGCTGGCTCGAGGCGCGCGGGGTGCCGGATGCGGCCAAGTCCTTCGCGTCGCGTGTCACTTACGGCATCTATCTGCGCGAGATGCTGGATGCGGCGCTGGCGACCAGCAATGGGCGGCTGACGGTGCGTTATGGCGAGGTTGCCGACGCGGTGGAGACCGGGCGCGGCGTTGCGCTCAAGCTGGCCGATGGCGGGACGATCGATGCCGATGCGGCGGTGCTGGCGGTGGGCAATCTGCCGCCGCACGACCCGCCGGGGCTGAGCGACGGCGTGCTTCCGGACGACCTCTACAAGGGGGATCCCTGGGCGGGCGATGTCGCCGACGGGCTGAGCGCTGACGATATAGTGCTGGTGGTCGGTACGGGCCTCACCATGATCGACGTGGCACTGATGCTGGAGGCGCGCGGGTTCGAGGGGAAGATCGTCGCGCTGTCGCGGCGCGGGCTGTTGCCGCGCCGGCATGAAGCGGCGAGCGACTGGGCGAAGATCGGCGAGCGGCCCGCGACGGTGGCGTCGGGGCTCGTGCGGCAGGTCCGCGAGCGCGCCGAGGCGGTGGGCTGGCGCAACGCGGTCGACGAGCTGCGGCCCTTTACCCAGCCGATGTGGGCCAATGCCACCGAGGCCGAGCGCGCGCGCTTCCTGCGGCATTTGCGGCCCTGGTGGGACGTGCACCGGCACCGGCTGGCGCCCGAGGTGGCGGACCGGCTGGCGGCGATGCAGGAGCGCGGGCAGCTCCACGTGCTGGCGGGCAAGACGATTGCCTTTTCGCCGACCGATGGCGGCGTGACGATGGCCTGGCGGCCGCGCGGAGCCGACGCAAACGAGACGATGGCGGTGCGGCGGATCGTCAACTGCACCGGGCCGCTGGGCGATCTCAACCGGACGACCGACCCGTTGCTGGTTTCCCTGCGCGAGCGCGATGCGATCCGGCCCGACGCGGCGCATCTGGGTATCGACGTCAACGGCGTGGGACAGGTGATCGGCGCGAACGGCCGGGCGAGCGAGCGGCTCTATGCACTGGGACCGATGACGCGCGGCGCCTTCTGGGAGATCGTCGCGGTGCCCGATATCCGGCGGCAGACTTGGGATGTCGCGCGGCGATTGTCCAACGCCCATTGGGTGGGCGGCGAGGGGCTCTAGCCTAGTCTAGCCCTCTCCGCGCAGTGCCAGGCCGCGTTCGATGTCGCGGGCGACGACCGATGCGGTGAGGCGGCCGACGAGCCGCTGTGCGCTGCGCCACGCCGAAACCTCGGCGGCGCGGTGGCGGTTGCCCGCGATCAGGCGGCTGCCCCAGCTCTGCGCGAAGGGCGCGAAATCGGCGGGATCGCTGCCCGGAAGCCGGTCGGCGAGGACCATCGACGGGAAGGGTAGTGCGGTCGGCGGCGAAGCGAAGTTGCGGCGTTTGGCTGCACTTTCCTCCGCGGTTTCGGGATCGAACAGCAATGCGCCCGCGACCCGCTCGACATAGTGCGAGGGCGAGAGGCGCGCCCACCAGGACGCGGCGAAGCAGCCGAGCCCCTCAGCAACCAGCAGGACTGCGCGGTCGGCGCGCAGCACGGCATCATCGATCTGAGCAGCGAGGATGGAGCGGTTGGCGTCCGGGCTGATGGCGAGATGCGTGTCGCCGAAGACCGGCCAGCCGAAGCGGGTGCTCCAGGCGGGCGTTTCGGATTCGCTGAGCGTGATCACCGAGAAGCGATGCGGGGCGGGTGCAAGCGCGAGCGTCATGGCAGTCTCCCTTGCGCGTAAAATGCCAAAGCCGGGGGCGGTCATGCAAGATGCGAACGCGCGATCATCCTTTGGAGGTAGGAAAGCAAAGCTTCAGTCGTGTGAAACGCACGCGGCGGCGCGTTCGAGCAGAAAGTCGCGCTCGCGCTCGTTGCGGGTGAGCGCTGCGGCGGCTTCGAAGGCGTCCTTCGCTTCGGGCAGGCGGCCTGCGCGGAACAGGAAATCGCCGCGGGCTGCGGGAAGCGGGGCGTAGTTGCGCAGCGCTGCGGCCTCGGCGAGCTGATCGACCAGCACGAGGCCCGCCTCCGGCCCGAACGCCATGCTGTGCGCGACGGCCCGGTTGAGATCGACCACGGGCGAGGGCATCACGTCGCGCAGCCGGTCGTAGAGCGCGGCGATGCGCGGCCAGTCGGTATCCTCCGAACGGCGCGCGCGGGCGTGGCAGGCGGCGAGCGCGGCCTGAAGCGCATAGGGGCCATCGGCGCCGCCCTGTGCTTCGGCCTGGGCAAGGGCGTTGAGGCCGCGGCGGATCAGTAGTTGGTCCCAGTGTGCGCGGTTCTGGTGCGTGATCGGGACGAAGGCGCCGTCGGGGCCGGTACGCGCGCGCAGGCGTGAGGCCTGAATCTCCATAAGGGCGAGCAGGCCATGTACCTCGGGCTCGTCGGGCATCAGGCCCGCGAGGATACGGCCGAGCCGCTGGGCTTCGGCGCAAAGGGCAGGGCGGATCAGGTCCTCGCCCGCGGTCGCGGCATAGCCCTCGTTGAAGATGAGGTAGACGACCTCGAGCACCGAGGCGAGGCGGGCGTCGCGCTCGGAACCGCGCGGCACTTCGAACGCGAGGGCGGCGCTGCCGATGCTCTTCTTGGCGCGGACGATTCGCTGGGCGATGGTCGGTTCGGCGGAGAGGAAGGCGCGGGCGATCTCGTCGGTGGTGAGGCCGCCGATCAGGCGCAGGGTGAGCGCCGCGCGCGCCTCCGCCGAGATGACCGGATGGCAGGCGGTGAAGATCAGCCCGAGCAGCTCGTCGCCGATATCGTCGTCCATTGCGGCCTCCAGCGCCTCGACGTCGCTGCTGTCGGCTTCGTCGAGGTCGCGGGCGATTTCGGCGTGCTTGCGTTCCTGCATCTTCGCGCGGCGCAGGCCGTCGATCGCGCGGCGTTTCGCCGCGGCGGTGAGCCATGCGCCGGGATTTTGGGGAACGCCGGTCTTCGGCCATTCGGCGAGCGCGACGAGCAGCGCGTCCTGCGCCAGTTCCTCGGCCCGATCGACGTCGCGGGTCATGCGGGCGAGGCTCGCGATGAGCCGCGCCCGCTCGATCCGGAAGACCGCTTCGATCGCCCGCTGGGTTTCCCTGTCCGCCGCCATGCCCAAGGGTTAGGGGAGCATGGCGGGGCAGGGCAAGCGGATCAGTTGTTCGCGAGCTTCTCGCCGATGCCGTCGTTGATCGCGGCGGCTTCGGGCGGGATGATATCGGCGAAGTCGGCCATTTCGAACAGCGGGCGGATCTCGATCTCGCTCGGGCCGAACATCGGGTTGGGGCAACGCTTCACCCAGGCGACCGCCTCGTCCATGTCCTTGACTTCCCACAGCCAGTAGCCGGAGACCAACTCGCGGGTTTCGGTGAACGGGCCGTCGATCACGGTGCGGCTGGGGCCGTCGAATGCCACCCGCTTGCCATGCTTCGAGGGCTTGAGGCCGTCGCCCGCGACCATGACGCCGGCCTTGACCAGTTCCTCGTTGAACTTGCCCATGTCGATGAACAGCTGGTTGAGTTCGGGCGAGGGCTTCATGCCCGCTTCGCTGTCCTCGGTCGCCTTGACGAACACCATCACACGCATCGGAATTCTCCTTCGTTGGCGAGGGCCTGGATCGGCCTTCTATCCTGACGACGAGCGAGCTTGCGCGGAATCGACAGCCGCGACGAATTTTTTTCGACCAAGGGTGAGAAAATCCGTCCGGGCGCGAAAGGCGTCCGGATGTCAGCGATTTAGTGACGAAGAAATGTGGTCGGGGAGAGAGGATTCGAACCTCCGGCCCCTGCCTCCCGAAGGCAGTGCTCTACCAGGCTGAGCTACTCCCCGACGGAGTGCCGGATCCTTGAAAATGCCCCGGGTTGGGCGGACCGGCTTTCGCTTGGAGCGGCGCCTATAACCAGCACTTTCGTGCTGCGCAAGCGGGTGTTCGCAAGCTTTTTCAGGTGCCGCGCGCTGCAAGCATCGCATCGACGCTGGTGAATTTCTCCCGCGGAGCCCCGTCGCGGGCGGCGGCAACCTCGGCTGCCTCGATCTTCTGCCAGTCGCGGAAGGTGACGACATCGACGTTGCGCGAGGCGAGCAGCGAGTCGAGGCCCGGGCGGCCCGCCTTGCGGCTGCCGGCTTCGGTATCCGCGGCGATCTTTTCGATGATCGCGAATCCGTCAGGCCGGTTGGTCCCGATCGTGCCGGTCGGGCCGCGGCGTGCCCAGCCCACCGCATAGAGACCGGGGAGCACGCGCCCTTCGTCATTGGCGAAGCGCCCGGCGCGATCGTCATAGGGGACGCCGTCGATTCGCGGGGTGCGATAGCCGATGCAGGAAACGACGAGGCTGGCGGGCACGGCATAGGTTTCGCCCGTGCCGACCGCGGCGCCGCGCGCGTCGAGGGTGGTGCGTTCGACGATCACACGCTCGACCTTGCCGTCGCCTTCGATCGCGACCGGTTTGGCGTAGAAGTCGAAGATGATGTGGACGGGCTTCTCGACATGCGCTGCGGCGAAGTTGCGCAGATGGGTGATCGACTTGCGCTGACCCGGTTCGAGCATCGCGTCATCCAGCTCCGGCGGGAAGTCGGCGATGTCCACGACCGGCGCGGCGCGTTCGAGCTCGCCCAGTTCGCCCAGCTCCTTGGGAGTCATGTTGATCTGATGCGGGCCGCGGCGGCCGAGCAAGGTGATGGTATCGATCGACGACTTTTCGAGCGAGGCGAGCGCGTGTCCGACGATGTCCGATCCGGCGAATTCGTTCTGCGTCTTGGCGAGGATGCGCGCGACGTCGAGTGCGACATTGCCGTTGCCGATCACCACCGCGCCGGGCCCCGAAAGATCGGGGTTCAGCGCCGCATAGTCGGGATGGCCATTATACCAGCCGACGAACGCCGCCGAACCGGTGACGCCGGGCAGGTCGGCGCCGGGAATTTCGAGTGGCCGGTCGCGCGGCGCGCCGGTGGCGAGGACGACGGCGTCGTAGAGTTCGATCAGCTCTGGGATGGTCACCTGCTCGCCGATCGTGACGTTGCCGACGAAGCGGACATTGTCGGTCAGCGCGGTGGCCTCGTAGCGGCGGGAAACCCCCTTGATCGACTGGTGATCGGGCGCAACGCCGGTGCGGATCAGCCCGAAGGGGACGGGAAGGCGATCGATGATGTCGACGCGGACATCGTCACCGAACTGCTTCTGTGCAGCCTCGGCGGTATAGTAGCCCGCCGGTCCCGAACCGATCACCGCGATATGCCGCATGCCCGACCCTCGTTCTTGAGGCGAGCCTTGCGGCTCGCGGAGGCGGGGGGGGGGGGGGGGGGGGGGGGGGGGGGGGGGGGGGGGGGGGGGGGGGGGGGGGGGGGGGGGGGGGGGGGGGG